>NZ_JBFALS010000002.1:236578-676539 GCF_040656295.1 Streptomyces sp. NPDC049954
CCTATTCTCCCGGGGCGTCGCGCGCCCTGCGCTCTAGGTGTTTGGGTTTACGGGCACGTACCGCTCGCCGCAGTGGGGGGTGTCCAATTTTTTCGTGGGGGCCACCGCCCTCGGGCGTTTCCGGGGACGCGCCGGGCTCAGGTCGCGGCCTCCGCCGCGTCCGCCGCGTCCGTGATCAGTCCGGAGTCCGCCGTGGCGCTGCGGCCGGTGCCCGCCCAGCTGTCGAGGAAGGCGAGGGCCTGTGCCGAGGTGCTGTCCGGCTGCGCCGTGTAGACGAGCAGGCTCTGGTCCGGCTCCCCGCGTACGTCCAGGACCTGGAAGTCGAGGCTGAGCGGCCCCACCCGGGGGTGCAGGAACTCCTTGCGGCCCTCGCGTTGCGCGCGCACCTGGTAACCGGACCACAGTCGGCGGAAGTCGGCGTCCTTCATCGACAACTCGCCGACGAGCCGGGCGAGCCCGGGATCGTCCGGGTAGCGTCCCGCGTCCATCCGCAGGTAGGAGACGCACTCCTGGGCGACCTTCGCCCACTGCGCGTAGCGGCCGCGGACGTCCGGGTCGAGGAAGGCCAGCCACACGTGGTTGCGGCGGTGCGGCGCCAGCGCGCCGAAGTCGGTGAACAGGGCGGCGCCCAGCCCGTTCCACGCGAGGACGTCCATGCGCCGCCCCAGCACGAGGGCGGGCACCCCCGACAGGCTGTCCAGCAGCCGCCGGGTGGCGGGCGCCACACGCGGCCCCGAGGCCGCCCGCGCGGCGCGCGGAGGGGACTTCGCCTCCGCCGCGCACCGCAGCAGGTACTCCTCCTCGTCGGGCCGCAGTCCCAGGGCGCGCGCGAGGGCGGTGAGCACCTCGGGGGAGGCCGAGGCGACCCGGCCCTGTTCGAGACGGACGACGTAGTCCACGCTCACCCCGGCCAGCGCGGCGACCTCCTCGCGGCGCAGTCCCGGCACCCTGCGGTAGCCCGAGACCGGGAGCCCCGCGTCCTCGGCGCTCACCCGGGCCCGGCACGAGCGCAGGTACGCCCCCAGTTCCGTCATGGTCAAGCTCCTTGCTCGGTGGGCGGTGCCCCTGGGATCCGGTAGGGCCTCGTGCGGCCCTATACGGCGGCCTTGACGTCGTCGTGGTCGGTGGACAGCGCCAGTTCGCGCCAGGCCTCGGACTCGGCGCGCACCCGCGTGAGGGTCGCGTCCAGTTCCGCCAGGCAGTCGCTGCCGAACTGGGCACGCAGCGGCGGCCGACCGGCGTCGGCGAGGGCGAGGACGGCCGTCGCGGCCTTGACGGGGTCGCCGGGCTGCGCGTGGTTGAGACCGGGGACCGCGCCGCGCACGGCTCCGGCTGTCGAGGCGTAGTCCTCGATGACCCGCCCCTCGGTGTGCAGGCTACTGGAGTCGAGGAAGTCGGTGCGGAAGTAGCCGGGCTCGACGATGGTGACGTCGATCCCCAGCGGGGCCAGTTCCTCCCGCATGGCCTCCGAGATGCCCTCGACCGCGAACTTGGTCGAGCAGTAGATGCCGAACCCGGCCGAGCTGTGGAAACCGCCGAGCGAACTGAAGTTGAGGACGCGCCCCGAGCGCTGCCGGCGCATGACCGGCAGAACGGCCCGGCTGACGTTGAGCAGCCCGAAGACGTTGGCGTCGTAGACGGCGCGGACGGCGGCGTCCGAGGACTCCTCGACGGCGCCGAGCAGCCCGCGCCCCGCGTTGTTGACCAGGACGTCGACGGTGCCGAACCGTGCCACGGCGGCGGCCACGGCGGTGTGCGCCTGCTCCTCGTCGGTGATGTCGAGAGGGAGCGCGAGCAGCTGCTCCGGATGTCCGGGCAGCTCCTTCTCGACGGCTTCCGGGCGGCGGGCGGTGGCCACGACGTCGTCGCCGCGCTCCAGGGCCTGGCGGGCGATCTCCAGGCCGAATCCACGGGACGCGCCCGTGATGAACCACGTGGTCATGCTGACTCCTGGGAAGGAAGTGGGGAAGGGAAGCAGGGAAGGGAAGCGGGGGCAGTGGTCTCACTGTCGCCGGGGCGGGCGCGGTCATCCAGGGAAAGAAACGCACAGGAAGCCGGGCCGGGCGACCCCGGTGCGGTGGAGGAGTGTGGAGGGGCGGTCAGCCGCCGACGACGACCTTCGTCTCCAGGTACTCGGCGACGCCGTCGCGGCCGAACTCGCGGCCGTTGCCGGACTGCTTGTAGCCGCCCCACGGGGCCGTCCAGTCGAACTCGGCGTCGTTGATGAGGAGGTAGCCCGCCCGGATGCGCGAGGCGATCTCGTTTGCCCGCCCGACGTCCTCGCCGGTGACGTAGGCGGCGAGCCCGAAGGGCGTGTCGTTGGCGATCTCGACGGCCTCCTCGACGGTGTCGTAGGCGATGACCGACATGACGGGGCCGAAGATCTCCTCGCGGGCGATGGCCATGTCGTTGCTGACGTCGGCGAACACGGTCGGCTTCACGAAGTGGCCCGCCTCCAGACCCTCCGGCCTGCCGAGCCCGCCGGTCACCAGACGTGCCCCGGCGTCGATGCCCTGCTGGATGTAGCCCTGGACGATGTCCCACTGCTCGGCCGAGATCAGCGGTCCCATGTCCGTCCCGGGGGAACGCGGGTCGCCCACCTCCAACGCCTCCAGGGACGGCACCAGGACGGACAGGAACTCCTCCAGGCGGTCCCGGGGCACCAGTGTGCGGCTGGGCGCGCTGCACAGCTGACCGGTGACCGCCATCATCCAGGCGTGCACCGTTTGCACGGCGGTGGCGAGATCGGCGTCCGGCAGCAGGATGTGCGGGGACTTGCCGCCCAGCTCCGTGTTCACGCGCTTCATGGTGGGGGCCGCCGCGACCGTGACCGCCTCGGCCGCCGCGAGGGAGCCGGTGAAGGAGACGATGCCCACCGCCGGGTGCGAACTGAGCACCTTGCCGATGACCGAGCCCCGGCCGTTGACCAGGTTGAACACCCCGGCGGGTACCCCTGCGGCCTCCAGGATCTCGGCGAGGATCACCGCCGAGTACGGCGTCAGGCCGGCCGGTTTGAGGACCACGGTGCAGCCGGCCGCGAGAGCCGAGACGATCTTGCCCGTCGCCTGGAGCACCGGGAAGTTCCACGGGGTGATGAGCGCCGCGACCCCCAGCGGCTCCTTACGGATCACGGCGGCGCCGCGCCGCTCGCTGAACTCGAACTCCTTGAGCACCTCGATCGCGGTGGCGATCTGCACCCGGCCGGTGGGAACGTGCGCCCCGCGCGCCAGGGACAGGGGCGCCCCCAGTTCCGTGGTCACCGCCTGGGCGAGGTCCTCGGCCCGCCGGTCGAACTCGGCGAGGACCCGCTCCAGGAGCGCGACGCGCTCCTCGGGGGTGGTGAGGGAGAAGGAGGCGAAGGCCCGCTCGGCGGCGGCGATCGCCAGTTCGGCGTCCGCCGCGCCGCCCTGGGCGACGCGGCCGGTGACCTCGCCGGTCGCGGGGTCGGTCAGCTCCAGGACGGAAGCCTCGACCGGCGCGCGCCAGACGCCGTCGATGTACAGGTGCTTGTGCTCACGCATGAGGGATCTGCTCTCGGTAACGGGGCGGGGCCGGCCGGAAGTCGCTCTCCCGGCTCCGTGCCCCTGCTCTTCCCTCATCCTCGGAGCGCGCGCCGAAGTCATCCAGGCACGGACTTTCCCATGAACCCGGACCCGGCCCTGAGGCCGGACGGCGCACAACCGTCGGTGCGCTCGTAGGCGTGGGACGGAGATCGAGGCGATCGTGCCGGCGAGGCCGTCCGGCCCGGCGCGGCACGCTTCCCCCGGCCTGCCGCACTTCCGTCCCGGCGGACGTACGCCTCTCAGCTTCCCGGAGCGCGTACGCCGAGGACGTTGAGGAGCTGGAGCTTCTCGTGGCTCTCCGTGCCGGGGGTCGCGGTGTAGACGAGGAGGGCCTGCGCCTGCTCCGGGTCCACCAGCTTCTGGCAGTGCAGTTCGAGGACCCCGAGATCGGGGTGGACGATGCGCTTGGGCTCGTTGCGCGGCAGGCTCACCTCGTGGACCGCCCACAGCGCGGCGAACTCCGCGCTGCCCTCGCGGAGCAGTTCGGCGATCCGCTCGGCCCGCCCGCCCCTGCCCTGCCGGGAGGACGCGGCGCGCAGCTCCGAGGTGAAGAAGCGGCTGTGCCGCTCGTGGTCCTGCTCCGGGTACAGCAGGCGCGTCGCCGGATCGGTGAACCAGCGGTACACGAGGCTGCGTTCCAGCCCGGTGAAACGGGTCTCGTCGCCCAGCAGGGCCGCCGCGGGACGCGTCTGCGTCAGGGTCTCCGCGAGGTCCGTCACGACCTGGGCCGGGGTGTCCTCCAGCCGGTCCAGGATCCGCATCAGCCCCGGCGTGATGTGGTCGCCGCGCAGCGTACGGCTCGGGGTGTTGTGCCCGGCCAGCCGGAACAGGTGGTCGCGTTCGTCCAGGGACAGATGCAGGCCGCGCGCGATCGACGCGAGCATCGGCTCCGAGGGCTGCGGCCCGCGCCGCTGCTCGATCCGGCTGTAGTAGTCGGCGGACATCCCGCACAGCGAGGCGACCTCCTCGCGTCGCAGCCCCGCCGTACGCCGGCGCGGCCCGCGGGGCAGGCCCACGTCCTCGGGTTGCAGGGCCTCACGGCGCGTGCGGAGGAAATCCGCGAGTTGGGCTCGGTCCACGGCTCCAGTCTCCTCTCCCTCACGTCGGCCTGCGTACGGGGCGGGGCGCCCGGTTCGGGCCGGCCCGTCGTGGGCCCCGTCCCCGTACCCGGCCGGCGACTCGGGCGCGTACTCAGAGCAGCATGCCGCCCGAGGCCTCGATCCGCTGGCCGGTGATCCAGCCCGTGCCCTCGGCGAGCAGCGCCGCGACGGCCGCCCCGATGTCCTCGGGGTCGCCGACGTGGCCCATCGCGGTGACCGCTCCGAGCTGCGCGCGCACCTGCTCGTCGTCGCGCAGCCCGCCGCCGCCGAAGTCGGTGGCCGTCGCGCCCGGCGCGATCGCGTTGACCGCGATGCCGCGCGGGCCCAGCTCCTTCGCGAGATAGCGGGTCAGGACCTCGACCGCACCCTTCATCGAGGCGTACGGCGCCGCGTTCTCGCCGGTGAAACGCGTCAGCCCGGTCGAGAAGTTGAGGACGCGGCCACCGTCCTTGATCAGGGGCAGCAGCCGCTGCGTCAGGAAGTACGGGCCCTTGAAGTGGACCTGGTACATCAGGTCCACCTGCTCCTCGGTGGTCTCCGCGACGGAGGCCATCGCCGCGGAACCGGCGTTGTTGACCAGGAAGTCGAAGTCGTCCCTGCCCCAGTGCTCGCGCAGCGCCGCCCGTACGTCCTCGGCGAAGGCCGGGAACGCGGACAGCTCCGTCGTGTCCAGGCGGAACGCGACCGCCGTACGGCCCAGCCCCCGCGCGTGCGCGAGGACCTCCTCCGCCTCCTCGGCGTGCGAGCGGTAGGTCAGGATCAGGTCCGTCCCCGCGGCTGCGAGGTGCTGTGCCGAGCGACGGCCCAGCCCCCGGTTCGCGCCGGTGATGAGCGCGATCCTCCCGGAGGGGGCGGTGGTCCCGGGCGTGCGGTGGTCTGCGGTCTGCTCCGTCATGGTGGTGCTCCTCGTGGGTGGGGAAGGGGACAAGGGGAAGTGAGTAAGGGGGGAAGGAGACAAGAGGATGCGGAGGAGGTGTGGGAGGCGCCGGACGGCGCGCCTACGGGTTCTCCGGCTCACCCATGTCTCTTGCCTCCTCCGCCGCCGTCTCCTCTGCTGACGCCCTCTACGAGAGTCGCCCCGGGCGGTCCCCGGATGAAGGCCGCACCTGTCCAGGGACCGGCGATCCCCCTCTTTCGCCCTACCGCACGTCGGCTTCCCGGCGCTCCGTCCCCCGCGTCCGGGGCCAGGGAGGGGCGGGGCGTGCCGACCGATGATCTTCGCGTCACCCGCGCGGGTAGCGGAGGGGAAAATTCCGGTCCTCCGCCCCATGTTCTGGCGTACATTCCCGACTTGTGCCTTTTCACTTCGTCGAATGCAGCTTCCGTTACTGCCGTCGCGTCCCGGTGCTCAACCGGCTGAACCTGGAGTTCGGTTCCGGCAGCTGCGTGCTGCTCGGGCCGAACGGGGCGGGCAAGAGCACGCTGCTCGGTCTCGCCGCCTCCGCGCTCGTGCCGTGGTCGGGAGCGGTGCGGTTCCGGGGCCTGGACGCCTCGGACGGGCGCGACCGGGCCCAGTACCGGCGCAGCGTCGGCTGGCTGCCGGAGGAGACCCGGCCGGTCCCGGGACTGACCGTGCGTGAGCAGGTCGCCCAAGCGGGCCGCCTGAAGGGGCTCACGAGGGCCGAGTCCTGGGACGGTGCGCCGCGCGCGCTCGCCCGGGTCGGCCTCGCCGGGCTGTCCGGGCACCGCACGCACCGGCTCGACGCGGAACAACTGCGTGGACTCGGCCTCGCCCAGGCCCTCGTCCACGGCGCCGAGGTCCTGCTGATCGACGAGCCCGCCGCAGGCCTGAGCCCCTGCCAGCGCGAGCGTTTCGCCGGACTGCTCGCCGGGCTCGGCACCGAACTCCCCGTGATCGTCTCCACCGAACGGCCCGAGGACGTACGGGGGACCGTCGCGCTCTACGACGAGGTCGTCGTCCTCGATGCCGGACTGCCCCGGTACCAGGGCCGGGCGGACGACTACTGGGCCTCGCTGACGGCAACCGCCGCGTACGGCGGGAGGAGCGCGGGGCGCGAGGCGTACGAGGCGTGATCGCGGGCGCTGCCCGGTGTCACGGCCTCACCGGTGCCTCCGGTAGAGCACGCCGGTCACGACGGTCGGCACGGCGAAGCCGAGGGCCCAGCCGGCCTGGCGCTGATGGTCGGCGTTGCAGGAACTCGCGGTGGGACCGCCGGACTCTCCGGTGCCGAGAACGCTCCCACACCCGGAGCCACCCACCGGCCACATCAACAGGGCGAGGACGACGGCGAGCCCGACGAGTGCGGCCACACCCAGCAGGCGACGGGACGATGTGCGCATACGCAAAACGCTACGGCAGGGACCCGTCCGCCGGAAGAGGGGCCGGGCGTCGTTCGTGCGGAACGCAGCAGGTGGCGGCCGTGGCGGGCCGGGGATGGGCCGAGGGTGGGCCGGAGACGGGGTCGAGGTGTGCCGAGGACGGGTCGGGGTGTGCCGAGGACGGCTCCCCGTAACGGCTCTCAGTGGTCAGCGAGCGGATTCCTCAGCTCGGGTGGGCGAGGTGTCCGGGGTGTCCGGGGTGTCCAGGGTGTCCGGGGTGTCCGGGGTGTCCAGGGTGGTTGGTGGGTCCGGGGTGGGTGGGGCGGCGGCTGGAGTGGGCGAGACGTGGGAGGTCGACGAGGCGGACGAGATGTTCGAGGCGGACGAGGCGCCCGAGGCGGACGAGGCGTCCGCAAGGGACAGGGTTCCGGGACGGCTGGAAGGGCTGGACGGAGGGGTGGCCCCGCCCCGTCGTGCACGCCCGTGCCGTACGGCGGCGCCCCAGCCGAGCCCAGCTGTGACCACCACCGCCGTGAGCGTCCACGTCGCCCCGACGACCGGCCCCGGTACGAGGACGACCCGGCCCCCGCCCGGGTACTCGCACACCCGCTGCGGCGGGAACAACCGGTATCCCGTCCTCGCCGCCGGCCCGGCCAGCCCCGTACGGGACGCCCGGCACGCCTCGCTCCCCTCCGTGCCGGCGATCAGGTACCCGATGCCGCCCACCATCACCAGCGTCAGTCCCGAACTGACCACGACTGCCCGCAGCCGGCGCCCGGCGAGCGCGTTGCGGAAGCCCCACAGCTCGTGGGCCAGAGCGAGCACCCCGCACAGCAGCGCGAGGACCGCGGCCGCCCAGAAGACCGGAACCAGGAAACCCGCCGAGGACAAGGTCGTGCCGTCCACGAACGTGCACCGCTGGGACGGCGGCCACACGGTGTCCCACGTCCTGACCAACCCGCTGTTCCCCCGCAGCTCGGCGAGCCGGCATTCGCCTCCCTCCTCGGCCCAGAGCCTCGCGAGGCCCGCGAGCACCCACGAGACGACGCTCACCCCGAAGGCGATCCCGAAGACGCTCCACAGGCGGTTCGCGATCACTACCCGCAGACGGCGACCTGCCCACGGCTCGCCCCCTTCACCCCCGGTCCTGCCCTCTGCACGGCCCTTCTCGCCACGCCCGCCTGTCACGTCCCCCTCGCCTTCTCCGTCCCCCTCGCGTTCGCCTTCCCGTTCGTGTTCGTGTTCGCGTTCCCGCTCACGTTGCCGTTCGTCCCCGTAGCGCTCGTCCGCCGGGCGCTCCGCTCCGCGTTCCCGACCGGCGTACTCCGCGCCCCCACTGCCACTGCCCCCAGTGCTCCCCATGACCGGGAGCGTACGGGAGCCGCGTTAGGCAGGGCCGGCAGGGCGAGGGCCGTTCCCACTTCGACGTCCTGGTCGTCCATTCCGCGACCGAACTCACTTCGCTTTCCCGGCCCCTGACCGCGTAGCGCAAGAGATCCTGGGCCGCTTCAACGTGTTCGACGTCGACGCCCACAAGGGATCCGGTCGAGGGTCGTGGCGCCACACAGCCGAGTCAGTCCGTAGTGGGGCCGCGAGTTCACGCAGGTCACGGACGGTTGCCGTGGCGAGTGCGCGTCCGGCCGTCTTCCGCGCGACCCGGTACCCCAGCTCCGCCGGGCCCCGCCCCGTACACGAACCGGCTTCCTCAGCAGCGCTGTTGGGGCCGGACCTACGGCGTAGCGCCACGAGTCGTGGAGTCATCAGCCCTGGAGTCATCAGCCGTGGGGCCTTCAGCCGTGGGGCCTTCCGGCGTGGGGCCTTTCGGCGTAGGGCCTTCCGGAAAGGAGGCTGTGGGAGGTGGCTCCCGCTTGGAAAGGGCGCCCTCCACGCCCGGGAGGCCGTAGAGCGAGGCGAGTTCGGCGGCGATCCGGGCCAGCCGGTGCCGGGCCTCCGGAGGGTCCAGGACCTCGATTCGTCCTCCCAGACCGGCGAGCTGGGCCGCGAGCACCTCGGACGACGGCCCGTCCACCTCGACGGCGAGCCACCCGCTCGCCCGCTCGTCCGGTGGTGTTCCCGCCTCCGGTGAGGTCACGGCGCCCGGTATGGCCGTAGCCTGCGGTATCGCCGTGCCCTCCCGTATCGCCGTGTCCCGCCGTGGTGTGAGGACGCGCAGCCGGTCGCCGAACAGACGGCGCAGAACCGCCTCGGTGTCCGCAGCCGCGGTTGCCCGGACCGTCACCGCCCGCATCCGGTCCTCCATCCGCGCGGCGAGCGCACGCCACGTCGTCGCGAGGTCGAAGCCCTCCGGTCGTACGACGGGGTCGCCGGTCCGCGTCGCCGCCGTGATCCGGCTCAACCGGAAGACACGCATCCCGTGGTGCGTGTCCGCCACCAGGTAGTCGGCTCCCGCCTTCGACGCAAGACCGAGCGGATGGACCGTGCGCTCGGTCGCCGGCCGGCCTGGCCCCTGATACCCGATCCGTACCTGCACGCCCTCCACCACAGCGCGGCGCACCACGTCGAGTTGCGGAGCCTCGGCAGTGCTCGCGGTACGGGACCAGTCGTGCCCGTCGACGTGCCCGGCACGCGCCGCCGCCTCCGCGTCCTGACGCAAGGAGGCAGGGAGGGCCCGCACCAGTTTGCGCAGCGCCGTGCGCTGGTGCGCGGTCGAGGACAGCGGCCCCGCGAGGAGGAACAGCGCACGGATCTCGTCGGCGGTGAGCCCCGTCAGGTTCGTCCTCGCCCCGCCCACCAGTGACCAGCCGCCACCCCGTCCGCGCCGCGAGTAGACCGGCACCCCGGCCAGCGCGAGCGCCTCCAGGTCACGGCGTGCCGTGCGCGGCGACACGTCGAGTTCCGCGGCGACCTCGGCGACGGTCACCCGCCCACGGGTCTGCAGGAACAGCAGGGTCGCCACGAGGCGGTCGGCTCTCATGGGCCGATTCTCTTCCCGAACCCCTTCCTGGGACAGCGTGAAAGGCCTTTTCAGAACAGGCCAGGAGATGGCCAGTTCAGCTCGGAACATGAGGGCACCACCGAACGCAGCACCACCTGACTCAACCACCGAACGCACATCCCTCCAGAGGAGTCGGTCATGATCGTCATCACAGGGGCCACCGGAAACGTCGGGACCCCGCTCGTACGCGCTCTCGCAGCAGCCGGGGAGCGGCTGACCGCGGTTTCCCGGGGGGTGTCCCGCGTCCCCGAGCTGCCGGCCGGTGCCCGGCACACCACGGCCGACTTGACCCGGCCCGAGAGCCTGCGCCCCGCGTGCGAGGGCGCCGAGGCGCTGTTCCTGCACGACACCGGTGCCGGTGCGCGTCAGGTGGACCCGGCCGCCGTACTGGACGTGGCCAAGGCGGGGGGAGTGCGGCGGGTCGTCCTGCTGTCCTCGCAGGGCGTCGTGACGAGGCCACACTCCGCCTCACACGGGGGTACGGGCCGGACCATGGAGGAGACCGTGCGTGACTCCGGCATGGAGTGGACGATCCTGCGTCCCGGGGGCTTCGCCTCCAACGCCTACGCCTGGGCCGACTCCGTCCGCGCGGACCGAGTCGTCGCCGCTCCCTTCGCCGATGTGGGCCTGCCCGTCGTGGATCCCCTCGACATCGCCGAGGTCGCCGCGGCGGCTCTGCGCGGAGACGACGGGCACGACGGCGTGATCCACGAGCTGACAGGTCCCGCCCTCACCACGCCGAGGGAGCGGGCGGCGGCCATCGCCGAGGCGCTGGGCGAGCCCGTGCGCTTCGTGGAGCAGACTCCCGAGGAGGCGGGTGCCCAGATGCGCGCCTTCATGCCGGAGGACGTGGTGGAGACGACCCTCGCCATCCTCGGCCGGCCGACCCCGGCGGAGCTGCGTGTCAGCCCCGACGTGGCCCGCGTACTCGGCCGCCCGCCCCACCCTTTCTCGGCCTGGGCCGCCCGTAGCGTGGAGGCGTTTCGCTGAGGCGGGGGTCCTGGGACGAGGCCGGGAGCCGGGGCCGCGAGACAGCCGGACGCCGGACGCTGCCTGCCGTCTGCGACACCTGTGTGGGGCGGGGGCATGTGCCGCCGGTCCCGCGCGCCGTCGGCGGCCTCCCGGGGGTGGTCGGCGCGTTCGAAGGCCGGTCGTGCTCACCGGGGCTCCCTCAGTACCGGCGCCGTGTCGCGTTGGCGACCGACTGTGGGGACCAGCCGTCGAACAGCGCCGACTCGGCCTCGCGCACCGCGATCATCGCCTCGGACAGCGCCTCGCCCAGGGCCTCCCTCAGCACCGCCGACTTCCGGAAACGGGCCACGGCTTCGGGGAGGTTCTCGGGCAGCCGCGGGGGGCCGTCCGCCCGGCCCGCCGGGTCGCCCTGCGTGGCCTCGGGGAGGGCGGCTTTCGTGTCCATCCCGGCCAGGCCCGCCGCGATCACGGCACCCGCCACGAGGTATGGGCTGGCGGCCGCGTCGAAGCACTTCACTTCGGCGTTGGCCGACTGGGGACTGTCCTGCGGGCCCGGCACCAGTCGCAGCGCGGCTTCGCGGTTCTCCGGCCCCCAGCACTGGAACGCGCCCGTCCACCGCGAGGGGCCGAGCCGCAGGTAACTGGCCGGGCTCGGGGCGCCGATCGCCAGCAGGGCGGGCAACTCGTCGAGTACCCCGGCGAGGAACGACTCCGCCTCCGGGGCCAGCCCGCACACTCCGGAGCCCCCGCCGCACAGATTCCGCCCCTCGCGCCACAGGCTCAGGTGCACGTGACGCCCGTTGCCCACCTGCCCGGCGAGGACGGACGGCCCGAAGTTCGCCTCCCAGCCATGGCGTACCGTCACGGCGCGGACGATCTCCTGCACCAGGACCACGAGATCAGCCGCCCGGACCGGGTCCGCCGGGGCGACCGTCACCTCGAACTGCCCCGGCGCGTACTCCGGATGGATCTGGAGGACTTCGACGCCCGCGCTCTCCAGGGCCGCGAGGATCTCGCGCAGGTAGTCGCTCATCGGCGCAAGGCGCGTCATGCCGTACGCGTTGCCCTCGAACGGGGCCTGGGGTGGTGCCTCCTCATGGCCCCAGGAGGTGGGCCGTGTCACGACCCACTCCGTCTCGAAGCCCATCACCAGCTCGAAGCCCCGCTCCCGGGCCCGCTCCACCATGCGCCGCGCGAAGCCCCGGTGACAGGCGGCGTAGGGCTCCCCGGACTGCTCGAAGCGGTCGCCCGGGGCCCAGGCCCAGCCGGGCAGCGGTGGCAGGAGGGCGAGAGCGTCGAGATCGGGGACCATTCTCAGGTCGCCCTCCGGGCCGCCGATGCGCACACTCGACGTGAAGGAGTCGTCCACCAGGGCGACGTCGAAGACCGGGGAGAGTCCCACCCCGGCGTGAGCGGCCTCCGCCAGCCGCCGGGCCGGCACCCCCTTCACCCGTGTGATGCCCGCCGTGTCCACACAGGTCACGGCCACGCCCACCACGTCGGGCGGAAGCGGGCGCCGTGCGCCCTCCGCACCGGGCTCTCCCGCGGGGCGAACTGCCGGGCTCGCGGCCCGCGTCGCCGTGCCCGGTGCCCGGAACTCCGCGCCCGGCCCCCGAACCGCCGTGCCCGCGCCTCCCGTTACCTCTGCCGACATCATGACCGCCCCTTTCCTCGCCCTGCCCGAAGCCGCCGGCCACTCGCCGACAACACTGAGCTACCCCTTGGTCACGGAAAGTACACCTGCTCGGTTACTTTCCGTGATTATTTCTGGGGTGAGGGTGGTTCCCCCGGCGGCGGGCCGGATCAGCCCAGTGGCCAGGTCGGCACGATCTCCCGCTTCCACGTGCTGTTCGCGACGTGCGCGAAGGAGCCGTACCACGCGATGACGGCTGTGATCAGCCCGAACCAGCCGCCGGTCCTGTCGATGCCGGAGGAGCCGGTGAACGCGCCCGCGGCCAGGAGGGCGAAGGTGATCGTCAGCGCCACGAAGACCCCGACCACGACGCCGTTGGTCCGGAGGGCGGCGATCGTCATGTAGGCCGTGAAGATCGCCCAGGCCAGGAGGAACAGTCCGGTCGCCTTGTCCGCGTACGCCGGGTCCAGTTGGGGCGCGACCTTGCCGACGTACGCGGCGAACGCGAGCCAGAACGCCCCGTAGGAGGTGAAGGCGGTCGCCGAGAAGGTGTTGTTCCTGCGGAACTCCCACATGCCCGCGAGCAACTGGGCGAGACCGCCGTAGAAGAGCGCGAGCGGGAGTACCACCTTCTCGACCGAGTCGTCGAGCAGTCCGGCGTTGAAGACGCTCAGGACGAAGGTGGTGAGGGCGAAGGCCCCCAGTCCGAGGCCGCCCGGATCCGCCACGGCCGCCGGGGCGGTGGTCGGTCCGGCCGGTGACGGCTTGGCCGCTGCGGCGGTTTTGCTGGGTGTCACGTGCTTGTCCTCTCCGCGAAGTGCCGCACCGCGCGAAGGGACCGGGCTCGAAGGGGCGGGCGCCCCCAAGGCACCTCGCGGGGCGCGCGGGTGCCGGAGCAGAGGGGCGCGGCCGCTCGTGCGGGAGCGGGTACGCCGAGGGCACCCGAGACGGGTCCGTCGGGTACGGCGCCACCTGCCGCTTCGCGGGGGCCCGTTGCTTCGGTGCCCTTCATCCTGAACCGGTGGCATGACGCGGTCAAGATCCGGGAGCAACTATTCGTGTAGCCCGCAACTAGTGCCTCGGTGTACCTGGTTCGCCGAGGCGCCGGCCTGTGGACGGCCCGTGTCGGAGTGGTCGCGGGGCCGTTCCTCAGTCCTCGACCACGGCCTTGGGCGGCACGTCCGCGGGGAGGAGCGGGTCGCGGGCGGCGATCCCCCCGTGGGGCGTGGGGGGCTCGGGCGAGGGGCCCGGTGTGGCTGACGGGGCGCCCGCGCCGGTCCGGGCGGTCGAAGCAGCCGGTGCCGGAGCCGTCGCAGCGTTCGAGGACGGTGCGGGAGCGGTACCCGAGGACGGTGCGGGAGCGATACCCGAGGACGGTGCCGTGGTCGTGCCGTCCGAGCCGGCCACCACGACGGTGCCGGGTGCAGGGGCCCCGGCGTTCAGTTCGCTCAGCATTTGCTTGCTGAAGCCGAAGGCGTACGTCGCGGCGAAGCCCACCAGATAGCCGACGAGCAGTCCCATGCCGTAGACCGCGGCGGTGGCCCCCAGCCCCTTGTCGCCCGCGAGCAGCGGGAACAGCGCCCAGCCGGAGGGCCCGATGGCGGTCGAGCCGACCTTGGTCCCGAGCATCGAGAACAGGCCGACGCACGCACCGCCGGCCGCACCGCCCACGCACGCCGTGACGAACGGCCTGCCGAGCGGCAGCGACACGCCGTAGATGAGGGGTTCCCCGACCCCCAGCAGGCCGGCGGGCAGCGCCGACCTGATGGTCTTGCGGATCGAGCTGTTCCGCTTCAGCCGGACGTAGACCGCGACGGCGCAGCCGACCTGGCCGGCGCCCGCCATCGCCAGGATCGGCAGCAGCACCGTGTAGCCCTGGCTCTCGATGAGCGTCGTGTGGATGGGGATGAGCGCCTGGTGCAGCCCCAGCATCACGAGCGGAAGGAACAGACCGCCGAGCACGAGACCCGCGAGGGCGCCCGTGTGGTCGAGCAGCCAGTTCGCCCCCGTACCGATCCCGGACGCCACCTCACCGGCCACGTACATGAGGCCGAAGAGGGTCACCAGTCCGGACACGAGCACGGTGAGGGTCGGGGTCACGAGCACGTCCACCGTCTCCGGGACCACGCGACGGCACCACTTCTCCACGTACGTCGCCAGGATCGCCGCGGCCAGCGCACCCAGGACCCCGCCCTGGCCGGGGGCGAGTTTCGCGCCGAACACCTCGACGTTCGCGACGCCCGGGTAGACGATGATCGCCGCGACCGCCCCGCCCAGGATCGGCGTCCCCCCGAACTCCTTCGCCGTGTTGTAGCCGACGAACACCGCGATGAGCGCCATGAAGCCCGAGGCGATCGCGCCGAGCGCGGGCGTCACCCCGCCCAGCCAGCCCAGGTTGACCAGCAGACCACCCAGGCCCGCGATGATCCCGCAGCCGATCAGCGCGGGGATCAGCGGTACGAAGATGTCGGCGATCCGCCGCAGGAACAGCTTGACCGGGGTGCGGTTGCGCTCCTTCCGGCGCGCCCTCATCGCCTCGCCCTGAGCGGCCAGTTCCCCGGCGGTCGGAGCGGAACCCGGCGTTCCGCCGGTGCTCGCCGCAGTACCGGGTGCTCCCTCGGCGCCTGCCGCCGCACCGGATGCTCCCGCTCCCGCCGCCGCGGGGGCCACCGGACCGATCGCCCCGGCTTCCGCGGCGGCGTCGGCGGCCGCTCCGAGGCGCGCACCCGCCTCCCCGTTCTCCGCCTCATCCGCTGCATGACCCGCGTGACCGTGACCCGCGTGACCCGCGACACCGGGATTCGCCGCCGCCGGGCGGGTGTCCCCCTCCCCGCGTCCCTCGGTGACCAGCCTCTCGAACTCGGGTGTGATCCGGGCGACTTTCCCCGGGCCCAGGACGATCTGGTAGGTCTCGTCCTCGACGACGCCCAGGACGGCGGGGTGCGCCCTGAGCGTCTCCTCGCGGACCAGTGAGCGGTCCGTGAGGCCCAGCCGGAGCCGGGTCATGCAGTGGGTCACGGAGGTCACGTTGGCCGCGCCGCCCACCAGGGGGAGGAGTTCGGCCGCCGTCTCGCGGTTCTTGTTCTCAGCCATGGTGCGTGCTGCCTTGCTGTGCGGGGGTGGGGGGACCCGCGGCGGTCATGCCTCAGCCGGTGCGCGGGGCGGTCAGGGCCGCACGGAGGTGGCCCTTGGACTCGGTGAGCAGCCGGTCCGCCGTCGGACCGTCCACCTCGCCGAGAATCACGAGAATCGCGTTCTTGACCTCGCCGCCGGTCGCGGTGAGCGCCGCCTCGATCTCCGCGTCGTCCGCGCCGGTGGCGAGGGCGACGATGCGGCGGGAACGGGCCCGCAGCTTGTCGTTCGAGGCGCGGACGTCGACCATGAGGTTCCCGTAGGTCTTGCCCAGCCGGATCATGGTGATCGTCGAGATCATGTTGAGCACGAGCTTCTGGGCCGTGCCGGACTTCAGGCGCGTCGAGCCGGTGAGCAGTTCGGGGCCCACGACGACCTCGATGCCGTGGTCGGCGGCGGCGGCCAGGGCGCTGTCCGCGTTGCAGGACAGGCCCACGGTCAGCGCGCCGCGCACTCTCCGCGCGTGTTCGACGGCCCCGACCGCGTAGGGGGTACGGCCCGAGGCGGAGATGCCCACGACCGTGTCCTCGGCGGTGAGGTGCAGCGCGTCGAGGTCGGCGGCGGCCAGCTCCATGCTGTCCTCCGCGCCCTCGACGGCCGTGACCATCGCGCTCGGGCCCCCGGCGATGAGGCCCACGACGAGGTCGGGGGAGGTGTTGAAGGTCGGCGGGCACTCGCTCGCGTCGAGGATCCCGAGGCGTCCCGCGGTTCCCGCTCCCGCGTAGATCAGCCGGCCTCCGCGCGCCATCCGGGCGGCGATGCCGTCGATCGCGGCGGCGATCACCGGGACACAGGCGGCGACGGCCGCGGGGACCGTCGCGTCCTCCCCGTTCATGGTCCGGACGATCTCCTCGGTCGACAGCCGGTCGATCTCGGCCAGCTCCGGCCGGAACGCCTCGGTCGTGAGGTGGTCGAGCTGCACGCGCAGCTCGTCGTACCGACGGCCGTCCCCGGACACGTCGGCGGCTCGCGCGTCGTGCCCGGAAAGCGGCGGAAGGGACGAGAGGGAGGAGAGAGGGGTGCGGCTCTGGTCCTGCGGGGCCTGGTCGGTCGGCCCGGTGGTCGTCATCTGCGGCTGCTCCGCTGTGCTCAGGGTCGGGTGCTGTTCTTGCGGTACGTGGCTGTTCTTGCGGTACGTCAGGGCCCGTCGGGGACGGGATGCCGTTCAGGCGTGGGTGCCCGGGGCGGGGCGCGCGCGGTGCCGGTGCGCCAGCGCCTCGTAGGAGGCGGACAGCGCCGGCGCCGCCGTCTCGTAGGTGCGTTGCGCGACCCCGACGAACAGGCAGTCCACCACCAGGTGCTGGCTCGCGCGGCTCGACATGGCCGCCGGGCGCAGTTCGCTCTCGCGCGCCGTGGACGTGGTCAGGACGAAGTCCGCGTACTGCGCGACGCTCCCGTCGGGCCGCCCCGTGACGGCGATCGTCGTCGCCCCTTGCTCGAAGGCGATCCGCAGCGGTTCCACGACGTCGCTCGTCGAACCCGAGTGGGTGATGGCGACCGCGACGTCCCGGCCGCGCAGCTGCACCGCGTTGGTGATCGCCAGGTGCGGATCGGCGTGCGCGTGCGCGAGCATCCCGATGCGCAACAGCTTCTGTTCGAGGTCCTGGGCGACCAGCCCGGAGGCCCCCGCACCGTAGATGTCGACCCGGCGCGCCTGCACGAGCGCGGACACCGCGGCGCTCAGCGCGGCCATGTCGAGGTTCGCGGCCGTGTCCGCGAGGGTCTGCTGCTCGTCGTGGGCGAGTTTGGCGACGACCTCGGCCATGGGGTCGTCCAGCGCGATGTCGGCCGTGACGGAGGGCGCCGCGCCGGACTCCTGATGCGCGGCGAGACCGGCCAGGGCCAGCCGCAGATCGCGGTAGCCGGGATAGCCGAGGAGGCGGGCGGTGCGCACGACCGTGGCCTCGCTCGTGCCGGTGCGCTCCGCGAGACCCGTGACGGTGAGGGCCGAGCAGCCCGCGGGGTCGGCGGCGACCGCCTCCGCGACCCGCTGCATCGAGCGCGTCATGGACGGGGCGAGGGTCCGCACCTTCGCGGCCAGCGCGGCCGGCGCGGGCGGAACCGGGGTCTGCGCCGCCGGGGTGGCGCGGGTGGCGGGCGCGGGAACGGCCGCCGCCGTGCGCGAGCGGGGACGCGGGGGAGAGGCCGAGGCCAGTACCGATGTCGGTGCGGAGCCGGGTATCGGGTCCGGGCCGGGCGGAGTGCCGCGGGCCGGAGCGGGGCGGCCTGCGGACCGTCCGCTGAAACTATTTTTCATATTCTTATTCACGTGTGAAATTTACTTTTAGCCGGACAGGGGGGTCAAGGCATGCTGGGCCGTCCCAGTGGCCGTGCCCACTGCTGGGGGCTGGGGGCTGGGGGCTGGCGGCTGGGGCGCGGGCCCTGGTGGCGCGCTTCCGGCTCGTGCGCGCGCTGCCGCACAATGGACGGATGGACCACCCCGGCTCCCTCGAAGAGACCCTGCACGTCGCGCGCGCCCGCGTACTGGCCGACCTCGCCGCGAGCGAGGTGGCGGACGCGCGGGTCGTGTCGCTCGTCGAGGAGTCGGTCACGCAGCGCCGCTGGTGGGTCGAGCAGTGGCCGCAGGGCGCCGAGTTCGTGCCGGGCCTCGTCGCCCAGGACGTCCAGGACGGCCTGCTGGAGCGGTACGGGCGGTGGCCGGTGTGCCCCGTGTGCACCGGGGACGATCCGCACGCCCTCACCGTCGAACCGGAACTGGGGCCCGACCCGCACTGGGTGTGCGCGGAGGCCGGGATCGTCGTGGCCCCGGTCGGCGCGCTGGACTCGGTGCCGGGGATGCCGGGCGCGCGGTGAGCGCGGTGACGCGATGACCGTCTACATCGACCCGCCGGACTGGCCGGGCCACGGCCGCGTGTGGTCGCACGTCGTGAGCGACGTGTCCTACGAGGAACTGCACGCCTTCGCCGCCGCGCTGGGCGTGCCGCGCCGCGCCTTCGACCGCGACCACTACGACCTGCCGTCCACCCGGTACGAGGACGCGGTGGCCGCCGGGGCGACCCCGGTCGGCAGCAAGGAACTCCTCGGCCGGCTCGTCACCGCCGGTCTCAGGCGCCGCAAGCCGCCCCGGACCCGGTGAGGGGCGGGCGGCCGGACCGCCGGCCGCCGGACTTCGGGCGTGGACCGTCCCGCGTATGTTTCCGGCCACCCATGTGCGCCTGGCGCCGTCGCACCAGCCAATGGGAGACGGTAACTACCGTTGCCGTTACGATCATCGGCTTTCGTCTCTAGCCTGGGGTGATGGAGGTCCTCACCCCGAAGCCCATGGAGACGTTGGCGGCCGTTCTCAGCTTCCTCGTCCTCTTCCTCGTCCTGACCCGCCGGTTGCTGCCCCGGATCAACCGCGTCCTGGAGCAGCGGGTGGACGCCGTCGAGGGGCAGCGGGAACGCGCCGAGGCTCTGCTCCAGGAGGCGCGCGAGACGCGGGAGGCCCTCGAACGGCAGCTCGCCGAGGCCCGTCACGAGGCGGCCCGCTCGCGTCAGCGGGCCCAGGAGGAGGGTGCGGAACTGATGGCCCGGCTGCGTGCCGAGGGGCTGCGTGAACGGGAGGCGCTGCTCACCCGCGCCGACCGCGAACTCGGGGCCGAGCGCCTGCGCGCCGAGGCGGAACTGCGCGGGGACGTCGTGACGCTCGCCGTCACCCTCGCCGGGCGGCTCGTTGGCGAGAGCATCGAGGACGCGGCCAGGAACGAGGCCGTGATCGAACGTTTCCTCGCCGAACTCGACCCCCGGCCGGCGGACCCCGTGTAGCCGAGCCGGCGAGCCTCACGCAGCCGGGCCGGCGGGGGCCCGCGTGCCCGTACCGATGGGTCCCGCGTGCCCGAGTCCGCGGGCGGGGCCTCTCAGGCGCCTCGGACGGTCAGCAGTTCCAGTTCCGTCGCGAGGTTCTGGCGGGCCCGGGCCTCCCACGCGCGCCGCCCATGGGGCGTACGGAAGAGCCGGGGGAGGCCGAGAAGCTGACGCAGTACGTCGGCGCGGCCGGTACGGAAGGCCTCGTCCGGCACGAATCCGTACTCCTCGCGGACGGCGGCCGCGTACTGCCCGTACTCCTCCGGTGTACCAGCGAGCACCGCCAGGTCGGCGTCGCACAGGACCTCGCCGTTCGTGTCCCCGTCCTCGGGGTCGTGGCCGACGGTCAGGCGCACCAGCCGCGCGACCTCCGCCATGCACGCCTCGCCCACCCCCGCCTCGGTCAGGGCACGAACGGCCAGGGACGCGCTGCGCTCTTCGTTCTCGGAACGGTCCGGCCGGTACACCGCGTCGTGGAACCAGGCCGCGAGCCGTGCGGCGTCGGCGTCCCGCGCGTGACCGGCGAGCGCGTCGACGTGCCGCAGGACGGCCCGCAGGTGCGCGGTCGTGTGATAGGCGCGCTGCGGCTCGGACCAGCGCGCCAGCAGATTCTCCGCGAACGGCGCGGGGTCGGGCTCCGGTTCGCCGCCCCGCACCCGCAGCAGTGTCTCCCGCCACAGCGCGCTCAGCCCGTCCGCCGCCGTCGTCGTCGTCCCGGAGTCCTCTCGATCCATGCGGTCATTGTCACCCCGCCCCGGCGTCGCCTGCCCGCTCGTGCCGCCCTGCACCCGGCGTCCTCTGCCCGCTCGTGTCGCCCTGCACCCGGCGTCCTCTGCTCGCTCGTGTCGGCCTGCCGGCTCTCCCCCGGCGGGCCCCGTCCTCCTGTCGTCGCCCAACCGGTGGGGCCCGCCGAGGAGTGGACGCAGCTGCCCGCGAAGGCCCGCGCCACGTAAAGTGCTGTAGAGATTGGACTAGACCTGTACGGGTATGCACGGAAAAGTCCGTAAACGACACCGTGGGGAACGAGAAGAGGCGGCTGATGAGCAAGCGGGCAGTGCTGGAGGTGATCGCGCTCGACGCGGCGGACGCGAAGGCCGCGCAGGCGGGCGGCGCCGACCGGCTGGAGCTGGTGAGCGACATGGCCGCGGACGGGCTGACGCCCACGGTCGAGACCTTCCGCGACATCCGTTCCGCCGTGACCGTTCCGCTGCGCGTCATGCTGCGCCTCTCCGACGGCTTCGCGGTGGGCGGCGCCCGGACGCTGGACGTGCTCGTGGAGCAGGCCGCGGCGCTGCGGGCGGCCGGTGCGGAGGAGTTCGTCCTCGGCTTCCTCGACCCGGACGGCGGCCCCGACCTGGCCGCCGTCACCCGGCTCGCGGAGGCCCTGGAGGGCTGCCGCTGGACCTTCCACCGGGCGATCGACCGCACCCCCGACCGGGCCGCCCTGCGGCGCGCGCTCGACGGACTGCCGGGTCTCGACACGTATCTGACGGCCGGTTCGGCGCAGGGGGTCGACGAGGGGCTCCCCGTGCTGCGTGCCGAGGCCGCCCACCAGGGCACCCCGGGCTACACCCAGCAGTTGCTGGTCGGCGGCGGGCTGCGCCTCGAACACCTGCCCGCACTGCGTGAGGCGGGAGTCACGGCCTTCCACATCGGTGGTGCGGCCCGGCCGGAGGGCTGGACGGCACCCGTGGACGCGGAGGCCGTCGCCCGCTGGCGCGAAGCGCTCGACTGACGACCGGCCCGGGAATGCCGCGGGCGTACGGGGAGTTCGGTCGGGAGAACAGGCGCCGGGCCGGGACGGCGCCCGAAACCCACCGGCTCCCGGGATGTACGAGGAGCGTGCACCGTGCCCCTGCCCGAGCAGCCGGCAGACCTCGCAGCGTCAGGGACGCCGACCCCGCCCGCCCCCTCCTTCCTCTTCCTCCTGGCCGGGGCCCGGGAGGACGGCAACACGGAGGCCCTGGCCCGCGCGGCGGCACAGTACTTACCGCCATGGGCCGAGCAGCGCTGGATACACCTGGGCGACCTCGCGCTGCCCGACTTCCGGGACCTGCGCCACAGCCCGGCGGGCCCCGCCCCTGCCCCGGCCTCCGAGGCGGAGGCGGAGCTTCTGCGCGCGACGCTCTCGGCCACGGACCTCGTCGTCGCCTCCCCGCTGTACTGGTACTCCCTGTCCGCCCAGGCCAAGCGCTACCTCGACTACTGGTCGGCCTGGCTGCGCCTGCCCGGCCTCGGGTTCCGCTCCCGCATGGCGGGCCGCACCCTGTGGGGCGTCAGCGCGATGGCGGACGAGGACGCGAGGCGCGCGGCCCCACTGATCGACACCCTGCGCCTGTCGGCCGAGTACATGGAGATGCGGTTCGGCGGCGTCCTGCTCGGCAACGGCAGCCGCCCCGGCGACATCCACACGGACGACGAGGCCCTGGCGCGCGCGAAGGACTTCTTCGGCGACGCGGCGGTGTAGGCCGCGTAGGCCGTGCTCAGGCTTCCACAGCGAAGTGCCACCGGAGGGAGGGGCTTCAGTTCCGGGCCGGGCGGGGCACCTGGGCTTCGACGCGGCCCCGGCGTCCCTCCCGGGCGGGGGCTCAGGCCGCCGTCCGCGCGTCCCCTGCCTCGTCCGGTACGCCCAGCACCTCGGGCAGCGCGGTCTCGTGCACGACCGCCAGCCCGGACACCGCGCGGGTCAGCGCCACGTACAGACGGCGCAGGCCGGTCGGCTCGTCGGGTTCGCCCGCCACGACCGCCGCCGGTTCGTCCAGTACCACGTAGTCGTACTCCAGGCCCTTGGCCAGGGACGCGGGCACCAGCGTCAGCCGGGACTCGCGGGTGGTCTCCTGACCCGGCGACAGGTACGGGAGACCGGCCTCCTCCAGCGCCGCCGCCAGGGCGGGAATCCGCGCGTCGGCCGCGATCAGGCCGGTCGACCCCTCGTGCGCGAGCGCGGCCCGGCACGCCGCCACGACCTCCTCGTCGAGCGTCTGGGCCGCCACCTCGCGCACGGACAGCGAACCCGGCGACTCACGCACGGACCGCACCTCGGCGAGGCCCGGCGCGATCGAAGGCAGGAGCCGCGAGGCGTACGCGATGACCTCGCGCGGCACACGGAAACCGGCCGTCAGCTCCTCGACGTGCGCCTCCTCCTTGCCGAGGTGGCGCAGCGCCTCGGCCCAGGTCCGCGTCGCCCACGGCGTCGTCCCCTGGGCGAGGTCGCCGAGCACCGTCGCCGAACCCGTCGTGCAGCGTCGGCCCACCGCGCGGTACTGCATCGGCGACAGGTCCTGCGCCTCGTCGAGCACGACATGACCGAGGGAATGGGTACGTTCGACCAGGTCACGGGCCTCGTCGATGAGGACGGCGTCGGCCGCCGACCACTTCGCCGACTTCACGCCGCGCGCCGGCTTCGCCCACAGGATCGCGGACTGCTCCTCCTCGGACAGCAGCCCCTCGGCGTGCTCCGCGAGGAACGCGGCGTCGGACAGCAGCCGCAGCACGAGCTTCGCCGGGTCGACCTGCGGCCACACCGCCTTCACCGTCGCCTTGACCGCCGCGTTGCGCGCCACCGCGTCCTGCACCCGGTCGTCGGGTGCCTCCCCGGCCTGCTCCATGCGGACCAGGACGGCGTGCGCGATGCGGTGCGGCAGGGCCTCGCGGGCCGCCCCGTACCGCATGTCGCGTTCCAGCAGCTGCGTGACGATCTCCTCGACCTCGTACGCCGGGATCCGCCAGCGCCGCGAACCGCGCACGACCACGGTCGCCTCGGCGGGCGGGGTCACGTGGGAGCGCAACGCCCGGCGCAGGACCTGCGCCATGCGCGCGTCGCCCTTCACGGTCGCGGCCCGCGCCTCGTCCTCCCCGCGCACCTCGACGCCGGGTGCGAGGACCAGGTCGGCCACGGTCGCCTGCCGCACCTCCAGCTCGCCGAGCGCGGGCAGTACCTGCTCGATGTAGTGCAGGAACGAGCGGTTCGGCCCGATCACGAGGGTGCCGGTACGGGCCAGCCGTTCCCGGTGCTCGTACAGCAGGTACGCGACACGGTGCAGACCCACCGCCGTCTTCCCGGTGCCGGGCCCGCCCTGCACGCACACCGTTCCGGACAGTCCGCTGCGGACGATGCCGTCCTGCTCGGGCTGGATCGTGGCGACGATGTCCCGCATGGGCCCGACGCGGGGCCGCTCGATCTCCTGCTGGAGCAGCCGGCTCGCGTGCTCGCCGTCCGCCGCCGGGGCGGCCTCTGCGGCGGGGCCGGACAGCGCCTCGTCCTCGTACGCCGTCAGCTCCCCGGCCGTGTAACCGAAGCGGCGGCGCAGCGCCACGTCCATGGGGTTCTTCCTGGACGCCTGGTAGTACGCGGTCGACACCGGGGCGCGCCAGTCGATGACGAGCGGATCGCCCTCCGCGTCGTGCACGTGGCGGCGCCCGATGTAGAAGCGCTCCCCGCCCGCGCCCTCCGCGAGGTCGAGCCCCGGGGGCCGTGTGAAGTCCAGCCGGCCGAAGAACAACGGGGTGTGCGAGAGATCGGCGAGCGCCTTCACGCGTTCCTCGATCTGCGCCTGGAGGACGACCGCGTTGACCCAGTTCGCGGTCACGTCGGAGATGTCCAGGTTCTCGGCCTCCTCGCGCATTCTGCGCAGCGCCGAGCGGGAGAGGGCGAGGTGGGCCTGCTCCCGGCTGAGCGGATCGTCCTTCCCCTCTTCGTTCCCGGGGCCCGTGGCCCCGGCGTCGTCCCGGGCGGAGGAAGGTGCGGACGCGGACACGGTGCGGCTCCAGACGGTACGGGTACGGCGCGGCGCAGCAGCCGGCCCGCGCCCGGGACCACCGGGACGGGCACGGCACGACACGGCACGACGGCGGGACCGCGTGCGGACGAGAGCTGGCCGGGACGTACGGACTGTGCGATCGGGCGCGACGGACGCACCGCGCGGACAGGTACACGCGGGGTGTACGGGCACGCGGGACGGACGTCGGTCAGCCGCCGGTTTCCGTCCGGCAGGCGGCACTCCGCGGAAGGGAGGCGGGCAGACGGAGGATTCTAGGGCAGAGCGCCCGGACGGCCAAGCGGTTTATTTCCGGGTTCCGGCAAGCCGCTTCGTCCGGGCGCCGGTGAGCCGCTTTCCCCGGTGCCGCCGAGCCGCTTTCCGGGGTGTCTGCAAGCCGCTCGTCCCGGCTTCCCGGAAGCTGCTTGTCCCGGCTTCCCGGCTTCCCGGCTTCCCGGCTTCCGGGCTTCCCGGCTTCCCGGCTTCCGGGCTTCCCGGCTTCCCGGTTTTCGGTTCCGCGCGTGGCGCGGGCGGTCCGGGCGGGGGGTACCCCCGTAGGGGGCCGGCTGGTACCCGGGTAGGGGGTGGCCGGCCGGGATCGACCCACGGGTGGAGAGCGGAGGGCCCGAGGATTCCACCCGTGGTCCGATGCGGGAACCGGTTCCCGGTCGGCATTCTTGGCGCATGAGCACAGTGATCTTCCCGACACCGTCCGTGACCGTGTCCGCCGTCGTCGGCGCCGTCCCGCGCCGCCTGTCCCCCGCACGCACGCTTCGCGCCCTGCGCGCCGTACGAGCCGTGGCCGAGGCCGCCTTCGAGGTCGTCGTGCTCGGGGAGTACGAGGGATACGCCGAGCAGGCGGGGATACGGCGGCGTCACCGGCACGTGAACGAAGGGCGCGAGCGGCCGGGGGAGCACCGGACATGACTTCCCCGACCGCACGCGGCACCGGGGCGCCGCGCCCCGCCGCTCGCCGCCCCGCCGCTCGCCGCCCCGCGCACGTCTCCCGGCGCCCCCTCCCCGCGCACGCCCTCGCGCGGTGGCGCTCAGCTCTCCGTGAGCAGATCCTCCGAGTCCACGATGCGGTACGAGTAGCCCTGTTCGGCGAGGAAACGCTGCCGGTGCGCGGCGAAGTCCTGGTCGATCGTGTCGCGGGCGACGACCGAGTAGAAACGGGCCTCGTGCCCGTCGGCCTTCGGGCGCAGGACCCGGCCGAGCCGCTGGGCCTCCTCCTGCCGCGAGCCGAAGGTCCCGGACACCTGGATGGCGACGGTCGCCTCCGGCAGGTCGATGGAGAAGTTGGCGACCTTCGACACGACGAGCACCGACAACTCGCCCTCGCGGAAGGCGTTGAACAGCTTCTCGCGCTGCGCGTTCGAGGTCTCGCCCTTGATGACGGGGGCGTCCAGATCGGCGCCCAGCTCGTCGAGCTGATCGATGTACTGGCCGATGACGAGGGTCTGTTCGCCCTGGTGCTGTCGCACGAGCGCCTTGGTGACGCGTTGCTTCGTCGCGGTCGTCGCACAGAAGCGGTACTTCTCCTCGGACTCCGCCGTCGCGTAGGCGAGCCGCTCCGAGTCCGTCAGGTTGACCCGGACCTCGACGCAGTCCGCGGGCGCGATGTAGCCCTGCGCCTCGATCTCCTTCCACGGCGCGTCGAAACGCTTCGGGCCGATCAGCGAGAACACGTCCGACTCGCGCCCGTCCTCCCGCACGAGCGTCGCGGTCAGACCCAGCCGACGCCTGGCCTGGAGGTCGGCGGTGAACTTGAAGACCGGCGCGGGCAGCAGGTGCACCTCGTCGTAGACGATGAGGCCCCAGTCCCGCGAGTCGAAGAGTTCGAGGTGCGGGTAGACACCCTTCCGCTTCGTCGTCAGCACCTGGTAGGTGGCGATGGTGACGGGCCGGATCTCCTTCTTCGTCCCGCTGTACTCACCGATCTCGTCCTCGGTGAGCGAGGTGCGCTTGACCAGTTCGTGCTTCCACTGACGCGCCGAGACGGTGTTGGTCACCAGGATCAGCGTCGTCGCCTTGGCCTCGGCCATGGCGCCCGCCCCGACCAGGGTCTTGCCCGCTCCGCAGGGCAGCACGACGACCCCGGAGCCGCCGTGCCAGAAGTTCTCCACGGCCTGCTTCTGGTAGGGCCGCAGGGACCAGCCGTCCTCGGCGAGGTCGATGGCGTGCGCCTCCCCGTCGACGTAGCCCGCGAGGTCCTCGGCCGGCCAGCCCAGCTTCAGCAGCGTCTGCTTGATCTGCCCGCGTTCGGAAGGGTGCACGACCACCGTGTCCGCGTCGACGCGTTCACCGACCAGCGGCGCGATCCGCTTCGAGCGCAGCACCTCCTCCAGCACCGGCCGGTCGGTGCTGGTCAGCACCAGCCCGTGCGTGGGGTGCTTGGTGAGAGTGAGCCGTCCGTAGCGGGCCATCGTCTCGGCGATGTCGACGAGCAGCGCGTGCGGTACCGGGTAGCGGGAGTGTGCGACGAGCGCGTCGACGACCTGCTCGGCGTCGTGCCCGGCGGCCCGCGCGTTCCACAGGCCGAGCGGGGTGAGGCGGTAGGTGTGAATGTGCTCGGGGGCCCGCTCCAGCTCCGCGAACGGAGCGATGGCACGGCGGCAGGCGTCCGCCTGCTCGTGGTCGACTTCGAGCAGCAGCGTCTTGTCGCTCTGCACGATGAGAGGTCCGTTCACGCTCTCCCTTTCCTGCTACGGGGCCCCGTGCGGGCCGCTGCCGACGGGGCCGGCACGGCGGGGCCAAACAACCAGTGTCGCGCACCGGCGGCGTGTCCGGGCCCGGCGCGGGTATCCGGGTCCTATGACGACGCGTGCGGCGCAGCAGCCCGAGCACGACAGGACGGCCTTAAGGGCCCGGACTTGGCGGCCCGGCCGCAGGTCGCGCCGGGTCCGGGAGGACACCGGAGCCGAGCGATCGAAGTCGCTCACCGGGAGTGGCGACAGCAGGCCGCCCGTGACACGCCGCACCTGGGGGCGTGCCCTTCTGCGAGCGTTCGCGATGGTGTGCGCATTCCTGCTGCTCGTCGCGTTTTCGGCGGTCCTCGCGAAACTGACGCTCACCCCCTCGCCCGCCTCGGACGGCATCGCCGGTTCCAATCTGCGGCCCGGGCACTCGCTGCGGCAGTACGCGGAGGAGTACACCTTCCTCGCGGCATGCAAGCAGGCCGGGGGAAATCTGCTGCTCGGAGCGCCTTTCGGTGTCCTGGTCCCGCTGCTCGTACCGGGGCGGCTGCGGGTGGTCCGGGTGTTCTTCGTGGCCCTGCTCGTCATGGTCCTGGTCGAGATGGCGCAGGGCGCGGTGATCGAGGGCCGGGCCTTCGACGTCGACGATGTGATCCTCAACACGACGGGCGCGCTGCTCGGCTACTGGTTCCTCGGCCGTCGGCTCGCCCGCTCCCTCCAGCGGCGCACGGCCCCCGTCGTGGTGCACGGGCCGGAGCGGTCGAAGCCCGTTCCGGAGCCGGTCGCCGAGCCCGTCGACGCCTCCGTGCCCCCTCGCGCCTCGCGCGCCGAGCAATTCCGTGCCACCTGGCGCTCCGCGACGCGGTTCTCGCGGCGCACCCCGGCGAAGGGCGGCAAGCTCAGCGCGGACTGAGCGGCGGCCGAGGGACGGCCGGCCAAGGGGCCGCCCCGCGAAGCGACCGGCTCAGCCGTCGGCTATCGCGAGGTCCCCTCCGGCGGCGGTTCGAGTTCGGCGACGCCCGTGACGCGGTGCAGCGGGTAGGTGCGGACCTCGTCGGCGGTGTGGTCGAAGCCGGTGACGAAACCTCCCTCGACCCGTACGGGGGCGAGCACCCGCTGACTCGCGGTGCCGTCGGCGTTGACGTAGCCGATCCAGACGGGTTCCCCGGTGAGCACGGCGTTCTGCATCGTCACCAGCGTCTCGGCCGGGCTGGTGCGCGGCAGCGTCCCCGGTGGCGTGGTCCTGGGCAGCGGTTTGTGCGGGGCGGTCGCCGCCGAGTCCCCGGCGCGGATGGCGCGCACGGCCGCGGACAGGAGCGTCGCATCGGGCAGCGGCGGCCCTTCCGGTACCGGCTCGGGCGCCCGGCGCTGCGGGGTGCGCCGCTGTGGGGTGTGCCGGATGAGGACGTCGCCGCCGGGGCCCTCCGCGGCGGGCGCGAAGCCGAGCGACCGCAGTCCGTCGAGCAGCGCGGCCGGGTCGATCTGCGCGGCGACGACGGTCGGCGCGAGCCGCCGCAGCCGCAGCGTCTGGGAACGCTTGTCGGCCATGATCTCGTCGAGCACGGCCTCGTCGTCGCAGCGCACGTACGAGGCGGCGGCCCCCACCCGCAGGTGACCGTGGCGGCGGGCCACGTCGTCCACCAGGTACGTGAGCGGCTGCGGCACCGGCGTGCGGGAGTGCGCGGCCAGGAAGGTGTGCACGTCGGAGGCCGAGTAGCCGGCGTCGAGGGCGCGGCGCACGGAGCCGGGCGTGAAGCGGTAGACCGTCGCGCCGCCCTTCGACTCGATGTCGGCGAGCACGGACAGCCGTTCGGCGAGCGGCCGTTCCAGCGGGCCGGGGGCCACCGCCGTCAGGTCGGCCTGGAGCAGTACGTGATCGAGGGGTTCGGGCAGATAGGGGGCGAGGGCGGAGACCACCTGCTTCTCGTCGCCCCCGAGCAGGGCCCGGCCCTGGCCGGACAGCGCCCCGCGCCCGGTGACGCCGATCAGTTCGGCCTCGGACAGCGTCCAGCGGGCGATGCGCGAGCGCAGGTCGCCTTCGGCGGCGGCCCCGCGCAGGGGCCTCTCCCAGCGCAGCCTGGCGAGGACGGAATCCGGCTCGGCCACAGCACCCGGCGGGAGTTCGGCGAGCAGTTCGAGCACCCGGCGGCGTACCTCGGGGGCGGCGGACCGGTCGAGGTGCGGGCCGAGCGCGGAGAGCGTGCGGTCCTTGGTGTCGCTGCCGCCGACCAGCCCGGCGGTCCGGGTTGCGAAGAGCCAGGCGGTGGCGAGCGGTGCCCAGCGTTCGGCCGGCGGAAGCTCCAGCCAGTCGTCGTAGTACGGGGTTGGGGCGTAGTGCTCCTCGGCCTCCCCGTCGGAGGCCAGCAGCCCTCCCGCGAGGGCGAGTTCGAGCCAGAACGCGGCGATGTCCTCGGGGACCTCCATGAAGGCCGCGGTCCGCTTCAGGTCGCGCTGGCTGAGGCCTCCGGCGCGCAGGACGGAGGGGCCGGTGCCCCTGGTCTTCGACCAGTTGGTCTCGTTGGGGGCGCCCCATTCCTTGAGGAGGTCCTCCAGGGTGCTCAGCGTCGTGTAGGCCTGCCCGGCCGCCGCCGCGTCCACCACGGTGGGCTCGCGCTCCGCGGTGACGGTCAGCCGCGGCGGGTGCGGCTCCACGAGCCGGTGGGCCCGGCCCCCGCGCAGATACAGCGCGGCCTCGCGGGGCAGTACGACCGTGCCCGGCGAAGTCGGCAGCAGCAGCCCGCGGTCCAGCAGCCAGCGCAGGTGCGGGGCGGGGGCGGCGGTGACCTGGCCGTAGGGCGGTCCCCACACGAGGCGGCCGAGGATCTCCACGGCGTCCATCGGAGCCTCGTCGAGGAGGGCGGCCATGCGCTGCCGGTCCTGGAAGAGTCTGGTCAGTGCGCGCACGGCGCTCACCGAGTCGTGGGTCGAGGGCAGTCCGGTCTCCACGAGCACGGACTGCAGGCGGCCCGGCGACATCCCGGCGGTGGCCTCGGCGATGGTCGGCCCGAGGCCGGTCGGAGAGGGGTGCGAGGGAGAGGGGGCGAGCAGTTCGCGCGCGGTGCGCACGAGGCGCAGCTGGTCCTCCCCGCCCCAGACGAGGGCGCGTTCACGCAGTTCGGCGATGGCGCCCGGCAGGGCGGCGACCACTTCGGGATCGCCGTCGTCGCCGGTCAGGAGGCGTTCGAGGGCCGGATGGGGCGCCGGGTCGGGGGCGACGGCCAGGGCCTCGGCGGTCTGGAGGGTGAACCGGTCGAGCCGTTCCAGGGCCCGCACCACGGACGCACGGGTCCCGGCACGGGTCGCGAGCTGGGTGAGGTCGACGGGAACCGGGTTGAGCAGATCGGGCCGCGTGCGCAGCAGCGCGGCCAGCGATGCGTCGTCCCGCGCGCGCAGCGCTTCGGCGAGCGAACGCGGGGCCGGCCGCCGGGCCGACTCGTCCTCGGATGGTGCAGGGCTGCTCATCCCGCCCACGGTAGCGGGTACGGACGGGGCGGGGGTGGTCCCGGCCGCCCACGGGGGTGTTGGCGCACGGCACGGGACGCGCCGGGGGCGCACCACCCCGGTGATCGCGCCGCCCGGTGAGCCCCTGTGCGGACCGAGCTCCTCCCGCCGGGAGCGGTGACCCCTCGTGGGTGACCGGGCGGGGCGGTACCGTCGATCCGTACGGCCGGAAAGCGGGCGGTGAGCGGCGCGGTTGGCCCCGGAAGCGCAGGAACTGACGGGGCATCGAGGCGCGTTCACGACCGACCGACCGACCGACCGACCGACCGACCGACCGACCGACCGACCGACCGACCGACCGACCGACCGACCGGCCGACCGGCCGACCGGCCGGCCGACGGATCGGCGAAGGTCCGGCGAACCCGGCGGACGAGGACATCGATGAGGACATCACGGAGAGGCGGAGGGGCGGCGTGGGGATCGAGAGCGACCAGCTCGTCTTCGACTATCTGAGCCGGGTCGGTGACCTGGCCCAGCAGCGTCAACTACCGTCCGCGACGAGGATGCGACTCGTGTCGGACCTGCGGGGCAAGATCGACCACAGCCGTTCCCGCCCGGCGACGCCCGATTCGCCGACCGCCGTGCGCCGGATCCTGGCGCGCCTGGGCAGTCCCGAGGAGATCGTGGACGCGGTCGGCCCGGGGCCGCACATCCCCGAACAGCCTGGCGGGGAGGGTGCCGCGCCGGGCGGTGCCGCGCCGGGCGGTGCGGGGACGGTCGCGGGAGGGCGCCCGTCGCGTAAGGGAGCGCCCCGCAGGGCGGTGCCCGGCCCCGACCTCTCGAAGCAGCCGGGAGTCCCGGCCCAACGTCCTCCGAGGGCGGGCGGCCTGGACGACATGGGCTCGGGGGAGGGGGCCACGGGTGCCGAGGGGCCCGTCCGCGAGGCGGGTGCCGGAGCGGGTGCCGACTGGTGGCGGGTGGACAGCGGGCCGTTCGGTGTGGGGGACCGCGTCGCCGGTTTCGTCGGCGGCATCGAGATCCCCGAACTTCTGCACGGCCCGGGCGCGTTCGAGGACGAGGACGGCTTCGAGAGGCGGCCGTTCACGGCCGAAGGGGCGGCGGGTGCGGTTGCGCCGGCCGGCGCCGAGGCGGTGGTGGAGGGGGCGGCCGGCGTGGCGGGCGGCGGCTCGGGTGCCCGTCGGTTGCGGGTACCGAGGCCGCCCTCCTTCTCGAATCCGTTCCTGCTCCTGGCTGCGGCTTCGCTGGTCGTCGGTGCGGTCCTGGGCAACTGGATACTGCTCGCGGTCGGCTGGCTCTTCGCCTGGGGCTCGCGCCGCCTGACCCCCGCCGAGTCCAAACTGGCGGTGGCGGGCATCCCGGCCCTCGCGGTCGTCACCACGGGTGTCTGGCTCTGGGGCCGCCGCACGGAGCGCTGGGGCGCCCCCCTGGCCGAGGACCACATGAGCGCGGCCATCTCCGAGGCCTGGCCCTGGGTGATCCGGGGCGCCGCGATCGCCTCGGCGCTCTTCGTGGTGTGGCGCTCGCAGAAGGTGAAGTGAGGCCTGCTGCTGGTCCCTCTGCTTGACCCGCTGCTTGACCCGTCGCCGGGCCCCGTCGCGGCGGGGAGGATCCGCGTCCGCCGGGGCCCGTGTACGGAGGGGGCGTGCTTACCTCTTCGCCTTCCGCACCCCGGTCTCCAACTCGTCGAGGATCTTGTCGGCGGCTGTGTAACCGATGCCCTGGAGCCACAGTTCGTCGTCCACGGCGGTGACGCGGTGGTTCTTGTAGGCGGGGAGTTTCTTCCACAGGCCGCTGTCGAGGACCTGGGTGGCCCTCGACTTGCGGGCGTCGCCGTAGGTGGCGTGGAAGATGACGTCGGCGTCGGCGAGGTCGATCCTCTCGGGGCTCACGTCGTACGAGAAGCCGTCCTTCGCCTTCGCCACGATCGGGGGGCGGCCGAGGCCCACGTCCTTGAGGATCGTGCCGATGTACGTGCGGTCGCCGTAGATGCGGATGTCGGCGCCCTCGACGAAGCGGACGACGTTGACGGAGACCGCCGCCGCCTTCTTCGCGCCGCCGATCCGGGTGCGGACCTTCGCGACTTTGTCGGCGTAGGCGGACTCGACGCGTTTCGCCTCGGCCGTGCGGCCCAGGGCCTGGGCGTGGACGCGGAAGTTCTGCTTCCAGGGGTAGCCCGTGTTCTCCGTCATGACGGTGGGGGCGATGGCCTTGAGCTGTTCGTAGCGGGCGCCGTCACGGACCTCGCTGGTCAGGATGAGGTCCGGTTTGAGGGCGGCGACGGCCTCCAGGTTGGGGCTGGCGATCTCGCCGACGTTCTTTATGCCCGTGACTTCGGACTTCGGGAGGTAGTCGAGGAAGTCGGAGGCGGCCCCGGCCTTCACCGCGCCGACCGGTGTGACGCCGAGGGTGATCGCGGAGTCGAGTTCCGCCGTGTCGAGGACGACGACCCTCCGAGGGCGCGCCGGGACGTGGACGGGTCCCATCGCCGTATCGACCACGTGGTCCTTGGCGGGGCCGGCCGAAGCCTCCTGGGCCGGGCCGCCGCCCTTTTCCGAAGCGTCTGCGCCGTCCTCCCCGGCGGAACCGGAGGAACCGCAAGCGGTGGCCAGCGCGGCGAGCGCCAGCAGTGCCGCCGCCAAGGCCGTGCGGCCGCGACCCCGCGTCCGTGACGTGCCGCCCACGGCCCCCCGCGTCCGTGTCTGTGCTCGCACCCTTGCCCGTACCGGGGTGCGGGTCTCCGCCTGTCGCGCTGCTGCCATGTCTCTCCTCGTGTCCCTCGTACGGAAAGTGGCCCGGGCGCCGGTTATTTCGTGGCCGGCTCCCGGCTGTGGCCGTCGACGCTGTCGGTGTCGGTTCCGGTGTCGGTGTCGGTCGCGGTGGCCTTGGCCTTGCCGGTGTCGCTCGTCGTGCCGCTGCGCCAGGGGGCGCCGGGGACGACGAGGGGGGAGCCCGTCACCGGGTCGGGGACGACGACGCAGTCCAGGCCGAAGACCTCGCCGACGAGTTCGGCGGTCACGACCTGTGCGGGGCTGCCCTGGGCGACGACCTCGCCGGACTTCATGGCGATCAGGTGGTCGGCGTAGCGGGCGGCCTGGTTCAGGTCGTGCAGGACGATCACGACGGTGCGTCCCCGGTCGTGGTTGAGCTGGCGCACCAGGTCGAGCACCTCGACCTGGTGGGAGATGTCGAGGTAGGTGGTGGGTTCGTCCAGCAGGAGGAGTTCGGTCTCCTGGGCGAGGGCCATCGCGATCCACACGCGCTGGCGCTGGCCGCCGGACAGTTCGTCCACCGGCCGGTCGGCGAGCGCCGACACGTCGGTGCGGTCCATCGCGTCGGCGACGGCGCGCTCGTCCTCGTCCGACCACTGCTGCCACCAGCGCTGGTGCGGTTGCCGGCCGCGCGCCACGAGGTCCCCGACGGTGATCGCGTCGGGGGCGACCGGGGTCTGCGGCAGCAGCCCGATCTGCTGGGCGATGCGGCGGGTCGGGAGCTTCGCGAGGGATTCGCCGTCCAGCAGCACCGCCCCGCCGCGCGGTTTCAGCAGCCGTCCGAGCGCCCGCAGCGTCGTCGACTTCCCGCAGGCGTTGGGGCCGACGACGACCGTCACCGCGCCGTCGGGCACGTCGAGGTCAAGGCCGGTGACGACGGTGCGTTCCTCGTACGCGAGCGTCAGATCTCGCGTCGTGAGCCGGGCGGTCATGCGGTACCTCCAGAACCGGCGGAGCGGCGCGGGCCGCTGCGCCTCACGATCAGCCAGATCAGATACGGCGCCCCGACCGCCGCCGTCAGCACGCCCACGGGCAGTTCGGTCGGCGAGAACAGGCGGCGCGCCAGCAGATCGCCCAGCACCACGATCAGCGCGCCCGCGAGCCCCGAGGACAGCAGCGGGATCTGCGCGCCGCGGGTCAGCCGCCGGGTGATCTGCGGCGCGAGCAGCGCCACGAAGTCGACCGGCCCGGCCGCCCCGGTCGCCACCGAAGCGAGGATCACGCCGACCGCGACGAGGCCGAAACGCACTCGGTTCAGCCGGACGCCGAGGGCCGTCGCGGTGTCGTCGTCCATGGAAACGGTGCGCTGCGCGCGCGCCGCCCACAGCACGAGGGGCAGCATCACGAGCAGCACCCAGGCGAGGGTGCGGGCCTCCGGCCAGCCCCGGCCGTTGAGGGAGCCCGTCATCCACACCTGGGCCTGCTGGGCGACCAGGTAGTCGCCCTTGGTCATGAACAGCGTCGTCAGGGAGCGCAGCGCGATCGCGAAGCCGATGCCGATGAGCACGAAGCGCGTCGCGTGCAGACCGCCGCGCCACGCGAAGAAGTACACGAGCGCCGCCGCGCCGATCCCGCCCGCGACCGACAGGTAGGGGAGGACGGTGTACGAGGTGACGCCGAGCGTCATCGCGCCGACCGTCAGGGCGCCGGCGCCCTGGCTGATGCCGATGATGTCGGGGCTCGCGAGCGGATTGCGCGCGACCGTCTGGATGAGCGCACCGGCCACCCCGAAGGCCAGGCCCACGAGCAGGCCCACGACCATGCGGGGCAGCCGCAGCGTGCCGACGACCAGTTCGTCGGGGGAGGGCCGGCCGAGCAGTACTTTGACGACCTCGGCGGGCGACACGAAGCCCTCGCCGACGCTCAGGTACGCGACGCAGGAGAGCGCGAGCAGGACGAGCAGACAGCCCGCGACGACGGCGGAACGCCGGTGCAGGAGGAAGGAGAACCCGCTCCCGGTCCCGTTTCCGGTCCCGTTTCCGGTCCCGTTTCCGGTCCCGTTTCCGGTCCCGCTTCCGGACCCGCCTCCGGCCGGACTTCCGGAGGCGCCTCGGGAAGCTTCCCCGGACCGGCCGCTCCTCCTGCCGCCTCCGCCGCCCAGGCGCACGACGGCGTAACCCGCGGGCCGCGACCGGGACGCCGACCGCGACTCGGACTGAGACCGCGACTCGGACCTGGACCGGGACCGCGACCGAGACCCGGACCGCGACCGGGAACCGTCCCGCGCCCCCGGCACGGCCTCCCCGGCCCGCACGGCTCCAGCCGTCTCCGCCGTCTCCGCCGTCTCCGTCTCCGCCGTCGCCGTCTCCGTCGACTTCGTCGTCTCCGTGCGACCACTCATGCCGACACCGCCTTCCTGCGGACCAGTGTGACGAGGAACGGCACGCCGATGAGGGCCGTCATGACCCCGGCCGGTACTTCGCTCGGTGGGAAGACCACCCGGCCGACGACGTCCGAGACGAGCAGCATGACGGGGCCGATCAGGGCCGCCATGGGCAGGACCCAGCGGTGGTCGGAGCCGACGATCGCGCGGGCGATGTGCGGTACGGCGAGGCCGACGAAGGCGATCGGGCCGGCCGCGGCGACACCCACACCGGTGAGCACGGTCGCGCCGAGGCCCGCCACGATCCGTACCGTCGCCACGCGCTGGCCGAGGCCCTTCGCGACGTCCTCGCCGAGCGCGAGCGCGTCCAGTCCCCGTGCCACCGACAGCACCAGGACCAGGCCGATCAGCAGGAACGGCCACACGTCGTTGACGATGCCGCTGTCCCGTCCGGAGATCGAGCCGACGTTCCAGAAGCGGAACTCCTCCAGGGCCGCCGCCTTCGTCGTGAGCACCCCGCTGGTCACCGAGACGAGCAGCGCGTTGATCGCGGCGCCGCCCAGCGCGAGTTTCACGGGCGTGGCCCCGCCCCGGCCGCTCGCCGCGATCGCGTACACCGCGACGGAGGCGAGCGCGGCGCCCGCGAAGGCGAACCACACGTAGCCGCTCAGCGTGTGCACGCCGAAGAAGGCGATGGCGAGGACGACTCCGACCGAGGAGCCCTGCGAGATGCCGAGGATGCCGGGGTCGGCGATCGGGTTGCGGGTGATGCCCTGGAGCGCGGTGCCCGCGAGGGCGAGCGCGGCGCCGACCATGAGCCCGACGAGGGTCCGGGGCAGCCGCAGGTGGAGGACGACGTCGGCGGTGTCCGAGTCGCCGCCGTGCAGCAGGACGTGCAGGACGTCCGGGAAGGCGAGCGTGCGGGCGCCGACGGCGAGGCTCAGCAGGACGGCGACGCACAGCAGGAGCAGGGCGGTCACCGTCCAGCCGGTGCGCCGGGCGAGCAGCGTGCGCCGGCCGGGCGCGACGGTGGTGGCGGTGGCCATGAATCCCGATCCAGGCTGTTGTGCGGCGGTTCGTCTCGATGGGTGCGGATACGTCAGCGCCTGGCTGGTTCGGTCAGCTTAGGCTTGGCTAAGTATAGGTCCGGGGGCCCCGCGCCCGGCCTGCGAGACTGGACTCATGCCTGAGGACCTTCCCGCCGCCACGGCCACCACCGCAGCCACCCCGACCACCCCCGGTACCCCGGCCACCCCCGGCACCACGACGCCCCCCGCCCCCGTGGCGACGTCCGCCGGGCCGATAGTCGGCTTCGACCTCGATATGACGCTCATCGACTCGCGGCCCGGTATCGGCGCGGTCTACACGGCGCTCTCGGCCGAGACGGGCGTGGACATCGACGTCGAGCTGGTGACGAGCCGCCTCGGCCCGCCCCTGGAGCAGGAGATGGCCAACTGGTTCCCGGCCGGGCAGGTCGCCGAGATGAGTGACCGCTACCGCGCGCTGTATCCCTCGTACGCGATCACCGGCTCGCTCTCGATGCCGGGGGCGCGGGAGGCGATGGACGCGGTCCGGGCGGCCGGCGGCCGGGTCCTCGTCGTGACGGCGAAGTACGAGTCGAGCGCCGCCCTGCACCTGAACCACCTGGGCATCGTGCCCGACCTGCTGATCGGCGGACTGTGGGCGGAGGCCAAGGGCGAGGCGCTGCGCGAGCACGGCGCCTCGGTCTACGTGGGCGACCACACCGGCGACGTACGGGGTGCCCGCGCGGCCGGGGCCCTGTCGGTCGCCGTCGCCACCGGCCCCTGCGACCCGGCCGAACTCGGCGCGGCCGGGGCCGATGTCGTCCTGCGCGATCTGACCGAGTTCCCCGGCTGGCTCGCCCAGCACGTCGCGGCGGGCGCGGCGGCCTGAACGAGCGGCTGCCCGCCGTCGGGAGCGAGCCGTCCGGAGCGCCGGTCGGAGCGCCGGCCGCCACGCGACGGCGTGCGGCGACCACCTACGGGCCCGCCCCGCACAGGTCGACGTACGGGCCGACGTACGGGCCGCCGCCGACCTCCGGCGCCCCGGCGAACGAGGTCAGCCCTCGGCACCCCCGGCCCGCAGGCTCTCCGCGGTCGGCAGGTTCTGGCCGGTCGGCAGGCTCTCCGCGGTCGGCAGGCCCTCCCGGGCTCGCGCCGCCGACTTGCGCTGGGCGGCGACGCCGTACAGCAGACCGGCGGCGGCCGTCGCGAAGCCCACGGCCATCAGCATGCACACGGCGTAGGCGACGGTGGGGAAGGGGTCGGTGCCCAGCAGCAGCGGGGCGATCGTGACCAGGGTGGCGAGGGCGCCGACGACGAAGAGGACGGTGCCGGTCATGACGAGCCGGTCGCCGGGGCCGCGCTCGTGGACGGTGGTTTTGTCACGCACCGCACCAGGGTAGTTCCAAGGCCCAGGGAAGCGCCCGGTGCGTCTTGTCAGCGGCCCCCGGAGCATTAGCCTGGGTGACGGCGGGTCCGGATGGCCCGCTGCTGTGCTATCCGGAGCCGTTTTCACCGTGGAGAACGGCCGCAGACACGTACGAGGACGAGGACTTCAGGTGCCTACCGGCAAGGTCAAGTGGTTCAACAGCGAGAAGGGCTTCGGTTTCCTCTCCCGCGACGACGGCGGTGACGTCTTCGTCCATTCGTCCGTGCTGCCCGACGAGGTCGAGACACTGAAGCCGGGGCAGCGCGTCGAGTTCGGCGTGGTCGCGGGACAGCGGGGTGACCAGGCGCTGTCCGTCGTGGTGCTCGACCCGACCCCCTCCGTGGCCGCCGCACAGCGCCGCAAGCCCGATGAACTCGCCTCGATCGTCCAGGACCTGACGACCTTGCTGGAGGGCGTGGGGCGGCAACTGGAGCGCGGCCGCTACCCCGACCGCGCGAGCGGGGCGAAGGTGGCGGGGCTGCTGCGCGCCGTCGCCGACCAGCTCGACGTGTAGCCGGGGCCGCGCCGCACCGAGCCACAGCCGTACAGCGAGGAGAGCCACACGGACGAAGACGCCGTGTGGCTCTCACTGTGGCCCTGTGGCCTCATGGCCCTCTGCACGTTCTCTCCGCGTGCGCGGCCCCGTTACGGGAAGCTCAGCGCGTCCGGGCCCAGGGCCGGTACGAGCCCCTCGGTGGCGGCGCGCTCCAGCAGGCCCCGGATCGCGGCGTAGCCCTCCTCGCCGAGGTCCTCGGTGAACTCGTTGACGTACAGGCCGATGTGCTGGTCCGCGACGGCCGGGTCCATCTCCTGGGAATGCGCGAGGACGTAGGGGCGGGAGACCTCCGGCTCGGCCCAGGCCATGCGGACCGAGGTGCGGATCGTGTCGGCTAGGGCGGTGAGCCGCTCGGCGCCCAGCTCCCGCTTGGCGACGATCGCGCCGAGCGGGATCGGCAGCCCGGTGGTGTTCTCCCAGTGCTCGCCCATGTCGGCGGCGCGGTGCAGACCGTAGTTCTGGAAGGTGAAGCGGGCCTCGTGGATGACGAGCCCCGCGTCGACCTCGCCGTCGCGCACGGCCGGCATGATCTCGTGGAAGGGCATGACGACGATCTCGCCGACCCCGCCGGGGATCGTGTCGGCGGCCCACAGCCGGAACAGCAGGTACGCCGTCGAACGCTCGCTCGGCACGGCGACGCGCGCGCCGCTCAGGTCCCGGCCCGGCTCCTTCGTCAGGACGAGCGGGCCGCAGCCCCGGCCCAGGGCGCCGCCGCACGGCAGCAGGGCGTACTCGTCGAGGACGTAGGGCAGCACGGCGTACGAGACCTTGAGGACCTCGGGGGACTGCTCGCCGCCGCGCTCCGCGATGCCGTTGGTGATGTCGATGTCGGCGAAGGCGACCTCGGGTGCCGCCGCCCCCGGGACCCGGCCGTGGGCCCACGCGTCGAAGACGAAGGTGTCGTTGGGGCAGGGCGAGTACGCGATCCGCAGGGCCGGCGTACCGGGGCCGCCCTGCGTGCGCGGGTCGCCGCTCGTGCCGGTCGTCCCGATAGTGCCGGTCGTCCCGCTCGTCCTGGTCGGCTCGGCCGTCTCGTTCGTCGTCATGCGTCCTTCTCCTTCTCTGGTGCCCCAGCCATAGTGCGCCCGCCGAGGCCGCAGTGGCGGCCCGGGGTCGGCGGCGGGCCGGTCGCGGGCTTCGCGGGCTTCGCGGGCCCGGCCCGGGCGGGACGCTCAGGCCGTGAGGACCGGGAGGAGGGCGGCGAAGGCGGTGCTCAGGCTGGTCAGGGCCTCGCCGACGCGCCAGGCGGCCCGGTCGCGCGGGCCCACCGCGTTGGACACGGCGCGGATCTCCAGCACCGGGACACCGTGCGCGGCGGCGGCCTCGGCGACCCCGAAGCCCTCCATGCCCTCGCTCAGCGCCCGCGGGTGGCGGGAGCGCAGCGCGGCGGCGCCGGCCGCCGTACCGGTGACCGTGGACACGGTGAGGGCCGGGCCGACGAGCACGGTGAGCGGGGCGGCGGGCTCGGTCAGCGCGGGGGCCGGCTCGGCGGTCAGGGCCCGGACGAAGGACCGTACGAGCGCGGCCGGCGGCTCGTGCGTGTCGGTGCCGAAGCCGAGAGAGGTGACCGGGACGAAGCCCTCGGCCGTTTCGGCGCCGAGGTCGGCCGCGATGATCGCGTCGGAGACGACGATCGCGCCGAGCGGGGCGTCCGGGGCGAAACCGCCGCCGATACCCGCCGAGACCACCAGGTCGTAGGGGCGGGAGGCGAGCGCCGCCGCGGTGAGCGCGGTCGCCGTGCCGGCCGCAGCGGCGGCCGGGCCCACCCCGGCGGCCACGACGTGCACGGCGGGCGCGGAAGCCGCCGGGTCGGCGAGGCCGGTCGCGGTGTCGAGCGCGTGCAGGACGAGGCCGGGCAGCGGGTGCGTCGCGGGCGGGCCCGGGAACGCGCGCGCCACCGCGTCCCGTTCGGCGGGGACGGCGGTGGCGACGAGGACACGCATGGCCGGGGTCAGTCGTCCTTCTCGATCTTGAAGGACCACAGGCCGAGCGCCTTCTGGCCGGAGCCCTCCAGGATGGAGATGGTGGAGCCCTTCGCGCCGCCGCCGTACTGCTGGTTGAAGAACACGCTGCCGGGGATGGTCCGGTACGTCTTCTCGCTGGACTCCGTGAGCGGCTGGCCGTTCATCAGGATCGTCCAGCCCTCGTCGGCGATCTTCGGGTCCACGCCGACGCGGACGGTCGCGTCCGGGTCGACCTTGACGGTCTTGACGTCGTCGGTCTCCTTCAGGCACTTCTGCACGTCGGCGGCCTTGAGCGGATCGCCGTCGTTGTAGCAGGAGGCCTCCGAGTTCACCGAGGTCGTGCCCACCGTCACGGTGGCCAGCGGAGTCGGCTTGTCGCAGGCGGACAGGGCGAGGAGTCCGGCGGACACGGCGCCGAGGGCGGCCACGGCGCGACGGCGGCTGGCCGGGAAACGCGGGGAGGTCATGGCGGAAGGCTATATGGCCCCGGCCACACGCACCTCACGAGGGTACGGCGTGCCGTGGGGCCGCGCGCGGGCCCGGTGGCGCCCCGTCAGGCCGGGCGCCGGCGCGGGACGGCGGGACGGGCGGGACGAGCGGCCGGGAGAACCGCGCTACGCGACCCGGGCCCGCTCCTGCTGCCGCCCCTGCCGACTGGACGTCAGCAGCCCCCGGATCGTGGCGAGCCAGCCGGTCGCGACGAGGGCCGCGCCGACCGACAGACCGAGGACGCCGTTGAGCGGCAGCGCGATCCCGATGGCGCCGCCGAGCACCCAGGCCATCTGGAGGAAGGTCTCCGAGCGGGCGAAGGCAGAACTGCGGACCTGCTCGGGCACGTCCCGCTGGATCAGCGCGTCGAGGGACAGCTTCGCGAGCGCCTGCCCGAAGCCCGCGCACGCGCCGAGCGCCGCGACCAGGAGCTGGCTGTACAGCGCGGCCGCCGCGACCGCGACCGCCAGGACGCCGCCGACGACGATCACGATGATGACCTCGGGCGCCCGCGCCCGCAGCCACGCCCCGACCGCCGTGCCCAGCGCGTTGCCGGTGCCCGCCGCGACCCCGACCACGCCGAGCGAGACGGCGGCGCTCTGCCCGCCCAGGGGCTGGTCGCGCAGCAGGAACGCGAGGAAGAAGATGAGGAAACCGGACAGCCCGCGCAGCGAGGCGTTCGCCCCGAGCGCGAACATCACCGTCGGCCCGACCGAACGCAGCCCCGGCCGGCGCCGCCGCGCCCGCCCCGCCCGCGTGTCGGCCGGCCCGCCGTCGGGGCTGCTCGCCCCGCCGGTGCCTCGCGAGCCCTCCGGACCGCCTCGCGAGCCTTCCGGGGCGCCTCGCATGCCCTCGGGGGCGGGGCCCCGTTCCCCGGCAGCCCCCTCGGGGGCCTTCGACAGCGGTACCGGTTCGCCGGGAAGCAGCCGCGCCGTGCGCTCGCCCTTCGCGGAGTCCACGACGGGCGGCAGCCGGAACGACAGGAACGCGCCCAGGACGAACAGCGCGCACGCCCCGTACAGCGGCCAGCGCGCTCCGAGCATCTGGAGCCCCGCGCCGACCGGGGCCGCCGCGCCGGTCGCGAGCAGTCCGCCGAGGGTGACCCGCGAGTTCGCCTTCACGAGGGAGAAGTTCGGCGGCAGCAGTCGTGGGACGACGGCGCTGCGCACCACCCCGTACGCCTTCGAGGCGACCAGCACCCCGAGCGCCGCCGGGTACAGCTCCAGGCTCCCGCCGACGACGGCGTGCGACAGGACGAGGGCGAGCACCGCGCGCGCCAGCATCGACGTGGCCATCGCCGCGCGCCGCCCGTGCGGCAGCCGGTCCAGGAGCGGGCCGATGACCGGGGCGAGCAGGGTGAACGGCGCCATCGTGATCGCCAGATACAGCGCGACCCGGCCGCGCGCCTCGTCGGTGGGGACCGCGAAGAACACGGTGGAGGCCAGCGACACGGTGATCATGACGTCGCCCGCGCCGTTGACACCGTGCAGTTCGATGAGCTTGCCGAGCCCCGACTCCCCGGCGCCGTGCGCGTGCGTCACGCGGCGCACGAGCCGCCCCGTGGAGGTGAACGGCGCCGCCACCGCGCGCCGCACCGCGCGGGCGCGCCGGAGCAGCGCGCCGCCGCGCTCCGGCGGCCCGGCGGACGACGAGGATGCGGTCACCCCGTCATAGTGCCCCGTCGGACGCCCGGTAGCCCGCTTCCGGTACGGGACGGTGCGCGGGAAGAGGGCGCAGAGGGCCGAATGCCACCCCGGGGCACTGCGTGGAGCGCGGGACGAGGCGGGCGGGCCGGTACTCCCGGGGCGTCCGGACCGTCCGTTGGCGGGGCCATGTGGCGGCGTGCGAGGGCTCCCGTCGAGGGGCTTCGGAGAGCCAGGAGGGACGTCCGTGTGGGCGCCGGGGCGCGAAGAGGGTAGCGTGCCTAGCGCGCCCGCGGCGGTTGTACCTGGCCGCGCGCCCTTTTCGCGATCCCGCAGAATGGATGGCGTGGGCGCGCCCGGGGACCACCGGATCGGGCGCGGACGTCGACGCGGTCCCTCGGTCCGCTCCGTCCGCGCCTCATACCGTGCCTCGGCCCCTTGAGGGGGCGCACTCGTGAGACGGCGTAGGAGAGAAGCGATACCTGTGAGCGCAGCGACAACGCGAAGCCGCACCCCTGACCGACTGTGTGTCGAGGCGGTCGACCTGGCGCGCGCGGCGGCCGAGGAGACCGCGGCGCCCGGTGTCGTCGGCGAGCACGTGGGCGTCGTCGCCGACGGCGACCGCGTCGTGACCCACCTCTTCGCCTGCGAGGACATGGGTTACCGCGGCTGGCGCTGGGCGGTGACCGTGGCCCGCGCCTCCCGCGCGAAGGTCGTCACCCTTGACGAAACGGTGCTGCTCCCGGGCCCCGACTCGCTGCTGGCCCCGGAGTGGGTGCCGTGGAGCGAGCGGCTGCGCCCGGGCGACATGGGCCCCGGCGACCTGCTGCCCACCGACGCCGACGACCTGCGCCTGGAGCCCGGTTTCGCCGCCGACGAGGAGCCGCCGCCGGACTCGGCGGTCTCCGAGGACCTCGCGGAGCTGGCCGAGGCCGAGGACGCCGACCTGAGCGACGGCGCCCCCGCGGCGCTCCCGGTCGCGCCGCGTCGCGGTTCGGTCGCCGACGTCGCCGAGGAGCTGGGCCTGGGCCGCGCCCGCGTCCTGTCCCGCTACGGGCTGCACGTGGCCGCCGACCGCTGGGAGGACTCGCACGGACCGGGGACCCCGATGGCACAGGCGGCGCCCGCCTCGTGCCAGTCCTGCGGTTTCCTCGTGCCGCTGACCGGGTCCTCGCTGCGGCAGGCGTTCGGCGTGTGCGCGAACGAGTTCAGCCCGGCGGACGGGCACGTCGTCGCCCTGACCTTCGGCTGCGGCGGACACTCCGAGGCGGCCGTCATGCCGAAGACCCCGCAGGCCCCGCCGCTCGTCCTCGACGAGACCCGCACGGACACGCTGCCGCTCGGCGCGAACGGCGACCGGCCGGACGCGGACGCGCGGGGCGACAGCGAGGGCTGACCGGGCCCCGGGCCCGCCCCCGGCACCGGTCCGCCGGGCGGCGCCGCTACCGCCGTACGTCGCCCACCGGCGTCCGGTCCGTCGCGGCGGCCAGCGCGTCCCGTACGGAGCCGAGCCCCGGCCCGGCGACGAGGGCCGCCGCGCACGCGGCCGCCGCCGCGCACCGCACGACCCGTCCGACCGGCAGCGACCCCCTCCCGGCGCCACTTCGTCCGAACCGGGCACCGCCCCGTCCCGCCCCGTCCGCTCCCGTACGGTTCATCGCTTCCCCCAGCCTCCCGTGAACGCGTCCCGCCCCGGGTGACGCGTCCTTCCAGCGTGCCCGCGGGCACGGGCCGGGGCACGGGGGCCTTCCCCCGGAACGGGACTGCGGACAGCGCCCCCCGGGGCGAGCGCACGGGCGAGGACGGTACGGCTGCCCGCTCACCGCCCTCCTGTCGCGCGGTACCTTCAAACGCCGGTCCGCACGGACGGGTATGAGATCCGGCTGGGCGGCAACGCACAGAGGACGGCATCCGCTGTCCCCGGGACGAGGAGTGAGCACCGTGAGTGAAGACGTACGGCCGGCCGACGAGGGTGCCGACGTGTTCGGGACCGGGCGGCAGCGGCGTGCGGTGCTCGACGCGTGGGCCGCCTCCGCCGCCCGGCTGCGGGAGGACGCCAACGCCGAGGAGGACCTCGCGCTCGGCGGCTACCGCGACCGGGTCGTCGTGGAACTCGCCCAGAACGCCGCCGACGCCGCCGCCCGCGCGGGGGTTCCGGGCCGGCTGCGGATCGCGCTGCGCGACTCGGCGGGCGACAACCCGCCGGTCCTCGCCGTCGCCAACTCCGGCGCCCCGCTCGACGCCGCCGGGGTCGCCTCGCTCTCCACGCTGCGCGCCTCCGCGAAACGCGAGGACGGACAGGGCACCGTCGGCCGCTTCGGCGTGGGCTTCGCCGCCGTGCTCGCCGTCACCGACGAACCCGCCGTCGTCGGCCGCACCGGCGGCGTGCGCTGGTCGCTGAGCGAGTCCCGCGAGGCCGTGCACGCTCTCGGCGTCCCCGCGCTGGACGAGGAGGTGCGCCGCCGCGACGGGCACGTACCGCTGCTGCGCCTGCCCTTCCCCGCCGAGGGCTCCGCGCCCGAGGGCTACGACACCGTCGTCATCCTGCCGCTGCGCGACGCGGTCGCCGAGGACCTCGTGGAGCGTCTGCTCGCGGGGATCGACGACGCGCTCCTGCTGACCCTGCCGGGTCTGGAGGAGATCGTCGTGGAGACCCCGGACGGCACGCGCGTGCTGCGGCGCCGCACCGAGGAGCCGTACACCGTCGTCGAGGACGACGGGGAGGTACGGCGGTGGCGCACCGTCAGCCACGGCGGTCCGCTCACCCCCCAACTGCTGACCGGGCGGCCCGTGGAGGAGCGGCTGCGGCCGTTCTGGGCCGTCACCTGGGCGGTGCCCGTCGACGCGGACGGCGCCCCGCGGGCCCCGCGCACCACGCTCGTCGTGCACGCCCCGACGCCCAGCGAGGAACCCCTCGGGGTGCCCGCGCTGCTCATCGCGACGCTCCCCCTCGACACGGCCCGCAGGCACGCGGCGCACGGGCCGCTCACCGACTTCCTGGTGGAGCGCGCGGCCGACGCCTACGCCGAACTCCTGGCCGGCTGGCAGCCGCTCACCGAGGGGATCCTCGACCTCGTGCCCGGCCCGCTGGGCCGCGCCGAACTCGACGGGAAACTGCGCTCCGCGATCCTCGCCCGGCTGCCGCGCACCGCCTTCCTGCCGCCCGCCCTCCCGCACGAGGGCGAGGAACCCGGGCAGTTCACGGCGCTGCGCCCCATCGAGGCCGAGGTGGTCGAGGGCGCGGGCGCCGGGACCGTCGCCGTCCTCGCCGAGGTGCTGCCGAGCCTGCTGCCCGCCGGTCTGGAGCGCCGCCCCGCGCTGCGCGTCCTCGACATCGCCCGGGTCCCGCTCACCGAGGCCGTCGACCGGCTCGCCGGGATCGAGCGGAGCCCCGAGTGGTGGCACGCGCTGTACGACAGCCTCGCCGGGGTCGACCCGGACCGGCTCACGGGTCTGCCGGTGCCGCTCGCCTCGGGGCGTACCGTGATCGGCCCGCGGCAGATCCTGCTGCCCGTCGCGGACGGCGGGCCCGAGGCGGCCACCCTCGCGCGGCTCGGCCTCAAGGTCGCCCACCCGCAGGCCGCGCACCCGCTCCTGGAGAAGCTCGGCGCGCTGCCCGCGACGCCACGCGCCGTGCTGACGACCCCGCAGGTGCGGGCCGCCGTCGCCGCCTCCCTGGACGAGGAGGCGTGGGACGGCGGGCTCGGCCTCGACGAGGGCCCCGGCTCCCCGCCCGACCCCGAGGAGCTGGCCGAACTCGTCCTGACCCTCGTACGCGACGCGCACCTCGACGCGGGCGACGAGCCCTGGCTCGGTGCGCTGGCCCTCACCGACGAGGAGGGCGAACTCGCCCCCGCCTCCGAACTGGTCCTGCCCGGAGGGGAGTTCGCCTCCGTGATGCGGCCGGGAGCGCTCGCCGCCGTGGACGAGGAGCTGGCCGCCCGCTGGGGCGAACGGCCGCTCGCCGCCTGCGGGGTGCTGAGCGGCTTCGCCCTGGTGCGCGCCCACGACGTCGTCCTCGACCCGGACGAACTCGAACCCCGCGAGGGCGACTTCGCGCAGCCCGACGACGCGGGGCTGCTCGACGCGGTCGACGTGTGGTGCGAGGACGTCCTCGACCAGCTGCCCGACACCCCCGTGCCGCCCGTCGCGACCGAACTGCTCGCCGTGCGCGACCTCGACCTCGTGGACGAGGACCGCTGGCCCGAGGCGCTCGCCCTGCTGTCCCGGCCGCCGCTGCGCGAGGCGCTGACCTCGCCGGTCCGCGTCCTGCTCCCGGACGGCACGACGGAGTCGGTGCGGCCGTACACCGCGTGGTGGCTGCGCGGCCACCCCGTCCTCGACGGCCGCCGCCCCGCCGGACTGCGCGCGGCGGGCGGCGACCCGCTGCTCGACGGGCTGTACGAGGACGTGGACGCGACCGGCTTCGAGGACGCGCAGGTCCTGCGGGCCCTCGGCGTACGCACCACGGCCGCCGCCCTCCTGGAGGAACCCGGGGGCGCCGCCGAACTCCTCGACCTGCTCGCCGACCCGGCCCTTCCCGTGACCGGCCCGCAACTGCACGGCCTGTACGGGGAGCTGGCACGGCTCGAACCGGAGCAGGTCACGCTGCCCGACGACCTGCGCGCCGTGGTCGACGGCGCCGTCGAGGTGGTCGACGCGGCCGACGCCTTCGTCGTGGACGCCCCCGACCTGCTGCCCCTCGCCGGGCGCCGCCCGCTGCTGCCGGTGCGCCCCGCGTACGCCGCCGATCTCGCCGAACTCCTCCAGGTCCGCCGCCTGAGCGAGGCCGTGCCGGACGCGGTGCACGGCGAGGGGACCGTGCACGAGGTGCCGGACGCCGTCCGCGCCCTGCTCGGGCCCTCGGCCCCGGCGACGTACACCGAGTACGAGGAGCTGACCGTCGACGGGCGGGAACTGGACTGGCGCCGCACCCCCGACGGCGTCGTGCACGCCGCGACCCTGGAGGGGGTGGCGGCCGGTCTGGCATGGGCGGCCGGTCAGTGGCCGCGCCGCTTCGAGGTGGCCGCGCTCCTGGAGGACCCCTCCCGCACGGCGGAACTCGCCCGCGACCGCTGGTTCGACTGAGCCCGCCGGTTCGGCCGGGCCCGCGCGGGGCAGGGAAAGCCCTCGTAGCCCCGCACCCCCCGAGGAAAGGCGCGATCCGTGACCGAGCTGGCGGCCAGGAACGAGGCCGAGGCGTACCTGTACCTCGAACTGCGTGCGACGGAGGGCGAGGGGCGGACCGAGCACTCCCGCTCCACGGAGTTCGAGCCGTACCCGCAGGGCGGCCCCGGGGCGACCCGGATGCGCTGCGCGCTGCCCGGCGAGGAGTACGTGTTCGTGCTGCCCGCCCCGCCCTACGCGCAGGACCACCGGCCGGACGCGGTCGACTACGGCCCGGGCCGCTCCACGCTGCTCGACCCGCTGGACTGGTTCACCGTGGAGGCGGGCTACGCGCAGGGCGGCGCGGGGGCGGTGCGCGCGCTCGCGGAGTCCGGTGAGACGCCCGGCGAACGGGAGAGCGCGGCGGTGTCCCGGATGCTGCGCATCGCGGCCGGGGCCGCCGACCAGCTCGCCCGCTACCTGCCCGAGGGCGGCTCCCCCGGAGACGCGGTCCCGGCCGGGGCCTTCCTCACCCAGGAGGGCCGCGACCTGCGCTCCGCCGACTCCTGGCCCTTCGAACGCGGCCGCATCGACCAGGCCAGGGCCGACTACCGGGCGCTGCTCGCCGAGTTCCTCGACGGCACGGGCGGGCGGCCGGCCTAAGCGCGGTGAGCCGGGGCCCGATCCCGCCCGTTGTTGCCGGACCGGCAAGACCTTTTGGCGTTCCGGCCCGTTCCGCGCACCATGGGCGGCCACGGCCGCGTACCGCGCCGTGTCAGGCGAGGAGGAACGGCATGTCGACGTCGCAGCCCGGGAGCGGGCAGGAGTTCTGGGACGGGCGCTACCGCGAGAGCACGCGCATCTGGAGCGGGGAGGCCAACGTCGCGCTGGTCCGGCTGACGGGGGACCTCCCGCCCGGTCGGGCGCTCGACCTCGGCTGCGGGGAGGGCGCCGACGTGGTGTGGCTGGCCGGGCGGGGCTGGACCGTCACCGGGGTGGACATCTCCCCGGTCGCGCTCGGCCGGGCCGGGGAGCACGCGCGGGAGGCGGGCGTCGCGGACCGCGTGCGCTTCGAGCGGCACGAACTCGGCGAGAGCTTCCCCGAGGGCGAGTACGACCTCGTCACCGCGAGCTTCCTGCACACCCCCGACGACTCGATGCCGCGCGAGGAGATCCTGCGGCAGGCCGCCGCCGCCCTCGCCCCCGGCGGCGTACTGCTCGTCATCGGGCACGCCGGTCTCCCCGAGTGGCAGCCGGACCACCCGCACGCGGACATGCACCTGCCGAGCCCTCAGGAGGTCCTGGAGTCCCTGGAGCTTCCCGAGGGCGCGTGGGAGATGCTGGCCGCCGAGGAGTACGAGCGGGGGCAGCGGAAGCCGGACGGGACGGAAGGCGTGCGCACCGACAACGCGCTCATGATCCGGCGCCGTTGAGCGGACGCGGACGCGGGGGTGCCCAGGGGAGGGAGACGTCCTCCCGAGGCCCCTCCAGGACCTGGGGCACCCTCAGAGCCGTCAAGTCGGGCCCACTCGACGTGAAGTGACCTGGCCCTTCCAGGCGGGGACCTCCTAGGCGGGGAAGCGGCGGCCGGCCCAGCGCCACAGCAGCTCCAGTACGAGCGAGGCCGCCGCCGCGATCCCCACCCCCGTCCACGGCATCGTGGACCCCACGAGCCGCAGCGCGAAGAAGTCCTGGAGCCACGGCACCGTCAGCACCAGCAGGAAGCCCAGGCCCATCGCCGCGACCAGCAGCACCCGCCACCACGTGTACGGGCGCGCGACGATCGCCAGGACCCACATCGAGATGAGGAACAGCGTCAGCGTCGCGACGCTCGTCTCCGCGTCCAGCGCCCCCGTACCCGCGTAGTACGAGCGCGCCACCAGGTACGCCACGAAGGTCGCGGCGCCCGCGATCACCCCGCAGGGGATCGCGTACCGCATGACCCGGCGTACGAAGTGCGGCTGTGCGCGCTCCTTGTTCGGGGCGAGCGCGAGGAAGAAGGCGGGGACGCCGATGGTGAGCGTCGACAGCAGCGTCAGATGGCGCGGCAGGAACGGGTACTCGACCTGCGAGCACACCACGAGGATCGCGAGCAGCACCGAGTAGACCGTCTTGACCAGGAACAGCGTCGCGACGCGCGTGATGTTCCCGATGACCCGGCGGCCCTCCGCGACCACCGAGGGCAGCGTCGAGAAGCTGTTGTTGAGCAGCACGATCTGCGCGACCGCCCGCGTCGCCTCCGCGCCCGAGCCCATCGACACGCCGATGTCCGCGTCCTTGAGGGCGAGCACGTCGTTGACGCCGTCCCCGGTCATCGCGACGTTGTGGCCGTGCGACTGGAGCGCGGCCACCATGTTCCGCTTCTGCTGCGGGGTGACCCGCCCGAACACGGTGTGCTCCTCGATGGCGCGGGCCAGCGCCTCCGGCTCCTCGGGCAGTTCACGGGCGTCCACGGTGCGGTCCGCGCCCGGCAGGCCGAGCTTCGCGGCGACCGCGCCGACCGAGACCGCGTTGTCCCCGGAGATGACCTTCGCGGCCACGTCCTGGTCCTCGAAGTAGCGCAGGGTGTCGGCCGCGTCGGGCCGCAGCCGCTGCTCGACGACGACGAGCGCGGCCGGTTCCGCGCCCGCGCCGACGCCCGGGTCGTCCAGCGCCACGCCCTGCGGGGCCCGCGCCAGCAGCAGGACCCGCAGGCCCTGCCGGTTCAGGTCCTCGGTGGCGGCCAGCGCCGGGTCCGCCGGGTCGAGCAGGACGTCGGGGGCGCCGAGCAGCCAGCCGCCGTGCCCCGCGAACACCGCGCCCGAGTACTTGCGCGCCGAGGAGAAGGGCAGCGCGTCCTCGCAGGTCCAGCCCGAGGTGTCCGGGTAGGCGTCGACGACGGCCTGGAGGCTCGCGTTGGGACGCGGGTCACTGGCCCCGAGCGCGCCCAGGACCCGGGACAGCTCCGCCGCGCCGAACCCGCCCAGCGGCCGCACCTCGGCGACGTCCATCCCGCCCTCGGTGAGCGTCCCCGTCTTGTCGAGGCACACCGTGTCGACCCGGGCCAGCCCCTCGATCGCGGGCAGCTCCTGCACCAGGCACTGCTGCCGCCCCAGCCGGATCACGCCGATCGCGAAGGCCACCGAGGTCAGCAGGACCAGCCCCTCGGGCACCATCGGCACGATGCCGCCGACCGTGCGGGCCACCGCCCCCTTGAAGTCGTTGTTCTCCCCGATGAGCTGGCTCAGCACCAGCCCGGTCGCGGTCGGCACCATCATCCAGGTGACGTACTTCAGGATCGTCGAGATGCCGCTGCGCAGCTCGGAGGCGACCAGCGTGAACCGGGACGCCTCCTCGGCCAGCCGCGCCGCGTACGCCTCGCGGCCCACCTTCGTGGCGGTGAACGCGCCGCCGCCCGCCACCACGAAGGAGCCCGACATGACCGCCTCGCCCGGCTGCTTGAGCACCGGGTCCGCCTCCCCGGTCAGGAGGGACTCGTCGATCTCCAGGCTGTCCGCCTCGGTGACCGTCCCGTCCACCGGGATCTTGTCGCCGGGACCGATCTCCACGAGGTCGCCGAGGACCAGCTCCGAGGCCGAGACCTCCGCCGCGCGCCCGTCGCGCCGCACCGTCGGCTTGGCCTCGCCGACCACCGCGAGCGAGTCCAGCGTCTTCTTCGCCCGCCACTCCTGGAAGATGCCGATGCCGGTGTTCGCGAGGATCACGTAGCCGAACAGGCTGTCCTGGAACGGTGCCACGGCCAGCATGACGATCCACAGGACGCCGATGATCGCGTTGAACCGCGTGAGGACGTTGGCCCGGACGATCTCCGTGAGCGAACGCGAACTGCGCACCGGCACGTCGTTGACCTCGCCGCGCGCGACCCGCTCGGCGACCTCGGCGGTACTCAGCCCGGACGCCCGCCCGGCCTCGGGCCCCGCCTCGCCGGACCCCTGTCGGTGCTCCGGCTTCCCGGGGCCCCTCGCGTCGCCCGCGTCGCCCGTGTGGTCCCCGGCCTCGGCGTCTGCCCCGTGCGTCATGGGTACGACCGTATGACGAGCGGCGACGCGTCACCCGTCGGCCGGGGTAAAAACCTGCGCGCCGTGCAAGGTTCCCTCTCAGGGAGGAGTCGCCGGCGGGCCCGGGTCATCCCTGCGCAGTACCGCCGCTGACCGGCGGTTCCGGCGGGTGACCCTGCGTGCCCGCCGCCGCCGGAGGGGCGAGGGGTGGCGGTACGGCCGGTACGCCGTTCGGTGTCCGCGGCCCGCCGCGCGCCACGGTCAACGAGCCCGTCGAGGGGGCGGGGGACCCGGCGGACGCCGCGGAGCCGGACCGCACCGACCGCACCACGGAGACGGGCCCGCCGGTCCGCAGGGCCGGAGCGGTGGCCAGTTCGCCGAGCAGCGCCGTGAGCCGTACGGCGGGCGGCAGCGCCGCGCTCCGCCCGAGGACACCCGCGCCGTCCACCGTGTCCAGGGCACGGCGCGCCTGGCCGAGCCGGAGCGTCACCTCGGCGGTGGGCGCGAGGGAGCGGCCGGGGTGCGCCGCGAGGTCACGGCAGGCCGCCGCGAGCGCCCGGCACGCCTCGGCCGCCGCCGCGTCCGCCGCCTCGTCCCCGAGGACCGCGCGCGCCCCGTCCGGCGTGCGCTCCTCGCGGACCAGCGCCGCGAGGACCCGCCCCCGCCGGGCCGCCGCCGCGTACAGCGTGAGCCGGTGTCGTACGAGACGGGGGTCGTTGCCCCAGACCAGCGGCCGGGTCAGCGGGGCCGCGACCAGGGCCATCGCACGCAGCCGGTTGTCCACGGCGCGCGAGAGGGCGTCCGGATCGGGGCGGCCGCCGTCGTCACCGCCGCTCACGCCGGCCGGCGTGAGCCGGTGCGCCACCTCGTCGAGCAGGTCGGCGAGGGCCGAGAACAGGTGGCCGCGCGCGTCGTTCACCGTGTCCCGCGTGCTCGTCGGCAGGAACAGCAGGGACACCAGGATGCCGACGAGGGCGCCCGCCGCCGTCTCCTCCAGCCGCAGCACGAGCAGGGCCGGGGAGAACTCGTGCAGCAGCGTGTACATCTGCGACACCATGATGGTGACGAAGAAGATCATGAAGGCGTAGGAGACCTTCACGAGATAGAAACCGCAGCTCACGCTCAGCACGATCACGGTGAGCGCGGTCAGCGTGTGCCCGGTGGTGAGATGGGCCAGCCCGATCCCCGCGACCAGCCCCACCAGCGTCCCGGTGACCCGGTGCGTCGCCTTGATGAAGGTCTCCGAGCGGGTCGCGGTCCCGGTGAACGCGATGAACGCGGCGATCACCGCCCAGTAGTACCGCTGCTCCGAGATCTCCTTGCCGACCACGATCGCGATCCCGCCCGCGAGCGCCGCCTGGAACGCCTGCCGGGTGCTCAGCGCGAAGTGCCGCACCGGGTTCCAGCGCCGGCCGCGCGCGTCGACCTCCTTGGCGACGGAGGCGGAGCCGGGCAGGTTGCCGAGCACCAGCCCCACGGCGGGCTCGAACTCCGGGCCCGTGTCACCGACCCGGGGCGGCTGCTCCGCGCGCCGCGCCAGCTCCACGTACTCCGCCGCGGCGGCCGCGAGCTGCCGCGCCGCCGGGAGCCCCGCGCCGGGCGTCGCGTCCGGGACGGCGTCCAGCAGATCGCGCGCGGCCCGGGCGGCCTCGCCGTACTGGTGGCGGGCCAGCAGGTCAGCGACCCGGTGCGCGGCGCGCCGCGTCGCCACCGAGCCGACGACGCCGCCGTCCGGGCCGGTCAGCGCGTCCGCCGCCTGGGCCAGCGACTCGATCGCGAGCTGGGACTCCAGCAGCCGGCGCCGCAGCGCGGTCGCCGACCAGCCCTCGGGCAGCGCGCCGGACTGCGCCGACCAGCCCTCCACGATCAGCGCCGCCTCCACGAGCCGCAGCTGCCGTACGTGCAGCCGGTGCCGCAGCCGGGCCCGGCGGGCCGGGTCCCCGGCGGCGAGCAGCTCGGCGGCGGCCCGCGCCACGGCCCGCGCCCGCGCCCCGAAGGAGCGCCGCACATGGCGCAGCGTCGTACCGGAACGGGTGTGCAGCACGGTCGTGGAGATCAGCAGGACCCAGGCCGTGGACAGCGCGACGGCGAGCAGCAGCGCGGGCAACTTGCTCATCGGCGGGTGCAGGAAGGAGGCGAAGAAGTACCCCATCCAGCCCATGAAGCCGTAGAAGAAGAAGGGCAGCCCGAAGCGGCGGACGAAGACGGCCGCGAACATCACGACGACGAAGCCCACGAGCATGAGGTCAGGACGGCCGCTCACCGCCATCCCGGCGGCCAGGCCCAGCCCGATCGCGACCGGGAAGAACACGGCCGTACGGATCTTGGGCAGTACCTCGTGCCCGGCCAGCGCGTTCGAGCCCAGCATGGCCACGACGGTGCCGATGATCATCGAGACCATGGTGGACTGCGCGTCCGCGTGGGTCAGCCGCGCGAAGAGGTACTCCAGCGCGAGCGCGCCGGCCATCGCGAGCCCGGCCGAGGCGGCCGTCCTGAACCTGCCGAGTCCGGGGTCGGAGGCGACGAAGAGGTCGCGTATCCCCGCTGCCCTGCCCTGCGTGAGCCCTGCCATCTGATCCTTTCGGGAGCCGGTCGGGGGTCGGTGGCGGTGGACACGAGGAGCACCGCAATACATGTACGATGCATATAATAGCATGTATCGTACCGATAAACGGGCCGTGCGCCCCGGGAACGCCAGGAGCGACGAGTTGACCACCGAGGAGCCGGAGCGGCCCGCCGCGCAGCCTTCCCCCCTCATCGACCGCATCGAGCGGCAGGCGGCCTTCCTGAACAGGAACTTCGAACTGCTGCACCGCCGCAGCACCATCCATGACCGCCTCGACCGCGCCGAGTACCTGATGCTGCGCACCCTCACGTCCGGGGAGCCGGGCGCCACTTTGGGGGGCGCCGGGCCGATGGACATCAACCGGCTCGCCGCGATGCTGGGCCTCGACCCCTCGACGGCGGGGCGCCAGGTCGCCGCGCTGCGCCGCAAGGGGCTCGTGACGACCTCACCGGACCCGGCCGACCGGCGCCGCAGCCTCGTCACGCCGACGGGGGAGGGGCTGGAGCGGGCGGCCCAGGTGCGCGGGCTGCGCGCGGAGGGCTTCGTCGAACTGCTCGACGGATGGAGCGAGGACGACCTGCGCGCGCTCGGCGACCTGTTCCAGAAGTACAACCGCGCGGTGGCCCGCCGGTACCTGACGCACGAGCCCTGAGAGCCCCGGAGGCGCGGGCGCCGACGGGCCCCGGCGCGTAGGCGCGGGCGAGGAGGGCGGGTTTCAGGCCCCGGCCGCGCCGGACGCCTGTTCCGCCTCGTGCCGCTTGATGGCCTGGTCGCGGCGGCGGACGAACCAGACGCCGAACAAGCCGAGGGCGCCCCCGGTCAGGCAGGTCCACAGCCACCACAGGTGCCCGTGGTCGTCGAACCAGCCGTAGAACGGCAGCTGCACCAGGAAAAGCAGGAACCAGATGCCGGTGCCGATCGTGATGGTCGCCACCACGGGGCCTTCGAGCGGCTCGGGCGCCTCGTGCTTCGGGATCCACTTCTCCATGAGCCCAGCTTACGTAGCGCGCGCGGGGCCGGGCCCGGCGCACCCCCTGGTCCGATCCGGGGGTCGGCTGATCCGCTCCGGGGGTCGGCGCGCGCGGCGCGACACGCCCGGGAGTCGGTTCCGCTTGCGTTCTACGCGCGGAGATAGCTATTTCGGGCTCATGTATTCATACTGAAACAGCTCGGGTATGGCTGAGTTCTTTCGTAAGAAGCAACAAAGCAACCGGTTTGGGCCAACCTCTGGGGCCGAAGCCGGGCACCCGGGGCGGCGCGCGGATCGCGCGCCCACCCCCGCGTACCCGTCGTCCCCGTAGCTCTCCGCACTTTTGAGGTTCTCCATGCCCACCTCGGCAACCGTCACGGACGCCGTGCCCGGCGGCCCGGCAGGGGCCCCGCCCCACAACGCCGTGGACCGCTACTTCAAGATCTCCGAGCGCGGCTCGACCTTCGGCCGGGAGATCCGGGGTGGCTTCGCCACCTTCTTCGCGATGGCCTACATCATCGTGCTCAACCCGATCATCCTGGGCAGCGCGAAGGACATGCACGGGCACCAGCTGGACAACGGCCAGCTCGTCACCGCGACCGTCGTGACCGCCGCGTTCACGACCCTGCTCATGGGCGTCATCGGCAACGTCCCGATCGCCCTCGCGGCGGGCCTCGGCGTCAACACGGTGGTCGCGCTCCAGCTCGCGCCCCGGATGACCTGGCCGGACGCGATGGGCATGGTCGTGCTGGCCGGTTTCGTCGTGATGCTGCTCGTCGCGACCGGACTGCGTGAACGCGTCATGAACGCGGTCCCCGGCGGGCTGCGCAAGGGCATCTCGATCGGTATCGGCCTGTTCATCCTGCTGATCGGGCTCGTCGACTCCGGTTTCGTCTCCCGCGTCCCCGACGTCGCGCACACCACGGTGCCGCTCCAGCTCGGCAACGACGGCCATCTCAACGGCTGGCCGGTCCTGATCTTCGTGCTCGGCGTGCTGCTGACCGTGGCGCTGCTGGTCCGCAAGGTGACGGGCGCGATCCTCATCAGCATCGTCGCGATGACGGTCCTCGCGCTCATCATCAACGCGGTGGCCGACCTGGACCCGATGTCCTGGGGCCTGACGGTCCCCGAGTGGCCGGGCAACCCGGTCGCGAGCCCGGACTTCGGGCTGATCGGCGAGGTGAGCCTGTTCGGCGGCTTCAAGCACGTCGGCATCCTGACCGGCGTCCTGTTCGTCTTCACGGTCCTGCTGTCCACGTTCTTCGACGCCATGGGCACGATCATGGGCGTCGGCGACGAGGCGCACCTGACCACCAAGGACGGCGGCATGCCGGGCATGAACAAGATCCTGTTCGTGGACGGCATCGCGGTCGCGGCGGGCGGCGCCAGCTCCTCCTCGGCCACCACCTGCTTCGTCGAGTCCACGGCCGGGGTCGGCGAGGGCGCGCGCACCGGTTTCGCGAACCTGGTCACCGGCGGTCTGTTCGTCGTCGCGCTGTTCCTCACCCCGGTCGCGACCATGGTCCCGTCCCAGGCGGCGACGCCCGCGCTGGTCGCGGTGGGCTTCCTGATCCTGTCCGGTTCGATCGCGAAGATCGACTGGAGCGACTTCACGATCGCCATCCCGGCGTTCCTGACCATGGTCATGATGCCGTTCACGTACTCGATCACGAACGGCATCGGGATCGGCTTCATCACCTTCACCGTGCTGCGGATCGTCGTCGGCCGCTGGCGCGAGGTGCCGGTCGCGATGTACATCGTCTCGGCGGTCTTCGCCTTCTACTACCTGATGCCGGCGCTCCAGCTCACCTGAGCCCGCCCGGTACCGCGCATCACGTCAGGGCCGCCGTCCCCGCGAGGGGGCGGCGGCCCTTCGCGCACCCGGCGCGGCGCGGTGGGTCGCGCTGCGGTCCGGTGCGGCCTCCGTCAGTCGTACGCGGTTCTGGTCCGCTAGCCGTAGAACTTCTCCGTCTTCTCGACGGCCGTCTTGAAGCGCTCGTCGAAGTCCTCGCGTACGAGGGTCTTGATCACGTAGTCCTGTACGGTCATCCCGCGCCGGGCGGCGTGCGCGCGCACGCGGTCCAGCAGCTCACCGTCGATCCGCAGGCTGAGCACATCGGTCCCCATGCCTCCAGCGTCCAGGTGACGGGGCCGAGACCGATATTTTCCGGACGTGTCTCACTCTTACGGGTGAAGGCGCGCTTGCGTACGAGTGTCTCCGGCGTGTCGACTGGATGTGTGCGAGGACACGTCGGTGGCACCTTCCTCCAGCGTCTTTAGCCAGAGTAATGAGTTACTCTAACTACCATGCTTGACCTCAGTCAGGGCGAGGACGCGGCCGCCATCAGTTCCCTCCGTTCCGCAGTGATGCGGCTTTCGCGTCGACTCAAGCACCAGCGGGTCGACGAGTCCCTCAGCCCCACCGAGATGTCGGTGCTCGGCACGCTCGCCCGTTGCGGCTCGGCCACCCCTGGTGAGCTGGCCCGCAAGGAGCACGTGCAGCCGCCCTCGATGACCAGGATCGTGGCCCTGCTGGAGGCGAAGGGCCTGGTCCGGCTGGAGCCGCACCCCGAGGACCGGCGCCAGAAAGTGGTCAGTTCGACTGAACGCGCGGTGAGCATGCTGGAGGAGAGCCGCCGCAAGCGGAACGTCTGGCTCGCGGGCCTCGCGGCCGAGCTGGACGAGGACGAGTGGGAGAAGCTGAGAGCGGCGGCTCCCGTCCTGGAGAAGCTCGCGCACCTGTGAGCCGCCGGACGCGGGGGAAGTACGCCGACCGCCCCGCGTCCGTGACCGACGTACGAGCGCATGAAAGGAAGGCGAAGGTCTTTGAGTACGGGAACCGGAGCAGACTCCGCCCCCGCACCTGACAACTTCGACAAGACCCCGGGCAGCCCGGCCGAACCTGGCAAGCCCCGCGAGACCGCCGAGCCCGACAGGGCGGGCGAGCCCCGCAAGAGCGCCGCCCCCGGTGACAGGGGTGACACGGGTGACAGGGCCGGTGAGCTGTCCGAGACGGCCGGCACCGCGCCGACCGGCGAACCGCGCGAGACCACCGAGCCGCGTGAGACCACCTCGCTGCGCAAGGCCACCGGGCCCGGCGGGGCGGGCGGGCCGCAGGAGTCCCGCGAGCCGCGCGAGTCCCGGGAGAGCCGGGAGTCCCGCGAGAGCCGGGAGCCGCGCAAGCAGGGCATGTTCAGCTCGCTGAGCATCCGCAACTACCGGCTGTTCTTCACCGGGCAGGTCGTCTCCAACATCGGTACCTGGATGCAGCGCATCGCCCAGGACTGGTTGGTGCTGAGCCTGACCGGTTCCTCGGCGGCGGTCGGCATCACGACGGCGCTGCAGTTCCTCCCGATGCTCCTGTTCGGCCTGTACGGCGGCGTACTCGTGGACCGGCTGCCCAAGCGGCAGATCCTCTTCGTGACGCAGACCGTCATGGGCCTGACCGGTGTCGCCCTGGCGATCCTCACGCTGAGCGGCCACGTCGAGGTGTGGCACGTCTACCTCACCGCCTTCGTCCTCGGTCTCGCGACCGTCGTGGACAACCCGGCCCGGCAGACCTTCGTCTCCGAGATGGTCGGCCCCGACCAGCTGCGCAACGCGGTCTCGCTCAACTCGGCGAACTTCCAGACCGCCCGGCTCGTCGGCCCGGCCGTCGCCGGTGTCCTGATCACGGCGGTCGGCAGCGGCTACGCCTTCCTGCTCAACGGGCTGTCCTTCATCGCGCCCCTGGTCGGCCTCGTCCTCATGCGTTCCTCCGAACTGCACGAGGGCCGCCGCGCCCAGCGCGGCAAGGGACAGCTGCGCGAGGGCCTGCACTACGTGGCGGGGCGGCCCGAGCTGATCTGGCCGATCGTCCTGGTCGGCTTCATCGGCACCTTCGGGTTCAACTTCCCGGTGTGGCTCTCGGCCTACGCCGACGACGTCTTCCACGCCGGGGCCGGCACCTACTCGATGTTCAACATCCTGATGGCGGCCGGTTCCCTCGCGGGCGCGCTGCTCGCCGCACGGCGCAGCAGCACCCGGCTGCGGCTCCTGGTCGGCGCGGCCCTCGCCTTCGGCGTCCTGGAGGTCGTCGCCTCCGTCACGCCGAACCTCTGGGTGTTCGCGGCGCTGCTCGTCCCGATCGGCATGTTCGGCCTCACCACGAACGTCACCGCCAACCAGTCGGTGCAGCTCGCGGCGGAACCCGAGATGCGCGGGCGCGTGATGAGCCTCTACATGATGGTGTTCACCGGCGGCACGCCCGTCGGCGCCCCGCTGCTCGGCTGGATCACCGACACCTACGGCGCCCGGATCGGCTTCGCGGCCGGCGGCGCGATCGCGGCGCTCGCGGCGGCCGGAGTCGGCCTCGTCCTCGCCCGGATCGGCGGACTGCGCGTCCAGCTCGGCTGGAACCACGGCCACCCGCAGGTCAGGTTCGTCCCCCGCGAACAGCTCGCCGCGGCGGCCTGAACCGCGGGAAGCGCGAGCGAGGCGGAGACGCGCGAGCGAGGCGGAGACGCGAGCGAAAGGGGTGACCGCCCGGCCTTTCCGGCTTGGGCGGTCACCCCTTCTCCGTACGCGAGTGCGGCGGTCACGCGAGTCCGGCGGTGGCCCCACGCACCGGTTCGGCTTTCCGGTGGCGTCCCCGCTTCCACGGCTCAGTCCACCCGCATCTCCAGCACCTGCCCCGGCCAGTTCTGCGGCCCCTCGGTGAACGCGAGCGTCGGACGGAACCCGCAACTGCGGTAGAAGTCGACGAGTTTCCCGTCGTCGCCCGCGTAGCAGTCCACGCGCAGCAGCGAGACCCCCGCCCGGCGGGTCTCGGCGGCGGCGTGCGCGAGGAGCGCCGCCCCGATGCCGTGCCCCGCGAGCCGCCGCTCGCTCACCAGCAGATGCACGTACCGCTCCGGTTCGGGCGCCGGGTCGAGGTACGGGCCGGGCCCGTCGGTGAGCGTCACCGTCCCCACGACCGCCCCGTCCAGCTCGGCGATCCACGGACCGCCCTTCGCGAAGTACCCCTCGACCAGGGCGACCGCCGACTCCCGCGCCGACCACGGGGCGGTGCCCCACTGCCCCGTACGGCCCTGCGCCACGAGCCATTCCATCGCGCCGTCGAACAGGCCGAGCACGGCCGGGACATCGTCTGCGGAACCGGGCCGGAGCGTCAGTGCACGGGAGGTGTCCATGCGCCAGAGGGTAGGCGCCCGGGGGCGGCGACGCGGCGCAGACTGCTCGGCATGAGACTTTTCACCGCGCTGATCCCGCCCGCCGAGGCGCTCGCCGAACTCGCCCGGGCGCTGCGCCCCGTCCGCTCCCTGCCGGGCGCGGACCGGCTGCGCTGGACGGAGGGTGCGGGCCGCCACCTGACCCTCGCCTTCCACGGAGAGGCCGACCCCGGGGCGCTGGACCCGGCCCTGCGCGCGGCGGCCCGCGCGCACGGTCCGCTGCGGCTCGCCCTGCACGGCGGCGGCCACTTCGGGGACAGCACGCTGTGGACGGGCCTACGGGGCGAGGTGCAAGCCCTGCGGGAACTCGCGGACGCGGTGCCGGTAGCACCGGCCGGGCCCGGCCGGACGGACGAGGAGGACGAGGCCGGGCGCGGGGAGACCGGCGGGCGGGACGGGACCGGGCGCGGGGAGACCTGCGGGCCGGGCGGGGCCGCGCGGCGCGAGCACCCCTACCGCCCGCACCTCACGCTCGCGCGCGGCGACCGCCGTACCCCGCTGGGCCCCTTCGCGCGGGCGCTCGACGCCTTCACCGGAACGCCGTGGACGGTACGGGAGCTGAGCCTGGTCCGCAGCGAGCTGCCGCCCGGCGGACTGCGCGGCGCCCGGCCCCGGTACGTGACGCAGGCGACGTACCCACTGACCGGGGGCGCCCCGGGGGACCGTTAACCTCAAAGGGTGGACCCCAAGACCAGGAACCGGATCATGGCCGGTGTGCTCGTACTGATGTTCGTCGTCGTGGCGGTGGCGGCGGCCGTCGGCCAGTAGTCGCCGGACCGGGAACGGTCCGCCGCCACCGCCTCGAAGACGAGTCGGGGTCAGTCGGAATGCGGCCGTGGGCCGGCCGTGGGACCGGTTCCTACCAGGCGAAGGCCTCGGGGGAGGGGCCCGGACCGGGGAAGATCTCGTCGAGACCGGCGAGCACCTCGTCCGACAGCTCCACGTCGACCGCGCGGACCGCCGACTCCAGCTGCTCCGCCGTACGCGGGCCGACGATCGGGCCGGTCACTCCCGGGCGGGTCAGCAGCCAGGCGAGCGCTGTGTCGCCCGGCTGGAGCCCGTGCTTGTCGAGCAGGTCCTCGTACGCCTGCACCTGCTCACGCACCGCGCTGTTCTTCAGCGCGTCCGCGGAACGCCCGGAGGCGCTGCGGCCGGACCCCGAGCCCTCCCGCTCCCTCTTCAGCGCGCCGCCGAGCAGACCACCGTGCAGCGGGGACCACGGGATGACCCCGAGCCCGTACTCCTGGGCGGCCGGGACGACCTCCATCTCGGCGCGCCGCTCGGCGAGGTTGTACAGGCACTGCTCGCTGACGAGGCCGACCATGCCGCGCCGGGCCGCCAGCTCGTTGGCCTGGGCGATCTTGTAGCCCGGGAAGTTGGAGGAGCCCGCGTACAGGATCTTGCCCTGCTGGATCAGGACGTCGATCGCCTGCCAGATCTCCTCGAACGGGGTGTCCCGGTCGACGTGGTGGAACTGGTAGAGGTCGATGTAGTCGGTCTGGAGCCGCTTGAGGCTCGCGTCGACGGCTCGCCGGATGTTCACGGCGGACAGCTTGTCGTGGTTGGGCCAGGGCTCGCCGGCCCCCATGTAGCCGTTGACCTTGGTGGCGAGCACGACCTTGTCGCGCCGGCCGCCGCCCTGCGCGAACCACGTCCCGAGGATCTCCTCGGTACGTCCCTTGTTCTCGCCCCAGCCGTAGACGTTGGCCGTGTCGAAGAAGTTGATCCCCGCGTCCAGCGCGGAGTCCATGATGCTGTGACTGTCCGACTCGTTGGTCTGCGGTCCGAAGTTCATCGTCCCGAGGACGAGCCTGCTGACCTTGAGTCCCGTACGTCCGAGCTGCGTGTACCTCATGACACTCCAGCCAACTCCTTGGAGTGCGCTCCAGGCAAGTGGGCGCGGGGAATCGGCGGTTGCGGGGAGGAGGGGAAGCGGGGGTGGTGGGTCAGTCGACGGGGAACGCGCCGGTGTCGATCGTCAGGCCCAGGGGGGTGCTGCCGAGGTCGACTCCGAGCCCGAAGGCGAGGCTCGTCTCCGCCGCGTAGACGCCGCCCTTCGGCTCACTGAACACGTGGCACCTGCGCTGGTACGGGTCGGCGATGAGGAGCACCGGCACTTCGGCCCAGGCGTAGGCGGTCTTCTTCTGTCCGTAGTCGTTGGCCGCGGTGCCCCGGGAGATGACCTCCGCGACGAACTCGACGTCCTGGTAACGCCAGCCGGCGTCGGAGCGCACCGCGCCCTCCCGGATTTTCGCGACGTCCGGGGCGAACCCGTTGAGGTGGCCGGGAAAGTCGATCCGCACGTCGGAGAGCACGATCGCGTCCATCCCGAAGGCGTCCTCCAGGGCGCGCACGATGCGCCGGATGATCTGCCAGTGGACGTCACGCTGCGGTGACATGTGGATGACCCCTTCGACGATCTCCGTCTTGTAACCCTCAGGGGTGGGCATCCGCTCCAGCAGCTCGAACATCGTGTCCAGGTCCAGGTCCGGCCCACTGCTGTCTGCCATGGCGATCCTGTCGGTGTCTACGACGGTCATCGTTGGCGCTCCTCCCCGGCCGGTGCATCTTCATGCGCGGCCGCGCGGTCCAACGATACGCACGCGCCCTGGTCACGTCCGCTTCTCAGGCCCCGCCGAGCCAGCCGCTCGCGTCGAGGCGCAGGGTGTGCGGCGAGACGACCTCGCGCAGGGCGGACTCCATCGCGGAGACGCGGTCCTCGCCGAGGGCGGCGGCCCAGGCGGCGCGCAGACGGTCGAAGCCGGCGGCCGAGCGGGCCAGCGCGTCCCACCCGCGCGGGGTGAGCCGGACGAGCTTGCGGCGCGCGTCGCCCGGGTCGGCGGCGCGTTCCGCGTACCCCAGGGCCTCCAGCGCGGCGACGGTCTTCCCGGCCGCCTGCTTGCTGACGCCGAGCCGCCGCCCGATCTCCACGGCCGTCGCCCCTTCCGCGCCGATCGCCTGCATCGCGAAGCCGTGCGCGGGCCGCACGTCGGGGTGGCCCTCGCGGGCGAGGTCCTCGTGCAGGGCGTCGACCAGGGTGCGGAAACCGGCGAGGAGCAGCAGGGGGAGCTCGTAGCCGGGGGGAGTGGGGGGAGCGCCCTTGCCTTCATCGACAACCTGGTTTACCTTTTTCTCGTCAACCATGTTGTCTATTTTAGGGGGCGGGCATGTTTCCCGTGCACACCATCGAGTCGGCGCCCGAGGAGTCCCGTGCCGCGATGCGGCGGACGGCCGGTCCGCAGGGCCGGGTGATGCCGGCGGTGGGGCGGCTCGCGTCCTCGCCGGAACTGCTCAACGGGTTCCTGGCGTTGAGCGCGGCCTTCGAGGGCGCGACGCTCGACGCGCCGGCCCGCGAGGTCGTCGTCCTGACCGTCGCCGTACGCAACGGCTGCGAGACCTGCGTCCGGATGCACACCGCCCGCCTGCGCGGGCTGGACGTGGCACCGGAGGTGGTCGCGGCGCTGCTGGAACAGCGCCTACTGCCCGACGAACGGCTCAACTCCGTATGGGAGTTCACCCTGCACGTACTGGAGACGGCGGGCGGGGTGAGGCGGGAGGCCATGGACGCGTTCCTGCGCCACGGCCACACCGAGCGCAACGCCCTGGAGGTCGTCATGGGCATCGGCACGTACACGCTGTCGACCTTCGCCAACCGCATGACGGAGGGGGCGGGCCTCGACGCGCAGACCCGGCCGCCGGCTCCGGTACGGGAAGGGGCCCGCGACCTGGAGCACCACAGTTGAGGCGAAGGCGCGTGGACGGGAGGGGGCGGGCGTTAGCGTGCCGACATGACGTCCTCCACGCCTGACCCGTCCTCCACGCCTGACCCGGCGGCCACGCCCGGCGCGTCTTCCACGCCCGGCGCGTCTTCCACGCCCGGCGCGTCCTCCACGCCCGGTGCGTCCTCCACGCCTGGCGCGGGAGCCCCGGTCGCGTCCTCGGCCGCCGCCGAGCCGCCGCAGTCGCTCGAAGACCCCGCCGAACTCCTGCCGGCCTATCTCGACTACTACCGTTCGACGGTCCTCGGGAAGCTCGACGGGCTGTCCGAGGCGGAGCTGCGCGGCAGCCGGCTGCCCTCCGGGTGGACGCCGCTGGAACTGCTCAAGCACCTCGCCCACGTCGAACGCCGCTGGCTGCGCTGGGGTTTCCTGGCGGAGCCGATGGACGAGCGCACGGCCTGGGGTGACGACGCCCCGGAGACGGGCCGCTGGCAGGTGCCGGCCGAGGAGAGCGTGGCCGACGTGCGCGAGCTGTTCGCCGAGGAGAGCGCCCGGTCCCGGGAGATCGTCGCGGCGGCCTCCTCCCTCCAGCAGCGCGCCCGTACCGGTGGACGCTTCCAGCCGCCCGCGACGCCGCCCACGCTGAGCTGGATCCTCTTCCACGTACTCCAGGAGTACGCCCGGCACGCCGGACACCTGGACATCGTGCGGGAGTTGACGGACGGCGCGACGGGGGAGTGAGAGGGCGGCGCCCTCAGCGCGTGAGCGGCCGCACGTACTGCTGTCCGTCCTCGTCGCGGACCGTCCAGCCGTGCTCGCGCAACGCCTTCTCCAGCGCGGCGACTTCGCGTACCGCCTTGCGTTCGAGGGCGGTACGGCGCGCGTCGAGCATCGTGCCGGCCTCGGGTGGGAGGCCGGGGGTGCGTCCGTGGCTCCAGTGCCGGTACTCGGCGGCGTACGGGTCGGCGTCCCGCCACGGATAGCCGTACCGCCGGGCGGACTTGGCGAGCCGGTCGGCGGTCGCGGTGCGCGGTGGCGGGAGCGGGCCGTGGAGCACCGGGAAGCTGTCGGGGCCGAGGACGACGAGACGGCTCCCGTCCAGGAACACGGCGGACACGTCCGCGCGCGCCACGTCGCCGTCCCGCGTACCGCCCTCCAGGCGGAGCCCTTCCGCGTCGATACTCACCCGCAGTACTTGTCCTTCGAGTGCGGACAGTCCGAGGACGAGACCGACAGCGGCGCCCACGAGGACGGCGAGGGCCACTTCCCACCACGCGTCGATCCCGCCGAGGAAGCGGAACACGATACGGAAGGGCAGGGCGGGAAGGCCGGACAGCCACCGGCCGAGCGGCGGCAGCGCCCAGCCGGCGAGTGCCGCGCCGAGCAGCGGCGCCCCGGCGACCGCGCAGGGCAGCAGCCAACGAGCGGGGCCGACGACCGTGCCGGGGCCGCGCGGGGCGGGGGAGGAAAGGTCCATGAGGAGAGCGTTCCGGGAACGCCCGGCCGGGACCATCGGGGGAAAGTCGCGGTCCCGGCGACTTTGGTAGCGCCTCCCGTTCGAGGCCGAGGCCAGGGGCCTCAGCGGGCGGAGCCGCCGGTCTACGGACGCGGAGACGGGACGGCCGCGCCGACCCGGTAGGCGACGCTCGCGCGCAACGGGCCCTCGGGGACCGTCGGGTCGTCGAAGTCCTCGGCCGGGTCGTGCCGCATGCCGAGCCGTTCCATCACGGCGCGCGAGCGCAGGTTCCCGGCGGCGCACAGGGCGAGGATCTCGGGCAGCCCCAACTCCTCGAAGCCGAAGGCGAGTACGGCACGGGCCGCCTCGGTGGCGTAACCGTGTCCCCAGGCGCTCCTGGCGAGCCGCCACCCCGCCTCGACCCCGTCGAAGGGCACGTCCTCGTCGACCGGGTCGAGGCCCGCGAAGCCGATGAACTCCCCGGTCGCCCGCACCTCCACGGCCCACCAGCCCCACCCGCGTTCGAGCAGTTGACGCTGGAACTCGGCCGCACTCGCCTCGCTCCGCGCCCGGTCCAGGACCTCGGGGAAGTACGCGCGGACCTCGGGGTCGGCGTTGAGCGCGGCCCACGGGGCCAGGTCGCCCGCCCGCCAGCCGCGCAGGAGAAGGCGTTCGGTGCGCAGTTCGCGCGGGGTGCCGGGGTCGAGTGGGGTGTCGGTGTCCATGGGGGGACAGTAGGCGGGCGGGGGACCGGGAACATACGGGTTTTCCCGCCCCCGCGCGGGTTTTCCCGCCCCGCGCGGGCCGCCGCCGGCCTGTCGCGCACCGCGCCCCCGTGCCCCGTTCCCCGTCCGCCCGGTGCCTCAGCCCTCGTGGCCCGCGAACATCTCCACCAGGGCGCGGGGGGCGTCCGGGGCCAGGCACAGGTCGAGGCCGACGGCGGACTCGGCGGCCGAGGTCTCGGAGCGCGGGAACAGGTCCTTCTCGTAGGCGGCGAGCGCGGCCTCGGGGTCGCCCGGGTGGGCGGCGAGCGCGCGGCCGAGTGCGGCGCCGTCGAGCATCGCGAGGTTCGCGCCCTCCCCGGCGAACGGCGACATGACGTGGGCGGCGTCGCCGAGCAGCGTCACACCGGGGACCCGGTCCCAGCGGTGGCCCACCGGCAGGGCTTGGATGGGGCGGGGCACGAGCGGGCCGTCGGCGTCCGCGACCAGCGCGCGCAGGCCCGGCGCCCAGCCCTCGTAGAACTCCAGGACCGCCGCCGTCGACGCCTCCTTGTCGGCGAAGTCGACCAGGCCGCTCCAGCCCTCGGGGACCCGGAGCGCGGCGTACACGTGCACACTGCCGTCGGGCTCGCCGTGGCCGAGGAAGCCCCGGCTGTCACCGAGCGCGAAGAACATGCCCTTGCCGACGAGAGCGGTGCTCTCGGGGTGCCGGGTGTCGGCGTCGAGCAGGTCGAGTTCCACCATGGTCACCCCCGTGTACGCGGGCACGGCGTCCGAGACCAGCGGCCGCACCCGCGACCAGGTGCCGTCCGCGCCGACGAGGACGTCGGCGGTGCAGGAACGGCCGTCCGCGAAGGTCACCTCGTGCCGCCCGTCCGGCAGGGTGCGGGCCGCGACGGCCTTGGCGCCCCAGCGGACGGTGCCCTCGGGCAGCGAGCCGAGCAGCAGGTCCCGCAGGTGACCGCGGTCGACCTCGGGCCGGCCGCCCTCCGAGTCGTCCGCGTGCCGCAGGACGCCGTCCCGGTCCAGGACGCGCTGGGCCTCCCCGCCCTGATGGACCAGGTTCAGGAAGGGCTCGTGCAGTTCCGCCGCGTGCAGCGCCACCTGCCCCGAGTCCTCGTGGATGTCGAGCATGCCGCCCTGCGTACGGGCCGAGGCGGACGCCTCCAGGTCGTAGACGGCCGCCTCGACGCCGTTGACGTGCAGGACCCGTGCCAGCGTGAGCCCGCCGAGCCCCGCGCCGACGACGGCGATCGGGTGGTGAGGGACCTGTCCCTGTGCGCTGCCGCTCGTGGCGTCATTGCCCGGGGTGTGCTCACCCGGGGCGTTCTGGCTCGTGGCGCTGTCTTCCATGGTGCTGACGCTCCTTGCTCAGTGGTCCCGGGGGCCGGTGCCGGGTCCGGGTGCCCGGATCGGGCTCTCGGGTGTCGGGGTGTGCAGAATGCCGTTGATCAGGGTCCGGAAATTCCAGGTCAGACGCTCGTGCGGCGCGCCGGAGTGCAGCGTGGAGCCGAGCGCGTGGACGTGCGGATGCGTCGCGGCGGGCGCCTCCCGCACCGCTCGGGTCATCGCGTTCCAGTCGTCGTGGGCGTCGATGTCCTGGTCGCGGGCGGACTGCTCGGCGGCGACGGCGGTGGCCTGCTGGAGCAGTACGTCCACGCCCCAGGCGGCCTGCGCGGGCGGCACCCCGCCCTCGTCCAGCAGAGCCAGGAGCTGTTCCAGCAGCGCCAGCGAGTGCGGGCCGCTCGGCCGGCTCACCAGCGCGAACCCGGCCAGGCTCGGATGCGCGAAGAGCAGGGTGGTGTACGAACCGAGGAGCCCGATCAGCCGCTCGTCCCACGGGCCGTCCCCGGCGGGCGGTTCCAGCTCGCCGAGCAACTCGTCAAGGATCGCGCTGTGCAGCTCGGCCGTGTTGCTCACATAGACGTAGAGCGAGGCCGGACCCGTGTCCAGCTCCTTCGCGAGCCGGCGCATCGTGACCTTGCGCAGACCCTCCTCCCGCATGATCCGCATCGCGGCTCCAACGATTCCCGCCCTGGTCAGAGCCGGTTTGGCGGGGCGCTCGCGGCGGCTGCGCGGGGTGGGGGTGCCGGTGTCGGCGCCGGTGGTCGCTCGTCCTTCGTCCATGCCCTCACCGTAACGAACGGGTTCGCGACGAACTTGTTCGCGACGAACATGTTCGCGACGAACATGTTCGTTACGTTGGTGGCGTCCGGCCCGACGAGGCCGGCGCGGCACCGGGCCCGGCGCGGATCGGCGAACGGCACGGAACCGGCCGTGATCCGCGCAGGCGGCCCGGCGGTGCCGGAGAACCCCGAAAGGAGCTGGTCCCGATGGATTCGGAGACTTCGAACAACCCGCTGGCGTCCCCGACGCCCAACCCGACGTCCAGTCCGGCGTCCAGCCTGACGGCCAACCCGTCTGCGACGCGGGAGCCGTCCGCCCCTCCCGAGGAGTCCGCGTCGTCGTCGCTGTCGTCGCCGCCCTCGCCCCGGACCGCGTCCGACGACGCCCCCCGAGGCGGGACCGGTCCCGTCACGAAGACGATGCTGTGGCTGATCCTCGGCCTGGTCCTCGTGGCCGACGCCCTGGACATGATCGACTCGACGGTCACCAACATCGCCGCGCCCACCATCGAACGGGACCTCGGCGGCGGCGAACCCCTCATCAAGTGGCTGGGCTCCGCCTACGCCCTGTCGATGGGCGTGCTGCTGGTACTCGGCGGCCGGCTCGGCGACAAGTTCGGGCAGCGGCGCCTGTTCCTGATCGGCATGACGGGGTTCACGCTGGCCTCGGCGGTGTGCGGACTGTCACCCGATCCCGCGCTGATGATCGTCGCGCGGGCGGTCCAGGGCGCCTTCGGCGCGCTGCTCATCCCGCAGGGCATGGCGATCATGACGAGGACCTTCCCGCGCGACATGATGCGCAAGGCCTTCGGCCTGTTCGGCCCGCTGCTGGGCCTCGCCTCGGTGGGCGGCCCGATCCTCGCCGGTTTCGTGATCGACGCCGACTTCGCGGGGCTGTCCTGGCGGCCCGTCTTCCTCATCAACATCCTGCTCGGCACCGTAGGCGTGGCTCTCGCGGCGAAGCTGCTGCCGCGTATGGCGGCCGACCGCTCCCTCACGGTGGACGGTGCGGGCGCCTCCTGCCTCGCCGTCACGATGTTCGGGCTGCTGTTCGGCCTGATCGAGGGATCGAGCGGCGGCTGGGGCGTCCTGCCGGTCGTGAGCCTCGCGGTCGGGGCGGGTGCCTTCGCCCTGTTCGCCCGGCGTCAGCGCACGGCGGCCGAACCGCTCGTCAAGCCGTCCCTGCTGAGGAACCGGGGCTTCACCTCGGGCCTGATCGTCGGACTGCTGTTCTTCGCGGTCACCAGCGGACTCGTCTACGTCATGTCCCTGTTCATGCAGCAGGCCCTCGGCGCGAGCCCCGGCGCGACGTCCCTGGGCCTGCTCCCGCTGACCATCGGCATCATCCTGGCCGCGATCGCGGGCATGGCGCTCACGAAGCGGCTGGGCCGGACCCTCGTCCTGCTCGGCATGGTGTGCACGATCGCGGGCGCCGCCTGGCTGCTGGCCCTGGTCCTCGCGTACGGCACCGACGTGTCCCTGTGGACGCTGTCCCCCGCCGTCCTGCTCACCGGCCTGGGCATGGGCGCCTGCTTCGGCACGATCTTCGACCTCGCCCTCGGCGACATCGACCCCGGGGAGGCGGGCAGCGCGAGCGGTTCCCTGAGCGCGATCCAGCAGCTCGCGAACGGCCTCGGCTCGGCGATCGTCACGACCGTCTACTTCCACTCGGGAGCCCCGGCGCACGCGATGACGGTCAGCCTGATCACCGTCCTCGCCATCACCGTGGCCTGCCTCCCGGCCCTGCGCCTCCTGCCGCGCAGGGCGCCGGAGGAACAGCACCACGGGTGACGGGGGCGGGGCGCGGCTCGTGGACGGCGGGGGGCTGGGAATGATCGGGGCGTGTGACTCGACGCCGCCCCGGCCCCCGGGTCAGGCGTCCTGATCGTCGAAGGACACGGTGTCCAGGACGGTGGCCAGGACCTCGCACCACTCGGCCCAGTGGTCCAGAGAGGCGGTGTCCAGGGTGAAGACAGCGGTGAACGGGCCGTTCGGAAAAGGCACATGGGCCTGTATCTGCCCGGTCGGCAGCTCCCCGGGCGCTCCGTCGGCGGTGACCTCGGGGGTCAGCCGGTACGTCGTGAGGGTGATCCGGGCGACAGCGGGACCGCACGGCAGGTCCAGCCAGCGCACGTCGTTGAGCGGATCGGCCCCCAGCACGGCACGCAGCCCCTGGGCGACGGTGTCGACGTCCCCGGCCGCCTGCCCGGTAGGGGCGACAGCCACCGACAGCGCACACTGCGCGACCCCGTCACCGGGCCGCCCGCGCCCCTCCTCGTCCAGGGGCCCGGTCGCGAACAGCCCCACAGCCGCGTACGAGACCCCGCCGGCCCCCATCATCTCGGCGAGCGAGGCGTAGTAGGCGGCGGCCGGCTCCCACACCCGCGCATCCCCCTCGGCATACAACTCCCGCACGAACGCCCGGGCCCGCACCTCCCGCTCCTCCTCGGTGTCCCCGAGCGGCAGGGCCAGAATCCCTTCGGGAACCTGAAAGGCGAAGGGCGGCGGCGCGGGGAGGGGAGGGGCGGGGGTGGTGATGGCCATGGGATGGGTCCTGATCGTGTCAGAGGTCCGGAGAGCGGAGGTCGCTCTACTCGACGGGGGCTGTCGGGATTCACGGTGTATTGCTGCGGAGCAAGATTTCTCCGGCTGAGAAGGGTGATGGACGCTTACTGCGCCCGCGTGTTTGCGTCTCCGGACGGGGACGACGGTGGTCGGCGGATCCGCGAGCCTTCGGGCTGCCAGGCTCACAGGTCCCCCGGGTGGTAGTCCTGCGGGCTGACTACGGTGCCGTCGTGGGCGAGGCACACACTGCGAGTACGCAAGCCCCAGGTAGCAGTGAGGCCGTCTTTGACGGGGAACACCGCGAGGAAGTGGCCGCAAGGTCTCCGGGCAACGAACAGGGACTCGTGTGGGCCCTGTCGGTTCGCCTCCGCCTGGCCTTCAAGGGTGGTAAGCACGCCAGGAGGCAACTGGTCCAGCTCGATCAACTCGTAGGGGTAGCTGAGAAACCGCACTGTGTGAGCCCGGGGGGTCGCCCGAAGACGGCACCACGACCCGTCGGTGAAGACGATCCGGAAGTCTCGCAGATGCCGGTAGTCCGGCAACTCCACCCGTTGGACCAGGTCGCGAGCGACCTCCCAGAGAACGTGATCCTCGATCTGCCGGGCGGCCTTCCCGCTGTACGGGGTACCAAGGAAGAGTAGACGGCGATCGGTGACTGCCAGGTGAGTGCGGTATCGCTCATGGTCGACGCGATCCGAGTCAAGCTGCCAGGGCAAGGTGCGCGCCACCGCACCTGGTGCTGCCCAGAGCACAGGAAAGTCGTTGATCTCATTTTCGGGGTCGTCGGAGGTGCGGGACGCGCCGCTCTCGACCGACAGGAGACTTTCGGTGTTCAGGGACAGTGCGCCCAGGATCAGGGCACCCGCCACAGCGAGGAACCCTTTACCCGTATTGCGGGCCTGTGCGGAGTTCTCGCTGTGGGCGGTGTACACCGGACCTTCTGGCCAGTCAGTCAACTCGCCTGTGATATCGCGGCGTTCGGAGTCCCGAAACCAGCGCATTCCATGCACCGTTGTATCCGCACCGGCGGCAAAGCGAACGTAGGCACGGGTGAGGAGTGTTTCGCCCGGCTCTGGCTCCCAGATCTTCATGGCCCTTATTCCTCACGCTTTCTCGCCCGCCATAAACTCACCGCGCCCGGACAGTTGCTTCGACCGGGACCGATGTCACCTACCGGGGCCGTCCTCTTCCGCCGATTCTTCCGAGCTGAGTGCTTCCCACATGTGGCGGGGATAGCTGAGCAGCTTTGGAGCAATCTTCACCGCTCCGTCCACCAGCATGGCTTGGTCGCTGAAGGGATCGAGTGCCCCGATGCGCGACGCGACCCCGTGAGGGTTCACCTTCGGTGCTATCAGCCGCATCCCCTTGGTGCCCATCAACTGACCCCCGTGATAGCCCGCGTTCGCCACGCCACCCATGCGCGACAGAAGGCCGCTGCCGGCGTGCTCCACCGAGTACAAATTCGCCTTCCCGTAGACGACTACTTTTCCGGAGAGTAGCCGCAATCCCCCAGTGCTCTCAGCGGCTTGCAAGCCTTTGGAGAAGAGCTTGCGAGCCTCGGCCGGATCGCGCACGACGAAATTCTTACCCAGTTTGGAGGCCGTGGAGAGGGCTTTTGCCTCGTCTGCCATCTTGATCCCCTTCCCGATCCCCCCGAACCCGGGAACCAGGCCGACTGCGTCGAAGCCGATCGACACCCAGCTCACGTCCGCACCGTGCGCCTTCGCGAGACTGTGGGCCGCGAGGGCCAATCCGCTGGCGATGAGCGCGGCGGTGCCGAAAATCGCTGCGAGAGGCGGAAACGGCAGGGACATGATGGCGAGGAGGCCGAGCATCCCGGTGAGGTCGCTCAGCAGGTCCCCGATCTGTTTGACCAACTCGGCGTGGTCCTCGATCCACTGCCCGGTCGCGTCCCACGCCTCGGCGACGCCCTTCGCGAGCTTGTGCCAGAAGCCCGGCTCGTTCGGTGCGAGGTCGCCGGCCTTGTCGAGTTCCTTGCCCGCGGCGGCCGCCGCCCGCTCGTAGCGGTCCTGGAGGTCGTCCACCTTCTGGGTGACCTCGTCCACGGCCCCGGACGCCTTGGCGAGTGCCTTGCCGTTCTTGGTCTCGTCGTCGCCCTTGTCCGGGTCCTCGGCCTGCTGTTGCGCCTTCTCCCTGGCGGCCAGTTTCTCTCCGGCGGTGCGCTCCAGGCGGTCCGCCTCGTCCTGGAACTCCGCCAGCTGGTTCGCCCACCGGTGCAGGGCCCGGGACGCCTTGGCGAAGGAGTCGTGGCTCTTGCGGACCAGCGGGGTCACGTCGTGGCCGATGTACTGGACGAAGGCCAGCGCGGTCTGGCCCTTCCAGGCACCGCACTCGATCCGCCCCAGCTCCTGGAGGGAGGTGCCGAGTTCGGAGGCGAGACCGCCCAGCTTCTTCGCCAGTTCACGGGTGTCGTCGGGGTCCCCGGGTGTCGGGTCCCAGCCGATGTGGGGGAAGGCCGGCCGCTTCGCCGTCACCTCAGTGGCCCTTGCCGGAGCCGGACTTACCGCCCTTGTGGGTCGACTTCAGGGAGGCCGCGAGGTCCTGGTCGAGTTTGCTGAACTCCTGGCCGATCTTGTCGATCATCTTGACGGCGCCGTGCGTGTGCTTGCCGAGCTGCTTGACGCCGTAACCCCACTCGTCGGAGAACTCGTGCACCTCTTCGACGAGTTTGTTCGCGCCGACCGCTGAGGCGTCCGTGTTCTTCAGCGTCCGCCGCACCCGGTCCATACGGTCGCTGATCGTGGAGAAGGTGTCCTTCAGATCCTCGAACACCGTGTCTTCGAGTCGTAGATCGCTCATCGCGCGTGCCTCGTCCCGTCCCGTTCGTGCGAGCGGCCCCCACGGCCCCGGCTGGGAAACCGGTACGGGGACAGGCCACCCGAGCCCTCAGCGTTCTCGCGCAGCAGCCTATCGGGAGGTGCGTGGGGAGGGCATTGATGTGATGAAACAGCGGAAGGGGTTCGTGGCGACCGGCGGGCCGGCGCCCAGAACGCTCATCGGGCTATGAGGGTGCAGACACGGCTGCCTGTACTTCCGTCTGCCTGTGCTGGCGTCCCTCTGAGAGCGCCGTCCCACGTCGAGAGCAGTGCTCTGAAGAGGGGCGGTGCTCGCCGGAGAGAGCGGTGCTCTCCAGGGCGGTGCTCGCGAGGGAGAGCGGTGCTCTCTATTCGGAGCGGTGCTTCGTGCGTCTCGGCCTCGGCCCGACGCCGCCGAACCGGCTTTCTTTTGCGCCCTTTCGGATGAAATGTGACGCTGTTCTCACCGAGCAGCAGGAACCGGGGGTATCGGGAGGGAGCTGGGCTCATGGACAAGGACGGGGACCGCGCGTCAAAGCTCATCCGCAATTCCCGCGCCACCCGCGCCACTGGCACTACCCGCACCAGCGAGATCACGGGCACCACCAGCACCACAGGGAACATCAGCACCACCAGCACCACCAGCACCACCAGCACCACGGAAACCATCAGTACCGCGGAGACTCCCCGCACCACTGGCGCTTCCCGCCCCACCTCCAGAACCCGGGCCTCGGTGGCCAGCCGCGCCGCGAGGACCGCGCGCGCTCTCGCCCCGTGCCCGCCGTCCCCGCCGTCCCGGGCCCTCGCCCCGTACGGGCCGGTACGACGTCCGCCGCTCATCAGCCGGCTGGCCGCCTTCCGGGCAGCCACCCAGCCGCCCGCGCCTGCTCCGCCGCCCGCACCCGCGCCGCCCGAATCCGCCCGCCCCTCCGTAGCCGCCCCGCCGCCCGCCCTCCGGACCGCCGCGCCGCAGCCCTGCCCCGCTCCCGCACCGGACACCAGGTAAGGGCGGCCGGGCCGTGGTGGAGGAGCAGGTGGTGGAGGAGCAGCATATGGAGATGCGGCAGGAAGCAGAACGGGTGGCCGCGCGGGACGAGGCCGGGGCCTCACCCTCCCTGAGCGCGGTGCTCTCCGTCGCGAGCCGGGAGATCGCCCGCGCGCTGGCCGGTGGAGAAAGCCGCCGCCCCCTCGCCGACACGGGAAGCGCCGGCACTGGCGAAGCCGCCGCCGACACGGGAAGCGCCGGTACGTGCGAAGGCGCCGCCGACACGGGAAGCGCCGGTACGTGCGAAGGCGCCGCCGACACGGGAAGCGCCGGTACGTGCGAAGGCGCCGCCGACACCGGCTCTTTCGCGTTGTGCCGGGTGTTGCGCCCGGATGATCCCACCGCGCTCGTCGCCGTGCGGGTGCTCGGGGCCGACGCGCTCGCGCCGTACCGTCTGGCGGGCCATGTGCCGGTGCCGGAGGACTCGTTGCTGGTGGGCCGGGTTCTGGACGCGTTTCCGTCCGAGCCGGGGTGCTCGGAGGTTTCGCGGTGGCGGCACCACGGGCTCGTCGAGGCGGCGCGCGTGGTTCTTCCGACCGGGGGCGGGGCGGAGGCGTCGGACGTCCGGGTGTGCCGGACCGCCGACATCGCGGTGCCGGATGCCGGGTGGGTGCGTGAGGCGGCGCCCGACCGGTTGCCCCGTCTGGTGGCGCAGCTCGCCGCTCTCGCCGTACCGGATGCGCGGGAGACGCCCCTCGGTGCCGAACTCGACGCGCGGGCCCTGGACTTGTCCTACGCCTTCGCGGATGCCGTGCGGCGCGGGGACTGGCGGGAGGCGGCGGGGGTCGGGCGGTGGCTCGCGCTGCTGCCGGGTGCGCCGTCGGGTCTGCCGCTGGGTGAGGGACTGGACGGTGTCCGTCGCGGGGCCGGGGGCGACCCGTGGGTGCTGCTCCAGGTCGCGGCCGCCCACCTGCTGCCGGGCGTGCGGACGTGAAGCGGCCGGACGCGACGTACCCCACGGAGGGCGACGGACCGGCGGACACGGCGATCCGGGAACGGCTGCGGGTGGCGCTGGAGTGGGTGGACGCGCCCGACGTGGTGTTCGCCGTGAGCCGCGCGGGCCGCCGTACGGTCGTCACGGGCGGCACCGGTCCGGCCCCCGACCCGCCCCGGCCGGGCCTGCGTTACGAGGTGGGGTCGTTGTCCGCGTCGTACACGGTGCTGCTGTTCACCGCGCTCGCCCGGGAGGGAGCCGTCCGGCTGGACGACCCGCTGATCGCGCGGCTCCCGCCTCTGCGGCTGCGGTTCCCGGCGGCGGCCCGGCGGATCACCCTGCGCCACCTGGCGACGCACACCTCCGGGCTGCCGCGCCTCCCGGCCGGGTTGTCGACGGGCGTCGTCGTGCGCCCGTACGCGAGCGGCTACGACCGGTACGACACGGCGCGGCTGCTCGACGCGTTCGCGCGGACCCGGCCCCGGCACCGTCCGGGCGCGCACTGGGCTCGTTCCGGTTTCGGGGTCGCGCTTCTCGCGGCGGCCCTGGAGGAGGCGGCGGGTGAGCGCTTCCCGACGCTCCTCGCCCGGCACGTCCTGGGGCCGCTCGGGCTGACGTCGACCAGTACGGCCGCCGGGCCGCGCGGCGCCGTCGCCGTCGGGCACCGCAGGGACGGGGTGACTCCCGTACGTCCGGTGCGCATGGGTGCGTTCGCCCCGGCAGCGGGTGTCCGCGCCACGCCGGACGACCTGTTGACCTGCCTGGAGGCGCAACTCGCGCCGGAGCGTAGGCCTTTGCGTGGCGCCCTGCTCGACGCGCAGGCGCCGCAACTGACCCGGGGGCCGTCCGCGCTCCGCGAGACCCACACGCTGGCGGGCTGGCTCCAACAGTCGCTCGACGGCGGCCCCTTGCTCTGCTCCGGCGGCTCGTCGCCGGGACAGCAGGCTTTCCTGGGCTTCCACCGCGCCTCCGGGACGGCGCTCGTCGCGCTCTCGACTCGGCGCGGCCGGACCAGCGGGCTGACGGCGACGGCGTACGGGCTGCTCGTCGAACTCGGCGAAGGAGGGCTGCCGCGATCCGCACCCCCTCCGGGCGACGGGGGCCATGGTGGAATGGCGCCGTGAGCCGTGCCGCCGAGGAGACCAACCGCCGTATGCTGCGCGCCCGGGACGCCATGGACCGGGCGTACGCGCAGCCGCTCGACGTGCCTTCGCTGGCCGCGATCGCCCACGTGTCACCGGCGCACTTCGGCCGCACCTTCCGGGCCACTTTCGGTGAGACGCCCCACCGCTACCTGCAACGACGCCGCGTCGAACGGTCCATGTACCTGCTGCGGGAGAGCGGGCGCAGTGTGACGGACATCTGCTTCGAGGTGGGGTTCGGCAGTGTCGGCACGTTCAGCCGTACGTTCCGGGAGATCGTGGGCCGCTCGCCGAGGGAGTACCGCAAGGAGGCGGCGCCGCGGCCCGCCCCCACGTGTTTCACGATGGCGTGGACCCGTCCGAGCGGGTGAGGTGCCGGGCGCGACGAGTTGCCTCGTCGCCCATCCGGGGCCGCCGGAGACCGCCTGAGCGAACGCAGCGGTTTTGGATAAGTTTTCCGGCCGTGCGCTCAGTAGCGTCAGGGCATGTTCTTCAACGCGATCACGCACTCGCAGATGTTCGTCCTCGACCAGGACGAGGCGCTCGACTTCTACGTCGGCAAGCTGGGCCTGGAGGTGGTCGAGGACATCGACTTCGGCCCCATGCGCTGGCTGACGGTCGCCGTCCCCGGCCACCCGGAGCGGCAGGTCCTGCTGGAGAAGCCGGGCGGACCCGGCATGTCGGAGGAGACGGCGCGGCAGGTACGGGAGTTGGTGACGAAGGGGGCGATGGGCGGCTGGTTCATCCTCACCACGGACGACTGCCGCAAGACGTACGAGACGCTGCGGGAGAAGGGCGTCGAGTTCATCGAGGAGCCCACGGAACGTCCGTACGGCATCGACTGCGGCCTGCGTGACCCGTTCGGCAACCGGCTGCGGTTCACGCAGTTGAAGGGGTGAGTGACGGTAAGGGCGGCGCGGCGGCCGGTCCCGTACTCGGTCGCGTCCCGCGCACCGTCGCCTGGCCTTCGGGACCACCTGTCCCTCCCGGACGTCCCACCCCGCCCCGGGCGCGCACTGGATCCGTGGGGTGCGGGCCCACACCGGTTCGCATTACCTCGCGCGTAATCGCGCCGCTGGGGCCGGTACGGGACGGTGAAGGGGTCGAGAGGCCGGGGCGGTCCTCGTACCGGACGGGTGCCGCCCCTGTCCGCGCCGGCCGGGCGCGGGGGCCCGCAGCAGTGAGGGAGAGGACCAGCATGAGCCGCCACGAGGACGCCGTACGACGGTATTTCGCCGCCTGGAACGCCACGGGCGACGCGGGGGAGCTGGAGAAGGCGGTGGGGGAGGCGTTCGCCGAGGACGCCACGTACACCGATCCGCTGGGGGTGGCTTCGGGCCGGGAGCAGATCGTCGCGGCGATCCGCGGGGCACACGCGCAGTTCCCCGGCTTCACGTTCCGCCCGACCGGAACGCCGGACGCCCATCACGACGTGGTGCGGTTCACGTGGGACCTCGTGTCCTCGGGGGACGGCTCCGCGCCGGTCGCCGGTTTCGACGTCGTCACCCTCGCCGAGGACGGCCGTGTCCGTACGGTGACGGGCTTCCTGGACCGCGTACCGGGCGCGTGACCGCACGGCTTCCCGGCCTCGCGCGGGGGTGGGGATCCCCGCGCGGGGCCTCGGCGGGCGGCTCGTCCTCGACGGCCGGCCGGAGACCGAGGTGGACGGACGTGCCGGTGTCGGTGCGGGCGGGACAGCTGTTCTGATGTCGGCGGGAGCCGCGCACACGGTCCGTCCCGGGAGCGGCGGCACGCCGGTGATCGTCGAAGGACCGGAGGGGCGAGTGGTGGTGGCGCGGAGAGGCACCTCCCGGGCACCTCTCAGGCGTCTCTCAGGCACCCCGCGTGGCACCGAAGGGGTGCCCCAACTGGCCTCCCGTATAGGGTGACCGGCGTCCGAGACGCTCCGTGAACGGGGTGACGGGATGCGGGACTCAAGGGGGACGACGGGATGCAACTGGCCTTCACCAGCCGTGTGATCGAGTGGCGGGGCCCCTCACCGTTCTACTTCGCACCCCTACCCGAGGAACAGGCCGCCGACATCGGCGAGGTGGCCGCGACGGCCACCTACGGGTGGGGCGTGATCCCCGTCGAGGCGCGCGTCGGCGCGACCGTCTTCACCACCTCGCTCTTCCCGAAGGACGGCGGCTACCTGTTGCCCCTCAAGGCGGCGGTACGCAAACGGGTGGGCCTCTCGGTGGGCGACGAGGTGACGGTGGAGGTCTCGGTCCGCCTTTGAGACCTCGGGCCTCAGGCCCCCGCCCTACGGTCCTCGTCCGGCCGTCCCCGCCCTGCGGTCCTCGCCTGCGGTCCTCGCCTCCGTGCTTCTCCGCGTCGCGTCCCTCGCTCTTGACCTGGAGCGCGCTACAGGTTCGAGGATGAACGACATGAACAACACCGAACCCCAAATCGTCCTGGGCACCATGGACTTCGGGGCCCGCGTCGAGCCCGACCGGGCCTTCGCGATCCTGGACTCCTTCGTCGCCGGCGGCGGTGTCTGGCTCGACACCGCGAACTGCTACTCCTTCTGGAGCGACCCCAGCGGCGTCGGGGGCGCCAGCGAGCGCGTCCTCGGCTCCTGGCTCAGGGCCCGCCCGGGGGTGCGCGACACGGTACGGATCGCGACGAAGGTCCGGCAGAACCCGCTCGTCGCGCACTCCTGGCCGGAGAGCGCCGAAGGGCTGTCCGCCCGCGCCGTCCAGTCCGGTGTGGAGGAGAGCCTGGAGCGGCTCGGGGTCGACCACGTCGACCTCCTCTGGGCCCACGCCGAGGACCGCGCCGTCCCGCTGGAGGAGACGGTCGGCGCGTTCGGCGAACTGGTCGCGAAGGGAACGGCCCTGCGGGTCGGGGCCGCCAACCACCCCGCCTGGCGCGTCGAACGGGCCCGGTCGCTCGCCCGGGAGCAGGGAGTCGAGCCGTGGACGGCCGTGCAGTTGCGGCACTCGCTCGTCCAGCAGCGTCCCCTCACCCCTGTCGCGGAGGGCGGTCACCGCATGCTCACCGCCGAGGACCTGGACCTCGCGCGCGCGGAGGGGCTCGCGGTGTGGTCGTACAGCTCGCTGCTGTGGGGTTCCTACGTACGCCCGGACAAGCCACTTCCGCAGTCCTATGATCACCCCGGAACCACCCGTGTGCTCACGGTCCTGGACGAGGTCGCCGCTGAACTGTCGGCCACGAGGAACGAGGTCGTCCTCGCCTGGCTGATGCGGCAGGGCATCGATCCCATCGTCGGGGCGAGCCGCGTCGAGCAGATCGAGCAGGCACTCGCCGCGCGCCGTGTGCGGCTCAGCGACGAGCACGTGGCGCGCTTCGCCGAAGCCAGGTAGCGCGGGCGCAGTCACCTAAGGAGCCCCTCCGTGATCACTCTTCCCCCGTCGGCGGCCGCCGACCGTACCGGCGTCTCCATCGAGACGTTGCGCTACTACGAGCGGGAGGGGCTCATCGGCCCGATCGGCCGCACCCCGGGCGGGCGCAGGCAGTACACCGAGGACGACGTCTTCTGGATCGGCCTGGTCACCTGCTTCCGCGACGCGGGCCTCGGCATCGCGGACCTGCGCGGCTTCGTCGCCATCCTGCGCGCACAACGACCCGCGCAGGACCGGGTCGTCTTCCTCCGCGAGCACCGGGTTGCTCTGGAGCAGCGGGTGACGGCACTGCACCGGGCCATGGCTGTTCTGGACGACAAGATCGCGTACTACGGGGGCGGGGCGGCGGCGGACCAGGCCGCGAAGGACCAGGGCCAGGGCCGGAGTTCGGCACCGGGGGCCGTTGTGAGGTGACAGTGGCCGGGGGAGGGTGGTCGCGCGGCCGGGGCCTCGCCGTTTCCGGGGGTACGGGGGTACGGGGGTACGGGCGGGGACTGGGCGGCGCTGGTGGACGGGCGATCAGGGGCACTCCTGCGGGGCCTTTCCGCTGCGCATAACCGGCACCCTGTCTTCGGTCATCCCGTCGCGTACCGGGATCATGACCGGGTCCACCCAGCTTGGGGCGTCACGAGAACAGAGCTGGGGGCCGTCCCGCGTTCGCGGGGACCACAAGGCGATGATGTCGCGGATTGCGACGCTCTCCCAGGGACCATCCCCGCGTGCGCGGGGACCACAAGGTTCTGCAAGTCCTTTGGTCGTCCATGCTGGGACCATCCCCGCGTGCGCGGGGACCACCGGCTGCCACTGCGCCCCTCCCTGGATGCGCAGGGACCATCCCCGCGTGCGCGGGGACCACGCACCGCACTCTGGGCAGACAGGACGACGGGCGGGACCATCCCCGCGTGCGCGGGGACCACCACTGCCAGTACTGGGTGTCGTCCGCGTTGTTGGGACCATCCCCGCGTGCGCGGGGACCACCGCCACAGGCGCCAGGCGGCCAGGCGGCCCATGGGACCATCCCCGCGTGCGCGGGGACCACACAAGGGCAAGCCGCGCGCAGATCGGGACGACGGGACCATCCCCGCGTGCGCGGGGACCACCGGCGAGACACCCGTCCGCCGGGCCCTTCGGCGGGACCATCCCCGCGTGCGCGGGGACCACCCTGCTGATCCTCCGCGTCTGAGTCGGATGGTGGGACCATCCCCGCGTGCGCGGGGACCACCGTACCGCTGCCGCCGGGCCTCGGCGGTCTCGGGGACCATCCCCGCGTGCGCGGGGACCACCGTGCGCCTGTGGTGCCCAGCGGCTCGGCCACGGGACCATCCCCGCGTGCGCGGGGACCACTGCTCCCGCAGCCCTTCGGGCACAGCTTCGGGGGGACCATCCCCGCGTGCGCGGGGACCACCTGCCGGGGTGGAGGATGCCGACGGTCGGCTGGGGACCATCCCCGCGTGCGCGGGGACCACTACATCGACGAGGACGGCGGTGTCCACAGCGCGGGACCATCCCCGCGTGCGCGGGGACCACTACATCGACGAGGACGGCGGTGTCCACAGCGCGGGACCATCCCCGCGTGCGCGGGGACCACCCTTGCTGACCTGCGGCTTTATCCGGCGTGAGGGGTGGTTTTAGCAACTTCGCGAGAATCCGCCATAGCGGTATTTAGTGGACATATCCGGCCATGTGTCCCGTCATGGCGAAGCCGTTTCGCTTTCTGGGCTCTGGCTGTTCCTGTTTCCGGCTTGCGTCTCAATGAGTGGGCCTTCCGGCAGTGAGGTACCCCAGAAGTCCAGCCCAGGCGCCGTTGTCGAAGCTCAGGGGCGGGCGGTTCGTGTTCTTTGAGTCGCGGACCCTGACGACGCGCGCTTCGGTGGATACCTCGACGCAGTCACCGCCCTGTGAGCCGCAGTAACTGGAGGCGCGCCAAATAGGGTTGGCCACAGTCATAGGTTGCTTGCCACCTCGTGGATCAGATCGGCAGAAGCCTTCGTGCTGAGCGCTTGCGTGCGCATCGTGCCATAGCGGACGTGCAGCATGGACAGGTCGGCCGCGTCCGTGATCATGCGTCCGCCGCCCTGCCATTCCACGTAGGCGACCTGTGTGTGATCGGCTGTGTCCAGCAGGACCATTGACCCGTCGAGTCCTGCGTGCTCCTCGACTTCGGTCGGCATGACCTGGATGTCCACGTGCCGGAGGCGGCCGACGTCGAGGACGTTCAGGAGCGTTTCCTTGAGTGCGGCGTTTCCGCCGAGCGGGCGGCGCAGGATCTGCTCTTCGATGATGAAGCTCATGACGCAGACCGGTTTGCGTTCGAAGAGCTTGGCTCGGTCGAGTCGGTAGGCCAGGCGCTCCTCGATCAGTTCCTCGTCCTCTGCCGGGCGATGGGCGTTGAAGATCGCGTGAGCGTAGGACTTGGTCTGGAGCAGGCCCGGGATCGCCTGCACCTGGTACGAGTTGAGGACGGTGGCTCTGCCCTCCTCGGACCGGTAGTCCTCGAACCAGTACGGGTCCGGGCCGCCCTTGAGCTTGGCGGCCGCTACGAGAAGTGCGCCGTCCGCGCCCAGGGTTTCGTCGGCCAGGGGGACGAATCTGCCCTTCGGTGGTCGTTCACCACGTTCCACCATGGCCACTTGCGATTTCGAGTACCCGAGCGTTTTCCCGAGCGAATCGAGCGATTGCCGCGCCCGCTCCCGGTAGAAGCGGAGTAGCGCTCCGAACATCTCGGCGTTGCCGTCCGGCCTTCGCCTGCGGCGTTCACCACCGTGCACAGGACCTCCTGAAGGTGCACAGCCCCACACCCGTCGCGTGTAGGGCTGGTCACAGTATGTGAGCGCCCCCCACCCTCATGCTCATGGAACGGAAAACTTCACCCACATCACGTCGTCGGCCCGCCACCGTCCCCGTCCACGACTGGATTCCCGCCCACGGGCACGCTCTGCGGCATGTCGGGGTGCACTTCGATGCCGTGCGGATCGCCGGGTTTCTCGGGGAGCAGGTCGCTTACGAGATCATGCAGTTCACGAACTTCGAGGCCGGGCCCGTCGTGCGGGAGTTGAGCGGGGGGCGGGCGATGTACTTCCTGCTCGCGCCCGGGACCGCCGGTGATCGGCGCTGGCCCGCCGGGGCGCGGGTGCTGCACAAGGGGGACGGCCGGCTCGCCTATGTCGGGGTGCCCGCGCTCGAAGGGCTCACCTGGCCGCTCGACTGGCGGTCCCGGCCGACCCGTGAATACTCCTTCGTGGACGCCGATTTGCTGCACGAGATGGTGGGCGTCGCCCTGACCGTCGTGCCCTGACGGGGGCGGCGGAAAATCGGGGGTGAATCTTCGGCCCGTCACGTTATGTTGCCGTCATGGACGTCAACGCCGCCTCTCCCGCCACCGGACAGCTCAAAGTCCCTGGGGCCACCCTGCATTACGAAGTACGCGGGAGCGGGCCTCTGTTGCTGCTGTTGCCCGGCGGGGGCGGTGACGCCGGGGTGTACGACTCCTTCGGGGCGCTGTTCGCCGACGCGTTCACCGTCGTGGCCTTCGACCCGCGCGGGTACAGCCGCAGCACGCTCGACGGGCCCCGCCAGACGCTGCGCGTCGACACCCAGGCCGATGACGCGCTCGCCGTCATCAGGCAGGTCGGGCGGGAGCGTGGCGGCGCCGCCGACGGGCCCGCCTACGTGCTCGGCGGGAGTTCCGGCGCGGTCGTCGGGCTCGATCTGCTCGCCCGGTATCCGCAGCACGTCGCGCGGCTCCTCGCCCACGAACCCCCGGTGTTCCAGGTGCTGCCCGGCGCCGCCGAACACCGGGCGTTCGTGGACGACGTGTACGCCACCTACCGGCGGGAGGGGCCCGGCCCGGCGGGCGCGCAGTTCGGGGCCGGGGTCGGGTCCACCGGGGAGGACCAGCACTGGGAGCCCGCCCCCGAACTCGCCGCGCGCCTCATGGGGAACTTCCCGGACTTCCTGGAGTACGAGCTGCGCGACGTCACCTCCTACCTCCCGGACGTCGAGGCGCTGCGCCCTGCCGCCCGGGCCGGTCAGCTCGTCCTCGCCGCCGGGACCACCTCGCGCGGGGCGCTGTCCCACCAGCCCGCCGTCCTGCTCGCCGAGGAACTCGGTCTGGAACTCGCGCTGTTCCCCGGTGGACACGGTGGCTGGCTCGCCGCCGAGGAGGAATCGCAGGCGCTGGCCCGGCAGTTGTTCGCCTGAACCGGTTCGCCTGACCCGGTTCGCCTGACGGCCTGGCCGCGCTGACCCGGCCGCTCCCCCTCGTCGTCTCCGGGCTCCTGCGTACTCCTGCTCGTCCCGCTCCCCGCAGTTCTGCCGGCGTCCGTCCCGCCCGGCGGCGGTGTCAGGTCGCCGATGCCCCGTGGTCGGGGTCGCGCGATGTCGCGGGCCACCGCCGCCTCGATCTCCTCGGCGGGGCGGTCGATCCTTACGGGCCCGGAATTGGTGAAGCGGGACGGGGGTGCGGCCGGCGCCGCGTGCGGTTCCTCCCGCGCCACCCGGAACGCCTGCGCGCCGTGGCCCGCGCCCGGCAGTGCCTCGTCCAGTGAGCCCGTCTCCCGCCGTGTTCGGGCGAGATCCGTCGCACGCCGGAGGCCAGGTCCGAGCGCGCCCCGGAATGTGCCGCGTACGACCACTGTTGCTCCCTGACACGACGGGAAGGCCGAGCGCGGAGGGGCGCGCCTCGCACCTGCTCATCGGGGAACCGGCCCGGCGCACCGCACCGTTGAATGCCTCCTGCGCCACAACGATCGCCCGTACGAGGAGAGCGTCCATGAAGACCCTGGTCATCGCCGGTGGGACCGACGGCATCGGCAGAGCCCTCGCCGAGTACGCCCTCGGCAGAGGGGACACCGTCGTCGTCATCGGGCGGAACCCCGCGAAGGGGGAACGGTTCCTCGACTCCGCGCGGGCGGCCGGGGCCCTCGGCCGCGCCCACTTCGTCACCGCCGATCTCAGTCTGCTCGCCGGGACCGCCCGCGCCGCCGGGGAGATCGCCGAGCGGTTCCCGGTGGTCGACGCGCTCGTGCTGTGCGCCCGCCACTATCGTTCGCGGCGCACCGTGACCGCCGAGGGCTTCGAGGAGAACTTCGCGCTGTTCTACCTCAGCCGCTACCTGCTGGGACGCGCCCTCGCCGGGCCGCTCGCGCGTTCCGCGCGTCCGGTGGTCGTCAACGTGGCCGGTCCGGGAGCGCCGCTCGACCTGGTGCACTGGGACGACCTCCAGCTGAGCCGCGCCTACCACGGTGGCGCCGCGCTCGGTCAAGGCGGCGTCCTCAACGACCTGCTGGGCACCGCCTACGCCGAGGAGTACGGGAGCAGCGGCATCCGCTACGTACTGATCCACCCCGGAGTCACCGCCACCGGTTTCTCCGGCGAGTACGACGCCGAGACGGCCCGCCACATCCACTCCATGCGGCAGCACGCGAAGCCGGTGGAGGCCGCGCTGCCGCCGGTCCTCGCCGCCGTCGACACCCCGCCGGCCCAGGCGCTCGGCGCCTACGTCGAGGGCCGCCGCATCCCCGTCGACTCCGGCTCCTTCGACCCCGAGGCCGCCCGGCGCCTCCGGGACCTCACCGAGGCGCTGCTCGCGGGAAGTTGACCGCCGCCGGGTCCCGTGTCACCCGCACGTCACGTGTGTAACAACCGTTCCCCGAGGGGTCGCGGGCCCTTCCCTCCATCCGCCCTCCACGTGAAGCTTCGGCCATGGATGTGAACAGAAAGCGAAGAGTGTGGGGGAGTTATCCAGGGATCGGCCTCGCTGTGGTCCTGCTCCCGGGAGTCAAGTTCCATGTGTCCGGCGCGGTGTCGGTGCTGGTCGCCTTCGTGCTCGCCGACCTCATCTACACCGTTGTGAACCAGCTGATCTCGGCCTGGCCCTCCGACAACGTCCGTGACACGCCGTCCGTCGTCCTGCTGCTCCTCGCGGTCGTCGGCGTCTTCGAGGACTCCCTGGTGTGGCTGCTGATCTCCTGGGCGACCGGGCAGCTCGGCCTGCAACTCGGCGTCTCGGGTTACGGGACGGCGCTGCTCGCCGGGCTCATCTCCCGCACCGTCGTCCTCGCCCTGATGGCCCTGCCCCGGCGTGGCGCGCGGCGCGACCGGGCCGCCCGCGACACCCGGGAGGGCGGCGGGCGGCACGCGCGCATGTGAGGGCGCCCGACCCGGAGGGCCGTACCGTCGGGAAGGAAGGGGGAAACGCGCGGGCGGCCGGGCCGCCGGGACGCCGGGACGCCGGGAAAGAGGTTGCGGGCCGGGGCGCTCACCGGCACCGTGAGCGCGATGACCTCTTACGTTCCGCATCCCGCCCCCGGTGCCGCAGGTTCGCCCGCCGCCGGTCAGCCCGTCAGCGAGTTCTCCGGCGAGTCCGTCAGCCAGCCCGCCGACGACGTGCTGGAGGCCGTACGGCTCTGTGCCGACACGCTCGCCGAGGCGGCCGGGGGTGACTGGGCGGTGCCCGCCGGGCCGCTCACCTGGAGTTGCCGGGACACCGCCGGGCACCTCGCCGACGACCTCTTCGCCTACGCCGTGCAGATCGGTCCGCGCACACCCCCGCTGACCGGCGAAGTCCCCTTCCTGTGGGCGCCTTCCCAGCCGGGCGCCCCCTCCAACGCCGTGCACGCCGACCCGGGGGCGGGCGTCACCGGCATGCTCCAGGTGCTGGAGGCGTGCGGGGCGCTGCTCGCCGCCATGGTCCGGGTCACCCCGGCCGCCGTCCGCGCGCACCACGTCTTCGGACGGTCCGACGCGCGGGGCTTCGCCGCCATGGGGGTCGTCGAGACCCTCGTGCACACCGACGACATCGCGCGCGGGCTCGGCCTCGACTGGAATCCGCCCGCGCCCCTCGCCGCCCGCGCCCTCGGCCGGCTGTTCCCCGGCGCACCGCGTGAGCACGAGCCGTGGCCGACCCTGCTGTGGGCCACCGGGCGCGGGGTCCTGCCCGGACGGGAGCGGCTCGACTCCTGGCGCTGGGACGGCCGGCCCGGACACGAGAGGGACTGAGACGCGGCCGGATGGTACGGCTGCGGGGGTGCGACGGAGGCTGTAGGCCGGCGGGCGAGGCCGCGGGGCCACGGGACCCTGCGGCTGAGAGACTGCCCTCATGGAATCGCGTGAATTCAGCAGGCTGGGGCGGTCCGTCTCGACCGTCGGGCTCGGTACCTGGCAGCTCGGCGCCGACTGGGGCGACGTGGACGAGAAGGACGCGCTCGCGGTGCTCGACGCCGCCGTCGAGTCCGGCGTCACCTTTTTCGACACGGCCGACGTGTACGGCGACGGCCGCAGCGAGCAGACCATCGCGGCCTTCCGCAAGGAGCGGCCCGACGCCCCCCTCATGGTCGCCACCAAGATGGGGCGCCGCGTCGACCAGCTCCCCGAGAACTACGTCCTCGACAACTTCCGCCAGTGGAACGACCGTTCGCGCCGCAACCTGGGTGTGGACCGGCTCGACCTCGTGCAGCTCCACTGCCCGCCCACCGCCGTGTACTCCTCGGACGAGGTGTACGACGCGCTCGACACCCTCGTCCAGGAGGAGCGGATCGCGGGCTACGGCGTGAGCGTCGAGACGTGCGCGGAGGCGCTCACCGCGATCGCCCGGCCCGGCGTCGCGAGCGTGCAGATCATCCTCAACCCCTTCCGGATGAAGCCGCTCGACCAGGTGCTGCCCGCCGCGCGGGAGGCCGGTGTCGGCATCATCGCGCGCGTCCCGCTCGCCTCGGGGCTCCTGTCGGGCAAGTACACGAAGGACACGACCTTCGCCGCCAACGACCACCGCACCTTCAACCGGCACGGGGAGGCGTTCGACCAGGGCGAGACCTTCGCCGGGGTCGACTTCGCCACCGGGGTGGAAGCGGCACAGGAGTTCGCGGCCCTCGCCCCCGAGGGCGCCACCCCCGCGCAGACCGCGCTGCGGTGGATCGTCCAGCAGCCCGGAGTGACCACCGTCATCCCCGGCGCCCGCAACCCCGGGCAGGCCAGGGGCAACGCGGCGGCCGGCGAACTCCCGCCGCTGTCCGGGCAGACCCTCCAGGCGATCCGCGACCTCTACGACCGGAGCATCCGCGCGCAGGTGGAAGGCCGCTGGTAGGCACCACCGACACCACCGCACACACCCGGCCCGCCCCGCGTTTCCCCGGCCCGGCCCCGCGTGTCCCCGCGCCCCGCGTATCCCCCGCCCCGCGCCCCCGGCCGCGCGTCTGCGGCGTGCCCCGGCCGTACGGGGAAAGACTGAGTCCGTACGGCCGCCCCGGCGCGGGGCCGGGCGCGGCGGACGCGGTGGAGGGGAAGCGATGGGCGGAAGCGGGAAGGGCCACGCGGGCGGGAAGAGTCACGCGGAAGGGAAAGGCCCAGCGGGCGGGAAGGGCCACGCGGGCGGGAAGAGTCACGCGGAAGGGAAGGGCCCAGCGGGCGGGAAGGGCCACGCGGGCGGGCCGGAGCGCCCTCCCGCCGACGCGGAGCCGGGACCGGGGGCGGTCCCGGTCGGGCCGCCGCCGCCCTACGATCCCGAACTCGCCGCCGAACTCGACGCCTTCGGTGAGGCGCCGCCGCCCCGCAGCCTCGACGAGCTGCCCCGGCGGCGCGCCGAACTCGCCCGGATGCTGCCGCGCCCGACGCTGGAGGAGCTGCAGGCCGGCGGCACGTACGAGGTGAGTGAGCGCGCCGTGCCCGGGCCGCCCGGCGGACCGGAGGTGCGTCTGCTGCTGGTCCGCCCCGCCGGGCTCGGTGACCGGCGCCTGCCCGTCGTCTACCACGCCCACGGCGGCGGGATGATCACCGGCGACCACCGGGTGAGCGTCCTGCACATGCTCGACCCGTGGGTCGGCGGGCTCGGTGTCGCCGTGGCCTCCGTCGCCTACCGGCTCGCGCCCGAACACCCGCACCCCGCCCCCGTCGAGGACTGCTACGCGGGCCTCGTGTGGCTCGCCGCGCACGCGCGGGAGGCCGGGATCGACCCCGGCCGCATCGTGCTCGCGGGCAACAGCGCGGGCGGCGGGCTCGGCGCGGCGCTCGCCCTGCTCGCCCGCGACCGTCAAGGCCCGGCGCTGCTCGGCCAGTTGCTGATGAGCCCGATGCTCGACGACCGCAACGACTCGCCGTCCGCCCGGCAGATGGCGGGCCTCGGGGTCTGGGACCGGGAGGCGAACCACCTGGCCTGGGAGGCCCTCCTCGGTGACGCGCGGGGCGGCCCCGACGTGTCCCCGTACGCCGCGCCCGCCCGCGCCGAGGACCTGTCGGGGCTGCCGCCCGCCTTCATCGACGTCGGCTCGGCGGAGACCTTCCGGGACGAGGACGTCGCCTACGCGAGCCGGATCTGGCAGTGCGGGGGGAGCGCCGAACTCCACGTGTGGCCCGGCGGGTTCCACGGCTTCGACGGGGTCGCCCCCGAAGCCGCGCTCACCCGCTGCGCCCTCGCCGCGCGCACCGAGTGGCTGCGGCGGCTCCTGGGGAAGACCTGAACCGCCAGGTGCGAGGGACCCGGCGGTTCACGTAGAGCCCCGGCAGACCCGCCGGGGCTCACGTCCTCAGCCTCGCCGCCCGCCCCCGTCGGTGTCCGAGCACAGGGCCCACAGGACGACCACGGACAGCGCGATCGACACCAGCGCCCACAACGGCAGGTACGGCAGCCACATGAAGTTGGCGACCAGCGCGCACACGGCGAGGACGATGCCGACGCCCTTCGCCCAGCCCTTCCCGCTCAGGACCCCGGCACCCGCGATCACCGCGAGCGCGCCCACCACCAGGTGGATCCAGCCCCAGGTGGTGAGGTCGAACTTGAAGACGTAGCCGTTCACCCGGGTGTAGACGTCGTCCTCGGCGATACCGGCGATCCCGTTCAGCACCCCGAGGAGGCCGTTCACCATGAGCAGCACCGCGGCGAACACCACGAGCCCCGGAGTGCGGCCGCCGGTCGTGCCGTGCCGGGAAGGGGACTCCGGGCCGGGCGAGTGCGTCGGATCGTAGGGAGCGGAACTCATGGCGGCCTCCACAACGTCGGGGCGAACCTTCTGCCTGTGGAACGAGCCTGCGCCCGTCCCGCCGCCGCGGCTAACCCGGTAGGCCGTCCGGGTGACGCGGGGACGCGGGGACGCGGTGGCGCGGGGCCGCCACCGGACCGCGTACACCCACCGGGCCCCCACCAGGCCCGGGGGCTCAGCGCTCGGCGTACGGGCCGCCGAGCCCCCAGCCCTGGTGCAGGGCCGTCGCGAAGGCCGCCGCGATCCTGCGCTCCCCGGAGGGGCCCGGGTGGGTGCCGTCGTAGGTGTCGAGGTGGATGTCGTAGTCCTCCGGGACCGAGGCCAGCAGGAGCGGGGAGGACGGGGAGTCGAGTTCGGCGACGGTCTTCGCGAGCAGCGTGTTGAAGCGGTCCACCTCGTCGGCGAAGGAGTCGTCGGCCTGCGCCCGGATATTGGGTATCACCGGCAGGACCACCGCCCGCACCCCCGGGTTCGCCGCGCGCGCCTCTTCGAAGAAGCGCCGCACGTTGTCCGCGGTCTGCTCGCTGTTGGTGTAGAAACCGAGGTCGATCAGGCCCAGCGCGACCAGCAGGACCTGCGCCTTCCCGCCGCGCACCGCGTCCCCGATCAGCGGCACCATGTGCTGCCAGCCCTCGCCCCAGCCCGCGAGGTGACGGCGGGCGTGCAGCGGCCAGTCCTCGTCGGCGTACGCGTACGAGACGGGCGCGTCGGCCGAGGGGTCGTACAGCCCGTCACGCGGCCCCACGATCTTGAACGGGCCGCCGAAGGACGCGCCGAGATGCTGCCACATGCGGTAACGCCAGGTGTGGTCGCCGGCCCGCCCGATGGTCTGGCTGTCGCCGACGAAGAGAAAACGCATGGGCAACATCATCCGCGATCCCCGCCCCGCCCGGCCCCCACCCGCGAGGTGACGATCGCCACGAGGGCCCCGCCGGGACACCGCGCCCACCGCCCCCGTACGGCTTGGGAGACTGGCCCCATGCGCCCACGCACGTTCCGCCGCCGTGTCGACCGCCGTCCCGCCGACCGCCCCCGCACCCGGGCCTCCCGCGCCCCGCGCGCCACCCGGGGCCCCGCCCTCCTCGCCGCGCTGCTGCTGTCGCTCGCCGGGGCCCTGACCGGGGTGCTCGGCGGGCCCGCGACACCCGCCCGCGCCGACGACGGCGGACACGAGGCGTTCACCATCGAGGACCCGCGCGTCACCGAGTCCAGCGGTCTCGCCGCGAGCACCCTGCACCCGGGCGTGTACTGGACGCACAACGACAGCGACGACGGCCCCTACGTGTACGCCGTCGACAGCCGCACCGGCCGCACCGTCGCCCGCGTCACCCTCACCGGGATCGGCTCCCCGCGCGACGTCGAGGCGATCTCCATCGGCCCCGGCCACCAGATCTACCTCGGCGACATCGGCGACAACCTCGGCGGGAAATGGCCGCACGTGTGGATCTACCGCTTCCCCGAGCCGAAGGAACTGCGCGACCAGACCCTGCGCGCCACCCAGTTCACCGTCCAGTACGCGGACGGGCCCCGCAACGCCGAGGCGCTGATGGTCCACCCCGGGACCGGCCGCGTCTACATCGCGTCGAAGAAGGAGGAGGGCGGCGCCCTCTACGAAGGCCCGCGCACACTCACCGCGCACGGCACCAACGTCTTCCGCGAGCTCGCCCCCGTCGACCTGTGGGTCACCGACGGCGCCTTCTCCCCGGACGGCCGCCAGCTCTCGCTGCGCGGATACTTCGGCGGCCAGTCCTACGCCTGGAACGACGGCCGGCCCAAGGCCGAGGGGCGGCTCTCCGTCCCGCTGCAACGCCAGGGCGAGTCCATGACGTACACCCCGGACGGTACGACGCTCATGTACGGCTCCGAGGGCGAGCACAGCCGGGTCCAGCCCGAACCCGTGAAGGACGCGCACGGAAACCCCTCCACCGCGCCCGGCGAGAAGGGCGGCGCGAACCCGCCGGGCGACAAGAACGACCAGGGCGACCGGGGCGGCAAGGGCGGGGGGAGAGCGCAGGACGGCGACGGCGCGGGCTTCGACGCCGACTTCTCCAAGGTCGCCGTCGTGTTCGTCATCGCCCTCGGCGTCGTCCTCGTCGGCCGACGGCTGCTCGGCGGGCGGGGCGGCGGGAACGGCAAGGGCGGCCGCTGACGGGGCGGTCGGCCCCCGTCACTCTCGCCCGGCTCCCGGGCAATGGATTGAAACCATTCACTATGGGGTGGTGAGGGCCTAGGGTGGTTCTTCAAGGGAATGCGCTGTCGCACTCCTCCCGCACCCGTGCCGTGCAAGGGTGTCAATTGAATCGATCTAATGGGTGGTCGCCGAGACCGCCCACCGAAGGGACGGACGGCATGACCACCGGTGCCACCGGCGACGGCATGACCACCGAGACCACCGGCGACGGCCGGGTGTGGATCGACAACCCCGTCCTGCCGGGCTTCCACCCCGACCCGTCCGTGCTGCGCGTCGGCACGGACTACTACCTCGCGACCTCGACCTTCGAGTGGTACCCGGGCGTGACCCTGCACCACTCCCGGGACCTCGTGCACTGGCGCCCGCTGCCCGGGGCGCTCGGCGAGCGGCGGCTCGTCGACCTGACCGGGGTGCCCGACTCGGGCGGCGTGTGGGCGCCCTGCCTGTCGTACGCGCACGGACTCTTCCACCTCGTCTTCACGCGCGTCGACAACGTCGAGGGCGGCTGGTGGGACACCCAGAACTACCTGGTGACCGCCCCGTCCGCCGAGGGTCCGTGGAGCGACCCGGTACCGGTGCACGCGCGCGGCTTCGACCCCTCGCTCTTCCACGACGAGGACGGCTCGTGCTGGATGCTCGTGCCCGCCGGGGACGCGCGGCCCGGCCACTACCCCTTCGCCGGGATCGAGGCCCAGCGCTGGGACTGCGCGCACGGCCGCCTCACCGGCGAACGCCACCGCCTGTTCGGCGGCACCGAGACCGGGGTGACCGAGGCCCCGCACCTCTACCGGCGCGAGGGCTGGTACTACCTCGTGACGGCCGAGGGCGGTACCGGCTACGAGCACCAGGTGACCGTCGCGCGCTCCCGCACCCTGACCGGCCCCTACGAACCCGACCCGGCCGGACCCACCCTCACCTCGCGGGACCAGCCGGGACTCGCCCTCCAGAAGGCCGGCCACGGCAGCCTCGTCGAGACCCCGGGCGGCGAGTGGTACCTCGCCCACCTCGTGGGACGCCCCTACAGCCCGCTCGGCCGGTGCGTACGCGGCCGGGAGACCGCCCTCCAGCGCGTCGAGTGGTCGGCGGACGGCTGGCCGCGCGTCGAGGGCGGCGTCCCCGCCGAACGCGTCCCCGCCCCCGGCCTGCCCCCGCACCCCTTCCCGGAGGGGGCCCCGCCCACCACGGACGGCACGACCGTACGGCCGCTCGGCGCGCACGCCCCCGGCCCCGGCTGGAGCACCCTGCGCCGCCCGGCCACCGCCGACTGGCTCGACTTCGGCGCCCGCCCCGGCCACGTACGGGTGCACGGCGGCCAGTCGCCGCGCGGGCGGCGCACCCCGAGCCTGCTCGCGCACCGCGTCACCGCGCGCCGCTGCGCGCTCGACACCACGCTCGACTGCGCGCCCGCCGACCACCGCGAACAGGCCGGGGTCACCGCCTACTACGACAGCCGCAACTGGCACTTCGCGTACGTCACGGCCGACGACGAGGGCCGCGCCCTCCTCCAGGTCATGACCTGCGACGACGGCCGCCGCATCCCGTACCCGCAGGCCGAGGTCGCCCTCCCGCCCGGCGCCGTACGGCTGCGGCTGCGCGTCGAACTCGACGGCCCGCGCGCCCGGTTCGCCTGGGCGCCCGCCCCCAGGACCGGGCGGGCCGAACAGTGGCGCCCGCTCGGGCCCGTACTCGACGCGGCGATCCTGTCCGACGAGTACGCGGGCGAACACGAGGCCGCCCCCGGGCAGGAACCGCGCCCCGCCTTCACGGGCGCCTTCACCGGACTGTGGGCCTGGGATCTCGGCGCGAGCGGCGGCCACGCCGACTTCGCCGACACGACGTACCGGGCCCACCGGGACTGAGCCGCGGCGCCGCCGCACGACGAACGGCCCCTTCCCGTACACCCGTACGGGAAAGGGCCGTTCGTCACACGCGGCGCGCGGGGAGACCGGCGAAGCCGTCCCCCGCGCCTCGTCTCAGAGCTGCTCGATGACGTAGTCCACGCACTTCGTGAGCGCCTCGACGTCCGCCGGGTCCACCGCCGGGAACATCGCGACGCGCAACTGGTTGCGGCCCAGCTTGCGGTACGGCTCGGTGTCCACGACGCCGTTGGCGCGCAGCACCTTGGCCACGGCGGCGGCGTCCACGTCCTCGGTGAAGTCGATCGTGCCGATGACGGCCGAGCGCTTCGCCGGGTCCGTCACGAAGGGGTTCGCGTACTTCACGTCCTCGGCCCAGCCGTACAGCGTGCGCGCCGAGGTCGCGGTGCGGCCCGTCGCCCAGTCCAGACCGCCCTGGCCGTTGAACCAGTCGAGCTGCTCGGCGAGCAGGAACAACGTGGACAGCGCCGGGGTGTTGTACGTCTGGTTCTTGCGGGAGTTGTCGATCGCCGTCGGCAGGCTGAAGAACTCCGGGACGTGCCGGCCCGAGGCGTGCACCCGCTCGGCGCGCTCGATCGCCGCCGGGGAGAACACGCCGATCCACAGGCCGCCGTCGGAACCGAAGTTCTTCTGCGGGGCGAAGTAGTAGACGTCCGTCTGCGCGATGTCGACCGGGAGGCCGCCCGCGCCGGAGGTCGCGTCCACCAGGACGAGGGAGCCCTCGTCGGCGCCCGCGACGCGCTTGACCGGCGCCGCGACCCCGGTCGAGGTCTCGTTGTGGGTCAGCGCGTACACGTCGACCCCGGCCTCGGCGGCCGGCTCCGGGTGGGTGCCCGGGTCGGAGCTGATGACGCTCGGCTCGGCGAGCCACGGCGCGAGCTTCGACGCCTTCGCGAACTTGGAGGAGAACTCGCCGAAGCTCAGGTGCTGCGACCTGTTCTCGATCAGCCCGTGGGTCGCGACGTCCCAGAACGCCGTGGAGCCGCCGTTGCCCAGGATCACCTCGTAACCCTCGGGCAGCTGGAACAGGTCGCGCACCCCGTCCCTGACCCGGCCCACGAGCTGCTTCACGGGGGCCTGGCGGTGGGAGGTGCCGAGCAGGGAGGTTCCGGTGGCGGCCAGCGCGTCCAGCGCCTCCGTCCGCACCTTGGAGGGGCCCGCGCCGAAACGGCCGTCGGCGGGCTTGATGTCAGCGGGAATCTGGATCTCAGCCACGTCGCGAGCGTAGTACCTCCCGGGGGCCCCGCGCCCCCCGCGTCCGTCGGATGAGACGAACCTCCCGGACGGCGGGATGGTGGAATCGTCCATGCAAGATGGGACGAAACGGGGCGAACTCCCCTCCGGGTGTGGCGAACTCCCCTCCGGGCGGGGCGTGGGGACCGTCGCGGATGCGGGGTACGTCACGCTCGGCACCTTTCCCCGGGCACCCCGGCGCCGTCCCGTGCCGTCCGTCTCCTCTGTGATCTCCTGGGAGGCATGGCGGACTTCGCGCACCGGGGCGGCAGGGGCGGCAGCGGCAGGAAGACGACGGGGGCCACGGGCCCGCGTACGGGAACGGGCGCGGGTGCGGTCCCGGGCCTCGACGCGGACCCCGAGGCGCTGCGCCGGGACCTGGCCGCCGCCGTGCGCGGCCCCGTCGACTTCTCGGTCACCGCGCGGGCCCTCACCACCATGGACGCCTCCAACTACCGGCGGGTGCCGCTCGGCGTGGTCGCGCCGCGCGGCGCCGAGGACGTCGCGGCCGCCCTCGCGGTGTGCCGCGAGCACCGGGTGCCCGTCCTGGCGCGCGGCGGCGGCACCTCGATCGCCGGACAGGCCACCGGGACCGGCGTCGTCCTCGACTTCACCCGGCACCTGAACCGCCTCCTCGACCTCGACCCGAACGCCCGCACCGCCCGCGTCCAGCCCGGACTGGTCCTCGACACGCTGCGCCGGGCGGCGAGCGGGCACGGGCTGACCTTCGGCCCCGACCCCTCGACGCACGCCCGCTGCACCCTCGGCGGGATGATCGGCAACAACGCGTGCGGCGCCCACTCCGTCGCCTGGGGCACGACCGCCGACAACGTCGAGAGCCTCGACGTGCTCGCCGGCGACGGCACCGCGTACCGGCTCGGCGAGGGCTGGGACGGCGGCGCGCCCGAGGGGCTGCGAGCCCTGGTCGAGGGCAACCTCGCGCTGCTGCGCACCGGCTACCCCGCGCTGCCGCGCCGCATCTCCGGATACGCCCTCGACGCGCTCCTGCCCGAGCACGGCACCGGCCTCGCCCGCGCCTTCTGCGGCAGCGAGGGCACCCTCGGCGTCCTCACCGAGGCCACCGTCCGGCTCGTCGAGGCGCCCCGGGCCCGCGCCCTCGCCGTCCTCGGATACGCCGACGAGAGCGCCGCCGCCGAAGCCGCGCCCGGGCTCCTGCCGTACGGGCCGCTCACCGTCGAGGGCATGGCCGCCGACCTCGTGCCCGACCCCTCCGCGCTGCCCCGGGGCGCGGCCTGGCTGTTCGTGGAGACCGGCGGCGACACCCCCGCCGAGGCCCGGCACCGCGCCGGGGAGATCGTCCGGGCCGCCGACGCGCTCGGCTCCCGGCTCGTGACCGACCCGGCCGGCCAGCACGCGCTGTGGCGCATCAGGGAGGACGCCGCCGGTACGGCGACCCGGGGACCCGGCGGTACGGAGGCCTGGCCCGGCTGGGAGGACTGCGCGGTGCCGCCCGCCCGGCTCGGCCCCTACCTGCGGGAGTTCCGCGCGCTGCTCGCCGCGCACGGGCTGCGCGGCACGCCGTACGGGCACTTCGGCGAGGGCTGCGTGCACGTCCGCGTCGACTTCGACCTGCTCAGCGGCGAGGGTGTCGCCGTCTTCCGCCGCTTCTCCGAGGAACTCGCCGCGCTCGTCGTCGCGCACGGCGGCTCCCTGTCCGGCGAACACGGCGACGGGCAGGCCCGCGCCGAACTCCTGCCCGCGATGTACGGGCCCGAGCTGACCGGCCTGTTCGCGCGGGCCAAGGCCGTGTGGGACCCGGACGACCTGCTCAACCCCGGCATCCTCGTGCGGCCCGCGAAACTCGACGAGAACCTGCGCTTCGCGCCGCTGCCCCGCCGCCCCGTCGACGTCGAGTTCGGCTACCCGCAGGACGGCGGGGACTTCTCGGCCGCCGTACGCCGCTGCGTCGGCGTCGCCAAGTGCCGCGAACCGGGCGGCCCTTCGGGCGGCCCTTCGGGCGGGCCCGGCGTCATGTGCCCCTCGTTCCGGGCCACCGGCGAGGAGGAGCACTCGACGCGCGGCCGGGCCCGGCTGCTGCACGAGATGCTCGCCGGGGACCTCGTCACCGAGGGCTGGCGCTCCACCGAGGTCCGCGACGCCCTCGACCTGTGCCTGTCCTGCAAGGGCTGCCGCTCCGACTGCCCCGTCGGCGTCGACATGGCCACGTACAAGGCCGAGTTCCTGCACCACCACTACGCCGGGCGCAGGCGGCCCGCGAGCCACTACGCGCTCGGCCGGCTGCCCCGCCTGCTGCGGCTGTCCGCGCCCCTCGCCCGGCAGGTCAACGCGGCGGCCCGGCTGCGCCCGCTCGCCGCCCTCGCCAAGCGCCTCGCCGGGATCTCGCCGACGCGCGACATCCCGCCGCTCGCACCCCGCCCCCTCGTCCCGCGCCGGGGGCGGGCCCCGGGCCCCGGCGACCCGGACGCGACGGTGTGGCTGTGGCCCGACACCTTCACGCAGTACCTGAGCCCGCGGGTCGGCCGGGCCGCGCTCACCGTCCTCGCCGACGCGGGCGTCCCCGCGCGCCTGGAGGCCGACTGGGTCAGGAAGGGAGCGGTGTGCTGTGGACTGACCTACGTCTCCACCGGACAGCTCGACCTCGCCCGCACCGCCATGCGCCGCACCCTCGACACCCTCGGCGACCTGCCCCGCGCGGACGGCTTCCGGCTCCTCGTCCTCGAACCGAGCTGCGCCGCGACCCTCCGCACCGACCTGCCCGAACTGCTCCCCGACGATCCGCGCGCCGCCGAACTGGCCGCCACAGTGCGGACGTTCGCGGAGATCCTGGAGGAGCGGGCCGCACCCGGCTGGCGACCACCCCGGCTCGACGCGCCCGTCGTCGGGCAGACCCACTGCCACCAGCACGCCGTACTCGGCGACACCGCCGACCGTCGCCTGCGGGAACGGGCGGGGCTCAGCGGCGAGTTGAGCGGCGGCTGCTGCGGGCTCGCGGGCAACTTCGGCTTCGAGAAGGGGCACGAGGAGGTCTCCGCCGCGTGCGCCGAGGACCGCCTCCTGCCGGCCCTGCGCACCGCACCCGAAAGCTCCCTCGTCCTCGCCGACGGCTACTCGTGCCGCACCCAGATCGACCACCTCGGCGAGGGGCGCGAGGCCCGCCACCTCGCGGAGGTGCTCGCGGCGGCGATCACCGGGAGCGGGGACGGCGCGGGGGCTCAGCGCACGGAGCCCTGAGGAGAGACGCCCGCCCGGGTGACCTCCCGCGCCAGCGCGATCAGTTCGGCGACCTCCGGGCGTACCGGGCCCGTCCTGCGGGCCAGCGAGACGGTCAGCGGCGGGGCGTCCGTCAAGGGCAGGTAGACGACGCCCGGGTGCGGGTGCACGTCCTGCGTGGCCCGCGCGGTCACCCCCACCGCGAGGCCCGCCGCGATGGCCGCGAGCCAGTCGTCGGTGTTCGCGACCGTCCGTGTCGAACCGGGACCGGCGCCCGGCGGCCACAGGTCCGTCGTCGTCGTGCCCGAGACCGTGTTGAGAGCCAGGGGGTACGGCGCGAGATCGGTGAGGACCAGCGAACGGCGGCCCGCCAGCGGGCTGTCCGAGGGGACGGCCGCGACGCGCGGCTCCGTGAACAACTCGACCGTGACCAGCCCCGGAGCGGTGACCGGCCCGCGCAGCAGCGCGACATCCACCCTGCCCTGCGTCAGCCCCGCCGTACGCTCGTCGATCCGCAGCACTTCGAGCGGCAGCTCCGGGTGCGCCTCGTGCCAGCGGCGCCACAGGGGCGTCGTGTACGGGCCGGCCGCCGACCACGCGTGCCCCAGCCGCAGCGGGCCCGGCGGGCCCACCGCCTGCGCGAAGGCGGCGACCGCGACGGCCGCCCGCTCCCGGAAGGCCAGGCCCTCCGCCGTCAGGACGAGATGGTGCGTGGAGCGGTCCACGAGCCGCAGCCCGAGCGCCCGCTCCAACTGGGCGAGGGTGCGGGACACGGCCGGCTGCCCCACCCCGAGCCGGGCCGCCGCACCCGTCACGCTGCGCTCCTCGGCGATCGCGAGGAAACAGCGCAGATGCCGGATCTCCAGTGTCTCGGGGGACGCGGGGGCAGAGGGGGATGCGGGCGGCGGGGGCATGGCACCTCCGGGGTGCTCGGGGCGAGCGGGCGGGAGACCCACCCGCAGGGTTATTCCTCCCAAGCATAACCACAGTCCTCCGGGCATTTCACGCCCTCGCCCCGGCGCCCTACCGTGGGCCGGCGGGGCGGGTCGAAAGGCGGAGGCATGGGAGCGGTACGGGGCGAGGGGATCGAGACGGCTGCCGTCGCGCAGCCGGAGGTCGCGGGCGAACTGCGGGCGGCGGGCGGGCGACGGCTGCCGTGGCGCGGCCGGGGCCCGGGCCGCGCGGGCGGCGCGGGCAGCCTGGGGCCGGTCGGCCTCGTCCTCACCGGCTGCGTGTCCGTCCAGTTCGGCGGGGCGCTCGCGGTGAGCCTCATGCCGCGGACCGGTCCGCTCGGCATCGTCGCGATCCGCCTCGTGGTCGCCGCCGTCGTCCTGCTCGTGGTGTGCCGGCCGAGGCTGCGCGGCTACCGGCGCGCCGACTGGGGCACCGTCCTCGCCTTCGGCCTCGCGATGTCCGCCATGAACGGCCTCTTCTACCAGGCCGCCGACCGCATCCCGCTCGGCCTCGCCGTGACCTTCGAGGTGCTCGGCCCGCTCGTGCTGTCCGTGGTGGCCGCACGCCGCCTCGTCAGCGTCCTGTGGGCGGCGCTCGCGCTGCTCGGCGTCTTCCTGCTCAGCGGGACGGGCGTGAGCGACGTCGACCCGGTGGGCGTCGCCTTCGCGCTCGGCGCGGGCGTCATGTGGGCCGCGTACATCGTCTTCAGCGCCCGCACCGGACGGCGCTTCCCGCAGGCGGACGGGCTCGCCCTCGCGATGGCCGTGGGCGCCGTGCTGATCCTGCCGTTCGGCATCGCGCAGGCCGGGGACGCGCTGCTCGTGCCGAGCACCCTCGGGCTCGGGGCGGCCGTCGCGGTGCTCTCCTCGGTCCTGCCGTACACGCTCGAACTGATCGCCCTGCGGCGGCTGCCCGCCTCGACCTTCGCGGTCCTCATGAGCCTGGAGCCGGCCATCGCCGCCCTCGCCGGCTTCCTGGTCCTGTCCCAGGCGCTGTCCTGGATCGAGGCGGCGGCCATCGCCCTCGTCATCGCGGCCAGCGTCGGCGCGGTACGCAGCCAGAGCCGGCCCGCGCCGCGCGAGGCGCCCGCAGCGGAGAGGTCGTAGGACCCCCGGGCGGCGCAGGTCCGCTCAGGCGGACATCGGCCGGACGCGTTCGTCCAGGGCCGTCGGGACGTCCGGGTAGACGTCGAAGAGGCGGCGCACCCCGAGCGCCGCGAGCACCCGGTTGACGTGCGAACCGTCCTCCGCGCCCCGGGCCGGCAGCACGACGCGCAGGCTCCCGTGGCACGAGCGCATCAGGCGGCGCGCGGCGATCATGACGCCGACCCCGCTCGAATCGCAGAAGAAGACCTCGGACAGGTCGAGGACGACGCTGTGCCGGCCCTCCGCCACCGCCTCGTGGACGCGCTGGCGCACCGCGGGCGAGGAGACCAGATCCATCTCGCCCGACACGCGCAGCACGGCCCAGCCGTCCTGCTCCTCGTCGGTCACCTGGAATGACACGTCTCACGCCTTCCGTTCGACGACCCGGGCCCGGCCGCCCGAGCGCGCGTACCGAACCCCGTACGACCGGCCCTCGCGCGAACCGGCCCCGTCCGGGCCGGCCCTGTGCGGCCGGCTTTCGTCCCCCGGCCCCCGTGCCACTGGAATCCCACGTTCCGTTTCCGTTCTCCAGTGCAACCGGCGACTTCCCGGCTGCGCTTCCCCGAAACCGCCGTGTACGCCATCACACTCTCCGGCGGCCGGGTGCGGTTCCACAGGGCCACATACGGTCAGACGCCGATCGATATCGGTCAGGTTCAGTCGCTGATGGATGACTTGCGTACACACAAAGCGGCCGAACAGGGCATTCCGGGTTCCCTTTACCAGTTTCAGCGTCTCAGAGTGACGACATTGCCGTAAAGGACGGTGCCGGGGTCCGAACGGCCCTTACATTCGGATCACAGGTGTGGATGATGGGGCTGTGACCGGTGCGGGGACCGGCGAGGTGCCGCCATGCGCGGCGCGCACAGCCAGCCAGGGGGTCGGATTCCGATGGAAGCGCCAGGCCGCCGGGACCGGACGATGCGGCAGCGGCTCGTCCGCGGCGAGGCGGCGGCGCTCGGCGAGGTGTACGACCGGTACGCCTCCCTCGTGCACGGGCTCGCCCACCGCGTCCTGTCCGAGGAGCACGCCGCCGCCCAGGTCACCCACGACGTGTTCGCCCGCCTCTGGGAGTGCCCGGAACGCTACGACCCGGACCGCGAGCCGCTGCGCACCCATCTCGCCGACCTCGCGAGGACCGAGGCGGTGCGCCGGCTGCGGCAGAGCGAGACCGAGTCCCTGACCGGCCCGGGCGCCGGCGACGCGGACAGCAGGGCCCGGGCCGCCGAGGACAGGATCCGCCGGGCCGCGGCCGCCGCCCGCGCCGACTACATCGTGACCGCCATGCCGGCCCCGCTGCGCGCCGCCCTGCGCCAGGCGTACTTCAGGCGCCGCGACTACCGGCAGACCGCCGCCGACCTCGACATCACCGAGGAGGAGGCGGCGCGCCGCCTGCGCCTGGGCCTCCAGCTCCTGTCCACCGCCCACGACGCGCCGGTGCCCCCCGCCCCCGAGGAGGACCCGCGATGACCGGGCGGCCGTCCGGCCCCCACGAGGGCATACCGGACGCGGAGGACGGGGCGCTCGACCACGGGGTGCTCAAGTCACTGCTGGGCGCGTGGGCCCTGTCCGCGTGCTCCGCCCGGGAGGCGCTCCGTGTCGAGGCCCACCTCGGCGACTGCGGCCCGTGCGCCGAGGAGGCGCTGCGGCTGCGCGACGCCGTGGGCCTCCTGCACCCCGAGGAGAGCCTCGACCTCGACCCCGGGCTGCGCTCCCGCGTCCTGCTGCGCTGCCTCGACCGCAGGGCGCCCCGCGTCCCCGTACCGGAGTGGGCCGTGCCCTACGACACGGAGACCGCGCGGCTCGACGCGCTCCTGACGTCCCTCGGCGACGCCGACTGGCACACGCCCGTCCAGCTGCGCTGGTACGAGAACGGCGGCCCCGCCCGGCGCCGTACCACCGTCGCCGGGGTCATCAGCCACCTGCTGGCCGTCGACGGACTGGTCGCGACCGCGCTCGGGCTGCCCGATCCGCTCGGCGAGCGGGCGCCCGCCCTCCCCGTACCGCCCGAGGCGCGCACCGAGGCGTACTGGAGCGCCTCCGGGCTGCCGCCCACCCGCGCCGAGCACGGGCCCTGGCGCGCCCAGCGCCACGCCCTCGTACGCACCGTCGGCCTCACCGAGGGGGAGGGGATCGGCTCCGGGCTGCTGCCCGTGTCCTACGGCGGGTTCGCGCTGCCGCTGCGGGACGCGCTCGTCGAGCGGGCCTTCGAGTGCTGGGTGCACGCGAGCGACATCGCCGACGCCGTCGACTACCCCTACGCCCGGCCCCCGGGACCGCACCTGCACCGCATGATCGACCTCGCCACCACGCTCGTCCCGCACGCCCTCGCCGCGCTCCCCGCGCCCGCGCCGACGCCGGCCGCGCGGGCCCGGCGCACCCTGCGGCTCGACATAGAGGGGCCGGGCGGCGGCGAGTGGCGCATCGAGGTCGACCCGAAGGACCCGGGGCCGCCCGACGCCCGCGCCCCGTACGAGGACGTCGCCCAGGTACGCCTGGACGGCGTCGAGTTCTGCATGCTCGCCGCCGGGCACCTGGCGCCCGAGGAGGCCGCCGCCGGACAGGAGGGCGACCGCTCCGTCGTCCGCCGCGTCCTCACCGCGACCGCCTCGCTCAGCCGCCTGTAGACCGCCTGTAGACCATCTGGCGCGGGACGTCAGGCGCGGGCGGCTCAGGCGAAGACGACCGTGCGGCGGCCGTTGAGCAGGATGCGGTGCTCGGCGTGCCACTTCACGGCGTGGGCCAGCGCCCGGCACTCGACGTCCCGGCCGAGCGCCACGAGCTGCTGCGGGGTCACGCCGTGGTGCACCCGCTCGACCTCCTGCTCGATGATCGGGCCCTCGTCGAGGTCCGCCGTCACGTAGTGGGCGGTCGCCCCGATCAGCTTGACGCCCCGCGCGTGCGCCTGATGGTAGGGCTTGGCGCCCTTGAAGCTCGGCAGGAAGGAGTGGTGGATGTTGATGATCCGGCCGCTGAGCTGCTTGCACAGATCGTCGGACAGCACCTGCATGTAGCGGGCGAGGACGACGAGTTCGACGTCCTGCTCGCGCACCAGGTCCAGCAGCCGCTGCTCCGCCTCGGCCTTGCCGTCCCTCGGCACCGGAATGTGGTGGAAGGGCACGCCGTAGCTGCCGGCCAGCGCCTCGAACTCCGTGTGGTTGGAGACGACGGCCGCGATCTCCACCGGCAGCGCGCCGATCCGGGAACGGAACAGCAGGTCGTTGAGGCAGTGGCCGAACTTGCTGACCATCAGCACGATCCGCATGCGGTCGCTGTCCCGGTGGATCTGCCAGTCCATCCGGAAGGAGTCGCCGACCGCCGCGAAACTCGCCCGCAGCTTCTCCAGCGTCACCGGGTCCTCGGCCGAGAACAGCACCCGCATGAAGAACAGGCCCGTGTCCGCGTCCCCGAACTGCTGGCTGTCCTCGATGTTCGCCCCGGTCATGAACAGGTAGCTCGACACGGCGTGCACGATGCCCTGCTTGTCGGGGCAGGACAGGGTCAGCACGTACGAGGAGGTGGCGGGGGCGGACGCGGCGGGCTGTTCAGTCATGCCCGCCAGGGTCCCACACCGCCACCCGCCGCAGCGGCGCGTCTCAGCAACGGACGCCCGGCCCCCTCACCCGGCGCGGACGAGGGCCTTCAGCGCGTCCAGGGAACGCGGCGGCTCCTCCGGGTCGTCCCCGTCCGCCACGGCGAGCCGCACGTGCGCCTCGCGGCAGGCCTGGACCGCCGCGGGCCAGTCCGGGTGCTGGAGGTACGTGGCCGGCGGGGCGTCCGGCCCGACCTGGTGCAGGATGCGCAGGACCCGCAGCACGGCGGTGTCCACGAGGGCCGCCTCCGCGCCGTCCCGGAACACGGAACCGATGTACTTCTCGGCCGGCCAGTTGTCCAGCCAGGTGTCCTCCACCAGCCGGTAGACCGCGTCCGTCACATCCCCGTACCCCTCCCGCCCGGCCAGCCAGGTCTCCTGCTGGAACACCGGGTCGGAGAGCATGTGCAGCGCGGAACGCACGGTACTGCGCCAGCGCCACCACGGCATGTCGTTGAGTGGCATGCCCCCCATGGTGGCGGAGCGGCGGGCACGACGGGAAGAGCTTTCCGAGCTTTGCACGGTCAGTGATCGTACGTTCCCGGCCGCCCGCGCACCGAGCCGCACCCCGCTGTTCATCCGTACGTCACGACGTGTTGACCGCGGGTGACCCGGCCATTGGCACGCCACGGACAGGCTGCGGGCCCATGACGACCGGCCCGAGACCCCCCTTCCCCACCGCGCCCCGCCCGCCCCGCACCGCCTCCGCCGCACGGCGCCCGCGCGGCCGGCTGCGCACCGCCGCCGCGCTCGCCTGCGTCGGCGCCGCGCTGCTGTCCGGCTGCGGACTGCTGCCCGGCCACGGGGACGAGGACGAGGGGCCCGTCACCGTCATGACCTGGGCCCCGCAGAAGTCCGCCGGGACCAACCTGCCGGGAATGACGGCGACCGCCCGCGCCGTGGAACGCTGGGTCAACGCCCAGGGCGGGATCAACGGCCGTCAGCTGCGCGTCCTGACCTGCGACGAACGCGGGGACGCGGTCGCCGCCGCGAGCTGCGCGCGGCGCGCCGTCCGCGAGAAGGCCGTCGCCGTCGTCGGCTCCTACAGCGAGCACGGCGACGCCGTCCTCTCCCCGCTCGCCATCGCCGGCATCCCCTACATCGGCGGCTACGGCATCACGCCCGAGGAGTTCACCGACCCGGTGTCCTACCCGGTCAACGGCGGACTGCCCGCCCTCCTCGCCGGACAGGGCGGTCAGCTCGCCGGGGCCTGCGCCAAGGTGTCCCTCGTGCGGCCCGACACCATCGTCGGCGACCCCTGGGCCCGCCTCATGGGCATCGGCCTCGCCGCGCACGGCGGCACCGTCGCCGACCTGCCCGTCTCCGCAGACCTGTCCGACTACACGCCGCAGGCCCAGCAGGCCCTGGACCGGGCCCGTACCGCGCCCGGGGGACGGGGCTGCGTCACCGCCGTACTCGGCGGACGCACCGCCACCTTCTTCGACTCCTTCCGCCGCCTGCGCCCCGAGGGCCCCGGCGTGCGGATCTCCTCCGTGCTCGGCAGCGTCGACCAGGCGCTCCTCGACCGCTCGGGCGGCGCCTCCGGCCCGTACGAGGGGGCGAGCGTCACCGGGTGGTACCCGGCCGCGGACGACCCGCGCTGGGAACCGATGCGCGAGGTCGTCAAGAAGTACGCCTTCGGCGACAACCGGGTCGACCCGTCCGACGCCGGGGTGCAGACCACCTGGGTCGCCTACACCGTGCTGCGCGCCGCCGTCGCCTCCCTGAAGGACGGCCCCGTCACCGCCGCCACCGTCAGGAAAGCCCTCGACAGCGGCCTGAACGTCACCACCGGCGGCCTGACCCCCACCCTCAACTGGCGCACCGGGGAAGCCCGCACGGTGATCGACTACCCCCGCATGATCAACCCCCGCGTCACCTACCAGACCGTCCACGAAGGCCGCCTGCAAGCCCCCACCGAGGGCCCCACGACAACCGACACGACCAAAACCCTGGAAACAGCCCGCTGAACCCGAACCGCTTCCCTCAAGCCCGCCCGGCACGCTCATTTTTCAAGCCCGTCCGGCAGTCTCTTTCAAGCCCGTCCGGCGTTTGAGGACACGGCCGAAGGCCGAAGCCCCTCCGCAGCCCGCCCGGCACGCCCCTCCAGCCCGTCCGGCGCTTGAGGACGAGGCCGCAAGGCCGACACACCCCCGGCCCCTACAACTGGCTCTTGTCCCGCTCACTCAACCCGTACTGCTTGGCAATCGCGTTCCACAGCCCCGCCGCCTCCTGCTTCGCGGACGTCGCCTGACCGCTCGCCCGGTCCCCGGCGGCCCGCTGCCCCGAGGCCCGCGGGTGACCGCCCCGGCAACCGCCGCTCGCCCAGTTCGCGTAGTGCGAGTCGGCCGTGGCGGACGCCTTCCAGGCCCGGTTGAGCGCGGCCGTCAGCCGGTCGTGCTGCGGGAGCTTGTCGACCGGGAGGGCGCCGAGCCGGGTCACCAGCTCGTTGCGCTGCTTCGCGGCGCCCCGCAGATCGCTCGCGGCCTGACCGAGCGCCTTGCACTGCCCGATGTTGCCGACCGACCGCACCACGGCGTCCCGGCTGTTGTTGCTGTCCCCGAGCAGTTTGTCCAGCTCCACCGCCTGCTGCTTGACGGGATCGGCGGACGGCGAGGGCTTCGGCTGCTCCTTCTGCTCGTCCCCCTCGTCCCCGCCCGCGCCGCTGTCCGTGGTGGGGGAGGTCGCGGACACGGCGGAGGTCTTCGGGGAGTCGTCGCCCCCACCGCTCAGCAGCGCCCCCGCGCCGAGCCCGACCCCGGCCAGTACGACCACGCCCGCGGCCGCGGCGATGACGAGGTTCTTCCTGCGCCGCGCGTCGTCCCCGCCGGAGCGCCGCCCGCCACCGGACCGGGGCGGCTGCCCGTACCCGCCGTCCTGCTCGTACCCGCCGCCCTGCCCGTAGCCGGGCTGCCGGCCGTAACCGGGCTGCTGCCCGTACGGGGGAGGGGTCTGGCCGTAGGGCGGCGGCGGGGCCTGGCCCGGGCCGCCCGGCGCGCCCGGCGTGAACACCGGCATCTGCTGCGTGGACCCGGCCTCGTCGAAGGCGCCGGGGCCCTGCGGGCTCTCGGTCCGGAAGAGGTTGTCGAACTCGGCCGGGGGCTGCGTCCGGCTCTCCTCGTACGGGGACGGGGCACCCGGACCCGCCGGTACCGGCGGGAGGTACTGCGTGGACTGCTGGTCGGGGCCCGGCTCACCCCCGGGACGTACCCGGCCGAGGTAGGCCGTCGCCTGATCGGTGTTCTCCGGCGGCAGCGCACCGGGGCCGGGGCCCTGGCCCCCCTGGAGCGGGGACGGGCCGCCGGGCACGGGGGCGATGTACTGCGTCGCCTCGGAGTCCGGGCCGAAGGCGCCAGGGCCGCCGGCCGGGCCCGGATCGCCGGATATGGGTGCTATGTACTGGGTGGCCTCGGAGTCGGCCCCGCCCGCCCCGTACACCGGGGGGATCGGGCCCGGGCCCTGCGGCGACGCGTAACCGCCGTCACCGTAGGGCTGCTGCGGAGGCTGCTGGGCGTGTGGCGGCTGCGGGTATCCGTACCCCGGTCCCTGCTGCTGTCCGGTGGGCGCCGGGCCCCACGGGGTCCCGCCCGCGGGCGTCGCCGCCGGCCCCGGCGTCAGCGGCGCGCCGCCGTCCGCCGGCAGGACGACCCCTTCGCGCGCCTGCCGACCGTCGGAAGGACGCGGCTCTCCGCCATGACCGCTCTGCGCCACCGGAACTCCTACGAATGGGGGACCCTCGGAATCGTCGGCTCACGCTACCCGGTCGCCGAGTACCCCCACCACGCAGCACCAACCCCCGGACACCGCGCGGTGCCGTCGAACTCCCGCCCCCCGCAGGCCGGAGGCGGGCCGGGCGGCCGGGAGCGGTGGCGGCCCCCCGGCCGCTCCGCTCCCCGCCCGCCTGTGCCGCGAGCCGTCCGCCCCGGCGCGCCCTCAGGCCACCGCCTGGAGGTCGAGCCGCGCCCCGAACTCCCGTACCGCCGCCTCCTCCCGGTACGGCTCCAGCCGCAGCCGGAAGTCGTCCAGGTACTCGGCGCCCCGGTTCGAGCGCAGCGAGCCGAGCAGCTCCGCCGCGCGCAGACCCGTACGGCAGCCCTCCTCGACCTCCCGCTGCTGCACCTGCGCCGTGGCCAGCAGGACCAGGCCGATGGCGCGGCGCCGGGTGCGCGAGGGCGGATGCCCCGCGAGCGCCGCGCCCGCCGCCCGCGCCGACTGCACGGGATCGCCCAGGTCCCGGTGGCAGTGGGCGAGTTCGTCGGCGAGATACGCCTCGTCGAAGTGCGCGATCCACGCCGGGTCCTCGTCCCGCTCCGGTGCGCAGCGCGCGAGTTCGGACTCGGCCCGGCCCACTGCCTCCTGCGCGGAGCGGCGGTCGCCCAGCAGGGCGTGCCCGCGCGCCTCCGCCGCGTGGAACATCGACCGGGCCCGTGGCGTGGCCCGGCCCCGCGCCCCTTCCTGGGCGGCGCGCGCGAGCTGCGAGATCTCCCGCGGGTTGCCGAGCTGGGCGGCCAGATGACTCATCGAGGCGGCCAGCACGTACCCGCCGTACGCCCGGTCGTCGGCCGCCTGCGCGAGCCGCAGCGCCTGGATGTAGTACCGCTGGGCGAGGCCCGGCTGGCCGGTGTCGATCGCCATGTACCCGGCCAGCTCCGTCAACCGGGCGACCGCGCCGAACAGTTCGCGGCCCACGTTCTCCCGATACGAGCCCGAGAGCAGCCCCGAGACGACGCTGTTGAGGTAGTGCACGACGACCGGCCGCACATGCCCGCTGCCGTACTGGTGGTCGAGGCCGACCAGGGCCTCCGTCATCGACCGGACCGCCGCGACGTCCGAAGGGCCCACCCGGGGGCCGCCGTTGCGCGCGACCTGGCCGTCCGGCACCGAGATCAGCCAGTCCCGGCTGGGCTCGACGAGCGCCGAGGAGGCCACCGAGGAACCCGAGAGGAAGTCCCTGCGCCCCACGTCGCTGCGCCACAGCTCGCAGACCTGCTCGATCGCGCCGAGCACCGTCGGCGAGAACTGGAGGCCCACGCCCGAGGCGAGGTTCTTGCCGTTCGCCATGCCGATCTCGTCGATCGTGACGGCCCGGCCCAGCTTGCGGCCGAGCGCCTCGGCGATCACGGCGGGCGCCCGGCCGCGCGGCTGCTGACCGCGCAGCCAGCGGGCCACGGACGTCTTGTCGTACCGCAGATCGAGCCCGTGTTCCGCGCCGCACATGTTCACGCGGCGGGCGAGACCGGCGTTGGAGCAGCCGGCCTCCTGGATGAGCGCCTGCAGCCGTTCGTTCGGCTGCCGCGCGACTAGTGGCCTTGCGGCCATGGCATACCCCCTGTGTGCACCGTGGACCGTCGAGGGTCAGCGTGATCGGTCTCGTTCGATGGACTGGGTGAAGTGACCTGGTGGAGCTGGTGAAGTGCTGCCCTCGCTGATCAATGCCCTGCGGACAAACCGAAGATGCGCCGCATACGGGACCTATGCGGTATTACTTCTCCCGGCGCGGCCCGGTCGCTTCTCCGGCCCGGACCGGATCGCTCCTCCCGGCCCGGACCGGATCGTTTCTCCGGGCCCGGACCGGATCGCCTCTCCCGCCGTGTTCCTGTCTTCGTCCCGGTCTTCGTCCCGGTCTTTGTCCCGGTCTTCGTTCCGGTCTTTGTTCCTGTCTTCCTGTGACGCCCCTCCCGCCCCCTCCCGGGCGGGACATATGCCGGTGGCCGTACCCGGACGGCGGGGCTCCGTAAGCGCCCCCCACCTGCGTACCCGCCTGTCGGCCCGGCGGCCCGTACGCGCCCCCGGCGGTGCCACTGTGCGCCCCGCGTGCAGGATCGATGCACCTCCCCGGCGCGCACCCGGCCCGTAACCCGGGGTGCCGGGCGCAGTTGTGCTGATCGTGGAAAAGACCATCGGAGTGACCGGAGCCGTGACCATCCCCGGGCAGCGCGTGGAGCCCCTGCGTGACGCCGCCGCGCGGTACGCCGAGGAACGGCACTGGGACGTCGTCCCCGGCACCTGGCTGGAGGCGGTGGACGGGGCCGAGCGCTGCTCGTGCGGCGCCGCCGACTGCCCGGCCCCCGGAGCGCATCCGCTGGACGAGGACTGGCAGGCCCTGGCCACGGGCAGCGTGACCGTCGCCCGCAAGCTGTGGACGGAGCGGCCCCGCGCGGCGATCCTGCTGCCGACCGGCCGCGCCTTCGACGCGATCGACGTGCCCGAGACGGCCGGGTTCCTGGCCCTCGCCCGGATGGAGCGCATGGACCTGACGCTCGGTCCGGTCACCCGCACTCCGGAGCGCCGCATGCAGTTCTTCGTCCTGCCCGGCGGCGGGGCCAAGGCCGGTGACCTCGTGCGCGCCCTCGGCTGGTCCCCCTCGCGACTCGACCTCGTACCGCTCGGCGAGGGCCAGTACGTGCCGGCGCCCCCGACCCGCTTCGGCGGCCGGGGAGCCGTGCAGTGGGCCCGCCGCCCGACCCCGGCCAACCGGTGGCTGCCCGACGTGGAAGAGCTGATCAGCCCGCTCGCCTACGCCTGCGGGCGGGACCGCGCCTGACCCGGGCAGCCGCCGCCCCCGCCCTTCCGCGCCGTCACCCCCGGGCCCGGCTCTCCGTGGCTCTCCGTGGCTCTTCCCGGCTCGCCGGCCCCGCGCACCGGCCCCGGTCCCGGCGCCCGGCCGGCGCCGCCGGACCCCGCGAGGTGCCGGCCGTGCGCCCCGGAGGTACGTCCGTGCGCCCCGGAGCGCAGACGGTGCGGGAGATGGGACAGAACGGGACGGGGCGGGGCGGGGGAGAAGGCCGGGACGTCCGGACGTACGGAGGGGCCCCGCCCCCCGCCGTGTCCACGCCGTGCCCCCGCTGTACGGGGAGGCCCGGCCCCGAGACCCACGGGCGGAACGCGGCCCGGACTCCGGCCCCGCCGATCCTCACCCCGTCAGGACGCCCTCCAGGAACGGTTCCACGACCGCTCGCCAGGCCTCGGGCCGCTCGCGGTGCACGAGGTGGCCCGCGTCCCGCACCTCGGCGTACGTGCCGCGTGGCAGGACCCGCACCATCTCCTGCGCCTCGGCCCGGCCCAGCACCCCGTCGAGGCCGCGCAGGACCAGGGTCGGGCAGCTGACCTGGGACAGGTCCTCCCAGTGGGCCTCGTGCACCCAGGCCTCCCGGGAGGCGAGCATCTGATCCTTGTCGAACCCGGGCCGCCAGCCGTCCTCGGTACGCGCCATGATCTCCGCCCAGAACGCGCCGCGCGCCGGGTTCGGCCGCTCCACCCACGGGTCCTGCTCGCCGAACCAGCCGCGCGCGGCCTCCAGCGTCGGGAACGGCAGCGGCCAGGCGTTGAGCCAGTCCACCCACTCCCGCTGCGCGGCCACCCCGAGGGCCGAGGCCCGCATGTCGGACACGACCACGCCGCGCACCAGATCGGGGCGGCGCCCCGCGAGCTGCCACGCGGTGAGCGCGCCCATGCCGTGGCCGATGACGACGGCCGGCCCCAGGCCGAGCTGCTCCAGTGCCGCCTCCGCGTCGGCGATGTACGCCTCGCGCGTGAACCGCCCCTCGGCCGGTTTCTCGCTCGCGCCGTGCCCGCGCTGGTCGAGAGCGACCGTACGGTGCCGCTCGGCCAGCCAGCCGGCCGTGCCCGCCCACTGCGAGGCCCGGCCCAGCAGACCGTGCAGCAACAGCACGCCGGGCGCCCGCCCCTCCTCGCTCTCCTTCGGCGGCCGCGTGAACTCCCACGCCGCCAGCCGCACCCCGTCCGCACCCGTCACGTCGATTCGCCGCGCCATCGGTCCGGCACCCCCCTACTGTTCACGATCTTGTTCCTGGGCTGCTGCCTCGCGGTCCGCGAACGCCCTCGTGGCGTCCCCCCGTGCGGAGAAAACGGTCACCCGGCCAAGCTATCGAACCCCCATTCGAAAGCTCTGGTCCTGTCGCCAATACCCCTCGTTCGAGTGACGACCTGGGGAGATTGGCGGCCGTGGTCCGGGGGAGATCTCTGCCGGGAGACGGGCCGCTCGGGGAACAGGCCCGTGGGGGGACGACCCTGAGAGCTCGGGGCTCCGGGTCGTCACCGGGGGGAACCGGGCCCCGGCGCCGCGAGGTGCCGGGGCCCAGGCATCCGAAACGAGAGGAGAGCGCACGGTGGTGCGTCCGCGTCGTCCGCGTCGTTCGCGCGCCCGGCGCCGCCGGGGGGCGCACGCGGGCAGCAGGGCGCACGCTGCCCGGAGCGCGGCCGCCCGGCCCCTCGGGGCCACAAGCCTCATCGCGACAGATTGGCACGGTCGGCGCCCCCGCGCTGCGGTTCCGCACAGTGAATCTTGGGATACGGACGAATTGTTCCGGACGCGACGGCTGAATCGGGCCCGCGCATACCGCGTGCAAGGGCGCACGAGGGCGCGAAGGGCGCGCGGCAGGTTTCCCCGGCGGGCGCGCCCGGGTCAGCGCTTGGCGACGAAGACGTGCGAGGCGATCTCCGCGTCCAGCTCGGCCGCCTCCCCGCTGGAGCCGACCAGCACGCCGCCCGCCGTCGAACGCATCACGCTCACCACGGAGCCCGGCTGCACCCCGGCCCGGCGCAGCGTGTACATCAGCTGCGCGTCGGTCTGGATCGGCTCGCCGATGCGGCGCACGACGGCCGTCTGGCCCTCGCTGCCCGGGTCCAGGTCGGCGAGCGAGACCATGCTCGCGTCGAGGAAGGGGTCGGCCTCGGCCTCCTCGCCCAGCTCCTCCAGGCCCGGGATCGGGTTGCCGTACGGGGACTCCGTCGGGTGGCGCAGCAGGTCGAGCACCCGGCGCTCGACGGCCTCGCTCATCACGTGCTCCCAGCGACAGGCCTCCGCGTGCACCTGCTCCCATTCGAGACCGATCACGTCGACGAGCAGGCACTCGGCGAGCCGGTGCTTGCGCATGACGCGGGTCGCGAGCCTGCGGCCCTCCTCGGTCAGCTCCAGATGACGGTCGCTGGCGACGGACACCAGTCCGTCCCGCTCCATCCGCGCCACGGTCTGGCTGACAGTCGGGCCGCTCTGGTCGAGCCGCTCGGCGATCCGGGCGCGCATGGGCACAACACCTTCCTCTTCGAGTTCGAGGATGGTGCGGAGATACATCTCCGTGGTGTCGATCAGTCCGGACATACGTGCCCCTCGGTGCTGTGACTTCGCGAAGTCGGCGTGCGCTGGCCCTGACCCAATTCTGACGCATCCCACTGACAACCGGCCCCGGCCGCGGCGCGCGACCCCGCTCCGGCGGGCCCCGGACCCGGGTGCGGGGCGCCTGGGCCCTGTTGACAGCCCGGCCCCGGGGCCCGCACCGTGATCCGCGGCACGCCGCCGTGCCACCCCCGGGCACCGCACCGGACCACCCGGCACGGGCGGGCCGGCCAGGACGGAACCGCCCGGCGGTCCGCACCGGAGCAGGAGGCCCCCGATGAGCGCCACGGACATCCCCGCCGCAGACCAGTCCGCCGCAGACGAGTCCGCCGCACACCCCGCCCCGCCCCGGCCCCGTACGGGCGGGGCCGAGGACGCGGCGCGGCCCCTCGCCCCCGGCGAGACCGTCGCCACCCGGTACCTGGACGCGGCGGCGGGCCTCCTGGAGCGGGTGCGGGCGGAGGAGGCGGGGCCCGGCGGCAGCGTCGAACAGGCCGGCCGGCTGCTCGCCGACGCGGTGGCGGCCGGCGGCCGGATCTTCGCCTTCGGGGCCGGGCACTCCTCACTCGCCGCGCAGGACCTCGTCTACCGCGCGGGCGGCCTCGCCCTCGTCAACCTGCTGGCCGTGCCGGGCGCCGTCGGCGTCGACGTACGGCCCGCGACGCTCGGCTCCGCGCTGGAGCGGGTCGAGGGGCTCGCCACCGCCGTCCTGGACGCGAGCCCGGCCCGGGCCGGCGACGTCCTCGTGGTCGTCTCCCTGTCCGGCCGCAACGCCCTGCCCGTCGAGATGGCGAGGCACGCCCGCGCCCTCGGCCTCAAGGTCGTCGGCGTCACCTCGGTCGTCTACGCGAGCCGGACGCAGGCCCGCAACCCGTCCGGGACCTTCCTCAAGGACCACTGCGACGTCGTGCTCGACAACAAGATCCCGGTGGGCGACACCGTCCTCGCGCTGGACGGGATCGCCGCGCCCTTCGCCCCCGCCTCGACCGTCGTCACGAGCGCGCTGCTGCAGGCCGCGACCGCGAGCGCCGCCGCCGTACTCGCCGCCCGCGGCATCGAGCCGCCGCTGCTGCGCTCCGGCAACGTCGACGGCGGCACCGAGTGGAACGCCGAGGTCTTCGAGACTTACGGCGACCGGATCTTCTACCAGAACTGAGGGCCGTCCCCCAAGGGCTCAGTCGCGGCCCGTGAGGCGGGCGAGGTCGACGGCCGAGGCGACGCGCAGGGCGACCGACTCGGCGTACAGGGTGTCCGGGCGCTCGAAGGGCTGGCGGCCCGGGCCGCGCAGGAAGGTCAGCACGCCCAGGGTCGTGCCCCGGCTGCGCAGGACCGCGCACAGCGCGTGCGTGGTGTCCTCCGGCCAGCGGCGGGCCGCCGCCCACTCCCGGGCCCGCGGTCCGCCGCGACCGCCCCAGGTCACGCGTACCGTCCCGGCGCGCTGCACGCTCTGCACCGCGGGGTGCTGGTCCGGGTAGCGCAGCGGTACGCCCGCGCCGCTCAGCGCCGAGCGCAGCGGCCCCTGCGGGCCCGCCGGGGTGACGGCGGCGCGCACGAGCCGTACCTCGGGCTCCGCCTCGTCGGGCGCCGCGTGGTCCGGCACCGGATCGCGCAGCAGGTCGACGAGGGCGTGGTCGGCGAAGCCGGCGAGGGCGAAGTCCAGGTGGACGGTGACCGCCTCGCCCGGGTCCTCGCACTCGGCCGCCGCGCGCGCCGCCCGGTGCAGCTGACCGGCCCGGAACCGCAGCTGCGAGGCGTCCTGTTCGGCGATCCGCGCCTCGGTGACGTCCTGGAAGAACCAGCCCACCCCGAGCGGCGAGGGCTCCTCGCTCAGCGGGGAGGACAGGCGCACGAAGCCGGAACGCCAGCAGCGCCGCCCGTCCCGGCCCGGTCCGGCACCCTCGCCCACGTGCTCGCGCAGCGACACCCACACCTCCGAGGGGGCGGGCGGCGGTCCCTCCGCGAGGACGTGGGCGAGGACGCTCTCCAGCTCCTCGACCCCCTGGTCCAGCAGATCGCCGAGCGGGCGGCCGAGCAGCGCCGTGCGGCCGGTGCCCAGGGCCTTGGCCGCGTAGGCGTTGACGAGCGCCGGGCGCAGGTCCGCGTCGACCAGGACGACGCCCCAGCCGACGTCCTCGAACAGCGCCTCGCTCAACGCGATGGACCGCTCCAGGTCGATCTGGGTGTGCACCTCGCTGAACGCGCAGTACACCCCCGCCGGCCGGCCGTCGGCATCGCGCACCGCGGCCGTCTGGGTGCGGACCAGCACCCGGCCGCCCTCCTTCGTGAGGAGGGCGAACTCGTGGACCTGACGGCCCGGCGAGCGCATCGCGGCGAGCAGCCGCACCTGCATGTCGGGGGCGTCCGCGCCCCGGGCGGCCCAGCCCCCGAAACCCGCGCGGCCCACCGCCTCCTCGGCGCTCCAGCCGAGGATGCGCTCGGCCTCCTTGTTCCAGTGGGTGATCACACCGTCCGCGTCCAGGGCGCACAGCGCCGCGTCCATGCCGTCCAGCAGTGCGGCCAGCAAGTCCGAATCGTCGTGCTCCGGTTCCTGAGCATCCGGTTCGTCCGTGGTCCCACTGCGCCGGGAAGCACTCACCTGGCACCCCCTGCCGTACGTACGTCGTGTCGTACGTCTGCCATACCTCGAATGAATTGAACTCCAAGGTGACACAGCCCACACACCCTTCGAAGAAATCGTTGCGGGGCGGTGATGCGGCCCAGGGGCGGCCCGGCGCACGCAGGGGGCGCGACCGGAGCGCGAGGGGCGCGACGGCCCCGCGAAAGGGGCGCGAAAAAAACATTTGCCCGCACCCGGGGGGGCGTTCCTACAGTGGTGGGCACATGAGAAAGGAGGTGGTTCGGAAGATGTATGACAGCCGGACGCGTGAGGTGACTGCGGGCTAGCGGCCCCTGTCTCCGCACTCATGTGCGGTTGGCCGGAGCGTGTGGAAATGCGCGCCGCCGGCCCAATCCCAGCAGTTCACCCGACCCGCAGGCCGCCGGTACGTCCGGCCGGCTTCCTCCCCAGGGAGGAACCACGGCCTGCGGGTCGACTGCGTTCCCGGGCCCCGCCCGGCGCCGCGTGCCCCCGCGCTCAGGGGCTCAGCCGCTCCAGCCGCCACGGCCCCCCGGCGGCCGGTTCGCCGCCCTCGTCCCGCCGTACGTAGCGCAGCCGGTCGTGCAGCCGGTTCTCGCGGCCCTGCCAGAACTCGACGGTGCGCGGGGTGACGCGGTACCCGCCCCAGTGCGGCGGCACCGGGACCCGCTCGCCCTCCGGGTAGCGCGCCGCGAGCTGCGCGTACTCGCGCTCCAGCTCCTCGCGCGAGCCGATCACCGAGGACTGCGCGCTCGCCCACGCGCCGAGCTGCGAGCCGTGCGGACGGGTACGGAAGTAGGCGGCGGTCTCGTCCCGCCCGGTGCGGACCGCGGTGCCCGTCACGAGGACCTGGCGGGCCATGGGGTGCCACGGGAACAGCAGGGCCACGTGCGGGTTCCCGGACAGCTCGCCGGCCTTGCGCGAGGTGTAGTTCGTGAAGAAGACGAAGCCGGTGTCCTCGTACTTCTTCAGCAGCACCGTGCGGGAACTGGGCCGGGCCTCCGCGTCGACGGTCGACACCACCATCGCGTTCGGCTCGAACAGGCCCGAGCGGGCCGCGTCCTGGAACCAGCGGCCGAACTGCGTCATCGGGTCCGCGGCGAAACCGGCCGCCGCCACCCCCTCCGCGCGGTACTGCTCGCGCATCCGCCCGGGGTCGAAGTCGAGGTCGAGGTCGCTCGCGGGGTCCCGGGGCCCCGCCCCGGCCGTGCGGGAGTCCTCGGTGCCGGGCCGTGCGCTCTGCGGGTGGTGATCGTCGCTCACCCCGCCATCCTGCCGCACCGGGAGGGGTGACACCGTGCCGTACGGGGAATGAGCACAGCTCCGTCCACTTCGCAGCCGGCCGGTCAGCAGCCGAGTCAGCCGAGTCAGGAGCCGCAAGATGTCTGCATTCGTGCCCGGCCTCGAAGGGGTCGTCGCCTTCGAGACGGAGATCGCCGAACCGGACAAGGAGGGCGGTGCCCTGCGCTACCGGGGCGTCGACATCGAGGACCTGGTGGGCCACGTGTCCTTCGGGAACGTGTGGGGCCTCCTGGTCGACGGCGCCTTCACGCCCGGCCTGCCGCCCGCCGAGCCCTTCCCGCTGCCCGTGCACTCCGGGGACATCCGGGTCGACGTGCAGTCCGCGCTCGCCCAGCTCGCCCCCGTCTGGGGCCTGAAACCGTTGCTCGACATCGACGCGGGGCAGGCCCGGGAGGACCTCGCCCGCGCGGCGGTCACCGCGCTGTCCTACGTCGCGCAGGCCGCGCGCGGGCAGGGCCTGCCGATGGTGCCGCAGAGCGAGATCGACCGGGCCGAGTCGATCGTGGAGCGGTTCATGATCCGCTGGCGCGGGGAGCCCGACCCGCTCCACGTGAAGGCGGTCGACGCCTACTGGACCTCCGCCGCCGAACACGGCATGAACGCCTCGACCTTCACCGCCCGCGTCATCGCCTCGACCGGGGCGGACGTCGCGGCGGCCCTGTCCGGGGCGGTCGGCGCGATGTCGGGCCCGCTGCACGGCGGGGCGCCCTCCCGGGTGCTCGGCATGATCGAGGAGATCGAGCGCACCGGCGACGCCGAGGGCTACGTGCGGCGCGCGCTCGACTCGGGGGAGCGCCTCATGGGCTTCGGGCACCGCGTCTACCGCGCCGAGGACCCGCGCGCCCGCGTGCTGCGCCGTACCGCGAAGGAGCTGGGCGCCCCGCGCTTCGAGGTGGCCGAGGCCCTGGAGCGGGCCGCCCTCGCGGAGCTGCACGCCCGCAGGCCGGACCGGGTGCTGGCCACCAACGTGGAGTTCTGGGCGGCGATCGTCCTGGACTTCGCCGAGGTGCCGGCCCACCTGTTCACCTCGATGTTCACGTGCGCCCGTACGGCCGGCTGGTCGGCGCACATCCTGGAGCAGAAGCGCACCGGCCGCCTCGTACGCCCCTCGGCGCGCTACACGGGCCCCGGCAACCGCGACCCGCGGGACATCGGCGGTTACGGGGACGCGGTCAAGCACACGCCCTGAGCCCCCCGGACGTGCCGTACACCGGGCCGCCCGCCTCCCCTTGCTCGGGAGGCGGGCGGCGGCGGCACACGGGCGGGCGGCGGGCGGTCGGCGAGGTCAGGCGGCGTCGACGGCCCCGGCCGCGGCGGCGCGGCTCTCCCGGATGGGCGCGCCCGCCTCGTGCAGGCTGCGCAGCACCTGCCGGTACGAGGTGACGAAGCCCGTCTCCAGGTAGTCGACCCCCAGCTCCTCGCAGTAGCGGCGCACGATGACCTGCGCGCGGCGCAGGTGCGGGCTCGGCATGCTGGGGAACAGGTGGTGCTCGATCTGGTAGTTGAGCCCGCCGAGCGCGAGGTCCACGAACCAGCCGCCGCGCACGTTGCGCGAGGTCAGTACCTGGCGGCGCAGGAAGTCGGGGCGGTCCTTGCCGGACAGTATCGGCATCCCCTTGTGGTTGGGCGCGAAGGCCGAACCGAGGTAGATGCCGAACAGGCACTGGTGGACGGCGAGGAAGGCGAAGGCCATCCCGGGCGGCAGCACCAGGAACAGGGCCGTGAGGTAGAGCACGAAGTGCCCGATCAGTAGGGCGCCTTCGAGGGTGCGGTGCTTGAGTGAGCGGTTCCACAGCGCGCGGACGCCCGCCACGTGGAGGTTGAAGCCCTCCAGGGCGATCAGCGGGAAGAACAGCCAGGCCTGCGAGCGGCCGATGAAGCGGGCGAGACCGGTGGCCTCGCGGGCCTGGTCCTGGGACCAGACGATGATGTCGGGGGCGACGTCGGGATCCAGCTCCGCGTGGTTGGGATTGGCGTGGTGCCGGGTGTGCTTGTCCTGCCACCACCCGTAGCCCATGCCGATCGAGGCGCCCGCGATCCGGCCCGATATGCCGCTGGCCCGGCGCAGCCGGAAGACCTGGCGGTGGGCGACGTCGTGCGCGACCAGGGCGACCTGGCCGAAGACGAGGGCGAGGAAGGCGGCGACCGCGAGCGTCCACCAGCTGGCCCCGACGAGGAAGAAGGCGGTCCAGCCGCCCACGTACACCAGCGCCACCGCCGAGATCCGCAGGACGTAGTACCCGGGCCTGCGGGCCATCAGCCCGGCCTCGGAGACGAGTTTCGACAGACCCGCGAAATCGCTTCCGGCAGGAGGTTGTTGCGGGGGCGGACGCACCGCCGTGTGTGTACTCATACTCGTGAGCGTCGCACGGCCGCGGGCTCCCGCGTACCACCGAACGCCCGCGAGCCGGGTCCGTGTACCGCGCACGGGTGCGGGGGATGCGGCAAAAGGGGAGAACGGGACACCCCAGGCCGCGTCCGAGGCGCTGGTTCACGGTTCCGGCGTCGCGGCGCACCGCGCCGGTTTCACCTGGGGAACGCATGCGCCAGTACCGGCCGTCACGGGAGGAAAAGGGCCCCTGTCCTGCTCTTCCGTCCGGCCGGGGAAGGTCACCCAGCGTCGACCTCGGCCCGCGTGCCGTGCCGGGGCCGTCACGGCACGGAGTCGGCCCCGCGCTCCGGTACCTTCTGTGCAATGCGAGTGAACCCCGGCCGGAGCCCGCGCGGCCCGGTCGGCGAGAGCGCCGGCCGGAGGGCCGCCGAGCGGCGGACTTCCGCGGCGTGCCCGGTTCGCGGGGCAGGGCGAAGCCGCGCGCCTGCCTGTTCGACTCCCCACGAGACGCGTCGCACAGTATGCCCCAGGCGTACTCCTTCGCGCGGGAATATGCCCGAAGCGCTTGTTGGGGTGACTGTACGTCAACCATGCTGGGCGACAAGGAGATCACAGACCGTGATCCTCATTGCCCAGCGAAGGCGCGAGGCGATGTGTCCGCCGGTTCGGATGGTGTGAGCGGTGCAGGTTCTTCAGGTGCAGCTCGAAGTGAGTCCCGACCCCGCCGAGGTGGGCCGGGCCCGGAGATGGGTGCGGTCCCGCCTCGCGGGATCGGGGATAGGGGAGGGCGAACCGGTCGCCGAGACGCTGGTCCTCATCGTCTCCGAACTGGTGACGAACGCCGTCGTGCACACCGGCCGGCCGGCGGTGCTGCGCATGCAGATGCCGGGCGGCCCGCAGCCCGAGCCGAGCGGCACGGTGCGGGTCGAGGTCTCCGACGCCTGTGCGCGCCCCCCGCTCCAGCGGCACGCGGCGGGCGAGGACACCGGCGGCCGGGGCCTGGAGCTGGTCGACGGGCTCGCGGACCGCTGGGGCTGGCTGCCCGAAGGCACCGGGAAGCGGATCTGGTGCGAGGTCGACCGCCGTGTCCCGGTGGGCGGAGCCGCCTGCGGGTTCGCCGTGCGCGCGCTGTCCACAGGCTGTGGATGACGCGCTCTAGGCAGGGGCCGGCGTCGCCGGGGCGCCCCGGAAGGTCCTGCGGTACGCGCTCGGGGTGACGCCGGTCGCCGAGCGCAGGTGCTGGCGCAGCGACTGGGCGGTGCCGAAGCCGCTGGCCTCGGCCACCCGGTCCATCGACAGGCCCGTCGTCTCCAGCAAGTACCGGGCGTGCTCCACGCGTTGGCGGGTGAGCCACTGTCCCGGGCTCTCGCCGCACTCCTCGCGGAAGCGCCGCGTGAAGGTGCGTACCGACATCGCGGCACGCTCGGCCAGGTCCCGCAGCTGGAGCGGCTCGTGCAGCCGTTCCAGGGCCCACTCCCGGGCGAGCGTGGTCGAGTCGGCGCCCGGAGCGGCGACCGGCCTGCGGATGAACTGGGCCTGACCCCCCTCCCGGTGGGGCGGTACGACGGTCTGCCTGGCCACCTCGTTGGCCACCGAGGCCCCGTGGTCGCGGCGCACGATGTGCAGGCACAGGTCGATACCGGCCGCGACGCCCGCCGAGGTCAGGACGTCCCCGTCGTCGACGAACAGCACCTCGGGGACGACCCGCACGCGCGGGAACAGCCCCTGGAAATGCGTGGCGTGGGACCAGTGCGTCGCGGCGGGGCGCCCGTCGAGCAGACCGGCCGCCGCGAGGACGTAACCGCCCGTGCAGATCGACACGGTGCGGGCCCCGGCCGGTATCCGGCCCAGCGCCTCGGCCAGTTCGGGCGTGAGGCGGCCCTCCTCGTGCACCGGCCCCAGTTCGTAGCTGGCCGGGACCACCACGGTGTCCGCCTCCGCCAGCGCCTCGGGGCCGTGCTCGACGAGGATCGAGAAGTCGGCCGCCGCGCGGACCGGCCCCGGTGGCCGCAGCGAGCAGGTCGTCACCTCGTACAGCCGCCGCCCCGCCGAGTCCCGTGCCATACCGAAGATGCGTACGGCGGTGCCGAGTTCGAAGGGCAGGACGCCGTCCAGCGCGAGCAGGACGACGCGGTGCGGGGGGCGGGCGAACCCCTGAAGGTGCTCGGTGACAGTCATGGCCCGATCCTAGCGAATGCTGTCCATCGGGCCAGTGGTGCGGAGTGCGGCCTCAACGGAGGCTGTGCGCATGGCAGATCAGCTGATACAGGGAGACGGGGCGACCCCCGGCCACGCCCCGGCCCCCGAGGACCGGGTGGCTCTCGCGGACTCCCCGGTACCGCCCGAGGGCCGGGTGGCTCTCGCGGGCACCCCGGTACCGCCCGAGGACACGCACGTCCTCCGCCGCCCGGGCGGCTCCGCCCCGCGCCCCCGCCGCGGACCGCACCGCGCCTGGTGGGTGGCGCTCGTCACCTTCGTCACGATCGTCGGGGCCGCCGCCTTCATGTCGGTGCCGGGGCTGCTCATCGACCCCCTGCACGAGGACTTCGGCTGGTCGCGCGGGACCATCGGCCTCGCCGTCTCGGTCAACCTGACGCTCTACGGGCTCACCGCGCCGTTCGCCGCCGCCCTCATGGACCGCTTCGGCATCCGCAAGGTCGTCGCGGTCGCGCTCGCCGTCATCGCGGCCGGCTCGGCGCTCACCGTGACGATGACGGCGGCCTGGCAACTCGTCCTGTACTGGGGCGTGCTGGTCGGGCTCGGCAGCGGGTCGATGGCGCTCGCCTTCGCCGCGACGGTCACCAACCGCTGGTTCACGGCCCGGCGCGGACTGGTCACCGGCATCCTCACGGCGGCCGGCGCCTCCGGTCAGCTCGTGTTCCTGCCCCTGCTGGCGTGGACCGTCGAGCACCACGGCTGGAAGCCCGCCTCGGTGACCGTCGCGCTGACCGCCGCCGCCGTCGTGCCCTTCGTGTGGCTGCTGCTGCGCGACCACCCCGCCGACGTGGGCCTCGCGCCCTACGGGGCGACGGAGTTCGTCCCCAAGCCCGCGCCCGCGAGGGGGGCCGCCCGGCGCACCCTCGGAGTGCTGGCCAAGGCGGTGCGCACCGGCCCGTTCTGGCTGCTGGCCGGGTCCTTCGCGATCTGCGGGGCCTCGACCAACGGGCTCGTCAAGACGCACTTCGTGCCCGCCGCGCACGACCACGGCATGCCCGTCCCGGCCGCCGCCTCCCTGCTCGCCGTCATCGGGGTGTTCGACATCGTGGGCACGGTGGCCTCCGGCTGGTTCACCGACCGCTACTCGCCGCGCCGCCTGCTCGCCGTCTACTACGCGCTGCGCGGCGTCTCCCTGCTGTTCCTGCCCATGCTGCTCGACACCGTGGGCGGGTCCGCCCCGCTGGCCTCCGCCGAGCACCTGCCGATGGTGTTCTTCATCGTCTTCTACGGACTCGACTGGGTCGCGACGGTGCCGCCGACGATCGCGCTGTGCCGCGAGCACTACGGCGAGGACAGCGCGATCGTCTTCGGCTGGGTGCTCGCCGCCCACCAGATCGGCGCCGCCGTCGTGGCCTTCGCGGGCGGCGTGGTCCGGGACGTCTTCGGCGCGTACGACGTCATGTGGTACGTCTCCGGGGCGCTGTGCGCGGTGGCCACGCTCATGGTCCTCGTCATCAGGACCGCCCGCCCGGACAAGGCCCCGCCCGCGTCCGGGGCGCCCGCCTGAACCACGGGGCGCCCACCGCAAACCCCTGGCGGGCGCCCCGCTCCCCGGCTACGCTCCCGCGCATGGCTCTCCTCTGTGCGTAGGCGACACCGCTCACCCCGGTGTCCCTGCTGATCCCACCGGCCGCCCCGAACAGCCGCGGGCCGCCGGGCACTTCGAGGAACCCTCATGTCTTCGCCGGCCCCACCGTCGTACCGTGCTGTCCTGCGCACCCCGCAGGCGGCGCGCACCTTCGCCCTGGCACTGCTCGGCCGCCTCTCCTACGGGACGGTCGCGCTCGCCCTCCTGCTCTCCCTGCGTCGCTCCACCGGCTCCTACGCCGCCGCCGGACTCGGCATGGCCCTGTTCGGCGCCGCGAGCGTCGTGCTGTCCCCGGCGCGGGCCGCGCTCCTCGACCGCTACGGGGTGCGGCGCGCGCTGCCCCCGATGAGCGCGCTGTACGCCCTGCTGCTCACCGCGCTCGCCGCCCTCACCGGCGGATCCGGACCGGTGGGCACGGCCCCGGTCGTCGCCCTCGCGGCCCTCGCCGGGGCCGCCACCCCACCGCTCGGCCCCGTCATGCGCACCCTGTGGAGCAGGCTGCTGCCCGACCGGGACCTGCTGCGCCGCGCCTACGGGCTCGACGCCGTCGCCGAGGAACTGCTGTTCCTGAGCGGCCCGTTGATCGTCGGCGCGCTGCTGACGCGGACCGGGCCGGCCGCCGGGCTCGTACTGAGCGCGGCCCTCGTCCTGCTCGGCGCGTGCGGCATGGTCACCTCCCCGGTGGCCGCCGTACGCGAGGGTCCCGCCGCGCCCGTGAAGCCGGCCGGGCGCCGCGGCCTGCGGCCGAGGCTCCCGCGCGCGCTGCCCGCGCCGCTGCTGCGCGTCGTGCTCGTGCTCGGCGGGGTCGGGCTGTGCCTCGGCGCGCTCGACCTGCTCGTCCTCGCGTACGCCGAGGAGCACCGCGCCGCCGGGGCGGTGCCGTGGCTGCTGGCGGCGCTCTCGGCGGGCAGCGCCGTCGGCGGGCTCGTCCAGGGCGCCCTGCCCCGGCGTGGCACCGAGACCGGCCGGCTGCTCTGGTGCGCGGGGGCGCTCGGCGGGACGCTCGCCCTTGCGGGACTCGCCCCGGGGACGTGGGCGCTGGGCGCGGTCGTCGCGGTCGCCGGACTGTTCTTCGCGCCCGCCATGGCCACCGCCTACCTCGCGGCCGACGAGCACGCGGCGCCCGAGCACCGCACCCGCACCGGCGCCTGGGTCAACACCGCCTTCAACGCGGGCTCCTCGGGCGGCACGGCGCTGACCGGCCTCCTGCTGGGCGCGCTGCCGCTCGCCGTGTGCTTCGCGCTCGCCGCCCTCCCGGTCCTGGGCGCCGTCCTGTGGGGCGCGACCACGTGGGGCCCGCGGGCGGTCGGCGCCCCCGAGGCACCCGCGACGGCCGGGGAGGGGGCGGGTGTCGGTGCGCCGGAACAGTCCCTCTCCGGCCCGCAGACTGCCCAGTACCCGCCGCCGTAGGGGATGCGGGTCCAGTACTCCTGGTACTTCCTGGAGATGCCCAGAGCCACGAAGGGCTTACCGTCGGCGTTTTCGACGGTGGTCTCGAAAACGCCCTCGGCGTTCCGGTACTCGGCCCGGATGTTCCATTCACACGTCTTCTCGTCCGACCACCCGGACACTCTGAGAGCCCCGGACGTCTCGCCGGCCCCGAGGTCCATCTTGTTGTGGTCGAAGTACGGTTCCTCGTGGTGCCCGCCGTCCGTGTCGGCGGTCAGCGCGGGGGACTCGGGTTCGCGGAGGTCGAAGTAGACCGTGGAGACGGAGGAGTCGCCCTGGGAGATGAACTGGACGACGGTGACCGTGTCCGGTTCCGTGCACCTCACCTTCCGGGCGTGCAGGTTCGTGATGCTGAGAGGGGACTTCCTCTCGCTGAAGAACGTGAGCGAGTACGTCATGTCCCGGGAGTAGGGTCTCGCCCCCAGTGTCTCCAGGTACCTCTTCGCCGCCCGGCTCTCGGCGAGGCTGCCCGGGGCGCCGGGACCGAACGTCCGCAGCTTCCTCTTCTCCCGCTCCGTGAGCGGGCGGGGCAGCACGTAGGTCGGCCAGTCGCCGGGGTCCTCCTCCCGGATCCGGACGACGAAAGGTGCGGTGTCTCTTTCCTCGGTTCTCTCAAGTCTCCTTTCCGTGTCCTTCTGCGCTTTCACCGTCGGTCCGGTGAACCAGATGGTGACGACACCGGAGACGAGTACCGCGACAAGGGCGGCCAGAAGGCCGTAGACCACGCGTGCGGCGATCTTCCCGCCACCGTCTCCGGACCGGACGCCGTCCGGGTCGACGACCTCTGCCAGATGGCCGGCCACGCGCGTCCCGGCGCCCGGGCCGTCCTCTCCTGGCCGGGACGTCGGCGGCTCCCCGGTATGTGCCGCCGCGGCTCGGCCTGCGCCGGGAGGTTCCGGTGGCGGGGTGGGAGTGACCGGTTCCTGGGGGGACGGCGTCGTGGATTCATCGCCTTGGGACATGCGTTCCCCCGCTCGGACGGCCAGAGGCCGAGAGTCTCATCTGTCGGAGGTGACGTCAGCAGCCCGGAACGGGCAGGAAGGGGAAGAGGGCGGTCCGGTGGTGACGAGGGCGACCGACGAGGTGCCCGGTCCTCAATGGTTCTACCCCGCAAGGTCCTTGGCCAGGCGGTTTGCGATGCGGTCGGCGTCGCGGGCCAGTTCGCGGAACATTCCGCTGATCGGGTTGGTGAAGCCGGTGAAGTACAGGCCGGGGGCCGAGCGCACCGTGCGGGCGCCGTGCTCGCGGGGGCGGCCCCGGGGGTCCAGGACCCCCAAGTGGCCGACCAGGGGCTCCAGTCCGCGCCGGTAGCCGGTCGCGGCGATCACCGTGTCGGGGGTGAGGCGGGAGCCGTCCGCGAGGAGTACCGCGCCGTCCTCGAAGCCCTCGACGGCGGCGACCGGTTCGACGCGGCCCGCGCGCACCGCCGCGACCAGGCCGACGTCCTGCACCGGGATCGCGCCCTGCCGCACCCGCGTGTACAGACCGCTCGCCGGACGCGGCAGCCCCCGGTCCGAGAGGTCGGGGACGGACAGCCGGCACACCGGGTCGGCGAGGGTGTCCACGAGCCGTACCGGGAGGCGGCGCACCAGGATGCCGGTGCGCTGCGCGGGCCAGCCCAGCGTGGAGCGCCGCAGGATGTACGGCGCGGTGCGCACCGCGAGGCGCACCCGGCCCGCCCCGCCGTGCGCGAGGTCCGCCGCGATCTCCGCGCCGGTGTTGCCTGCCCCGACGACCAGCACGTCCCGGCCCCGGTAGGGCTCCGGGTTGCGGTAGCGGCCCGCGTGCAGCAGTTCGCCCCCGTACGCGTCCGCGCCGGGCCAACGGGGCACGTACGGCGTGTGGTTGTGGCCGGTCGCCACGACGACCGCGCCGCCGGTCAGCCGCCTGCCGCCACTCGCGCTCAGCCGCCAGCCGCCGCCCTCGGTGTGCGGGACGGGGTCGATCCGCTCGACCGACACGCCCGTCACGACGTCGAGTCCGTGGAACTCGGCGTACTTCTCCAGGTAGCGCACCACGTCGTCGCGCGCGACCCAGCGGCCGAAGCGGCGCGGAATGCGCAGGCCCGGCAGCGAGGACAGCCGCCGCGTCGTGTGCAGGCGCAGCCGGTCGTAGTGGCCGCGCCACGAGGCGCCCACCCGGTCCGCCTTCTCCAGGACCACGACCCGCACGCCCCGCGCCCGCAGCGCCGCCGCGACGGCGAGACCGCCGGGGCCCGCGCCGACGACGTACACGGGACGGTCCGCCGGGAGCGGGGAGAGCTGTTCGAGGGGGAGCGCTTTGGGCATGTACCGGACAGTAGTGGCCCGTGGGGCGCGCGGGACGCGGTCGGCGGCGAAAGCGATTGCGAAACGATCACGACACGTGCTGTCCCGCCACCCCTTGGACACGGGGTCCGGTCACCGCTTCAATGGCGCGCATGCCCGCCCACGCCGCCGTACCCGTCCCCCTTCCCGACTCCGAGATAGCCGGTGCGGGGCTGCTGTTGCGCCCGCACCGGACCGGCTCGGCGCAGGACGCGCGCACCGTGCTGCGCGGCCTGACCGACCCCGAGTTCCTGCGCTGGAACATCATGGACAGGCCCATGACGACGCAGGAGGACGTCCTCGACTACTTCGCGCGCGTGGCGCGGCAGCGCGCGGAGGGGCGGGGCGCCGCGTACGCCGTCACCGACGCCGCGACGGGGGTGCTGCTCGGGCAGATCAGCCTCCGGGCGATCGTGCCCGCCCTGCGCGAGGCCCGCGTCGGCTACTGGGTGCTGCCCGAGGCGCGCGGCCGGGGTGTCGCCCGCCGCGCGCTCGCCCTGCTGAGCCGCTGGGCCTTCCAGGAGGCCGGACTGCACCGCGTCGAACTCGGCCACGCCGACGGGCACCTGGCGTCCTGCCGCGTCGCCGAGCGCTGCGGCTACCGGGCGGAAGGGCTGCTGCGCGAGGCGATGTTCGCCGACAGCACCCTCGACCGGTACCGCGACCTGCACCTCCACGCCCGGCTCGCGGGGGACCCGGAGCCCCACCCCGACCCCACGGCCTGAGCCCCTGCCGACCCCTGGGCCGTCCGCGTCCTGCGGCAGGGCGCGGCGACCCTGTGGGAGGACGCCGGGGTCCCGGTCGCCATGGCGGCGCGCACTCCGGAGGTCGCCGGGGCCACCAGAGTCACCTCCGTCTACACCCCGCCGGGCCACCGCCGCAGGGGCTACGCGGGCGCCGTCACCGCCGAGGTGAGCCGTGCCGCGCGGGCGGCGGGCGCCGAGGAGGTGCTGCTCTTCACCGACCTCGCCAACCCGACGAGCAACGCCCTGTACCAGCGCATCGGTTACCGGCAGGTCGCCGACTTCGCGCAGTACACGGCGTGAGGGGGAGACCCGCTCAGGGCCACAGCGACTCGCGCGTCCAGCCGTCCGCGACCCGGCCGTAGCGCAGGCGGACGTGGCGGCGGCGGTGGTCGCCCTGGAAGAACTCGACCTCGTGCGGGTCGAGGAGGTACAGCGTCCAGCTCGGGGCGTCCGCCTCCGGTTCGCGCCGTGCTCGCTCCCAGGCGGCGTCGGAGGCGCGGTCCAGTTCCCCTGCCCCGGACAGCGGTTCGCTCTGGTGGCCGGTCAGCGCGGAGGCCAGGGCACCCGTAGAACGCACGTGCAGATCGGCGAGGGCCCTGGAGTGCGGGGCGAGGGTCACCGGGCCGCGTACCCGCACCTGCCGGCCGAGCACCGGCCAGGAGAAGACGAGCGCGGCGTAGGGCCGCGCGGCGAGCTGGCGGCCCTTGCGGCTGCCGGAGTGCGAGGCGAAGGAGAAGCCCTCGGTCTCGTCCGCCCCGTGCAGGACGAGGACGCGCGCGTCGGGGCGGCCCTCCTCGTCGCAGGTCGCGAGGGACACGAGGTGGGGCTCGGGCTGCCCGGCGTCGGCCGCCTCGGCGAACCACGTGCGGAACAGCGGCAGGGGCCGGTCCGGGGCGCGCCCGGGGTCGAAGGCGGGCAGGGAGGTGTGCCGGGGGTCCCACACGCGCAGGGACTTGAGGATCTCCCGCAGCCCCGCGTCCCCGGGGTCCCCCGGTGCGGGAGCGTCGTGGGGCTGGGCGGGACGGGAGGGCGCGGCGGGCTCGTGGGACGCGGCCCGGCCGCCTCGTACGCCCCGGTCTTCGTGCTCGTGCGGTGCGGAGGACATCCCCCGATTGTGCCGCCGCGCGGGGCGCACCCGGGCGCGCCCCGCGCGGTTCAGCGGGTCGGCTTCTTGCCGGTCACGCCGAGGTGGATGAGCAGCGCCAGGTTGGGGCGCAGATCTCCCTGCTTGACGCCCCAGGACTGGAGGCCCTTCTGGTGCGAGGCGACCCCGGCGAGCATCGTGACGAGGGAACCCGCGACGGCGGCCGGGCTGACGTCCTTGTCGACCTTGCCCTTGGACTGGAGGTCCTTGACGGCGCCCGTGAGCGCGCTGTTCACCGAGTTCAGCAGTTTCATACGGAGTTTGGCGAACCGTTTGTCGCCCTCGGCGGCGCCGAGATCGACCACCCGGAGAATCGCCTCGTTCTTCTTCCACAGGTCCAGGAACCCGTCCACGAGGGCCTGGGAGGTCTGCCAGCCGGCCTTGCCGACCCAGGTGCGGCCGGCCAGGAGTTCCGCGAATCCGGAACCCTCGGAGGCCAATTCGTCGGCCAGCTCCAGTACGGCCCCTTCGACGTCGGGGAAGTACTGGTAGAAGGTCGCGGGAGAGGTGCCTGCCTTACGCGCGACGTCAATGACTTTGACGTCCCGATAGGGCGAGGTACTGAGCATGTCGCTGAGGCAGTCGAGCAGCTTCTGACGCGTCGCCTGCCCGCGTTCTCCGGCCACGCGACCGTCGACGGTGCGTACTTGTGCTGTCATGCCGTCAGCTTACCGAGCCCGGCGTGTCGCGCTATTCGGCCGACTGCAAATGGGGAAGGGGCGCCGGGAATGAGGGTCGGGAGGGGCTGCAAATCCCCGCGTGTGCGGGCTTTGAACTCCCTGTGAACGGCGGCGAATAGGGGTTACGTGGTCTATGCATGCACTTCCGGTCCGGAAGGGCCCAATTGCCGTCGGGCACTCCCTGTTATGTGCGCGTGGGAAAACCCCCTTTCATGATCCTGATGCGCCTTGCCCGGTCCTCGAATAACGTGGACGACGAGCTGTGGCCGGAGCGAGACGAGTGAGACGGAGACCCGTATGCCCGCATCATTCGCGGAAGGCGTTCCGTGCTGGGCCGAGTGCGCGCTGCCCGATCCCGCCGCGGGCCGCCGTTTCTACGGGCGGCTGCTCGGCTGGACCTTCCACGAGAGCCCCGGGGACCAGGCCGGACAGGTACGCGTCGGTGCCGAAGCCTTCGTGGACCGTCAACCGGCCGCCGCCCTCGTCCCCCCGCGCGCCGGACTGCCGCCCGCCACCTGGACGGTGTACTTCGCCACGCCCGACGCCCGCGCCCTCGCCGGCCGCGTCGAGCGGGCCGGCGGCCACGTCGTGACCGGCCCCGAGCAGGACGAGGACGCCACCCGGGTGCTCGTCACCGACCCGGACGGCGCCCTGTTCGGCCTGTGGCAGCCCGGCCGGCACCGGGGCTTCCGCGCCGTCCGGTCCCCGGGGACGTACTGCTGGACCGAGGTGCACACGCGGCGGCCCGAACTCCTCGACCCCTTCTACGAGCACGTCTTCGGCTACACCGGCACCGAACCGCCCGCACTGCGCGGCTACCGGCTGTGGTCGCCCGAGGACGCGCGGACCGGCCCGGACACGGCGGTCACCGGACGCGAGGTGATGGACGCGGCCGTCCCCGCCGCGCGGCCCGCCCACTTCCTGACGTACTTCCGGGTCGAGGACTGCGAGCGGGCCCTGGCCTCGGCGGTCCGGCTGGGCGGCGGCGTCCGCACCGCACCGGAGACCATGCCGTACGGCACCTTCGCCACCGTCACCGACGACCAGGGCACGCTGTTCGGGCTCCTCTCGGAGTGAACCGCCGCCCCGGGAGCCCGTACTGAGCCGCGTGGACGGAGCGGCGGAGGGCGGCGGGACACGCCCCCCGGGCACCCCGGTTGGTCAGCACGCCCGCGTACAGGAAGAATCGGGTGCGCACCGTCCGCCGGTGCGACGGGGTGAGACGCTGCACGGGGCTGCGAGTGCGGCCCCGTACGGGGAGGTGGCAGACAAAGTGGTGGACCAGCTGACACAGCACGATCCGCGGCGTATCGGACCGTTCGAGGTGCTGGGCCGGCTCGGTGCGGGCGGCATGGGGCTCGTCTATCTCGCCCGCTCGGCGTCCGGGCGGCGCGTCGCGATCAAGACGGTGCGCACCGAACTCGCGCAGGACCAGCTGTTCCGGGTGCGCTTCACGCGGGAGGTCGAGGCGGCCCGCGCCGTCTCCGGTTTCTACACCGCCGCCGTCGTGGACGCCGACCCGCGCGCCGCCGTCCCCTGGCTCGCCACCGCCTACGTGCCCGCGCCCTCCCTGGAGGAGATCGTCAACGAGTGCGGGCCGATGCCCGCCAACGCGGTGCGCTGGCTCGCCGCCGGGGTCGCCGAGGCGCTCCAGTCCATCCACGGCGCGGGGCTCGTGCACCGCGACCTCAAGCCCTCGAACGTCCTGGTCGTCGAGGACGGGCCGCGCGTCATCGACTTCGGTATCGCCTCGGGCGTCTCCAACACGCGGCTGACGATGACCAACGTCGCCGTGGGCACGCCCGCCTACATGTCGCCCGAGCAGGCCAAGGACTCCCGCAGCGTCACCGGGGCCAGCGACATCTTCTCGCTCGGCTCGACCCTCGTGTTCGCCGCGACCGGGCACGCCCCCTTCCACGGCGCGAACCCCGTCGAGACGGTGTTCATGCTGCTGCGCGAGGGACCGGACCTGGAGGGGCTGCCCGAGGAGCTGCGGCCGCTGATCGAGTCGTGCATGGGCATGGAGGCCGCCTCCCGGCCCAGCCCCGCCGACCTCCAGACCCAGCTCGCCCCGCACCTGTTCTCGGCCGGCTCCGACGACAGCGGCACCGCCACCGCGTGGCTGCCGAACCACGCCGTCGCCCTCATCGAGAGCCGGCGCGGCACCCGTTCCGCGACCGCGCGGCGCCCGCAGCCCGCCGCGCCCCCGGTACCGCCCGCCCCCCGGGCCGCGCCCGCCGCGCCCCCGCAGGCCCCGCCGGTGCCGCCGTACGCCCCGCCGCCGCCCCGGCAGCCCCCTGCCGGGGACTGGGCCGAGCCCGCGTGGCAGCAGCCCCCGCCCGCCGAGCCGGCCCCGCCCGCGCTCCCCGCGCCCGGCCGGCACGCGGGCCGCGCCGAGGGCGCCCAGCCGCCCGCCGCCGAGGGGCCCGTACGGCTCGCGGGCGGCCGGGTGCCGATCGGCCCGGGCCCCCGCGTCACCGACGTACGGGGCGCCGCCCGGCCCGCCGCCGAGAACGCCCTCGACGGACTGTCCCGCACGTGGTCTCGTACGTCCGCGCACGGCGCCCCGGCCGGCCCCGGGACGCGCGCCGCCGCGCCCGCCGCGCAGGCCGCGCCGCCGGGGCCCGAGCAGGGCGCCCCGTGGCGTCCGTGGCGCTTCCGCATGTCCAACGACGTGTGGGGCACGCCCGCCGTCGCCGGGGACCTCGTGTACGTCACCTCCTTCGAGGTGCACGCGCTGGACGTCGCGACGGGCCGCCGCCGGTTCAAGACCCGGGACGTGGCCTGGCAGATGTCCGTGTCCGACGGCAGGGTGCACGCCTCCGACGGGCCGACGCTGTACGCCCTGGACGCCGCGAGCGGCGACGACCTGTGGCGGGTCACCGCCGCCGCCTGGGTGTACTCCCTCCAGTCCGCCGACGGCGTAGTCCTGACGGCGGGCCGGGGCGGCACCGTCCAGGCCTGGGAGGCGGCCGGCGGTGAGCAGCTGTGGGAGACCGGCGGGGTCCAGAGCGACTTCGAGTCCGCCGAGGCCGGGCCCGTCCTGCACGAGGGCACCGCCTACCTGTGGCGGGAGGGGCGGCTGTGCGCCGTCGACGCCCGCACCGGCACCGAACGCTGGTCGTACCCCGTGGGGGACGCGGCCTCGTGCGGCGGGGTCCCGCTGCGGCTCACCCCGGGCGGCGACGGCTACGTCTACGTGTGCGCGGGCACCCGGGTCCTGGCGCTCGACGCGCGCGGCGGGCAGGTGCGCTGGCACTTCGAGGCGCCCGCCGTGTTCCTCAGCCCGCCCGCCCTCGCCCCGGGCTCCGCCGTGACCGGCGGCGGCGTGTACCTCGCGGACTACCTCGGCACCGTGTACGCCCTGGACGCGGCGGACGGCAGGGACCGCTGGCGCATCGCCACCGAGGCCCGCTCCTCCACCGAACCGGTACTCGTCACCGGCGGGCACGTGCACGTCGGCAGCGGCAACGGCATGTACACCCTGGACGCCGTCACCGGCACGCCCAAGTGGCGTTTCCAGGCGGGCGGGGACATCGTCGGCGCGCCCGTCGCCGCCGACGGCCGCATCCACTTCGGCTCGGCCGACCACTGCCTCTACACGCTCGGCGCGCTCGGCGGACAACTGCGCTGGAAGCTGCTGACGGGCGGCGCGATCACCGGCTCGCCCGTGGTGCGCGGCGGCGTCGTCTACGCGTGCAGCGGCGACCGCTGCGTGTACGCCCTGGACGCCGTCGAGGGCACCGGGACCCCGGCGGCCCCGAGGCCCTGAACCGGGGCCGCGCTCACCGCCGTTCCCCCGGGTTCTCCCAGCCCCGGGGCGGCGGCCGGTGCCCCTCCTGGTGGCCGGGCCCGTCCGCGTCGTACGCCAGCGGGGCGGTCGGGGTGTCCGGCTCGCGGTAGGGCGACGCGGGGCTCCGCGGCTCCCCGTAGGCGTTCGCGGGGGAGTCCGGGGAGTCCGGGGCGTCGTGGCCCGCGTACGGGCCGGTGGCCGGCTCGGGGCGGCGCCGTGCGCGGCCGCTCATGACGGCGGCGGCGAGGAGCAGCAGCAGTCCGCCGCCGGCCGCGCCCGCCACGCCCTGCGCGAGGCCCGAGCCGTCCGCGTCCAGCGTGAGGCTGCCGCCGTTGGCCTGCCCGACGCGCACCATCCACAGCACGGTGAAACCGAGGGCGAGCACCCCGGCCAGCGCCACGAGCGCTCGCGAGCGGGCCAGGACACCGGCCAGCGTCAGCACGGCGGTGACCAGGAAGGGCAGGAACAGCGACCACAGCAGGTTGGGGTGCGCGCCGCTCACCCCGCCGGAGCCGAAGAGTTCGGAGAGGCGGTACTGGCGGCCCAGCCGCGTGTCGTACCACGCGCGGAACGGGCTGAGGAGCGCGGCGGCCGCCCCGACCACGGCGAGTACGGCGCCGACCGCGTTGCGAACCATGGTGCGCCTCCCGGGAGTCGCGTGTCCGGCCCCCGACGCTACGCCGAACGCGAGGCGGCGGCCAGAGCCCCGGCGCATCCTCCTCGCGCGCCCGCCCCCTTCCCCCGCGGACGTCCGGGCACGGGAAAGGGGGGCCCGAAGGCCCCCCACCGGCGGGAACCGGCCCCCACCGGATTCCCGCCGCCCCCTGATCCCCCTGATCCCCCGTGTCCCCCGTGGTCAGGGAGGTCCCCCGTGGCCCCGGAGGGTGTCCTGACCCCCCGGGTGTTCCCCCGTGTCCCCCCGTGTTTCCCCGGGCCTTCCCGCCGTGGCGTTTCCCGTTCCCGCCCGCCACGGCCGGTCGTTCCCCCGTCGGCCCGAGGGGTCGGCGACCGGTCCTACTTGTCGGTCGCGGGCTCGTCGGTCGCGTGGATGTCGCCGTCCGGGTTCGCCGGGCTGCCGGTCGCGTGGATGTCCTTCGCGGCGGCGGCGACCGGTTCGTCGGTCGCGTGGATGTCGCCGTCCGGGTTCGCCGGGCTGCCCGTCGCGTGGATGTCCTTGTAGGGCTGGACCACGTGCTCGGGCTTCGTCTGGTCGGCCATCGTGATCGGTTCTCCTTGGCTGTGGGACTACTCGGGCCGGGGCCGCCCGTACGGCGGTCCCGGAGCGGGGCGGGCCGTCCGGTCACTCCCCCGAAGTGGCCGGACCGCCGCACCGGGCCGCTCACCCTAATCGCGCGGGGAGCGGCCCCCTCAGCCGGCCCGCCTGCCCCCCGACGCGACGGAACGACTGGAGTGCAGCATGGCCGAGGGCGATAAACGAACGATGAACGCCGTGGCCGGCCGCCACACGCCCCAGGTCGCGGCCTTCCCGCCGAGGACGACTGACGGGGCGTCGCCGCGCGCGCCCGTGCCGGGACGGGGCGTCAGGCGGCGAGCCCCGTGCCCTGCGCCGCGAGCAGCGCGCGCACCTCCGCGGCCTCGGCGGCGCCGAGTTCGCGGTACACGCGTTCCGCCTCCTCCCAGCACACCCGTGCCCGGCCGGGCTGGCCGATCCGTACGAGGGCGCGGCCCAGCACGGTGAGCACCTGCGCGCGCCGCCACTCGCCGCCGACCCCGCTGAGCACCCCGAGGGCGCTCTCCGCGTCGGCCGCCGCGCGGGCCGCCTGCCCCGCGGCGAGGCCCGCCTCGGCGAGCCGGCACAGGGTCATGCCCACCCACAGCCGCTGCCGGTGCTCGCGGAACACCGCGAGCGCCTCGTCCAGCCGCTCGGTCGCCTCGGTCGTCCGCCCGTCCTGGATCAGCGCGAGGGCCAGCGCGTACCGGCCGTTGGCGCCGCGCAGCGAGGAGCCCGTCGTGTCGTAGATCGCGGTGCCCCGCTCGGCCAGGGCGATGGCGCTCGACGTGCGGCCCGTCGCGAGGTGGATGCGCGACAGGTTGCACAGCGCGCTCGCCTCGCCGGGCCGGTCGCCCAGCGCCCTGAACTGCTCGATGGCGGCGGACAGATGCCGTTCCCCGGCCTCGTGGTCGTTGCGGTACAGCGCGAGGACCCCGCGCAGGTTGTGCGCCCAGCACACCACCACCGGATCGTCCTGCGGCTCGCTGTGCTCCAGGATCCGGGCGGTCCCCTCGTCCGCCGCCTCCAGCCGGCCCGCGGAGTGGTCGGCGTCCACGAGGACCAGCAGGGCCCGCATCCCGACCTGGCGCAGCCCCTGTTGCCGTGCGGCGGCCAGCGCGAGCCGCACGATGTCCTGGTGCTGCTTCGTGTTCGCCCCGGACTCGCTCAGGTCCTTCGCGACCCACAGCAGGTCCACGGCGCGCGGCAGGAACGCGGCCCGCTCGGTGGCCTGCCGGGCGAGCGACAGCAGGGAGCCCGCCTCGGCGTACAGCCAGTCCTGCGCGGCGTGCGTGCCGGAGAAGGACAGCCCCGGGTAGTCGGTGGCCGCGACCCGGTCCACGAGCCGGTCCCCGGGCCGCTCGACGCCGTACACCCGGGCGGCCGTCGCGAGGTAGAAGTCGAGCAGCCGGCCCAGCGCCTCGGTGCGCAGCGACTCGGGCTGCTCGTCCCGCTCCGCGCAGGAGCGCGCGTACAGCCGTACGAGGTCGTGGTACCGGTAGCGGCCGGGGGCCGCCGACTCCAGCAGCGAGGTGTCGACGAGGGACTCCAGCAGGTCCTCGGCGGCCACCGGGTCCAGGTCGAGCAGCGCGGCGGCGGCGTGCAGGGAGAGGTCGGGGCCGTCGACCAGGCCCAGCAGCCGGAAGGCGCGCGCCTGGGCCGGCTCCAGCTGCCCGTAGCCGAGTTCGAAGGTCGCCGCGACCGCGAGGTCCCCGGCCTGCAACTCGTCCAGCCGGCGCCGTTCGTCACCGAGTTTCGCGGCGAGCACCGACACCGTCCAGGTGCGGCGCGCCGCGAGCCGGGACGCGGCGATGCGGATGGCCAGCGGGAGGAAGCCGCAGGCCGCGACGACGTCGAGGGAGGCCTCGCGTTCCCCCGCGACGCGTTCGGCGCCCACGATCCGGGTGAACAGGGAGAGCGCCTCGTCGGGGGCCATCACGTCGAGGTCCACGAGGTGCGCCCCGGCCAGCCCCATCATCCGCGAGCGGCTCGTGACGAGCGCCGCGCAGCCCTCCGTGCCGGGCAGCAACGGCCGCACCTGCGCGGGGTCCTTCGCGTCGTCGAGCAGGACGAGCACCCGGCGGCCGTCGAGCGTCGAGCGGTACAGCGCGGCCCGCTCCTCCAGCGAGTCGGGGATCGCGGACTCGCTCGTGCCCAGCGCCCGCAGGAAGGCGCCCAGCACCGTCTCGGGATCGGCGGGTCGCGTGCCCGCGCCCTGGAGGTCGACGTAGAGCTGCCCGTCGGGGAAGGCGGCCCGCGCGCTGTGCGCGACGTGCACGGCGAGCGCCGTCTTGCCGACCCCGCCGATCCCGGCGACGGCCGACACCGCCATGACCCGCGCGCCGGAGCCGGCCAGGGTCTCGCCCAGCTCCTTGACGAAGGCGGAGCGGCCCGTGAAGTCGGGCACGGTGGCCGGGAGTTGCGCGGGACGCACGAGGGTCCCCGGCTGCTCCCGCTGCGGGGCCGAGGGCTGGGCCAGTTCCTCGTCGGCGGCCAGGATGAGCTGCTGGAGACGGGCGAGTTCGGGGCGCGGGTCGACGCCCAGCTCCTCGGTGAGCAGTTTCCGGGTGTCCGCGTACACGGCGAGCGCCTCGGCCTGCCGGCCCGAGCGGTACAGCGCGACCATGAGGAGTTCCCGCAGCCGCTCGCGCAGGGGGTGCGCGGCGGTCAGCGCGGTCAGTTCGGACACCGCCTCCGCGTGGCGGCCCTGCTCCAGGTCCATGAAGAACCGGGACTCCAGGATCTGTAGCCGCCACTCCTCCAGCCGCGTGCGCTGGTTGGCGGCGAAGGGGCCGGGCACCTGGGCCAGCGGCTCCCCGTCCCACAGGGCGAGCGCCTCCTCGCACGCGGCGCGGGCCCGGCGCAGGTCGCCCGCCTCGCGGGCCCGTTCCGACTCGGCCACGAGACGTTCGGCCTCGTCCAGGTCGAGGGAGCCGGCGTGCACCGCGTACCCGCCGGCCTCGCTGCGCAGGACGTCGTCCCCGAGGGCCTTGCGCAGCCGGGAGGCGTAGGTGCGGATCGCCGCGAGCGCCTGGGAGGGGGAGCTCTCGCCCCATACGGCGTCGATCAGTTCGGTGGCCGTCGCGGTACGGCCCGAGCGCAGCAGCAGCGCCGCGAGCAGCGCCCGCTGCTGCGGGGAACCCGTCGGCAACTGCTCCTCGCCCCGCCAGGCCCGCACCGGGCCGAGCACAGCGAAGCGGAGCCCGTCGGCCCGCCGCGGTCCGCCGGACCGCGGCTCGTCGCCCGGGACAGGCAGCCGCGGTGTCCGCGGTCCGTCCTCCATCGCTCTCCCCCTTGTCGGCGGTCGTGACCGCCGCACAGTTGGCTGTCGCTCCGCCAGTTTGCCTGTTGACGGCGCAAACGTCAGCCACGGGGGTGTGCGGGGCCGCCCCGGAAACGCCCGGAAAGGGACACCCGGCGGCGGTGGTGGGCGGTCGTGGGCCCGGCGCGGCCGGGCCCACCGCGCTGCTCAGACGGTGCGGCGGCGCAGCCACCACCAGGCCAGCCCCACCAGGAGCGCCGCGAGGACGACACAGATCCCGCCCTCCACGAACTGGAGCTCCCGCATGTGCGAGACCGGGTGGAAACCCGCGTACTGGTGCGTGGCGCCCCTCGCCTTCAGGCACTTGCCGAAGTCCGCCGCGTCCATGCAGACGTCCTTGGGGAAGGCGCGCCCGCCCGCCGTCGCCGGATGCGTCTCGATCAGCCACGTCGTGTCCTGGATCGGGACAGCGCCCTTGGCGAGCCGTTCGGTGAGCGGCATCAGGTGGGAGCGCAGCGACTGGAGCGCGAAGAAGGCCACGCCCGTACCGGCCAGCGTCAGGACCATCGAGGTGACGGTCTTGCGCACCAGCACCCCCACCGCCGCGCCCAGCGCCACCGTGAACAGCGAGTAGCCGACGACGGCGGGCCCGGCCGCCACGAAGTCCGTGGACGCGTACCAGTACAGGCCGATCGTGGCCTGCCCGGCGCCGGCCAGCAGCCACGAGGCGCACAGGCCGGCGACGGCGGAGCCGAGGCCCACCGCGAGCAGCGGCAACGCCAGCTTGTACGCGAGCCAGCGGCCGCGCGTCACGGACTGCGACCACACCAGTTGATGGGTGCCCGCCTCCAGTTCCCGCGCGATCAGCGGGGCGCCGACGAACAGTCCGGCCAGCACCGGCAGCGCCGTCACGAGCAGCAGGACCGCCTGCGCCGGGTCGCGGTACAGCGCGCGGTAGTCCTCCAGGGCACGCTGACCGTCGGCGCAGTGCGCGGGTCCCCGGAAGTAGGAGCAGCCGCGGATGTGGTGGCTGTCCAGGTACGTTCCGGTGGCGTGGTGCAGCCACACGGACAGGCCCACGACGACGAGGAGCAGTCCGAGCCCCGTCCAGGCCGCCGCCCGGTGCTGGCGCCACACGAGCCAGGCCGGCCCGTGCAGGAGACCGGGTCGTGCGGAGCGGGGCGCGGGCGTCCCGGTGCGGTTCAGGGTGGCGGTGCTCATGCCGCGTGCCTCCGGTCGGTGCCGTGGATTCGGCCCTGGGTCTCGGGGACCTGGGCGCTGGGGGTCAGCAGCGGGGGCGTTTCGGGGGAGCGCAGGTAGGCGAGCAGCAGCTCCTCCATCGAGGGCACGCCCACCGACCACTCGCCGTACACCTCGCTCTCGCGCCGCACCAGCGCGGTGACCTGCCGTCCGGTGACCCGGGCCTCGACGACGGTGTGCGCCGTGAGCGAGGCGGGCAGCTCGGGGCCGGGGCCGGGCAGCGCGCCGATCAGCACGCTGTGCGCGTCGGTCAGGTCGTCGACCTCACCGGCCAGCCGTACCCCGCCCCCGGCCAGGACGAGCAGGTAGTCGCACACGCCGTCCAGTTCGGTGAGCGCGTGCGAGGACATCACGATGGTCGTGCCGTGCTCCGCCGCCTCCGCCATCAGGAGGCCCGTCACGTCGTGCCGCACCAGCGGATCGAGGTCGGCCATCGGCTCGTCCAGCAGCAGCAGCCGGGGCCGCTTGCCGAAGCAGAGGGCGAGCGCGACCCGGGTGCGCTGGCCGCCGGAGAGCGTGCCGACCCGCGCGTCGAAGGGCACGTCGCCCTCCCGCACCACGCGCTCGGCCGTCTCCTGGTCCCAGCTCCCCGGGTTCAGCTCGCGGCCCAGGCGCAGCGTCTCGGCGACGGTCAGGCGCGGGTAGAGCGGCTTGTCCTGGGCGAGGTAGGCGACCTGCTCGCGGGCCCCCAGGGTCTGCGGGTCCTGCCCGAGGACCCGCAGACTTCCGCCGGTCGGCGCGAGCACCCCGGTCGCGAGGCCGAGCAGGGTGCTCTTCCCGGCCCCGTTGGGCCCGACCAGACCGCAGATCCGCCCGGCCGGAATCCGGAAGGAGCAGCCCTCCAGGGCGAACCCGCGCCGATACCGCTTCTCCAGGCCCACGGCCTCGACGGCCACGGGATCGGTATTCCCCGCGCCATAGCTCTGTGCGAACACGTTTACGTACTTCCTGACCTGGTCGTGACGGGTGGACGCGCCCGGGGCACGGCGCGCGAAGGCGACGCGGCTCCTCCGGGTGAAGGACGGTGTGCGGCGGCCGGACCGAGGGGGCTCGCGAGCGGGCTCACGAGGTCCGGGAAGCGGAGGACGTGCGGCAGGCGCGGGTCACGAGGGCCCGGAGGTCCCGGCGCGCCCGAAGGTCTCCTCGGCCTGCGCCTCGAACATCGCGCTCACGTCGTCGCCGCCGAGTCCGGCCTCCCGGGCCCGCCGCATCCAGGCCGCAAGCTCGCCCCGCAGGGGGGAACCGGCGCCCGCCTCCGGGGCCGCGAGCCCGCGCCGCACGAAGGTGCCGCGCCCCGGCTGCGGTTCGACCAGACCTTCACGCTCCAGCTCGCGATACGCCTTCAGCACCGTGTTCGGGTTGATGGCCGTCGCCTCGACCACCTGCTTGGCCGTGGGGAGCCGGTCCCCCGGCACCAGGATGCCGAGCCGGAGCGCCTGCTTGGTCTGCTGGACGATCTGCATGTACGTCGAGACCCCGCTGCGCCGCTCGATGCGGTACTCGATCACTGGGGCAGCCCTCGTTTCCGCGTCGTCCGCGCCGTCCCGCATCATCATTCCACTACTTGATTAGTGGAATGATGATGCGAGGGGGTGGTGGTGGATGTCAAGTGGCCCGGGGACAGGAGGGGAGCCGGAGCGACGGGCGGCGGGAACGCGCGAGGGGGCGGACCGGCCGGCCCGCCCCCTCGCCCGCGAACTCCCGCGAACGACCGCTCAGTCCTCCCCGAGGAAGACCGGGTTCGTGAAGGCCGCGAGCGCACCCGGCAGCCCGGGCACCGCCGGCTCCTGCACCGGATGCCGCACCTCGGCGCGCACGTACGCCGCGTACTGGGGCGCCGTCCGCCACTCCACCGAACCGGTACCGGAGGCCGGGAGCGGCGCCGAGGTGAACAGGGTGCCCTGGTCGGTCACGAGGCCGACCGTGCAGCCCGGCGCCCCGGACACCTCGGCCCGCACCGTCACGTCCGCGTCCTGCGCCACCCGCAGCCGCTCCCCGATCCCGGCGTGCGCGCCCCGGGGCCCGTACGCCGCGAAGGACACGGCGACCTCGGCGGACTCGGCGACGTAACTGCGTCCCGCCCGCAGCCCCGCGAGCAGCGCGGGCCGCGACAACTCCTCGGCGAGGACGACGGTCTGCGGCAGGCCGACACGGTCCGGGTCGCGGTGCGCGTCGCTGTTGCCCATCGCGGGCGTCCAGCCGGCGCCCGAGACCAGCGTGTTGTCCCAGTCGGCCAGCGCCACCTCGTCGTCCGGGGTGTACGGGCCGTTCCACACCTCGACGACGTCCGCCTCGGCGAAGCCGAACTTCCAGTTGCAGCCGATGCAGGTCGCGTGCGGATGGGCCGGGACGACGAGGCCCCCGGCCCGCCGGATCTCGCGCGCGAAGCGGCCGAAACGGTTCTCCCGGGCCCGGTAGCGCCAGTCCACGAAGGTCCCCGGCTCAAGTCCGAGCGCCAGCACGTGCCCGTTGCGCGTCGTGATCTCCTCGCCGGTCATGATCAGCAGGTCCTCGCCCCACAGCCCCTCCCACGCGCCGTGCGCGCTCGACGTGTTGTGGTCGGAGGAGTGCAGGAAGTCGAGACCGGCGGCGCGCGCGAGCCCCGCCATCTGCGCCGGGGTCCGCTTCCCGTCGGAGTGCACGGAGTGCACGTGGCAGTCGCCCCGGTACCAGCCCTTTCCGCGCCCCTTCACGCGCTGCGGCGGGTACACCGGACGCGGGGCGGGGGCCTCGGTGCCGTACGTCAGCGTCACCGCCACCTCCCACGCGAGTCCCTGCGGGGCGACGGTGTACGGGGCGAGCGCGACGTACCAGGTGCCCGCGTCCACCGGGCCCGCCAGGTAGCCGGGGGTCGCCTCGTCGGCCCGCACGAAGAACCCGGAGCGCGCCCCGCCCGACCAGCCCCGGAACCCGCGCCCGCCGAGCGCCGTACCGCGCTGGTCGAACAGTCCGATGTCGAGCGCGTTGCCCTGCGTCCCGGCCGGTACGGCGGGCTTGTCGTACGTGTAGTCCACGCGCAGCTCCCGCACCCCGCGCGGCACCTCGACCGGCACGTACACCCAGTCCGGGGCGCCCGGCTCCAGGCGCCCGCGCACGGTGTGCGACACGGGGCCCCGGCCACTCTCCCCGCCGCCGCCCTGCGCCGCGCTCGCGAAGCTCATGCCCTCCACGGTAAGAGCGGCGGCGGCCCCCGTCACCAGGACGGACCGCCGCCCGGGGCCCCGCGCCGGAAGCGCTCGCCCCTCGCCCTGTGCCTGCGGTCGTTCTCGCTGCTCCATGCGTGCTGCTCCCGAGTGGTACGAAAGTGAAGGGCGCGCCACGAGCCCTGCGGGCACGCCCCGGCCCATGCTCGGCCCGCGAGGTGAACGGGACCAGGGGCGCGCACGAAGAAGAGGTGACACCCGGGAAGGCCGCCGCCGTGCCGCCCGCCCCTTCGCGCCCCCCGATGTGGCATCACGCACGCCCGGTGGCCTGCCGTCCTGCCCGATCCCGCTCGTATGCTCGACGCATGACTGATCAGCAGCCCGGCCGCCCGACCGCCAACGCCATGCGCCGCGCGCTGCGGCGGGCCAGAGACGGCGTCGCCCTCGACACCACCGAGGCCGCCGTGCTGCTCCAGGCCCGCGGCGAGGACCTGCGCGACCTGTGCGCCTCCGCCGCCCGGGTCCGCGACGCCGGACTGGAGGCGGCGGGCCGCCCCGGCGTCATCACGTACTCCAAGAAGGTCTTCGTCCCGCTCACCCGGCTGTGCCGGGACACCTGCCACTACTGCACCTTCGTCACCGTCCCCGGCAGACTGCGCCGCGAGGGCCACGGGATGTTCATGTCCCCCGACGAGGTGCTTGAGGTGGCCCGCCAGGGCGCCGCGCTCGGCTGCAAGGAAGCCCTCTTCACCCTCGGCGACAAGCCCGAGGACCGCTGGCCCGAGGCCCGCGAATGGCTCGACGCGCACGGCTACGACGACACCCTCGCCTACGTCCGCGCCATGGCGATCCGCGTCCTGGAGGAGACGGGCCTGCTCCCGCACCTCAACCCGGGCGTCATGTCCTGGTCCGACCTCCAGCGGCTCAAGCCGGTCGCGCCCTCGCTCGGCATGATGCTGGAGACCACCGCGACCCGCCTGTGGTCCGAGAAGGGCGGCCCCCACCACGGCTCTCCCGACAAGGAGCCCGCCGTACGGCTGCGGGTCCTTGAGGACGCGGGCCGCAGCAACGTCCCCTTCACCACGGGCGTCCTCATCGGCATCGGCGAGAACTACGAGGAGCGCGCCGACGCCCTGTTCGAACTGCGCCGCGTGCAGCGCAGCCACCACGGCATCCAGGAAGTCATCGTCCAGAACTTCCGCGCCAAACCGGACACCGCGATGCGCGCGATGCCCGACGCGGAGCTGGAGGAACTGGCCGCGTGCGTCGCCGTGGCCCGGCACGTCCTCGGCCCGAGCGCCCGCATCCAGGCCCCGCCCAACCTCGTCGACGCCGAGTACGCGCTCATCGTCGGCGCCGGGATCGACGACTGGGGCGGGGTGTCCCCGCTGACCCCCGACCACGTCAACCCCGAGCGCCCCTGGCCGCACATCGAGGAACTGGCCGCGCGCACCGCCGAGTCCGGCTACACGCTGCGCGAACGCCTCACCATCTACCCCGAGTTCCTCCAGCGCGGCGAACCCTGGCTCGACCCGCGCCTGCTCCCGCACGTCCGCGCCCTGGCCGACCCCGAGACCGGCCTCGCCCGCGAGGACGCGATCCCCGCCGGACTGCCCTGGCAGGAACCCGACGAGGGCTTCACCGCCTCGGGCCGCACCGACCTGCACGCCACCATCGACACCGAGGGCCGTACGAGCGACCGCCGCGAGGACTTCGACGCGGTCTACGGCGACTGGGAGGCGCTGCGCGAACAGGCAGCGCCCGGCATGGTCGCCCAGCGCATCGACACCGACGTCCGCCAGGCCCTCGCGGTCGCGGCCGACGACCCGACGAAACTCACCGACGACGAGGCCCTCGCCCTCCTGCACGCGGACGGCCCCGCCCTCGACGCGGTGTGCCGCGTCGCCGACGACATCCGCAAGTCCGTCGTCGGCGAGGACGTGACGTACATCGTCACCCGCAACATCAACTTCACCAACGTCTGCTACACCGGCTGCCGCTTCTGCGCCTTCGCGCAGCGCCGCACCGACGCCGACGCGTACACCCTCTCCCTCGACCAGGTCGCCGACCGCGCGCAGCAGGCCTGGGAGGTCGGCGCCGTCGAGGTGTGCATGCAGGGCGGCATCCACCCGGACCTGCCGGGCACCGCGTACTTCGACATCGCGCGTGCCGTCAAGGAACGCGTCCCCGGCATGCACGTGCACGCCTTCTCCCCGATGGAGGTCGTCAACGGCGCCTCCCGCACCGGCCTCTCGATCCGCGAGTGGCTGACGGCGGCGAAGGAGGCCGGGCTCGACACGATCCCCGGCACGGCCGCCGAGATCCTCGACGACGAGGTCCGCTGGGTCCTCACCAAGGGCAAACTGCCCGCCGCCGACTGGATCGAGGTCGTGAAGACCGCGCACAGCCTCGGCATCCGCTCCTCCTCGACCATGATGTACGGCCACGTCGACCAGCCCCGGCACTGGCTCGGCCACTTCCGCACGCTCGCCGCGATCCAGCAGGAGACCGGCGGCTTCACGGAGTTCGTGACGCTCCCCTTCATCCACACCAACGCGCCGGTCTACCTCGCGGGCATCGCCCGCCCCGGCCCCACCGACCGCGACAACCGCGCGGTGACGGCGATGGCCCGCATCCTCCTGCACCCGCACATCCCCAACATCCAGACCAGCTGGGTCAAACTGGGCACCGAGGGCGCGGCGGAAATGCTCCGCTCCGGCGCCAACGACCTGGGCGGCACCCTGATGGAGGAGACCATCTCCCGCATGGCGGGCTCCAGTTACGGCTCCTACCGCTCGGTCAGGGACCTGGTCTCCATCGCCGAGACGGCCGGCCGCCCCGCCCGCCCCCGCACGACCCTCTACGGCGAGGTTCCCGCCGAACGCGTCACCACCGCCGCCCACTCGGACGGCCACCTGCCGGAACTGCTGCCGGTGCTGGACTGAACGTCCGCAGGGTCGTGTCCCCGCCGGCCGGCGGCGACACGACCCTGCGGGAGCCCGGCCGGCCTCAGCCGACGAGCATCTGCTTCCTGAACCGCGCGAGGTCGCTCGCGTCGAAGCCCAGAGCGGACTTGAGGTACTTGTCGAAGGTGCCGTACGTGGCCTTCACCTCGGCGAAGCCCGAGTTCAGGTACTCGGTGCGCACATCCAGCATCGGCTTCATGACGGCGGCCTGCGCGGGCGGGAGGGCCGCGAGGGCGTCCGCGTTGGCCTGGGCGCGGTAGGTGTTGGAGGCCAGATAGTCGCTCGTCACCGTGGAGCGGGGAACCCCGAGCGCGGTCAGCAGGACGGCGTTGGCCCAGCCCGTACGGTCCTTGCCCGCCGAACAGTGGAACAGGACCGCGTGGTTGCGCCCGTCCGACACGTCGGAGACGAGCTTCGTGTACGCCGACCTGGCCAGCTCGCTGGAGACCATGGCCTTCTCGCCGTCGACCATCATCCGCACGGACTCCTCGGCGCTCTTCGGCTGCTCGTAGCCGGAGGTCGAGGCGCCCATGACGTTGGCGACCGTGTAGCGGGTCCCCGCGGGCAGCCGGTCGGGGGCGGTCGCGCGCTCCTCGTCCGTGCGCAGGTCGATGTCCAGTTTGATGCCGAGCCGGCGCAGCTTGCGCAGATCGGCGTCGGTGAGCTGGTCGAGGGCGCCCGAACGGTAGACCTCGCCCATCTTCACCCAGTGCCCGTCGGCGGTGCGGTAGCCGCCCGCGTCCCGGAAGTTGACCGCGCCCTGGAGGGCTATCCGGCGGTCCGCGAGCCGCAGGGGCTCCCCCTTGCCGGGCGTGAAGTCGAACCACTGGCGGTCGGCGGCGGGCAGCCCCCTGACGGTCGCGTGGCCGGAACCGCCCCCCTGCGCCACGACCCGGCCCGCCGCGCGGACGACGACCTTCCGGGTCCGCTGTGCCGTCCACTGGAGGCTGTACGAGCCGTCGCCGTTGTCCGTCACCCGCGCCGAGGTGAACGGGATCTTCGACGTCGCGCGCCGGTCACCCTTGCGGTGTGCCGAGGTCAGGGCCGCGTGGGCCGGGGCGGCACTCGTGGTGTGCACCCCCGCGGCGCCGTGCCGAGGGGTCTGGTCGGCGAGGGCGGCGGTGGGGGCGGCGAGGCCCGCCACGAGGACGGTCGCCGTGACTAGTACGGTTCTCATGGCCGGAATCCTTCGGTGGCCGGACATGCGGCACGCGGACACCGGGTGAACCACGCCGGAACACCCGTTGAAGTCGGCGGTCACGGGAATCGGGGGAGCGCTTCGCCCTCGTCGGGCCCGGGGGCCGGCCGGACCCGGTCGATTACAGTGCTGGGCAGCTCCGGGCAGGCCGCCCGGGGCACGAACGGGGCAGCGGACTCCTCGTACTGGTCACCCGGACCCGGACGGACAACGGGGCCACGCGCCCGTACGACGGACGACCGGATGACGCGGGCAGCCCGGGACCGGGCCCGGAGAACGACGGCAGGCACGCGGGAACGCACCGGCGGCGCGGTCCCGCACGGGAGGCAGGAACATGCGGTGGGCGTCATGAGCGAGGCGACCGTCTGGGGCCGCGCGGAGCAGCAGGACTACCGCAGCCGGGTGCGCGGCGCCCTGCTCGGCACGGCGCTCGGGGACGCCCTCGGCGCACCCCTGGCCGGTCTCGACGAGGAGGGCCTGCGCCCCGCGCACGGCCCCGGGGGGACGGCCGACCTGCTGCCCGCGCACGGCCGCAGGGGCGCCGTCACCTCCGTCACCCAGCTCGCCCTGTTCTCCGCCGACGGGCTGATACGCGCGCAGGTCCGCCGCGACACCGGCGCCTGGCACCCGCCCACCGACCTGCACGCCGCCTACCGCCGCTGGGCCGCGACGCAGCGCGACTGGGGGCCCGACGAACGCCGCGCCGAGGACGGCTGGCTGGCCCGCCAGGAATGGCTGTACGCGCGCCGCGCCCCCGACCGCGACTGCCTGACCGGCCTGGGCGACGCCACACCCGGCACCCTCGACCAGCCGAAGAACCCGAAGGCGCGCGGCGCGGCCCCCGCGACCCGCTCGGCGCCCTTCGGCCTGCTCGTCGGCTGGGACCCCGCGCTCGTCCTGCAACTCGCCGTGGAATGCGCCGCGCAGACCCACGGGCACCCCGTCTCCGGGCTCGTGGCCGGCGCCCACGCCCTGCTCGTGCACGGGGTGGCGCGCGGCGCCCCACTGGAGCAGGCGGTGACGGAGACGACCGCGCTGCTCGCCGGACGGCCCGGACACGAGCCCGTCACCGCCGCTCTCGCCCGCGCCCTGACCGCCGCCGCACAGGCCGCTGAACGGCCCGTCGGCCCCGCTCAGGCGGACGTACGGATCGCCGAACTCGTCGGCGCGTCAGGGCCCGAGGACTGCCTCGCCGCCGCCGTGTACGCGGCCCGGGTCGCCACCGACGTCCGCGCGGGCCTGTCCTGCGCGGTACGGCACCTCGGGGACTCCTCGGCGGTCGGCGCCCTGTGCGGGGCGCTGCTGGGCGCGGCGCACGGGGAGACCGCCCTGCCGCCCGGCTGGCTCGCCGAACTGGAGGGGCGCGCCACGATCCTGGAGCTCGCCGACGACTTCGCGATGGAGATGACCCAGGGCGCCTCGCTGCACAGCCCGGTGGCCGCGGCCCCCGGCTGGCTCAGCCGCTACCCGAGAGAACTCTGAGGCCCGAAGCCCCGGTCCCGGAAGCCGCGTCGTCCCCCGCCCCGGAAAGGGCCGAGCCCCCTCGGCCAGGACGGCGGACCAGTCGAGAGGGCTCTTGCGCCACTACGGGCACGAGTACCGGCACGCACACGGGGCGCTCGAAGGAGAGGCGTACCCGGGGCGTACGTACGGGAGGTGCTCAGACGCGCGCGGCACCGTCGGCGACGGTCACCACGAAGGTGCTCCAGGAACCGGCGGGGAAGCCGAGGACCGGGCCCTCGACGACCTTGGAGTCACGCACGGCCACGGCCCGCGTCACAGGGGACTTGACCTCGACGCAGGCGCCGTTGCCGGTGGAGTAGGAGGACTTGACCCAGGAATGCGTGAGGCCCTGCTGAATAGCCATGTGATTGCTCCGGTTGAACCTGAGGGGAGGCGGTCACCGGCCGGTGCGCCGGTGACCCCGTACCGCCCCGCGAACCGACCGCGTGGCGCTACGTGATTGCGTGAAAGACGCTACCCGCCAACTCAGGGAGCGGAAGCTGCCGTTCACTCAACCGGATGGCATATTCCAGAGGAGTCTTCCTTGAACACCGGGAACGGTGTACCTTCCGGCGCCGGCTGCCCGGGAAACCCGGAAAACCATTCCCCGGACGTGCGTTCACCGGCTATTTCGACCCGTACCTCTCGGCCGAGGTCGTCCTGATGTACTCGCGGCTGTCCTCCGGGTTCATCGCCTGGGCCCGCAGGTGCTCGTACATGACGCTGTACTGCTCGACCTCGTTCGCCTTCTCCAGGTAGAGGTCGCTCGTCACCCCCTCGATGTAGACGACGCTGGAGTCCGCCGTGTCCGGGAACTCCAGTACCGCGTACTGGCCGTTCAGGCCGGGGTGGGCGCCCACCGAGAAGGGGATCACCTGCACCGTGACGTGCGGCAGCTGGGACATGTCCACGAGGTGGTCCAGCTGCCCGCGCATCACGTCGTCGGTGCCCACGGTCCGCAGCAGCGTCGCCTCGTCGAGCACCGCCCACAGCCGCAGCGGCTTGTCCTTGGAGGTGATCCGGTCCTGGCGCGCCATGCGCACCTGCACCCGCTTCTCGATCTCGGCGGGCGTCGACTCCGGCAGCGCGCCCGTGATCAGCGCGTGCGCGTACTGCGGGGTCTGGAGCAGCCCCGGCACCACCTGCGGGTCGTACACCCGCAGGGAGGCCGCGTCGGTCTCCAGGCCGATGTAGATGCTGTACGGGATGTCCCCGAACGTGTGCCACCAGCCCTGCTGCCGCGAGTCCTTCGCCATTTGCATGAGCGAGTCCACGATGCGCATGTCCTCGACCTCGTACACCCCGCACAGGTCGCGCACGTCGCGCTGGCTGATGCTGCGGCGCCCGTTCTCCAGGCGGCTGATCTTCGACTGGGACACCAGGAGCCGCTCGGCGACCTCCTCGGCCGTCATTCCGCGCCCCTCGCGCAGTTTGCGCAACTCCTGCCCCAGTCGCCTTCGCCTGACAGTGGGATTGACATTGGCCGCCACGGGCGCGCTCCTCCGGCTGAATCTCGGTCGCTCAGCGAATTCGCTTTCGCTTTGCGGATCTGCTGCTCAGCAGATTGCCACCGAGAACCCGTACGGCGCTGAGAAATCGCGGATAAACGCGGACGCGCGGGTGACGGAACGGAGTTGACCGTTGTGGTCCAACCCCGTTCCGTCACTCCGCGCGACCTCACAGCGCGTTCCGCTCACGGCCCGTGAGGGTGCGGCCGTGGAACGGTGAGGTGAATCCGGCGTGCGACGCGGTGCGTTGCCGCGCCGCGTACGCCGCCGGGCCGTGTACCTCGCCGTGCCGTGTACTTCGCTGTGGTGCCTGCCCGGGCGCCCCGCTCAGCGGGCCACGGCGCGAGCGACCGCGCCGTGCCGTGGCTGGGACGGGATCGGCCCCGGGACCTGTGCCTGCGCGGGCACCTGCTCGGTCGTCCTGCCACCGGGGGCGGCGGGACGGCGAGCGGGAACCGCCACTCCGTTCTGGACGTCCATCACGGCGTGCGCCACGAGTCCGCCCATCGGGTCGTGCCGGATCAGGTCCCGCAACCGGGAACGTGAGGAACGCCCCTCGTTGCCCGGGTACAGATGCTTGCCGAGCCCGACCGCGTGGGCCAGGGCGGCGAGCGCCGCGGTCCTGGGGTCCGGTGGGACCCCGGTACGGATCGCGGTGTCCAGCCGGGCCTTGATCTCCCGGCTGATGGCCGTGTCGGTGGCCTGGTAGCGCGTTGTCGGCAGCACCCCGCACATCTGGCCCGCCACGGCATGCACCATGCCGCACCGCTCCAGATGCGAGAGATACGTCTGGCGCAGCCCCAGCCGGGGCCCGCCGATCCAGTGGACCGCACGGACCGGCGCGCCACGCCTTCGCAGCAACTCCAGTGCACAGTCCAGCGTCGGATCTCCGGTCGGCCGTGGTACGACCACGGCGATACGATCCCCGTCAGGGGCTATCCGTCCAGCCATCGCCAGCTCCACTAGCTGTGCTCCGGCCAGACCCAGATCGAGTGACTGCGGCTGCGCTGTGGTACCCGTGGCCGGGTCCAGAGCGAGCAGCAGAAGCTCCTCCGGAATAGTTCTGCGGCTCCTGCCCATCCATGCCTCCCCGCGTGGATGTCTGACAGGGTGACCCCTCTCACATTGGTCTGTCGAGAGCACGTGACCGATATGTCAGGTAACCCGCGGGGATGTCGTTCTCGTGCTTCGCGCGGGTCGCGGCATTACCCAGGACACTGGTAATGGTTCGGACAGCACGGCCGGTTCGAGTGCGTGAGACGCACGGCATACGGAGGAGGCATCGGTGGCGGGCGAGTCCCCCGACAGGGCGCAAGGGCAGAAGTCATCGGAGGGGCGGACGCCGGCAGCGGACGAGAAGGACCCGCGGCTCGCCATGGCCCGCCGCTCAGGGTCTTCCTCCGCCACACCGTCCTCGCCCTCCCCGTCCGAGTCCGCGCCCTCCGGGACGGCGTCGTCCGAGGAGCCGTCCGAGGCGTCTGAGGTGTCCGAGGCGTCCGGGTCCTCTGAGGCGGATGAGGCGGCGGGTGCGTCCTCGGCGTCCTCGGCGTCCGAGACGTCTGACGCCTCCGTCCCGGCCGCCCGCGACGACCGTCTGCGGGCCGCCGTGGCCGCGTGGGTCGCGAGGGCCGACGACACGGACCGCGAGGGCAACGGGGACGACAGGGACGACCGGGACTCCCAGGACGGGGACGGGAAGCCGGCGGGGGAGCCCGAGGCCGACGAGCCCGCCGGGGCGACCGGGCCCGAAGCCGCGGAGACCGACGAGGAGCCGGACGGCCCCGCCGAGGACCCCGAGGCCCGCGACCACTCGGACGACTCCGAGCACGCGGAGGACTCCGAGGACTCCGAGACCGCTGAAGGCTCCGAGACGTCGGACACCTCGAAGGAGCCGACGAAGCCGGAGGTGTCCGAGACGCACGAGCCGGACGCCAGGACGGACGAGGTCGCCCCCAAGGCGAAGGAAGCCGCCCCCAAGGCGAGCGCTCCCAAGGCGAAGGAGCCCGCCCCCAAGGCGAACGAGCCCGCCGAGCCCGCCGAGCCCGCCGAGCCCGCTGAGCCCGCCCCGCCGGTCGACCGGCCGACCGCGGCGTTCGCGGTGCTGCGTCCCCCGCTGGACCACCCCACGACCTCCCTGAAGACCGTGGGCGGCCCCAGCTCCTCCCTGAAGGACCGCCCGAAGCCGGGCGGCGCCCAGGGAACGGGACCGGCCACCGGCTCCCGCCCGGACGAGAAGCCGACCGCGGGACCCGCGGCCGAGCCCACCGCCGAGCCCGCCGACAGGACCGCCCCGAAGCCCGCCCAGCAGCGGACCGGCGCCAAACTGGGCAAGCCCGCCCAGCAGCGGACCGGCGCCAAGCTCGGCAAGCCCGCCCAGAAGCGCACGGACACGCCGAAGGAGGGCCCCGGGGCCGCCGGGACCGGGGCGGAGACCGAGGCCGAGCGCACCAGCACCTTCGTACCCCTGCGGCCCCTCGACGAGCGGAAGGCACTGCCCGCCGAGAAGTCCGCGCCGGCCACCGAGAAGTCCGTACCGCCCGCAGAGAAGTCCGCGCCGCCCAAGCAGCCCCCGCCGTCTTGGGCGACCGACTACTCGGCCCCGCGTCCCGCCGCCTCGCCCAACGCGACGACCGGGGAGCTGCCCCGGTCGGCGGTGGTCGGACCGGACCACACGCGTCAGCAGCCCGTGCCGCCCAAGCCGCCGCTCGACCTGCTCGCGGAGCTGACCAACACCCCGCCGCCCCCGGAGACCCCGCTGCGCACGGCGGTGCGCAGGGTCAAGATCTGGACCCCGCTGGTCCTGCTGCTCCTGATCGTCTTCGCGGTCGCCCAGACCGTCCGCCCGCTGCCGGCACCCGCTCTGTCGCTGACGGCCTCCGACACCTTCTCCTTCGGTGGCCAGAAACCGCAGATGCCGTGGCCCAAGAGCGGACAGGCGGCGATGGACGTCGACGGCCTCGGCACCTTCGGCAGCTCCGGGGAGCAGAAGCCGGTGCCGATCGCGAGCGTCGCGAAGGTCATGACGGCGTACATCGTGCTGCGCGACCACCCGGTCAAGGCGGGCAGCGACGGCGTGAAGATCACCATGGACCAGAAGGCGGAGGACGACGCGGGACTGTCCGCGCAGAACGAGTCGACCGTCGAGGTCCGCAAGGGACAGCAGCTGACGCAGAAGGAGGCGATCGAGGCGATCATGATCGCCTCGGCGAACAACATCGCTCGTCGGCTCGCCCGCTGGGACGCCGGTTCCGAACAGGCCTTCGTCGACAAGATGAACAAGACCGCCGACGAGCTGGGCATGGGCGACACGACGTACACGGACCCCTCCGGGCTCAACAAGACGACGGTGAGCACCGCCGCCGACCAGGTCAAGCTCGGCAAGAAGGCGATGAAGGACCCGCTGTTCCGCGAGGTCGTCCGGATGCCCTCGTACACGGACAGCAACGGCAAGAACCAGCCGAACTGGAACCAGCTCGTCCCCATGAACAACACGGTCGGCATCAAGACCGGCACGACGACGGCGGCGGGCGGCAACCTGATGTTCGCGGCGACCAAGGACGTCGGCGGCACGACCCGTACGGTGATCGGCGCGGTCCTCGCACAGCCGCCGTCCCCCGTGGACAACTCGATCCTGACCGGGGCGCTGACCGCCGGTTCCTCGCTCATCAAGGCGGCGCAGGGCGAACTGGAGGCCAAGACCGTCGTGCGCGAGGGCGACGTCGTCGGACAGGTGGACGACGGGCTCGGCGGCACCACCCCCGTCGTCGCGACGAAGGACGTCACGGCGGTCGGCTGGTCCGGGCTCACCGTGAAGCTGAGCCTGACCGACGAGGGCAGGACGCCGCCGCACGAGGCGAAGGCCGGCACGAAGGTCGGGGTGCTGCGCGTCGGCGACGGCACCAGCGGAGCGGTCGAGGTGCCGGTGGCGCTCCAGAGCGCCCTGGCGGAGCCGGGCTTCGGGGCGAAGCTGCAACGCCTCGGCTGAGCCGCCGGCGGACCGCACGCCCGGTTGTGGGCCGGGGACCGAAGGGTGACCACCCCGGTCCCCGGCCCACAACCGCGTGCTAGCGTCGCCGGGACCGGGGCAGAACGGACAGAGAACAGGGACACCGCGAGTCCACCGGAGGACCCCGGGGGCGGCCGGTACGGACACGGGGAGGGCCTTCGGTGACCACCGCGGAGCCGAAGCGGGCGCACGAGGCGGAGTCCTCCCGCCCGGACGAGACGTCCCGCCCGGAGGAGCGTTCCCTGCCGGAACGCGGCCCGGCGCCGGAGGACCGAGCGACCCCGGGACAGAGCCGGCGGCAAAGACCGGCCCCGGCCTCACCGCCGACCGCCTCGACGCCCGGCCCCGGGCGCGAGAGCATACGAACCCACGACGCCGGGCCCCCGGCCCCGGAATCGAGCGCGGACCTGCGAACGAGTCCGGCCCGTGAGACGAGCGCGGACTCCGCGCCGGGACCGGAGCCCGAGTCGGAGCACACGAGGCCGGGCGACACCCTCGCCCCCCACCACCCGGACGGAGAACGGGCCCGCGCCGAGCCGCATCCCTCGGACGAGGAGCCGGCGCGGGGACCGCGGGACGCCCGCGCCCGTACGCGGGCGCTGCTGAGACACCCGGTGACCGTCGCGACGGCGGTCGCCGCGGTCCTCCACCTCGTCTGGTTCTTCGCGTTCGCGAACAGCGGCGGTGATCTCGCGGCGCAGGACGCGTGGGCCGAGTTCGTCGGCCACCACCCCGACTCGGCCTACAACCTGGCCTGGTACGGCGGTACGCACCCCGTGTCGTACAGCGTGATCTCGCCGTACCTGATGCACGTACTCGGCGTGCGGACGACGATGATGGCCGCCGGTACGGTCTCGGCGGGCCTGCTCGCGCTGATCCTGGTGCGCAGCCGCGCGGTCCGCAACCCCATGGCCGCGTCACTGGCCGGCGTCTTCGCGCTGCTGTGCAACGCGGCCTCCGGCCGGGTCACCTTCGGCCTCGGCGCCATGTTCGGCCTGGGCGCGGTCGCCGCGGTGTTCTGCTGGCCCTGCCGCTGGCGCGAACGGCGCTGGGCGAAGGCCGCGGTGGCCGCGGTCCTGGCGGGGCTCGCGACGGCGGCCTCCCCGGTGGCCGGGCTGTACGTCGGCCTGGTGGCCGTGGCTCTTTTCCTGAGCAAACGCCGTCCGGGCGCCTACGCGCTGGGCCTGACGCCACTGCTCGTCGTGGGCCTGTCCTCGCTGCTGTTCCCGTTCTCCGGGACGATGCCGATGTCCGTCGGCTCGGCCTCGCTGCCGGTGATCAGCTCCGCGTTCGTCTTCTTCCTGGTGCCGGGGAACTGGCGCACGGTACGGATCACGACGGCGGTCTACGGCGTCGGCGTCGTGCTGTCCTGGGCGATCAGCTCACAGGTCGGCAGCAACATCACGCGCCTCGCGATGCTGTTCGCGGGGGTGGCGCTGCTCGCCGCACTGCCGTTCACGGTGCCCCGTACCCGCAAGTGGTACACGATCCTCCTGGCCTTCACCGGGGTCACCTTCTGGATCGGCTTCAAGGCGGTGGACGACGTCGTCCACACGCAGCCCGCCGAGTCCTGGGCGCAGGAAGGGGAACTGGCGCCGCTGCTGCACCAGTTGCGCAGCTCCGGGGCGGAACGCGGCCGGGTCGAGGTGGTCCCCGCGCGCAGCCACCGCGAGGCGGCGGCGCTCGCCCCGTACGTGAACCTCGCCCGCGGCTGGCTGCGCCAGGCCGACATGAAACGCAACCCGCTGTTCTACGACGACACCCTGAACTCGGCGAACTACCACGAGTGGCTGAAGCGCTGGGCCGTCCACTTCGTCGTCCTGCCGAAGGGCACCGCCGAGGCGGACGGCGACGGCGGCGAACGCGAACGCGAACTCGTCGCCGAGGGCCAGCCCTACCTGGACCTGCTGTGGAGCGACGCCAACTGGGAGCTGTACGCGGTCAGCCACCCCGTCCCGATCGCCGACCCGCCGGCCCTGGTCGAGCGCGCCGACCAGGGCGAGCTGACCATCGAGGTCAAGAGCCCCGGCCGGGTCCTCATCCGCATCCCGTACTCGCCGTGGCTCAGCCTCGTCGACGACAAGGGCAAGGGCCTGAAGGCGCCGCAGGAGACCGAACAGTCCAAGAACCGCACGGACGAGGACGAACCGAAGACCTACGACAACCTCAACGGCTGCCTGAGCGAGACGCCGGAGGACGCCTTCGGCGACAAGTGGACGGAACTGCTCGCCCCGAAGGCGGGCACCTACCGCCTCGCCTCCCCGTACCAGTTCCCCCGCGGCACCGGCTGCCCCGAGGAACTGCGCCCGGCCCAGCCGGAGGACACCGACTGACGACAGAACGGTGTGGTGTCACCGGTTGACGGCCTGGACTTCGCGTACGACGACGTCCTGTGCGGCGCCGAATTCTCCGTCGGGCAGGTTCTGTGGCTGGGCGATGCCGGTGCCGGTCCAGTGGATCTTCCAGGTGAGGGTGGCGCGCAGGGGGTAGCTTCCGCCGTGGGAGGAGCGCAGGTAGGTGACGCCGCAGGGCGGAGTACGGTCGGATTTCCCCGGTGCGTAGGGCTCGCCGATGTGCCCGTCGGTGATGGGGCAGATTCCGGAGGCGGGGAGGGTGCGGGCGTCGTCGGTGCCGGGTTCGATGCGCAGGGAGACGGGTTCGGCGACGGTCGTGGCCTGGATCCCGAGGCGGGGCACGGAGGCGGTGACGGCCACGGGTTCGAAGCGGGCGCCGTCCAGCCAGGCCCAGGTCGGCAGGTTGACCTTCGACTCGGCGGCCGGGGCGAGTTCCACGGTGGTGGAGGGCACCCGGATCTCCGCGTAGGCGAGCTGGGCGAGGACTTCGGGCGTCACGGCCTGGGGCGCGTCGGCGGGCGGCGGGTCTCCCGTGTCGACCCAGAAGATCGGCTTGTCGCAGGACAGCGCGTCCGGGTCCCCCTCCCGCCCCGGCGTCACGAACGAGTCCCAGAAGAACCCGTCCCCGGCCTTGGCCTTGTTGAAGTCCTTGTACTCCCCGCCCTCGACATACCGTTTACGCTGCGTCGCGTCCCACTCCGGGCTGGTGGAGTCCACCGCCCAGATCGGCTCCAGATACTTCTGCAACTCGTCGGGCGTGTACTTCGGCGCGTAATAGCAGGCGGGCGGCTCCCAGTCGGACGCGGCAGCCACCGGCCCGGCCCCCTGCCCGCGCCCGTTGCGCGAGCGGTCGATGACGACACCGGCCCCGGCGGCGGTCGCGGACAGCTTGCCGGACTTGTCGGCATCGCCGGAGACGTGTTGGGAGTGAAGGTCATCTCCTCTGCCCGCGACGGCCTGGCCGGAAAAGACAAGGGCTGTTGCCGCTGCGGCACTGACGACGAGGAGCCCTCGCCGACGCCTCACGGCTGACACGTGGCACTCCCCACAACTGAGATCAGCTTTTCACTGACCCAGACACCCTTGGTGTTGAGCCGGAGCCGCGAGTTGTAGAGCACATAGTCGTCCTTGGAGCCCTGTGTCAACTTGGTCTTTCCGGTCTTCACGCTCTTACGGTACGACTTGCTCTGGTCCTCGCAGTACGCAAAGCCTGCGGTGCCATCCTCATTGATCTTCACGTCGGGCTTCGAGTACCGCGTGAGTCCAGTGACCCGGTCGTGTGTGTCGACGAAGCGCTGCACGTACGCCTGGGCGCCAGCCGCCGTATCCCCTTCCGAGTAGAAGCGGAATGCCGGGTCGTCAGGGTCTTGCCGGGAAATCGCCATGTCCGTGGCCTGAAGGAACTGGCGAGTGTCGGCCATCACCGCATCCTTCTTCGCGTCCCCCGTTTCGGGCCACTCGAACTTGTAGGTCACGTCGGCGGGCAGCTCGATCTTCGGCCGCCCCGGAGCGGCGGAGGCGCTGGGACTGGGGCTAGGGCTGACGGATGGGGAACTCCCGCCGGAGGTGTCGACCCCGGCGACCGGCTTGTCGGCCTTGTCGTCGGACGCGTCGTCACCACCCCCGCACGCGGTGAGCGAGAAAGCGGCGACGGCACACAAGGCGGTCACGGTCAGCAGCGGACGACGGCGGCGATTCACGGACGGACAACTCCCGGTGGGGCGAGACAAGACGGAACAAGACACAGACCGCCCACGCTACCGATGGTGGCCAAGTGACATCAGGTAATGAGGAGATGACGTCGCAGTGTTGGGCCCGGCCCTCGGAGCCCCTTGCCTTCGCGTCATGGCGACAGTGTCAGCGGGTCCCCCCGACCTTCCCGGGGTGGCAGCCCGTGTCGGGCGCGCTCCGTCGCCGACAGCCGGCCGTCCCGCGTCATCAACCGGCGGATCTCCGCGTCCACGAGCGCGGCAGGACGCGGCCGGGCAGTAGAGGGGGAGGGCATAAGGTCAGGCTACGGGCAGGGGCCGACAGTGCGCTCGACTTCAGCAAGTGCGAGATCCCACGGGAAGGGCCGCCGCTCGCCCGACGGGTTCGGCACAAAGCCCCCTTCGCCGTACAGCACACGCACGCCCATCTGCCGCAGCTCGGCGACGCTCCGGTCGAGCGCCCGGTGCTGCGCGTAGGCGGCGTTCACGCACGGCATCGCGATGAGCGGGATGCCCTTCCCGATCGCCTCGGCAGCGAAGCCCACGACGAAGGACGACGTGAGACCGAAGGCCCACGAGTTGAGGCTGTTGAAGGTCGCGGGCGCGAAGAGGGCGACGTCCGCGCGCGGCCACGCGTCCGCAGCGCCCGGCTGCTTGTACTCAAAGCGCACCGGATGCCCGGTCAGCCGCTCCAGCTCAGCCGCCTGCGGCTCCAGCCACCGAGCGGCCGCCGGAGTCAGCCCGAGGCACACGTCATAGCCACGGCGCTGAGCATCCTCGATTACGGGGGCGATCTCCAAGACGGGGGGAGCCGCAGAGCTGAGCAGGTAGAGAGTCGTCATGCCCCCATCCCATCCTGGCCCCATTCGAACACGCAACCGCCCCCAATCCACACTGGATCGAGGGCGGTTGAGGTCCACCGCGCGACTGCGCGGATACCGTTCCAGATGACGAGTCAGGAACGAGGTACCAGTATGCCCACACCCGACGACACCAGCACAGGCGACCGCATCAAGGAACAGCGAAAAATCGCCCGGCTCACACAGAGGCAGCTCGCCGTCCGCATCCCCTATTCCTACAGCTTGCTCAACCAGGTTGAGTGCGGGTCCCGCCCGGCCACCGCAGACTTCGTCTCCGCTGTAGCCACCGCTCTGGCGATCGACCCCGCCATTCTCACAGGACCACCACACGTGACCGAAATGCAGCACGGGCGCCTCGCTGCCTTCGTGCGCCCCATCCGCGAAGCTCTCGATCTCTACGACCTCGACCCAGACGGGCGCGCCCCAGCACGGCCTGTCGACGCCTTGGCGCTCACCGCAGACCGCCTCAGCCAGGAGGTGCGAGCGACACACCTTCGTGCGGCAGCCCGCGCACTTCCCGACCTGATCGCCGACTTAACCCTCGCCGCCCACGTCAGACCCTCCACGGAAACTTGGCGGGCCCTGGCGTCCAGCTACCGCACCGCGCACGACATCGCCCTCAAAGTCGGCTACCCGGACCTGGCTGTCGTCGCCCTTGACCGCATGGGCTGGGCAGCCGGACGTGCTTCCGATCCGTGTCTTGCCGCGATTCGCCAGTACAAGCGGGCACTCGGGCACGCCACTTCCGAGCAGGACCTCGGGCGCCGCCTGATTCGCGCTGGGCAGGACCTCCTCCTCGACGACTCCTCACGTGAAGGCCTTGCGGTGGCCGGGCAGCTACACCTCGGGGCGTCTGCCGTCGCCGCCCGCACAGGTGACTTGGCCGCCGTGGCGCAACACATCGCCATGGCGCGGGAGCTGGCGGGCCGTGTCGGCGGGGAGGCTCGCGAGGTTCACTGGCTGTCGTTCGGTCACTCAAACATCGACCTCCACGAGATGGGGGCTGCAATCACCCTCCGCCGGTACGACGACGCCCTACGGAAGGCTCGCGCGATGCGCATGCCGACCGGGGCTTTGACGAGCAGGCGGGCCCGCTTCCTCGTGGACCGTGCCGTTGTCGAGATGGAGACGGGGCACACCGAGGCATCTCTGCGTCACCTTGTTGCGGCGCGCCGCGCCGCGCCGGAGCAGACTCGCTACCATTCCCGGACCAAAGAGACCGTCACCGGGCTTCTGCACACCATCCGCCGCCCATCTGATTCTCTCTTGCACATGGCCACCTGGATCGGCCTGTAGGTCACGTTCACGGCGCTCACAAATTTGTGAGTATTCCGTCCATCGCGCAGCGGCATCCTGAGTATCTCAGTGATCACCGACGATGACGCGGGGGCCCGATGGCCACAACGGAGCAGCGAAGTTTGCCCAAAGGTGACGCCCTCACCGAGGCTCAGTTACGCGGTACCGCCTGCGTCTGGTGCGCCAGGCCCCTGAAGGCCGGCAACGACGTCGACCTCGGGGTCCGGCAGCGGCCACGCGTGACCCACTTCGCGGTCTGGTACCCGCGGGCCTGCCGGACGTGCGTGGGCTCGGCGTCATGATCCGCCCGAAGCGGCGTGCGCCGCACCTCGACGCCGCGAGGATCGAGAAGGACTCCATCCCTCCGTCGCTCACCTGGCTGACGGGGGCGATGGTGGCCTCGGCCGCTGCCGAGGCCGAGGCCGGGTGGGCGGCAGAACGGTGCGCCGAGATCCCGCTCGGCCGGATCTTCGACGCCATGGAGGTCTCGGGCGCTGTCGCTGTCGACCTCGCGGGCCCGGCGATCCGTACCGAGCGCCGGCGTCACGGTCCTCATCCCCGTCGGCTGCGCGCACATCCTCCCCGGCCGGGCCTTGGCCGGCGACTTGCGCGTGCCCCCGCTCGAACGGGAGGACGCCCCGTGCTGGCACCGGCCGCCCCGCCGGCCCGGGCACCTCGACAGCCCGTATCAGTTCTGCACCCTGGAGGCGTCATGAAGGTCACCGTCGACGGCGGCGAGTACGTGCAGCACACCGCGTGGCCGTGGGGAACGGGCATCGTCATGCAGGACCTCGGGGACGGCAAGGTCTACGTGCGCTTCGTGCACCTCGGGACCGTCTGCCGACGCCAGGACTTGGCCCCCGCCACCGCCGAAGAGATCGCCGCCGCGAAGAACAGCCTGCCGAAGCCGGGGACGTCATGGCTCGAAGTCTGATCCGCCGCACCGAGTGGGCCATTGCGGCCGCCGTGGACGAGACCGGCGAGCCGGTGTCGTCCACGCGGACGACGGGCTGCCGCGACTGCCCCGAACACTCCGGACCCGTCGCGCAGTACGAGGGTGACGCATGGGCGATGCGGCACGCGGCCCGCACCGGCCACCGGGAGTTCGTCGAGATATCGACCGCGCGCCTCACCGCCCGGCCCGCGGCGTAGCCCCACCAGCCCCGCTCGCGCGCCCCTCGTCGCGCGGGCGGGACCCCCGCACCGGCCGCCTCTTCCCGGCAGGGGCGAGGGTGTCGCGGCCCCAGTCGGATGTCGGTCCGGCTGGGGCCAGCGCCACTCACGGCAGGAGATCGGCGACGGTGCAGTCGAGGGCGTCGGCGATGCGCCACAGGCGGCTGATTCGGACATCCATTCGGCCGCCCTCGATTCGCTGCACGGCGCCTCAAGATCATAAGTCAGCAGCGATTTCAGGCATTCGTGAACATAAGTAGATGGTGCTACCGGGGGTAGCTACAGGTCACGATGTACGGCCAGCTCTGCGGCCTGCTGGCATATGCCACGGGGGCACGGGTACCGCCGACGCTCGAACGCGTGTTCGATCTAACGGGTGACTGGCTTTCTCTGCTTGCATCCGTTGGACTAGGTGAAGCGTCTACTGCTTCAGAGACTGTCGGCGCGCCCCATTGAGGCGGCCCCTCAATGGGCGCCCGGCACGGAGAGGCTCCCTCCTGTAGTGAGGGGGCCTCTCCTTCCCCCGTCCGACCTGCGACTTCCCCTTGATCGTTTAGGAGGAATTCAGGGGCACCGGTTCGGTGCGAGGACTGCCTGAGACGGTATCGAAACTGCACCGAGGTGTCCTGAGCTGGCGTCAGGAACCCGGAAGGCCCAGGTCGTTGCTGCTCTGACCTGGGCCTTAGCCGTCAACGCGGCTGGTGAAACTGGTGCCCCCGGCAGGATTCGAACCTGCGACACCCGCTTTAGGAGAGCGGTGCTCTATCCCCTGAGCTACGAAGGCATGGGCTTGGGGAAACCTCGGTGAAGGTCCAGGGGTGGATCTTTCGGGAGGCGGACAAGCCCGTTGGTCGGACGTAGTGCGGATCCGGGCTGGGCAGCATTGCTGTCCGGCAGGCGCCACGGCAACGGCCGACCAGAGAACAGGGTAGCGGATGACCATCCGCCAGGGGGCACACGCTTCGGCACCGAGGGGTGGGGCTCTTCCGGGCGGCGGGAGGCCGGTTCGGCCGTGGTGGGGTGGGTCATGGGGCGAGGCGTCGGGGCCGTCGGCCGGGGAGTGCGTGGGGGCGGACGCCGACGGCAGTCGCGTTGTCCGCGTCCAGTCGATCATGGGCGTGAATTGCGAGTACCCGGTCGACCCGGTCGGTCCGCTGCCGTTCGGGTAAGGGCCATCGCGCTACCTCCTCCGCACCTCCACCCGGTACCCCCCGTCGCGTCCCTTCCCCAGGACCTTCATCGTCGTGCCGCTCGCCTTGTCGGTGAAGGTCTGGCCGGGGGTGTAGGGGGCGTCGGAGAGTTCGGCGTGGACGTTGGGGCGGCGGGTGCAGCCGCCGCTGTCCTTCGTGGAGTCGGACACGGATATCGGTCCGCGGCCGGTGTCGACGTCCGTGTCCACGCGGTACACGAGGACGCCGGGACGGCAGACCGTCTCGTCGTTGCCGGAGCGGGTACGGACCTCCATGGCGAGGCCCGAGGTCGCCGTCAGGGGGACGAAGACCAGCTTGTCGCCCTTCTTCGTCGAGGGCAGCGGCAGCACGTCGTACTGAGCGGTGCCGCTGGAGGGCACGCAGCCCACCTGGTCGTCGTCGAGCCAGCCCAGCTTCCACTTGTGCCAGGCCAGGAGGTCGTTGTTGGAGCCCCAGTCCTCGCTCATGATGTCCCAGTGGCCGGCCGCCCCGCCGCCGTCCTGCGTGTACAGGTCGGGCAGGCCGAAGACGTGGCCGTTCTCGTGGGGGAGGACGCGGTAGCCGGTCTTCCCGTAGCTGCCCGAACCGTCGTCCTGGCGGCTGTAGACGAAGGACGTGTTCGCGAGCGGGGTACCGTCCGCGACCGGCGCCTCGTGGTTGCCGGCGAAGGTCACCGACAGCACCGTGTCCAGGGCGGAGGGGCCGGCGTTCGGCGTCACCAGCACGTTGACGAGGTCGTACTTACTGAAGTCGACCAGGGGGTCGGCCGTCGCCACCAGATCGCGTACGAGTGCCCGGTAGCCCGGCTCGAAGGGCGCCCCGCGCTCTATTCCGTACTCGGCGAACGGCTTCGGCATGCGCAGCCAGTCCCGCACCGGAGCCTGCGGACGGTAGTCCAGCCGGCCGTACGAACTCGTCCGGAACCACTTCGTCGTGCTCGGGAAGAACTCCGCGAGCCGCTGCCGTGCCGTGCCCTCGCCCGGCGCGTCCGGGAAGTCGATCATCAGGTTCAGGGCTCGTACCGTGCCGGTGGAACGCGTGTACCCGGGGGCCGTGGGCAGCCCCTCCGACATCTGGACGCCGAGCGGGCCGCTGATCATGCAGGTCTCGGGCGAGGCGTGCCGGCCCGAGGAGGCGGGGCCCGCCGCCGGCCCCCCCTCCGCCGCGAGACCCCCGCCCCCCGACGTACTCATCGAGACGGCGACGGCCAGTGTGGTCAGCGAGGCCAGGGCGGCGCCCTGGCGGACGCGGGCCCGGCGGGCCCTGCGGCGCGCGTCCCGCCGCCCGTCGCCGACAGCGGGCGCGGAGCCGGTGGACGGTCGGCGTATGGGTCCCGAAGGGGAGTGCGGCCCGTTGGTCGGCTGCATGCGTCCGGCCCTCCGTTCGCGGCAGCCACCTTCCTGACCTGCGAGGCTGCCCCCTCATAGCTCAGCCTCGGGTCAGTGCTCGTGAGGCGCGCGCGGGATGCGGCCGATCGGTGGTTTTCCTGTGACCCGGCTCACAGCGGGCTGCGGAAATATCCGGGGACCTTCTCCCCGTTTGGACTCGTGTCGGAACGAGGCGGGGAGTGAGTCCCCGCTTCGGCCGTGCGGATGAACGATTCAGCTACGACGTCGGTGAAGGAGGAGGACGCCATGGTGGCCGCTCAGGTCGTCGAAGGTGCCGCGTGCAGCGCCGGTGCCGAGGAGTGCGACGGTGCCGGTCGCGATGGCGCCGCGTGCGGGACCACCGGGCCCCGTCGCGCCGTCCGCCCCCGCGCCGACGCCCTGCGCAACCGTGAACGCATCGTCGAGGCGGCCCGGGAGATGGCCGTCGAGCACGGTGCCGACATCTCGCTCGACGAGGTCGCCCGGCGGGCCGGCGTGGGCAACGCGACCGTCTACCGCCACTTCCACGACCGCGCCGAGCTGATGCGGCAGTCCGTCCTGTCCGTCATGGACCGCGCCTCGCGGCGCGCGGAGGAGGCGCTGGAGGGCGCCGACCCCTTCGAGGCGCTGTGCGGCTTCGCCCACGCGGCCGTCGAGGAGCGGGTGGGCGCGCTGTGCTCACTGCTCTCGGTCACCGTCGACATGGACCACCCCGATCTGCTCGCCGGGCGTCTCGGGCTGGAAGCCGGCGTCGAAGCGGTGATGAGCCGGGCACGCGAGGCCGGTCAGTTGCGTCCCGACATCGGCGTCGGGGACCTGATGATGGCCCTGTCCCAGCTCACCAGGCCGTTGCCGGGGTGCAGCCGGGTGGACAGCGACCGCTTCGCCCACCGCCATCTCCAACTCTTCCTGGACGGACTACGGGCCCCGGCCCACTCGGTCCTGCCGGGCACCGCAGTGACCCTGGAGGAGCTCCGCCGGGAGTGAAGAACCTCCACCCGACTCCCACCGCCACTTCCCAGCACGCCAGTTGACCGCCCGAAATCCCGGCACTCGGCACCAGGAATTCAGTACTCGTCACCAGGAACTCAGTTGACGAGCGCCAAGCGCCACAGCACGGTCTCGTGTCCGGGGCTTCCGTCCCGGTCGTATCCAACTTTCTTTTTCCGTAACGCTCCTGCCGCACAATGACGTCGCGCATGCGTACCGAGGCCCTCGCCTCTCGCCCGTACTCGCCTCTCCCGTCCCGATCTCTTCGCGCCCTCTCCCACGGTGTGCCCGCCCGGCCGCCGCGTCCGAGAAGGTGTTCCACGAGCGTCCCAAGGTGGATATCCCCATGTCAGAAACACTCCGTACCGAGCGTTCCGGCCCCCTGCGGGCCGAGGCCGAGGGCCCTGATCCCAGGCGGTGGAAGGCACTCGTCTTCATCGCGCTCGCGCAGCTGATGGTCGTCCTCGACTCGACGATCGTGAACATCGCGCTGCCCAGCGCCCAGACCGACCTGGGCATCTCCGACGGCAACCGGCAGTGGGTCATCACGGCCTACGCGCTCGCCTTCGGCGGACTCCTCCTCTTCGGCGGCCGGATCGCCGACATGTGGGGCCGCAAGCGGACCTTCATGACCGGCCTCATCGGCTTCGCCCTCGCCTCCGCGCTCGGTGGCGCCGCGACCGGCCAGGCCATGCTGCTCGGCTCCCGCGCGCTCCAGGGCGTGTTCGGCGCGCTGCTCGCGCCCGCCGCGCTCTCCCTGCTCGCGGTGACCTTCACCCAGGCCAAGGAGCGCGCCAAGGCCTTCGGCATCTACGGCGCCATCGCCGGTGGTGGCGGGGCCGTCGGTCTCATCCTCGGCGGTTTCCTCACCGAGTACCTGAACTGGCGCTGGACCTTCTTCGTCAACGTGCCCTTCGCGGTCGTCGCGATCCTCGGCGCGTGGTTCGTGATCCGCGAACCGGCCGGCAGCCGCAACCGCTCCTCGCTCGACATCCCCGGTGTGCTGCTGTCGACGCTGGGCCTCGTGTCCCTCGTCTACGGCTTCACCCGCGCCGAGTCCGCGGGCTGGAGCGACGCGACCACCGTCGGGTCCTTCGTCGCGGCCGTCGTCCTGCTCGGCTCGTTCCTGTTCGTCGAGTCCCGCGTCAAGGCGCCGCTGCTGCCGCTGCGCGTCGTCACCGACCGCAACCGCGGCGGGGTCTACCTCTCGCTCGGTCTCGCGATCATCGCGATGTTCGGCCTGTTCCTCTTCCTGACCTTCTACCTCCAGGTCGTCAAGGGGTACTCGCCCGTCAAGACCGGCTTCGCCTTCCTGCCGATGGTCGCGGGCATGATCACGGGCTCGACCCAGATCGGCGCCCGCCTCATGACGAAGGTCCCCCCGCGCCTGCTCATGGGCCCCGGGTTCGTCCTCGCCGCGCTCGCCATGCTGCTCCTGACGCAGATGAAGATCGACTCCGGCTACGCCTCCCTCGTGCTCCCGGCCGAGCTGATGCTGGGCCTCGGCATGGGTACGGCGTTCATGCCGGCCATGTCCCTGGCCACGCACGGTGTGCAGCCGCGTGACGCGGGGGTGGCCTCCGCCATGGTCAACACCTCGCAGCAGGTCGGCGGAGCGATCGGCACCGCCCTCCTCAACACCATCGCGGCCTCGGCCACCACGGCGTACCTGACCTCGCACGCGAGCGACGGGACCAACCCGAAGCTCCTGCAGGCGCAGGCCCTCGTGGACGGCTACAGCCACGCCATCTGGTGGGCGGTCGGCATCCTCGCCGTCGCCGCGACCATCGCTCTGACCCTCGTCAACACGCGGGCCCAGGGCGCGGGCCCGGCCGTCGCGAAGGGCGGCGGCTCGGACAGCTCCACCACCGAGGGGTCGGCCGAGGACCTGGCGGTTCCGGTCATCGCTCACTGACGCGGCCGGGCCCGCGCCTGAAGCGGCCCAGCCCTCTCGCGTCACCCTCACACGCCGCCGGCCCCCGTACGGAACAGTCCGTACGGGGGCCGGCGGCGTGAGGTGCGCGTGCAGTGGGGCGGCTTCAGGTGCGCGAGCACCACGGCGGCTTCAGGCGCCCGAGCGTCAAGGGCGCGGGCGCGCGGTGGCCGGTGGCCGCGTCAGCGCAGCCACGGCAGATCCGTCCGCCCACCGCTCCCGTCCGGCTGGAGGCCCTCGGCGAGGATGCCCATGATCTCGCCGAGCGAACGCCGCTGCTCCGGGGTGAGCCGGTCGAACAGCGCGCTGCGCACGGCGGCCACGTGTCCCGGGGCGCTGCGCCGCAGCATCCCGGCGCCGTCCTCGGTCAGCACCGCGAACTGGCCCCGTTTGTCCGAGGGGCAGTCCTCCCGCCGGACCCAGCCGTTGCGTTCCAGCCGGGCCACGGCGTGCGAGAGGCGTGAGCGGGTGATCTTGGCGTGGCAGGCGAGTTCCGTCATGCGCAGACGCCGGCCGGGCGCCTCGGACAGCCGCACCAGCAGCCCGTAGTAGACGTGCGGCATCTTCGCGTCCCGCTGCAACTGACGGTCCAGGTAGTCGTCGAGCAGCGTGCTCGCCTGGAGGTAGACCTGCCAGACCGCCTGCTCCTCGTCCGTGAGCCAGCGCGTCCCGCCTCGTGTCTCGTCCTGCGCCCCGTCCCGTTCCTCGCCGTGCTCCGTCGCTGTCCCCGTAGGCGTCGTGGTGGACGTGGTTGGCGTAGTGGTCTCCGTCGTCATTCCGTGCTTCTTCCGTGCTCGACCGCGAACCGGTCTTATTGAAGCTTAAACAATGTTGCCGTAACCTCGGACGCGAAGAGCTTGATACTTCAAATAAATCGTCCGGCCGCAGCGCGCGCCGGTCGGCCGCCCGCCGAAGGAGCACCGTGATGTCCGCCGCCGCCCCCGCGCGCATGCCCGCCCTGTACCTCAGCCACGGCGCGCCGCCGCTCGCCGACGACCCGGTCTGGCCCGGGGAGCTGGCGGCCTGGTCCGCCGCGCTGCCGCGGCCCCGGGCGATCCTCATGGTCTCCGCCCACTGGGAGGAGGGCCCGCTCGCGCTCGGCGCCACGCGGACGCTGCCCCTCGTCCACGACTTCTGGGGCTTCCCCGAGCACTACTACGCCGTCCAGTACGGCGCCCCGGGCGCCCCTCTCCTCGCCGCTTCGGTCCGCGGAATGCTGCGCGGGGCCGGGCTGCCGGTGCAGGACGTCGAGGACCGGGGGCTCGACCACGGCGCGTACGTCCCCCTCGTCGAGATGTACCCGGACGCCGACGTGCCGGTGCTCCAGATCTCCCTGCCGACGCTGGACCCCGAGACGCTGATGGGCGTCGGACGCGTCCTCGCATCGCTGCGCGACGAGGGCGTACTGATCGTCGGCAGCGGCTTCTTCACGCACAACCTCGCCGCGCTCCGGCACACGAACGGCGTCCCGGCCTGGTCCACCGAGTTCGACGACTGGGGGCAGCGCGCGCTGGACGCCGGAGACGTCGACGCGCTCCTCGACTTCCGCCACAAGTCCCCGGCCGGACAGCTCGCCCACCCCCGTACGGAGCACTTCGCGCCCCTCTTCGTGACCCTGGGCGCGGCCGAGGCCACCGGCGAACTGGACACCCGGCGCAGCGTCATCGACGGCTTCTGGATGGGGCTGGCCAAACGCTCCGTCCAGTTCGGGTGATGTCCCGCCCCGCCCGCGCCCCCGAGCCCCGCTTCAGCCGAGAGGCTCGACGAGGGCGAGTGAGCGCAGTGCCGCCGCCCCGGCGAGCGGACCGCCCACGTCGAGCGCCGTGTCCGTGAACTTCACGGCGTGCTCGTCGCCGTGGGCCGCGGCCCGGGCGAACAGCTCCGCCGCGCCCAGCCCGGACGCCTCCGCCAGGAGCGCGGCGTCCGCCGTACCGGGCCCGGGCACCTCGTAGGCGGCCGTCACCGCCCCGCTCGCCGCCCACGCCGCGTCCACGCTCACGCTCCACAACTCCCGCGGCAGCGCGGGCAGGGTGCGCAGTACGGCGTTGGGGGCCGTCGCCGCGTGCACCAGCATGACGGGCTCGCCGTGCCCGTGGGCCGCGTACCGGTGCACCGCCGCCGCGACCAGCTCCCGCAGCCGCGCCGCGGCCTCCTCCGGGGTGGCCGGCCGCCTCTCGGGCCAGGCCGGCAGCCCCCGCAACTGCGCCAGCCGCTCCCGGATGCCGCCGCTGCGGCGCTCGACGCCGGGCACCGCCGCCAGCGCGCCGTCCGCGTCCCGGGCGGGCGGCAACACGCTCAGCGGCGGCAGCGGCAGGCTGCGCGCCGCCCAGTAGCCGAGCGCGTGCCCCAGCTCCGCGCGCCGGGGATCGAGCGCACCACTCCCCGGTCCGGCCGTCGCGCCCGGGGTCCGCGCCTCGTCCTCCAGCAGGGTCCGCACGGCGTGACCGGTCCGGATGACGGGGTGCGTGGCCCCGCCCGCGATGCCCGGCAGCAGCCGCGGCCACCAGACGGCGAGCACGTCCCGCCAGGGCTCCCGCGTCAGCCGCGCCGAGAAGTACGCCGACCAGTCACCGATCCGGCGCGGATCACCCAGCGCCTCGCGCCAGTTCAGTTCCGTGACCCTCTCGTAGGGGGCGGGCATGTCCTCCAGCTTCGGCCGGTAGCGGTCGAGCCACCGGTGCACCTTCTCCGCCTGCCCGCCCCGTACGAGGGCCTCCACCGCCATCGGCGCGTGGTTGCTCAGCCAGCCGTCCCGCTCCGGGCCCGCCGCGTGCAGCCGCTCCAGAGCCTCGTCCAGCGTGCCGTCGGACCTGGCGCGCGGCCCGTCGGCGGCCGGCCCGTGGGCCGCCCCGCTCCGGCTTGCGCGCGGCTCGTCCCGCGTTCCGTCCGGTCGTTCCCCGCCGGTCCCGCCTGTAGTGAGCATGCGGGAAACGCTAGGCCGTCCGTGACAGCCCGGTAACGGTCTGTGGTCCTAGGTCCTTGGCCGGACCGTGGTGAACGGCGACACTGGGCGGCCCGAGCCGAGCCGCGCCCCGGCGGACCCGGCCGGTCCAGCCCATGGGAGAGCAGCGGTGTCACTGAGTGCGGCGGAACGAGACGCCTTCCTCGCCGAGTCCCGCGTCGCGGGCATCGCCGTGGCCAGGAGCACCGGCCACCGAGGACCCCTGAACGTGCCCGTCTGGTACTGGCGCGGCGACGACGGCGACCTGCGCGTCTTCACCGGTGCCGACTCCCTCAAGGCCCGGCTGGTGGGCCGGGCGGGACGGTTCAGCCTGCTGGTGCAGCGGACCGAACCCACCTACCGCTACGTCTCCGTCGAGGGCCCCGTCGTCGGCTCCGCCCCCACCACCTCCCAGGACGTCGCCACCGTCGCCGCGCGCTACCTGTCCCCGGACAAGGCGCGCGCCTACGTGGAGCGCACCGGCGCCACCGGTAACTCCTCCGATGGGCTCGTCACCTTCCGGATGCGGCCCGAGCACTGGTACGCGGCCGACCTCGGCGCCCTCTGAACCGACCGGGAACCGACCGGGCACTGGCCAGGAACCGGCCAGGAACCCACCGGAAGCCGACCAGAGCCCACCGGAAACCGACCGGGCCGTACGACCGTGCGACGGCCGGGCGGCTCCTCAGGAGCCCAGCGCCCGTTCGTACCAGGCGACGTCCCAGTAGCGGCCGAACTTCCTCCCCACCTCGGCGTACGTGCCGAGGTGCCGGAAGCCGAAACGCTCGTGCAGGGCGACCGAGGCCTCGTTCGGCAGGGCGATCCCGGCGTAGGCCCGGTGCAGGTCCTCGCCCTCCAGCGCCGCGAGGAGCGCCTCGTAAAGCCGTGAGCCGACCCCGCGCCGCCCCGCGTCGGGCCGTACGTACACGCTCACCTCCACCGAGGTGACGTACGCCGGCTTCGGCCGGAAGGGACTGCTCGTCGCATACCCGAGTATCCGGTCCCCGGCCACCGCCACCAGAAGCCGGTACGGGCCCTGCGGCGGATGCGCGAGGAGCCACGGCAGTCGCTCCTCCGGGGTGAAGGGCCGCGTGTCGAACGTGATGGGGGTCTCGCGCACGTAGTGGTTGTAGAGGTCGGTGAGCTGCCCGATGTCGGCTTTCACCCCGGTTCTGACCTGCGTTTCTGTGGACGATTGGGACATCTTGCCTCCATGCGGTCGGACAGGGTACTGCATGATCGCAAAGATTGATGTCGCCGTGGGGAATTCTGTCCTGATTACAGTCGTTGTTTCCTTCAGATGCCGGGCACCCGCGAGGGTGAAGCACTCCGGCCGCGACCCACCTGGGTCGTGGGAGGGGTGCGGCATCCGCAGGGAGCAGGATCACCCACCATCGCAAGGGAGCACGCATGGCAACCCGTGCCGTCGCCCGTCGTAAGTCCGCTGTGGGGAGCACCTCCCGGGCTTCGGGCTCCGGGGGAGAGCCCCGGGGGACAAGCGGCGCCCGTTCCACGAGCGGGGAGATCGCCGACCGCGACCTGGTCGGCATGTACCTCGACGAGATCGCGCGTACACCGCTGCTCGACGCCGCGAAGGAGGTCGAGCTGTCGCAGACCATCGAGGCGGGTGTCTTCGCCCAGCAGATCCTCGACGGAACCGCCGAGAGCAAGAGCGCCGAGGACGCCTCGCGCGAGGAGCTCGAAGCGCTCGTCGAGGCCAGCGAGCGGGCGAAGGACGTCTTCATCCGCTCCAACCTGCGCCTCGTCGTGGCCGTGGCCCGTCGCTACCCCCGCAGCGGCCTCCCGCTGCTCGACCTCATCCAGGAGGGCAACGCCGGCCTGGTGCGCGCGGTCGAGAAGTTCGACTACCGCAAGGGCTTCAAGTTCTCGACCTACGCGACCTGGTGGATCCGGCAGGCCATCACCCGGTCCATCGCGGACCAGTCCCGCACCATCCGGCTGCCCGTCCACCTCGTGGAGGAACTCGGGCGCATCCGCCGGGTCCAGCGCGAGTTCAACCGTGAGCACGGCCGCGAGCCCGACCACGCGGAGATCGCCAAGGAACTCGGCTCCAACCAGGAGCGCGTCTCCGACGTCCTGGACTGGGCGCGTGACCCGGTCTCGCTGAACATGCCCGTGGACGACGAGGGCGAGACGCAGTTCGGCGACCTCCTGGAGGACACCTCCGCCGTCTCTCCCGAGCAGTCCGTCATGACGCTGCTGCGCAGTGAGGAACTGGACGACCTCATCGGCCGGCTCGACGAACGCACCGCCTCCATCATCAAGATGCGGTACGGCATCGACGACGGCCGCGAACGCACCCTCACCGAGGTCGGCAAGCAGCACGGACTGACCCGTGAGCGCATCCGGCAGATAGAGAAGCACGCGCTGCTGGAACTGAAGAAGCTGGCACACGACACCGGGTTCGACGCGGCGGCCTGACCCGGCCGCCCGCGTCACCGGAGTCCCAGCGACCCCTCTCCGGGGTGAGCCGTCAGGGCCTGCGCCACCGCGCACGGGCCCTTTTGGCTGTTCTGGAAGCGGTTTTGGCGTTTTGTGGCGTCAATCGGGGCACAAGTGGCATAGGAGATGCATCACTTCGAGGTGCAAGAACCGATTTTTCCTACCATCGGTCCACTTGAGTGAGGTCTACTGAGCCCATGCCCCAAAATGTCTCGGTCGTTCAGCAGATAGGCGTGGCCGCCATCCTCGTGGCGACCGCCGCATGGGTCGTCGGCCGTGTCCGGTTCTCCCGCCGTGACCGGTTCGAGGCGACCGACTGGCACGCCGCCCGGCCCGCGCCCCCGCACGGCGGTATCCCTCACCAGACCGTCCCCGCCACGGAGCACGTCGACCTGACCCCGGACGAACGCGCCGCCTTCGCCGGACTCGTTCGCCAACTGGGCGACGAACAGCACGGCTGAGACGGGTTCGGCGGCTGACGCTCAGTCAATGACCCGCCTGTGGCTGTGGCTGTGGCTGCGGTTGCGGTTGCGTCCGCGTCTGTGTGCCTGTGTCTCCTGCGTCTGAGCCGACGTTGAGGTTGAGGCTGAGGTCCAGGCGAGGTCGGCCCGGCCGTCTCTGCGAGGCTGCGTTGCGTGTCCCTGTGCGGCCCCTGTGTGCCGCTGTGTGTGCGTCCGTGGGTGAGCCTGCGTCCGCAGCGCGTCCTGAGGCGTGAGGGGCGAGGGTGAGGCGTCCCCTGGAAGCGGCGCTTGGGTGCGACCGTGCGCGCAGTGACGCAGTGACGCAGTGACGCAGTGACCCGCAAGTTCCCTCCGCCCCTCCGCGCCTCCGCCCCTCCGCGCCTCCCTGAGTCGCGGGACGCGCGGACGCGCGGAGGGTTGGTCAGGGCTTGCGCGGGCGGTCCGGTCGCGCTGGGGCGGCCTGCCCCCGCCCGCGTCGCGAGACGGCCCGCGTCGCGAGACGGGTGGGGGGCAGCGGGCGGGGGCCACGGCTGGTGGGTCGAGCCTCAGAGAACTCTGGCCCGGCGCTCCATCGCCTCGTGCGCCTCCGTCTCCGTCTCGTAGACCTCGCACATGTGCCGGCGGTCGGGTGTCGCGGTGTGCTCGACCTCCCAGAGCGAAAGCTCCGTTCCGTCCAGCAGCAGGAAGGCGTGCTCGTAGAGCGCGAAGCCGATCCCGGAAGCCTCGCGCAGTCCCGGCCGCGTGAACGCCTGGGTGATCTCGTGGGCGAAGGCGGAGTGCAGGAGCACCGCGATGTCCTCACGCGGGCGGTCCGTGTTCTCCGCCCGGCGCAGGAGCCGGCGCGCGTGGTCGGCGGAATCGTCCGGCGCGTAGTCCCGCTGCGGGCCGAAGTCCTCCTCCGCCACGTGGATCACGAGGCTCAGGTCCTCGCTCGCGGTGACGGTGTCCCACTCGACGGGGCCGTAGGACCAGCGCGCCGCCGCGTTGGCCGCGTCCTCCGCCGTCACGTAGATCTCGTGCTGCGTCTCCGTCTCCGGGACGGTGCGGTGCACCAGTTCCCAGAGCGTCAGCGCACCCCCGTCCGGGAGCAGCCAGCAGTGCCGGTAGGTTTCGTGGTGCGTACTCGCGCTGTGGTGGGCGGAATGCAGTGAACTGTCGTACGCGAGCGTGGTGTTGAGCCGCGACAGCAGGTCGTCGGGCAGTTCGAATGAGTTGAGGGCACGCCCCAGGAGCCGCGCGACGGGGCCCTCCGGCGGCTCAGGTGTCTCGTACGGAACGCTCAAGGCATCTCCCGGCGTTGCTGCATGTCACCTTGTGGGTGCATACCGTAGCCCTTCGGTCGGACATCATGTCCGGGAATCAGGAAAACGTACGAAGACCGCGCCGAGTTCCCGCACATGCCCTCGTCGTATTCTCCAAGGCGGAACACAACGCTCGGAACGTAGCGCTTCCCGCCGTCCCGACGGAAGACGGCACGCGTGTACGGAAGCTGACACGCCGTCGTACGCGTCTGGACGCGTGTGCGGTTGCCCGGAGGGCCTGCGTCGAGCAGCGCGGCGGGCGGGATCCGGGGCCGGACTCGGGCGGGGCCCGGGGCCGAACCGGCGCGGTTGACAGTGCCCGGTTCCGTGCCGCCCGGTGGTGCGCGGGTGTCTCCGCCGGGCGCACGGGCCGGTGCCCGCGCCGCTGTGGACGACGCTCGCGCACCACGTGGACGTACGCTGGAGGAATGAGCAAGCCCCGCCAGCAGTCCGCCACGACCGCCCAGGACGCCCCGGCCCTCCGGAACGCCTCCGAGGAAACGGGCGCCGCGTCGACGGGCGGTGACGCCCCCGTGGCCGGCGCCGAGGCATCGACCGAGGCGGACCGGCCGGAGGCCGCGGCAGAGGCGGTACGCCGGGCCAAGGCCGCCCTCGACTTCGCCGACCCCCTGTCCGGCCGCTCGGCCGACGACAGCGACCGGGGCTGGGGCGACCGCCCCACGCCCTCCACCGGCTCGGCGGCGGACCTCGCCCGCTTCCTCGACGAGAAGCCCCCGCACCACATCTGAGACCGCCCCCGAACCCGCCCGGCCGCCGTCCGCGCAGTGCATTCCGCCCTGTGTTTCCTGAGGGCCTTGAGCGCTCCCGACCCGTGCGCTGCTGCGCCTGTGCGCCCTCCCGTGGAGAAGCGCGAGCCCTGAGCCCTCAGAGGGTGTCCGGCGGACCGTGGCCGGGGTTGCGGCGACCTGACACGGCATTCCCCCAGTCTCCGGCGGGGGACCCCGCCACGCCGCGTAGCCGAAACGCCCCGTAACTTCTTCCCCGAGCCCTCCACTCCGTTCGAGCAGTGGAGGCGCCGACCGAGGCGCTTCGGCGCTTTGAGCTGCCCCGCACCAGCCGCCGCGCCCTGCCCGCCCCTGAACCCGCCGGACGCCGCTTGTGGAAACGCCCTGGCAGGGCGGCTTCCGGGCAGGTCGACCGCCCTTTCGGCCGACCTCCACCGCGCCTGGGTCGGACTGGTGCACCGCGGACGGGCCGGACCAGTCCACCGTGCCCCAGACGATCGGCCCACCGCACCGGAGGCAGGACGGTCCACCGCGTCCGCGGCGGCGCGCCGTGTCAGCCCTTGTCGGGCCCGCCCGGCCCGTCGCTCGGGGAGGAGCCTCCGGGATCGCGTTCGCCGGGAGTCGCCCCGCCGAAGGAGTCGCCCAGGGCCCCCGGACCGTTCGGTCCCGGGGCGCGCCCCTCGCGGGCCGCCCGCTGCGCCATCAGCTCGTCCCTGATGTCCTTGAGGACGTCCAGCTCGGTGGTCTCCACCGCCTCCTCGGGGGCCCCGTACTTCGCCGCCCTGCGCTCCGCCTGCCGTGCCAGATACTTCGACATCGGCAGCACCATCAGGAAGTACACGACCGCCGCCGTGATCAGGAACGTCAGCGTGGAGCTGAGGACCGTCCCCCACATGATGCGGATGCCCTCGGTCTCGCCGGCCGCGTTCGTCGTGCACGGGGCCTGCAGGCACGAGCTGTACTTGTCCAGGTCCTGGGTGCCGAACGCGCCGACCAGCGGGTTGATGATCCCCTTCACCACCGCGTTCACGATGTTGGTGAAGGCGGCCCCGATGACCACCGCGACCGCCAGGTCGATGACGTTGCCACGCATCAGGAAGGCCTTGAAGCCCTCCCACACGCCCGACTTGCTGTTCTCGCTCACCCAGGAGTCCTTCTGTGTACGGATGTTGATCGGAGCAAACAGCTCCGCAACCTACGGCAGGGGCCCCGACCGGTGTCCAGTCGCCTCCCTCGAACGAGGGGCTTGACGCGGATCGGGCCGGCAGGAGGCCGAAGCCGTGGACGAGGTCCCTCAGCACAGGACCACCGCCAGCGAGGACGTCACGGCCGCTCCCGCAAGGGCCACCGCTGTCGCACGGGGCACCGAGAGGACCACGACCGCCCCGCCGTCGGCTGCGCCCAGGCGCCTGTCCCCTGCGGCCCCACCCGAAACGTCCGCGGCGGCATCTTCCGGTACCTCCACCACGCGGGCCCGCGAGGCGACCACGCGGGGACGGCGGGCGGCGTCCCCCGGCGCGGTCGCGATCACGTCGACCCGCGCGCCCGGCCGCAACAGGCGCAGGACCGCCGGTTCCGCGATCCGCACGGGAGTCGTCACCCGGGCCACGGCGGCAGCCGGCCTGTGCCGCGCGGCCGGACCGGGCCTGTCCGGGCGCGTAACGGCGCCGTCCGGCGAAGTCAGTACGAGAGCGGCGGCCGCCAGGACGAGACAGCCCCCAGCCAGCCTCCCCCGGTGCCGGCCGAGCCGCCACCGCCCCCATCCGCTCCGGCGGGGCCTCAGTGGCGGGAACTGGGGGACGGCCCCGGTCGGCGGTGCCTCCCGCAGCGGTACGTGCGGTGCGGGGAAGACCCCGGCGGGAGACAGCCGCGGGGGCTCGGGGCGAGCGTGCGGCGCATCAGGGAAGGGGGAGAGGAGGGGAGGCAGGGGGCTGGAGGAAACCAAGGGCGGGGAGGACACAGGCATGGTGGGCACCGTCATTCGTACGAGCCCGCAGCCGCGCCGCGTCGGGCGGCGGGCCGGGCAGGAGCGGCTACTCCGCCGCAGGTGCGCGACGGACGACCTCACTCTGCCCCGATCCTCCGCAACCCGCTCAGACCTGTGGATAACGGCCTGTGGACAACGGGCTGTTCGCAGAAAACCCCCTCACTCGAAGGAGAGATTCCGCGCCGCCCGGCCCCCAAGCCACCGGCCTACCGGCCCCCAAGCCACCGGCCTACCGGCCCCCAAGCCACCGGCCTACCGGCCCCCAAGCCACCGGCCTACCGCGCCCGGACCACCGGCCTACCGGCCCGGAATCCTGCCTGCCCGATCCTCTGTCCCTCCGGCCCGGAATCCTGCCTCCCGCCACCAAAGCCGGCCGCCGCAAGGCAGGTACCGAACCCCGCAGCCCCTCCCACTCGGCGGGAGCCTCTATGGCAAGGGAGCCTCTACGGCAAGGGAGCCTCTACGGCAAGGGGGAGCCTCTACGGCAGCTCAATTCCCGGCGCGAGGCCGCCCAGGGCCCCCACGCACAGGCAGTCGCGGTCCTCGGTGGCGGGGAGCGCGGTCACCGCGTCGAAGAGCACCGTCCGCAGCCGGTCGACGTTCGCGGCGAAGACCTTCAGCACCTCTTCGTGCGAGACGCCCTCGCCGCTCTCCGCGCCCGCGTCGAGATCGGTCACCAGGGTCAGCGAGGTGTAGCAGAGCTCCAGTTCCCTGGCGAGGATCGCCTCCGGGTGCCCGGTCATGCCGACCACCGACCAGCCCTGAGCGGCGTGCCAGCGCGATTCGGCGCGGGTCGAGAACCGGGGCCCCTCCACCACGACGAGGGTGCCGCCGTCGACCGCCTCCCAGCCGTCGCGGCCCGCCGCCTCGATCGCCACGCGCCGTCCGGTGGGGCAGTAGGGATCGGCGGGGGAGACGTGCACGACGTTCGGGATCGTCCCGTCCGGCAGCGGCACCCCGTCGAAGTAGCTCTGCGCGCGGCTCTTCGTGCGGTCGACGAACTGGTCCGGCACCAGCAGCGTCCCGGGCCCGTACTCGGGGCGCAGCCCGCCCACGGCGCACGGGCCGAGCACCTGCCGCACCCCGACGGAACGCAGCGCCCACAGGTTGGCCCGGTAGTTGATGCGGTGCGGCGGCAGATGGTGGGAGCGGCCGTGCCGGGGCAGGAAGGCCACCCGGCGTCCGCCGACCTCGCCCAGGAACAGGGAGTCGCTGGGGGCGCCGTAAGGGGTGTCGACCGTCACCTCGGTGACGTTGTCGAGGAACGAGTAGAAGCCGGACCCGCCGATGACCCCGATCTCCGCGGACCGCGCCTGTGTGTTGTTGGGCATGGCGGCACATTATCCGGACACGCGTGTGCGCCCCGCCCTCGGGAGAGGACGGGGCGCACACGGAGTCCCGGTGTCAGGCGGCGGAGCCGGCCGTGGACGCGGAGGACGAGGAGGAACTGCTCTTCTTCGTGTCCGAGGAGGTGGAGGACGTCGCGGACGACTCCGACTTCTTCTCGGACGAGGAGGACGAGGTGCTCGACGCCTCCGACGTGGACTTGGCGGCGGGGGCGCTGCTGCTCGACGCGCCGCGGCTGTCGTTGCGGTAGAAGCCGGAGCCCTTGAAGACGATGCCGACGGCCGAGAACACCTTCTTCAGGCGGCCATCGCAATTCGGGCACACGGTCAGCGAGTCGTCGGTGAACTTCTGGACGGCCTCAAGGCCCTCGCCGCACTCGGTGCACTGGTACTGGTACGTCGGCACTTGCTTCCTCCTGGCACTCTTACTCGATGAGTGCTAACGACGATCCATAGTGACGTATTCCGCGGTTTCAGTCCACTGCTGACGGCGTGCGGTGACCGATACCACGTGCAACGGTACGACTCGACGCGGCCGGTACCAGGCAGGAGCGCAGTGCCACGAGGGTCGCCAGCGCGGCGATCGTCCCGGCCGCGGGGACCAGGAAACCGGCGCTCGCCCCGTGCCCGTCCGCGAGTCTCCCGGACACCGTCACGGCCGCCGCCTGCCCCAGGGCGACCGCCCCGGTGAGCCAGGTGAACGCCTCCGTTCGCGCCGAAGCGGGCACCAGGGTGTCGATCAGCGTGTACCCGGTGATGAGGGACGGGGCGATGCACAGGCCCGTCACGAAGCCGGCCACGGCGAACAGCGGCACGGAGTGGATCGTCCACAGCGTCGACGCCGCCACCGCGAGCGCCGCGTAGCCGGTCAGCAGCCGCCGGTGCGCGGGCCGCTTCCAGGCCAGCGCCCCCACGGCGGCACCCGCGATCATGTTGCCCGAGGCGAACACCCCGTAGAGCAGTCCGTTGATCCCGGGATGGCCCGCCTCTTCTGCGAAGGCGGTCAGCGAAACCTGCATTCCGCCGAAGACCACGCCGATCCCGACGAAGGCCGCCGCGAGCACCCGTACGCCCGGCACGGACAGGGCGGAGACCCGTCGCGCGGGGGCGGCGCCCCGGCCCGGGCCGACGGCCGGTCCGGGCGTCCCGGCGGCGGGCCGGCCCGCTCGCTGACCGGCGAACAGCAGCCCTCCGACGAGGGTCAGGACCCCTTCGGCGACGAGTCCGGCGGCCGGGTGCCAGCCGGAGGACAGGGCGGTCGCGAGCACCGGCCCGATCACGAAGGTGAACTCGTCCGTGACCGATTCGAAGGCGGCCGCCGTCGGCAGCAGCGGCGAGTCCCCGAGCCTGGCCGCCCAGCGCGAGCGCACCATGGGCCCGATCTGCGGCACCGAGGCGCCCGTGGGCACCGCCAGGACGAACAGCGACCACAGAGGGGCACCGGCCAGGGCCAGCGTCGTGAGGGCCGCGACGGACGCCGCGTGCAGCAGCACCCCGGGGACGAGGACGGCGCGCTGCCCCAGCCGGTCGGCGAGCCGGCCGCTCTGCGGCGCGAACACCGCCATGGAGACACCCGTGACCGCCGCCACGGCGCCGGCGCTGCCGTACGAACCGGAGGTGTGCTCGACCAGGACGACGAGTGCCATGGTCAGCATGCCGAAGGGCTGCCGGGCGGCGAAGCCCGAGAGCAGGAAACCGGCGACCCCGGGGGTGCGGAGCAAGGAGCCGTATCCGGGGCGGGAGCCGTTGTCCGCGCCGGCGTCGGGCGAAGCGGAGGTGACCGTGGATTCCACGGCCCAAGCCTTTCTGCCGCCTGGTAGCGCCCCTGAGGGGCGCCGAGAGCTGTCCTCTTGCGCGGAACTGCGGTAGATGCCGCTCCGCCCACGGCAAGGGCGTCGCGGCCGCCATACGGTCGCGCCAGCTCTGCGTCAGGCAGAGTTGGTCGATCAGTGCCCGCCCATCGTATGACGGCTCAGGCCAGGTCACGCTCCCCGTCGTGCTCCGCCGGGGCCTCCGGCTCCGTCTCGCGCTCCCCGTCACGGCGTTCCGGAACGGTCGGGACCTGAGCCGCCAGGCCGTTGCGCGCAGACGTCGCGTCGCCGGCGCCCATGCGGCGTACGGAGCTGTCCAGGGAGCCGTCCAGAGGGCCGCCGTCGGTGGGGGCCGACGCGGAGGTTTCCTCTCCGCTCCCTGTCTTCCCCGGCCGGACGTCCACCGGCGCCCGTGGGGCGTCCACCGGCTCCGGCCGGGCGTCCGGCTCGCGGGTCCCGGCCTGGCGGACATCGGCACGGCTGTCCTTACGGCTGTCCTTACGGCTGTCCGTACGGGCGGACGCGGGCCCGCCGGTACGGGCGGACGCGGGCCCGCCCGGCTGGATCTTGCGCAGGGAGGAGCGCGCGGCGGCCTCCTCCGGGAGCCGCAGCCATCCGGCGAGCTTCCCGCCCTGGGCGACCGCCCGCAGCCGGGCCTCGGCGGCGTCGCGCACCGGGTCGGTCGCGACGACGAGCAGTTCGTCGCCGCGCCGCAGCGTCGTCGTCGGCGAGGGGACGAAGCTCGCCCCTTCCCGCACCACGAGGGTGACCGCCGAGCCCTTCGGCATCCGCAGTTCGTTGACCTCCACGCCGTGCATCCGGGACTCCTCGGGCACGGACACCGACAGGAGGTGGCCGCGCAGTCGCTCCAGCGGCGCGGACTCGATCCCCAGGTCCGCCGCCCCGGCCGGGTTGCCCAGCTTCAGCAGCTTCGCCAGCCAGGGCAGCGTCGGCCCCTGCACGAGGGTGTAGACGACCACGAGGACGAAGACGATGTTGAAGATGTGCCGGCTGTCCTTGATCCCGGCGACCATGGGGATCGTGGCCAGGATGACGGGGACCGCGCCGCGCAGCCCCGCCCAGGACATCAGCGCCTGCTCGCGCCAGGGCCGCCGGAACGGCAGCAGGCTGAGAAGCACCGAGAGGGGCCGGGCGACCAGCGTCAGGACGAGTCCCACGACCAGCGCCGGCACGATGTCGGAGGCGAGTTCGTGCGGGGTCACCAGCAGGCCGAGCAGGACGAACATGCCGATCTGCGCTATCCAGCCCAGGCCCTCGGCGAACCCCCGTGTGGCAGGCCAGTGCGGCAGCCGCGCGTTGCCCAGCACCATCGAGGCGAGATACACGGCGAGGAACCCGCTGCCGTGCGCCATGGCCCCGGCCGCGTAGGCGGTCACCGCGATGGCCATCACGGCGATCGGGTACAGGCCCGAGGCGGGCAGCGCGACGTGCCGCAGTCCGTAGGCCCCCAGCCAGCCGACCGCGAGACCGATCGCCGCCCCGATCGCCAGCTCCAGGGCGATCTCGCCGAGCAGTACGTACCAGTGCTCGACCGGGCCCGCCGTGGAGAAGGCCACCACCAGGATCACCACGGGGGCGTCGTTGAACCCGGACTCGGCCTCGAGCGCCCCGGTGATGCGGGAGGGCAGGGGGACCTTGCGCAGCACCGAGAACACGGCGGCCGCGTCCGTCGAGGACACGACGGCGCCGATGATGAGCGCCTGACGCCACTCCAGCCCCACGAGATAGTGCGCGCCCGTGGCTGTTATCCCGACGCTCACGCCCACGCCGAGGGTCGACAGCAGGGCGGCGGCGGGCAGCGCCGGCCTGGCCTCCTTCCACTTGGTGCCCAGACCGCCCTCGGCCAGGATCACCACCAGTGCGGCGTAGCCGATGACCTGGGTCAGCCGCACGTTGTTGAAGGACACGTCGCCGATGCCGTCGGTGCCCATCGCGACGCCGATGCCGAGATAGACGAGCAGGCTCGGCAGACCGCTGCGCGAGGAGATGCGCACGGCCGCCACGGCCACGAGCAGGACGACTGCGGAGACGAACAGGAGCTGGTTGAGGTGGTCGACAGTCAGGGGCCGAATCCTTCCGCGCGGAACAGGCCGCCGCGGATCGACGCCCTACCTGTTTACTTCGTTACCTTACCTAATCGTTAACGCTTTCTTGATGCCTCTCGTGGATCTCGTCCGCCGCACCGGCCGCTCGCCGCTCCGGTGCGGCGGGGTGGTGAAACGACCGCGATGTACCGGAGAAGGGGTGACGGAAGGGACAACAAGATCCCCCGCCGTCTCTTCCCGGCCCCTTGGGAGGCGGTCCTGAGGCGTTGGCGGGGCGGCCCCAAAGGGGGAGAGGAGCCGGGACCGCGTCAGGGGCCTGCGGGCTCTGCGCCTATGGTTGCTCCAGCGTTCCGTGACAATCAGCCCGGACGACACAGCCCGCTCGGCCGCTCGAAGGACAGCAAGGACAGCGATGCCCGCGAATACAACCGCCTCTTCCGGTCATAAGTCCGGCAAGAAGAAGGGGCGTCGAGCCCGCCTCATCGTGATCGTCCTGGTGCTGGCTGTCATCGCGGGCATCGGTTACGGCTCCTACTGGGGTGTGAGCACGGTCCGTGCCTCGTACCCCCAGACCACGGGGAGCATCACCCTGAAGGGGCTGTCGGGGCCCGTCGACGTACGCCGTGACTCCTACGGCATCCCGCAGATCTACGCGGACTCCGACGAGGACCTGTTCATGGCGCAGGGCTTCGTCCAGGCACAGGACCGCTTCTGGGAGATGGACGTGCGCCGGCACACCACCTCCGGACGGCTCTCCGAGATGTTCGGGGACAGCCAGGTGGACACCGACGCCTTCCTGCGCACGCTCGGCTGGCAGCGGGTCGCGCAGCAGGAGTACGACAAGAAGCTGTCCGCCTCGACGAAGAAGTACCTCCAGGCGTACACGCAGGGCGTCAACGCCTACTTGAGCGGCAAGGACGGCAAGGACATCTCGCTGGAGTACGCCGCTCTGGGCTTCACCAACGACTACAAGCCGCAGAAGTGGTCGCCCGTCGACTCGGTGGCCTGGCTCAAGGCGATGGCCTGGGACCTGCGCGGCAACATGCAGGACGAGATCGACCGCTCGCTGATGACGAGCCGGCTGAGCGCCAAGCAGATCAAGCAGCTGTACCCGGAGTACCCGTACGACAAGAACAAGCCGATCATCCAGGGCGGCGGAATCGACCCGGCCACCGGTGAGTTCGACCCGGACCTGAAGTCCGGCGGCCTCACCGACCCCCCCGGCGCCAGCGGTACGGACCCCTCCACCGGTACGGATCCCTCCGGCGGCGCCACCGGTTCGGGCGTGGCGGGTGACGGGAGCGCGACGGGCGGTTCCGGCAGTTCTGAGAACACCGACGGTTCAAACCTCTCCGGCACCACGGAATCCGGAACTGCCGGCTCCGGTGAGCAGGGGGGGCAGGGCGCCGGCGTTCAGGGCTCCACCGGGCAGAGCGACGCGCAGGGCGTCAGCAGTCAGCTCGCCGGCCTGTCCGACGCCCTGGAGCGGGTCCCGGCCGTGTTCGGCCCCAACGGCAACGGCATCGGCTCCAACTCGTGGGTCGTCTCCGGAGCGCACACCACCACGGGCAAGCCCCTGCTGGCCAACGACCCGCACCTGTCTCCGCAGCTGCCGTCCGTCTGGTACCAGATGGGCCTGCACTGCCGGTCGGTGTCCGCGAAGTGCCAGTACGACGTCACGGGATACACGTTCTCGGGGATGCCGGGCGTGGTCATCGGCCACAACCAGAACATCTCCTGGGGCATGACCAACCTGGGCGCCGACGTGACCGACCTCTACCTGGAGAAGGTCACCTCGGACGGCTACCAGTACGACGGGAAGACCCTGCCGTTCAAGACCCGCAAGGAGACCATCAAGGTCGCGGGCGGCACGGACAAGGTCATCACGGTCCGCGAGACCAACAACGGGCCCCTCGTGTCCGACCGGGACAAGGAGATCGCCAAGGTCGGCAAGAAGGCGCCCGTGGCCAACGTGGCGCCGGACCGGGGCGACGGCTACGGAGTGGCGCTGCGCTGGACGGCGCTGGAGCCCGGCAACTCCATGGACGCCGTGTTCTCGCTGAACAGGGCGAAGAACTTCAACGAGTTCCGCAAGGCGGCGGCGCAGTTCGAGGTGCCCTCCCAGAACCTCATCTACGCCGATACCGAGGGCAACATCGGTTACCAGGCGCCCGGCCGCATCCCCACCCGCCCCAAGGGCGACGACGGTTCGCTCCCGGCACCGGGCTGGGACGCGGACTACCGGTGGACCGGCTACATCAAGCAGAGCGAGCTGCCCTGGGAGTACAACCCGGAGCGCGGCTACATCGTGACCGCCAACCAGGCCGTCGTCGACCAGGACAAGTACCCCTACCAGCTGACGACCGACTGGGGCTACGGCACCCGCAGCGAGCGCATCACCGACCTGATCAAGTCCAAGATCAAGGACGGCGGGAAGATCTCCACGGACGACATGCGCACGATGCAGATGGACAACAGCAGCGAGATCGCCCGTCTGCTGACGCCGTACCTCCTCAAGATCGACGTCAAGGACCCCTACGTCCGCGAGGCGCAGAACCTGCTCCAGGGCTGGGACTACACGCAGGAGCCGGACTCGGCGGCGGCCGCGTACTTCAACGCGGTGTGGCGCAACATCCTCAAGCTCGCCTTCGGCAACAAGATGCCCAAGGAGGTCCGCGTCAAGGGGCAGTGCCTCAACGTCGAACCGGTCAACACGACGGGCCCCGTGGACGAGGACCAGCGGGTGCGCGAATGCGGGCAGCGGGACGCCGACACCGCGCAGCCGGACGGCGGCGACCGCTGGTTCGAGGTCGTGCGGCAGATCCTCAAGGACCAGGACAACGACTGGTGGAAGGTCTCCGGCAGCCGTAACAAGCCGGAGATCAACACCCGCGACGGACTGTTCGGCCGGGCCATGCAGGACGCCCGCTGGGAGCTGACGGCCAAGCTGGGCAAGGACATCGACAGCTGGAACTGGGGCCGGCTGCACGAGCTGACGCTGAAGAACCAGACCCTCGGCACCGAGGGCCCCGGATTCATCCAGCACCTGCTCAACCGCGGCCCGTGGAAGCTCGGCGGCGGCGAGGCGGCCGTCGACGCGACCGGCTGGAACGCGGCGGGCGGCTACGGCGTCGTGTGGGTCCCGTCCATGCGCATGATCGTCAACCTCGACAACCTCGACAAGTCCCGCTGGATCAACCTCACCGGCGCCTCCGGGCACGCCTACAGCTCGCACTACACGGACCAGACCGACAAGTGGGCCGACGGGGAGACGCTCCCCTGGGCGTACAGCGAGAAGGCCGTCAAGGGCGCGACCGAGGACACGCTGGTGCTGAAGCCCTGACGCTCCGGCAGCGCTGTTGACGGTGGCCTGCCTCCCGACCGGGGGGCGGGCCACCGCCGTGTACGGGGTATTCAGCCGAAGTGCCGCACGCCCGAGGGCGTCACCACCGTGTGCACGGGACGGTCGTGCGCCTGCGCGGGCACCTCCTCCACCACCTCGTGGTCGTAGAGCAGCACGATGAGCGGCGGGTTCGTCCCGGCCGCCGCGAGCCGGGCCAGCACCCGGTCGTAGGAGCCGCCGCCACGCCCCAGCCGGGTCCCCGTGCCGTCGACCGCGAGACCGGGCAGCAGAACGGCGTCCGCCGCGCACACCGCCTCCGGGCCCAGCCGCGGCCCCGTCGGCTCCCACAGGGTCATCCGCCCCGCGCGTCTCACGGCGGCGAGCGAGGCGAGGCCCGCGTACTCCCCCCAGTCCAGGTCGTCGTCGTCCATCAGTACGGGCAGCAGCACCCGCACGCCGCGCTCGCGCAGAGCGGCCAGCAGGGGGGCGGTGTCCGGTTCCCTGCCGACGGACACGTAGGCGGCGACGGTCCGCGCCCGGGCGAGTTCCGGCAGGCGTGCGGCCCGGTCGGCCAGGACGGCCCCCGTCCTCTCGACGTCCCCCGGCGGCAAACTGTTCCTCACCGTCAGGAGACCTTGCCGCAACGCGCGCTTGACAGTATTCGCGTCGGCCTCGCCCTCGGGACGGTGTCCCGCACCGCCTCCGGACGACGCTTCCTCCGTGGTCAAAGAGCCTCCTTTGCGCGTCAAACTTCTTATATGACTACGAACTGTGTACATGTGCGGACACAGGCATAGGCGATAGCTATCGTTGCGCCATGACTTCTGCCAACCCCGGTATCAGCAAGGCCGTGATTCCCGCCGCCGGCCTGGGCACACGCTTCCTGCCCGCCACGAAAGCCACGCCCAAGGAGATGCTGCCGGTCGTCGACAAGCCGGCGATCCAGTACGTGGTCGAGGAAGCCGTGGCCGCTGGTCTCTCGGACGTACTGATGGTCACCGGACGCAACAAGCGCCCGCTGGAGGACCACTTCGACCGCAACTACGAGCTGGAGGAGGCGCTGACCCGCAAGGGCGACGCCGAACGGCTCGCCAAGGTGCAGGAGTCCTCCGACCTGGCAGCCATGCACTACGTCCGCCAGGGCGACCCCCGTGGCCTCGGCCACGCCGTCCTGTGCGCCGCCCCGCACGTCGGCGACGAGCCCTTCGCCGTCCTCCTCGGCGACGACCTCATCGACCCGCGCGACGCCCTCCTCTCGCGCATGGTGCAGGTCCAGGCCCAGTGCGGCGGCAGCGTCGTCGCCCTCATGGAGGTGGCGCCCGAACAGATCCACCTCTACGGCAGCGCCGCCGTCGAGAGCACCGACGACAGCGACGTCGTCCGCATCACCGGCCTCGTCGAGAAGCCCGAGGCCGCCGACGCCCCCAGTAACTACGCCATCATCGGCCGCTACATCCTGGACCCGCACGTCTTCGAGATACTCCGCAGGACCGAACCCGGACGCGGCGGCGAGATCCAGCTGACCGACGCCCTCCAGCAGCTCGCCGAGGACGAGAAGGTCGGCGGCCCGGTGCACGGCGTCGTCTTCCGCGGCCGCCGCTACGACACCGGCGACCGCGGCGACTATCTGCGTGCCATTGTCAGACTCGCGTGCGAACGTGAAGATCTGGGACCCGACTTCCGGTCCTGGCTCCGCAGTTACGTCACCGAGGAGATGTAGCACCTTGAGCAGCACGACGACGAAGACCGCGCCCGGCCGGGCCCGCACCTGGTCGGTCCAGGAGCACCTGGACGACATCCTGGCCACGGTGCGCCCCCTGGAGCCCATCGAACTCCAGCTCCTCGACGCCCAGGGCTGCGTCCTCGTCGAGGACGTCGCCGTGCCGCTCTCCCTCCCCCCGTTCCCCAACAGCTCGATGGACGGCTACGCGGTGCGCACCGCCGACGTGACCGGAGCGAGCGAGGAGTTCCCCGCCACCCTCACCGTCGTCGGTGACGCCGCCGCCGGCCTGCCCGCGCCCCCCACCGTCGGCCCGGGCCAGGCCGTACGCATCATGACGGGCGCCGCGCTGCCCGAAGGAGCGGACACCGTCGTCCCCGTCGAATGGACCGACGGCGGCACCGGGGGAGGCCCCGCCGACCGCATGACGCCACACAGCGCCGCCCCCGAGGGCGCCGGCGGGCCGGTCAGGGTCTTCCGCCCCGCCACCGCCCGCGCCCACGTCCGCGAAGCCGGCAGCGACGTACGCGCCGGCGACCGGGCACTGGACGCCGGAACCGTCCTCGGCCCCCCGCAACTCGCCCTGCTCGCCGCCGTCGGGCGCGGCACCGTCCGCGTCCGGCCCCGCCCCCGCGTCGTCGTCATCGCCACCGGCAGCGAACTGGTCCAGCCCGGCGAACCCCTCGGCCCCGGCCAGATCCACGACTCCAACAGCTTCGCCCTCACCGCCGCCGCCAGGGACGCGGGCGCGATCGCCTTCCGCGTCGGCGCGGTCGGGGACGACGCGGAGACCTTCCGCGCCACCGTCGAGGACCAGCTGATCCGCGCCGACCTGATCGTGACCTCGGGCGGGGTGAGCGTCGGCGCCTACGACGTCGTCAAGGAAGCCCTCTCCGGCTGGACCGGCGACGAGGCACTCGCTGAAGAGGACGACGACCCGACCGCGTACGGTGCGCAGGACCCGACCGCCGGGGAGCAGAGCGAGACCGCCGCCCCCGACGCCCCCCGGTCGACAGGGGTCGACTTCCGCACCCTGGCCATGCAGCCGGGCAAACCGCAGGGCTTCGGCACGATCGGCCGCGACCGCACCCCGGTACTCACCCTGCCCGGCAACCCCGTCTCCGCCTACGTCTCCTTCGAACTGTTCGTCCGCCCCGCGATCCGCGCCCTCGCCGGACTGACGGACCTGCACCGCCCCGCCGTCCGCGCCCGGCTGCGCACGGACAAGGCGCTCACCTCCCCGGACGGCCGCCGCCAGTACCTGCGCGGCGCCTACCGCGACGGCACCGTCGAACCCGTCGGTGGCGCCGGATCCCACCTGGTGGCCGCCCTCGCCCGCGCCGACGCGCTCATCGTCGTCCCCGAGGGCACGACGTCCCTGGAACCCGGCACCGAGGTGGACGTCATCCCCCTGGGCTGAGCGCGGCCCGGGCAGGAGCGCCGCCCGATCGCCGCCGGGCGGCACGCGGCCGGGCGCCCGAGCGGGGCCGACCGGCGCGCGGCCCGTCCTGCCGCAGCCGCCCCGCCCCGAGGCGGGTAGCGTGTCTGCCCACACAGGCCCGTGCGGGACACCACACGGCCAGGACCGGGAGCACCCAAGCCAGATGACCGCGATGCACCCGGGGGACGGCGCCCCCGGACCCGCCGAAGACCCCGCCCCCTCCCACCCCCGGCCCGCCGCGGGAGACCCGGCGCCGACCGGGCTCACCCACCTCGACGCGGCCGGAGCGGCCCGCATGGTCGACGTGACACGCAAAGAGGTGACGGCCCGTACGGCCACCGCCACCGGCCGCGTCCTCGTCACCCCGCAGGTCGTGGAACTGCTCCGCGGAGAGGGCGTCCCCAAGGGCGACGCCCTGGCCACGGCACGGATCGCCGGCATCATGGGCGCCAAACGCACCCCCGACCTCGTCCCCCTCTGCCACCCGCTGGCCCTCTCCGGAGTGACCCTCGACCTCGCCGTCGCCGACGACGCGGTGGAGATCACCGCCACCGTGCGCACGACGGACCGGACAGGCGTCGAGATGGAAGCGCTCACCGCGGTCTCCGTCGCCGCGCTCACGGTCGTGGACATGGTCAAGGCCGTCGACAAGGCCGCGACCATCACCGACATCCGGGTCCAGACCAAGACCGGCGGCAAGTCCGGCGACTGGCGGCGCCCCGACGCCGAGACCGCGCCCGGCCCCGGCACCCCCGAACCGGCCACGAGCGACCCCGACCCGCAGCCGACGGCCAGGACGGCGCCGGACGAACCCGTGCGCACGCCCTACCGCGCCCTCGTGGTGACCGCTTCGAACCGCGCCTCCGCCGGGATCTACCCCGACCGCGGCGGCCCGCTGATCGCGCAGGCCCTGACCGCCTGGGGATTCGCCACCGAGGGACCCCAGATCGTCCCCGACGGCGCCCCGGTCGAGACGGCGCTGCGCGCGGGCGTCGCGGCCGGCTACGACGTGATCGTCACCACCGGCGGCACCGGACTGTCCCCCACCGACCTCACCCCCGAGGCCACCCGCGAGGTCCTGGACCGCGAAGTGCCCGGCCTCGCCGAGGCCATCAGGGCGCAGGGCCTGCCCAAAGTGCCCACGGCCGCCCTGTCGCGCGGGCTCGCGGGGGTCGCCGGCACCACCCTCGTCGTGAACCTCCCCGGCTCCACCGGAGGCGTACGCGACGGACTGACCGTCCTGGAACGGGCGCTGCGCCACGCCGTCGACCAGATCCACGGCGGCGACCACCCCGCGGGCCCCGCGCCCTCCCCTTCCGCCGACACCGCAGGGAGCCCGAGCTGAACGCGTACGCCTCACCCTGGCCGGTGACCCTGGCGGAGGGCCCCGTCACGCTGCGCCCGATAAGGCAGCGCGACCAGAAGGCGTGGCGGGAGGTGAACCGGCGCAACAGGGACTGGCTGCGTCCCTGGGAGGCGACCATTCCGCCGCCCACGCCCTCCGGGCCGATCGTCCAGCGCCCGACGTACCGTCAAATGGTCCGCCATCTGAGGTCGGAGGCGAACGCCGGGCGGATGCTGCCCTTCGTCATCGAGTTCGAGGGCCGTCTCGTCGGGCAGTTGACCGTGGCCGGCATCACGTGGGGCTCCATGTGCTCGGGACACGTCGGCTACTGGGTGGACGAGGCGGTGGCCGGACGCGGCGTCATGCCCACGGCGGTGGCCATGGCGACGGACCACTGCTTCCGCACGGTCGGTCTGCACCGCATCGAGGTGTGCATCCGCCCGGAGAACGGCCCGAGCCGACGAGTGGTCGAGAAGCTCGGTTTTCGCGAAGAGGGACTGCGGCCCCGGTATCTGCACATCGACGGTGGCTGGCGTGACCACCTCGTGTACGCGCTCACCGCGGAGGAAGTCCCGGACGGACTGCTCAGTCGGTGGCGGCGCCGCAGACAGGAACGCAGGAACACCGCCTGACCAGGCAGAACGCCAGATGACCCCTTTAATTCGAATAAGTATTCGAATTAAAGGGGTCATCTGGTCGGTAAATACCCTTTACGGCTCGTCGTTGATCAGATCAGTCGTAAAAAAAGTCATTGATATCAGTTGATTCGTGCGACACACCGACTCAATTGGCGGATCGCCCGGCGAAAAGCCCTCTACGGTGTGAGGCGTGAGCAGCAGTGGCCTCATTTACGCAGTCATCGTCGGGGCCTGGGCCGCCTATCTGGTGCCGATGTGGCTCCGTAGGCAGGACGAGCTGAACGAGGCTCGACCGACGGAACGCTTCAGTACCGCCATCCGGCTGCTGTCCGGACGCGCGGGAATGGAGCGCCGCTACGCCAAGGGCCTCCAGGAGCGCTCCGAGGAGGAGCCTGGCGACGCGCCGGAGTTGACCGACTCGGTCGACGTCCGGTCCTTCGCCGTGTCCAGGACGACCACGACGGCGCGCCCCCCGTCGGCCGGCCCCGAGGCGCACGGCCCGCAGGGGCGTCCCCCCTCGCCTCCCGCCGCCGACCGGCAGCAAGCCGCCCCGTCAGCCGCGCACGTGCGGCACGAGGTCCGCCACGAGCCGGCCCGGGACGCCCGCGAGAAGCAGGAGACCCCGGAGGGGCCCGGCGAGGAACGCGCACGAGCGGTGGAGCGCCGACCGCGGGCGACGGAGAGCGAAGAGGAGACCCCCGAGTCCCTGGCCCGCGCCCGGCGCTCCAAGGTGCTGGCCCGCAGGCGCCGCACGACGGCTCTTCTCTTCCTCCTCTTCACGCTGGGCGCCGTCGCGGCCGCCGTCTTCGGCTTGGCCTTCCTGTGGGCGCCGGCGGCACCCGCGCTGATGCTGAGCGCGTACATCGTCTATCTGCGAGGACAGGAACGGCACCGCTTCGCGTACACGATGGACCGCCGCAGGGCCGAGGCGGCGGCCCAGCGACTGCGCGAGCAGGGCTCCCGCCGACGGCCTCCGCAGGCGGGACGCTCCCGCCGCGACCACCACGCGGCCGACGAACCCACCCAGGAGTACCGCGGCCTCGAAGAGGACGCGGACACGGGCGAACACGAGCCCCAGCACCGCGGCGCCACCGCTCGGGACCGGGCCGCCCAGGCCCACGACGCCGCCGTCACCGAGCCGGTCACCCCCGGGGAGGACCCGCAGATGTCGGCGCTCGCGGCCGGCCGGCGCGCCCTCGTGGAGCAGACCGACCACGCCGAATGGGTCGACCAGCAGAGAGAGCGCCAGCGACACCCACGGGGAGCGGGCTGGGACCCCGTGCCCGTACCGCTGCCCACGTACGTGACGGCGCCGGTCGCGCCCCGTGCCACACAGGACGTCGACCTCGGGGCGCCCGACGTGTGGTCCTCCGCCCGGTCCGGCACCGCGGACCCGGGCCGGACCGACGCCCCGGACGCCACGGACCCGGAGCGCACGGACCAGGAACCGCCGTCGCAGCGCCCGCGCCCCGACGGCCAGGAAGCCCCCGCTTCCCGCAAGGGCCCGCACCGCCGCCCGAAGGGCCGTACCAGGACCCCGCTCTTCGACCAGTACGAGGAGGGCGACCACCCGCGAGCGGCCAACGAGTGAGCCCCGGCGTCCGCTCCCCTGACCAGCGGGGAACGGATTACCGAGCACCCCGTTCGGGGTGCTAGAGTTTCACTCGTCGCAAGGGCCTGTGGCGCAGTCTGGTAGCGCACCTCGTTCGCATCGAGGGGGTCTGGGGTTCAAATCCCCACAGGTCCACAGACGACTGTTCACGGGTTGCTCCCGTGAACGTCAGGAGATCCCGTCCGGTCGGAAGACCGGGCGGGATCTTCGTCGTTTAGGGGGGGAGTGCTGGCCGGGGCGGCGTGTGCGCTTGTCAGTCCGGTGCGGCCGGTGCAGGCTCGGGCCGCGGGTGCTCCGTGCCGCGATGGGTCCCGGCTCGGCGCGAGTCCGTTCGGGGAGCCCTCGGAGGGCGTCGTGGGAACTCGTGGAACGTGTTCGACGCGAGACACCACGGAGAACGCTGTGAAGACCACACCGAACGACTCGGCCGCCGAGTCTTCCGGCCGCCCGCCCGTCGTCGACCCGGCCACCTGGCAGACCGCCCGGGACGCGCTTCTGGTCCGCGAGAAGGCACACACGCACGAGGGCGACGCGCTCGCCGCTGCCCGCCGCCGACTGCCGATGGTGGAGCTCGACGGGACGGCCGAGGTCGTCGGGGCCGAGGGCGCGGTGCCGTTCCTGGACTTGTTCCAGGGCCGCGACGAGCTCGTCGTCTACCAGCACATGTGGTACGACGGTGCGCCGCACCAGGGGCAGTGCGAGGGCTGCACCACGACGGCCTGGCACCTGCGGGACGCCACCTACCTCAACGCCCGGGGTGTCTCGTACGCCGTCCTGACCACGGGGCGGTGGGAGGAGGTGGCCCCGTACGTCGAGTTCATGGGGTACACCCAGCCCTGGTACTCGGTGCGTGACGTGGACGCGCCGATCGGTGGCGCCATGGGGTACCTCGTCTGCTTTCTCCGCGAGGGCGAGCGCGTGTTCCTCACCTACTCCACGACCGGCCGTGGCAACGAGCGGGTCAACGGGTCCCTCGGCCTGCTCGACATGACGCCCTACGGCCGCGGCGAGGCGTGGGAGGACAAGCCCGAGGGGTGGCCCGAGGGGCGCGACGCGTGCTGGTCCTGGCGCTCGGACGCGGACGGAAACCCCACCTGGGGGCCGACCAGCCGCCCCGTACCGCAGTGGACCCGTCCCGGCGCGACTCAGGTGGAGACCCTCGGCCGGCACGGCCACCCCCACTGACGCGCGTGCGTCGACGCTCTGTCAGGTGCCGCCCGTAGCGCGCGGGGGCGGCCCTTCTCGGACACGTACGCCGTTTCGCCCTGTGTGCGGGCGGTCGCTGGGCCTACGGTGAGTCCCACGTGCGGCCCCGGACGGTGCGGGGGCCGTGCCCGGCCGGTACGGGGAGGGTGTTGGCGGTGGATGTCGGGGCGCTGGCGGCGAGTGGGGCGACGACCCTGGTCGGGCTCATGGTGTCGGAGAGCTGGAACCAGGTACGGGGCCGGGTCGCGCGTTTCTTCGGGCGTGCGGGCGACGAGGACGCGGCGGGGGCGGAGCTGGAGCTGTCCCGCGCGGAACTGGCCGAGGCGCGTGAGCAGGGGGACGAGGAGGCGGCGGCGGATGTGCAGGCCGCTCTGCGGGCCCGCTTCCGCCGGGCCCTGCGCGAGCATCCGGAGACGGCCGAGGAGCTGCGGGCCCTGCTCGACGAGTTGGCCCCGCAGAGCGGGGGCGCGCGGACCGGTGCGGGCGATGTGCACAATGCGGTCGACGGAACGGTGAACGGGGTCGTCGTTCAGGGCCGCGACATGGCGGGGCTGAATTTCTGGGCGGCACCGCAGGGCGGGCCGGTACGGGGCGCCGGACCTGGTTCTGGTTCTGGCGCCGGTTCGGGCGCAAGTTCCACTTCCACGCCCAGCCAGGGGCCCGGTCCGGGTTCCGGTGGGGCGGAGGCGGAACCGGAGTACTGACCGCAGTCTTTTCCGGAGGGGATGGTGCCTGACCGCAGGCCCTTTCCGGAGGGGATGGCGCGCTGGCCACCCGGTGCCGGGTGGGCTTGTCGTCTCCGGCCGGCTGGTCAGCGGGTGGTCAGGGGCTTCGTGTAGCAGAGGCTGGAGTCGGTGTCGCGGTACAGGCCGAACTTCGACGCGGCCGGGCGGTAGCCGCTGGAGAGGTAGAGGGCGACCGCTTCCGGCTGCGCCGTCCCGGTCTCCAGGACCATGCGCGTCCGCCCGGCCGCGCGGGCGTCCTCCTCCAGGAGGCCGAGGATGCGGCGCGCGAGCCCCAGCCCCCGGGCCTCGCGGACCACGTACATGCGCTTCAGCGCCGCGTCGCCGTCCGCATAGCCCTCGTCGTTCGCTTCCTGGGCGCGCCAGCCGCCCGTGGCGACCGGACGGTCCTGCTCGTCGTACGCGAGGAGGTACAGGCCGCGCGGCGGGGCGAACATGGTCGCGGCGAGCGGAGTGATGTCGCCGTCGTCCCCGTAGCGCTCGGCGTATTCGAGCTGCACCTGGTCGTTGAGCTTGACGGCGTCGGGGTGGTCGTAGGCGACCCGGCGAATCTGCATGGCGATAATCGTACAACTGTCCACATCTGTGGATAACTGCGGACGACTCCGGACGCCATTGCCCTAGAGTTTCGAACGTGCTCACCACGACGACCTGCCCGCACACGGCGGTCGCGGCGTCGGGTGGCGGCACCTCTTGGAGAGGGAGGGGAGCGCTTTGCTGACTGTGACCACCGTCAATGTAAACGGACTGAGGGCGGCGGCCAAAAAGGGTTTCGTGGAATGGCTGGCCGGCACCTCCGCCGATGTGCTGTGCCTCCAAGAAGTACGCGCAGAACCAGGCCAGCTCCCCGCCGAGGTCGCCGGGCCCGACGGCTGGTTCGTCGTGCACGCACCCGCCGCCACCAAGGGCAGGGCGGGCGTCTCCCTGTACAGCAGACGCGAACCCGACCGCCTGCGGACCGGCTTCGGCAGCGCCGAGTTCGACGACAGCGGCCGGTACGTGGAGGCGGACCTGCCCGGCGTGACCGTGGCCAGCCTCTACCTGCCCTCCGGCGAGGTCGGCACGGAGAGACAGGACGAGAAGTACCGCTTCATGACCGAGTTCATGGAGTACCTCAAGGAGCTGCGGGAGAAGGCGGCCGCCGAGGGACGCGAGGTCCTCGTGTGCGGCGACTGGAACATCGCGCACCAGGAGGCCGACCTCAAGAACTGGCGCGGCAACCGCAAGAACTCCGGCTTCCTGCCGGAAGAGCGGGAATGGCTGTCCCGAGTACTCGACCCGGCGGACGGCGGCTACACGGACGTCTTCCGACAGCAGCACCCAGGGGTGGAGGGGCCGTACTCCTGGTGGTCCTACCGGGGACGGGCCTTCGACAACGACTCGGGGTGGCGGATCGACTACCAGATGGCCACCCGGGGGCTCGCCGAACGCGCACTCAAGGCATACGTCGAACGAGCGGCCACGCACGACCAGCGCTGGAGCGACCACGCACCGGTGACCGTGGTGTACGGGGCGCCCGGGGGCCCCGGGGAAGGTGAATGAGGTGAACGAGGTGACGGGCCGTCCCGTCGGCGCCGCAGTTGAGGCGTCGGGAGCGGCCGAACAGTCCGAGGGTGGCGAGGTCGTCATCGGGCGGTGGCCCGGGCCGGGCGCTCGCACGCAGGAGGGACCGGCCGCGCTCCTGCTCGCCTATCACCTGCGGACGGAGGCGGAGAAGGGCGCCGAGGTGACCGAGGTCGACGGGCTGCCCGAGCGGTACAGACGGGAAGTGCTCGACCCTGAGAAGGCGTTCGAGCGGGACACCGTGCTGGTGGCGTCCACCGGGGGCCGACTCGTCGGCTGCCTCGTGGTGACCACCCCGGTCGAAGGGCGCGCGGAGATCAAGCGGCTGTGGACTGATCCGTCGCTGCGCGGCAGAGGCATCGCCACACGGCTGATCGAAGCCGGACTCGCCGCCTGCGCCGACGCGGGTGCCGAGGCGGTGCGGCTGTCGGTGTGGAAGTGGCGGGCCGGGGCGATGGCCCTCTACGAGAGACTCGGCTTCGGTGTCGTCGAATCCTGGGACGAGCGGGACCAACTCGTCTGCATGGAAAGGGCGGTGGGAGGTGTTGCTTCGTAGTGGGCGTGGGCGGTCGCTCGGGGCGGGATGATGTGGGGAGGTGGTGGGGCGCGGCTGGTGGTGGCCAGTCACTCACGCGGACTTCGGGGGCCCGGGCACGCCTTTGGGTGCGCTCATGTCCTCCGTGTTCTCTGTGCGGAACGGGGCGAGGCGACGGTCCAGGGCCATGGAGAGCTCGGCTTCTACGACGGCCTTCGCAAGGGGCCTGAGCTTGCCCGGGTCGGCAGGAGGAGTGTGCGGGCGCAGCGTCTCCAGGAACAGGTCCGCCAATGCCTCCGCGTGGACACGGACCTGGCGGCCGGCCTCCAGGACCGTGGCCAGCGGGACACCTTCACGGACCAGAGTGGCCGAGACGTCCAGCAGACGGCGGCTGATGTGGACGATCTCGTCACCGTCCACCGCGAGGTAACCGAGGTCCAGAGCGGTCGCCAGGTTCTCCGGGGTGACCTCACCGGCGAAGTGGTCGGCCAACTCCTCGGGGGACAGGCGGACGGGGGTCTCCTCGGACGGGGCGCCCAGGCCGAGGACGTCGCCGACATCGCGACCGTGCTCGAAGGCCTCGGCCAGCTCAGCTATGCCGTTGAGAGTGTGACCACGCTCCAGGAGGGCCGAGATGGTGCGCAGCCGTGACAGGTGGTGGTCGTCGTACCAGGCGATCCTCCCCTCACGGCGAGGCGGCGGGAGGAGCTTGCGCTCACGGTAGAAACGCAGAGTCCGCACCGTGATACCGGCCGCCGCGGCCAACTCCGTCGTGCGGTACTCGCGGGGAGGTGGGGTGGGGAGGGAGGGGGCGGGGGAGGGGGCGGGGGAGGGGAGGGGGGAGCCCCCCGAAGGAGTGCGCGTAGCAGTGGCGTTGAGCAGGTGATCGGCTCCCATCCCGCTCCTGTCCTCAGCGCCGCCCGGGGTTCCCGCGCCGCTTCCGGTCCCCGGTCCCGCGCCGCTTCCGGTCCCCGGTCCCGCGCCCCTTTCGGGCCCTGGTCCGGCGCCGTTCTCGGCCCCTGGTTCCGCGCCGCCTTCGTCCCCGGTTCTTGCATGCGCTTCGTTCCCAGTCCCCGCGCCGCCGCTGCCCGAGGTTCCCGCATCGCTTCCGCCCGGGGTTCCCGCGCCGCCGCGGTTCCCGGTTCCTGTGCGACCTGTGCCCCCGGCTCTCGTGCCGCTTTCGTCCCCGGCTTCCATGCCGTCTCCGTTTCCGGGCCCCATCCCGACTCCGTCCCCGGCTGTACTTCCGGTTCCGTTCTCGCCCTGAGTCCCCGCTCCGGCCCCGCTTCCGGAGCGTCGGCTTTGCGCCCTGCCCTCGTCGCTTCGGGTTGCCGCCTCGTGCCTCGTGCTCGGGGGGTGCGCCCTGGTCCCGCCGCTTTGGTCGTCGGCCTGGTGCTCGTCAGCCCGGTACTCGTCGCTTCGGCTCTGTGTCTCGGTTCCGGCGCTTCGGTTCTCCGGCTCGTCCATGTCCCTCGTCTCTGTCCGCCGGTCGTCCTGTCCGCCGGTCCGTCTTCGCTCTCGACCGTGTCCGCCCGGCGTCCCGGGTTCCGTCCGGTCGGCCGCCGAGGGCTGTCTCCCCGTCGTGCTCCACGTCGTGCCGTCGGCCATGCTCGCTGCGCTGTCCGCGGCGTTCAACTCTCCTGCGGCGTCTCGCGTAGAAGTGGCGAACGCTGTCTGACGCAGGGGCTTCCGGTAGCGGGAACGCCGCGGGGTTCTGCCGGGGGTCGGCCGGCGCCTCGTCCGGCTGGGCGGGCCGGTCGCGCTCCGCTCCGGATGCGTACCGTTACGGGTCCGTCACAGAGCGGTCCCGGGGCCGTCACGGTGCCGGTCCTCCGTCTTGCCACGAGCCTTCGCTCCCCGTCTCGCCCTCCGCCTCTCCGTACTGTGAACTCCCGGGCGCAGCCTATGTCGTACCGGCGGTAACTCTTCTTGCGCGACCTCTACCCACGGGTACGGGACTGTTCTACGCTCCCCATCGTGCCAGTGATTGCTGGCAGCGTCGTCTGGAGAGGTGCGGGAGGCGGCTCTATGACGGAGAACATGGACACCGCGAGTGACTTGGACGCCGCGAGGGACAAGGGCACCGCGAGGAACGCGCGGGACCGCCGGCAGGAAACGCAGAAGTCACCCGGCGCGCAGAGCACTGAGAGCACTGAGAGCACAGAGAACGCACGGAGCGCTCGGAGCGCGCAGAACTCTCAAGGCGCGCAGGGCGCACAGAGCACGCGGACCACTCAAGGCGCCCCCGGCACACAAAGCGCCCCCGGCACTCAAGGCGCGCAGGAGTATGCCGCCACGGTCGCCACGGCCGGCGCACCGGGGGCGTATCCCCGAGGACTTGGCCGTACCGGTGAGGCCGGGCAGGGCGGTGAGGCCGGGCAGCTCAGGCAGGTCGTAAAGGCCGGCCAGGGCGGTGGAGCCTCGGGTGGGGAGGGGGCCGTGCGGCATGTGCGGGTGGCGGTGGTCGGGTCCGGGTTCGGGGGGATCGGGGCGGCGGTGCGGTTGCGGCGTGAGGGGGTCACCGACTTCGTCGTGCTGGAACGGGCCGGGTCGGTCGGCGGTACCTGGCGGGACAACACGTATCCGGGCTGTGCCTGCGACGTGCCCTCGCACCTGTACTCCTTCTCCTTCGCGCCGAGCGCCGAGTGGCCCCGTACCTTTTCCGGGCAGCCGCACATCCGGGCCTACCTGGAGCGGGTCGTCGACACCTTCGGGCTGCGGCCGCACATCCGTACCAACAGCGAGGTGCGGATGATGCGCTGGGACGGGCGGCGGATGCGGTGGGAGCTGGACACGGCGTCGGGGCGCTGGACCGCCGATCTGGTGGTCTCGGCGACCGGGCCGCTGTCCGACCCGAAGATCCCGGACATTCCGGGGCTCGACACGTTCCCGGGCAAGGTCTTCCACTCGGCCCGCTGGGACCACGGCTACGAGTTGCGGGGCAAGCGGGTCGCGATGATCGGGACGGGGGCCTCGGCGATCCAGATCGTTCCCTCGATCCAGCCCGAGGTGGAGCGGCTGACCCTGTTCCAGCGCACCCCCGCCTGGGTCATGCCCCGGATGGACCGCGAGGTGTCCGCGACGGAGAAGTGGCTGCACCGCAGGCTGCCGTTCGCGACGGAGGCGCGGCGGCGGGTGCTGTGGGGGATCAGGGAACTGCAGGTGCAGGCGTTCACGAAGCGGCCCGACGCACTGGGGCTGGTCGAGAAGCTCGCGAAGGCGAACATCCGGCGCTCCATCAAGGATCCGGTGCTGCGTGCCCGGTTGACGCCCTCGTACCGGATCGGCTGCAAGCGGATCCTGCTGTCGAGCACGTACTATCCGGCGCTCGCCCGGGACAACGTGGATCTCGTCGCCTCCGGGCTCAGCGAGGTGCGCGGGAGCACCCTGGTCGCGGCGGACGGGACGGAGACGGAGGCCGACGCGATCGTCTTCGGCACCGGTTTCCACGTCACCGACATGCCGATCGCCGAGCGGGTCGTGGGCGCCGACGGGCACACGCTCGCCGAGAGCTGGAAGGACGGGATGGCCTCGCTGCGCGGGGCGACCGCCGCCGGTTTCCCGAACTGGATGACCATCATCGGGCCGAACACGGGCCTCGGGAACTCCTCGATGATCCTGATGATCGAGGCGCAGCTCAACTACATGGCGGACTACCTGCGGCAGTTGGACGTGCTGGGGCCCGGTTCCGCGCTGGACGCCCGCAGGCCGGCCGTGGACGCGTGGAACCACCGTGTGCAGGAAAGGATGAAGCGCACGGTGTGGAGCACCGGAGGGTGCACCAGCTGGTATCTCGACTCCTCGGGGAGGAACACGACCATCTGGCCCGGGACGACGACGGAGTTCCGGTCCGCGACCCGGCGGGTGAATCTTTTCGAGTACGAGGTACTGCGGCCGCCCCGGGGGCACAGTGGAGCCGCGGCACGAACAGCGGCCGAGGCAAGGGCTGGGGCAGAGGCCGGTCGGGAAGGGGCTGCGGCATGAGCGGGTTCGGGCACGCCACGCGCGGTACGTACGCGCCACCGGTCGCCGCGCGGGAGCTGACCGTCACCTCGGCGGACGGATCGCCCGTGCACGTCGAGGTGTTCGGGCCCGCCGGGGCGCCCGCCGTGGTGCTCGCGCACGGCTGGACCTGCTCGGTGGCCTTCTGGGCGGCGCAGATCCGGGCCCTGGCGCCCGATCACCGGGTCATCGCCTACGACCAGCGCGGTCACGGGCGTACCCCCGCGCCGCTGGGCCCGCTCGGGTACAGCACGAAGGCGCTCGCCGACGATCTCGAAGCGGTGCTCGACGCGACGCTGGAGCCGGGCGAGAAGGCGGTGCTGGCCGGGCACTCGATGGGCGGGATGACGTTCATGGCGGCGGCGGACCGGCCTGCCTTCCGGGAGCACGCGGGCGCCGTGCTGCTGTGCTCGACCGGCCCTTCGCGGCTCGTCGCCGAGTCCACGGTGCTGCCGCTGCCCGCGAGTCCCGTACGGACCCGGCTGACGGGGGCGGTCCTCGGGGCGCGGGCCCCGCTCGGCCCGGTCACCCCGCTCGGCAAACGGGTCCTGAAGTACGGGGTGATGGGGCCGGGCGCCACCGCGGAGCAGGTGGACGCGTGTGCGCGGATCGTGCACGCGTGTCCCACGCCGGTGCGCTTCGGCTGGTCGCGGGTGCTCGACGTGCTCGACGAGGAGGAGGGGGTACGGCTCATCGAGGCGCCCACCGCCGTGATCGTCGGGACCGCCGACAAGCTGACCCCGGCCGTCCACGCGCGGGCCCTGGCCGAGGCCCTGCCGCGGTCGCTGGGCCTGACGGAACTGCCGGGCCTCGGTCACATGACGCCGATCGAGGGGCCCGCCGCCGTGACCGGGCGGATCAGGGAACTCGTCGCGGACCATCTGCCGCTCGGGTCCGAGGCCGGGTCCGAGGCCAGCACGCAGGCCGATACGCAGGCCGGTTCGGAGGCCGGTGCGGAGACCGTCCCCGGGCCGCGGCCCGAAGGCCGTACTCGTTCGTCCCGGCTCACTGAGGAGAAGGCATGACGACCACCGATGACAACGGCGCGGCCGGGGGCTCCAGGGGCACCGGAGGTCCCACCCGCTCCGCCGGGCTGGTGCCGGGGCAGCGCGGGGCGGGGCGGCGGGTCGCCGGCCGCCTCGACGGGCAGGTCGCCGTCGTGACGGGCGCGGCGCGCGGGGTCGGGCGGTTGCTCGCGCGCAAGTTGTCCGCGCACGGCGTGCGGGTCGCGCTCGTGGGGCTGGAGCCGGAGGCGCTTGAGGAGTTGTCGGGGCGGCTGCACAGTGACAGCGCGTACTGGTACGCGGACGTCACCGACCAGGACGCGATGACGCGGGTCGCGGCCGAGGTCAAGGAGCGGTTCGGGAAGGTCGACGTCGTCGTCGCCAACGCCGGGGTGGCCGGCGGCGGGCCGTTCATCGACTCCGACCCGGAGTCGTGGCGCCGGGTGATCGAGGTCAACCTGATCGGTTCGGCGGTCACCGCGCGCGCCTTCCTGCCGGTGCTCGCCGAGAGCCGCGGCTATCTCCTCCAGGTCGCCTCGCTCGCCGCCGTGACCCCGGCCCCCATGATGAGCGCGTACTGCGCCTCCAAGTCCGGGGTCGAGGCGTACGCGCACTGTCTGCGCGCCGAGGTCGGGTATCTCGGCGTGAAGGTCGGTGTCGCCTACCTGAGCTGGACCGACACCGACATGGTGCGCGGCGCCGACGAGGACGAGGTGATGCGGGAGCTGCGGCAGCGGCTGCCGTGGCCGGCGAACAAGACGTACCCGCTCTCTCCCGCCGTCGACCGCCTGCTCGCGGGCATCGAGCGGCGCTCCGCGCACGTCTACGCGCAGGGCTGGCTGCGCGGGATGCAGTCCGTGCGGGGCGTGCTTCCCGCGCTGATCGGGACGGTCGGCAGGCGCGAGATGGAACGCTTCGGGCCGCGGCTGGCCGGGGTGCGCAAGGGGCTGGTCGGGGCGGGGGGCGCCGCCGACGAGAAGGACCGTTCGCGGCGCTCCTCCGGGGTGGGCTGAGCGGCGGTTCCGGGGCCGCGAGCCCGCACGGGCGCGGTTGCCGACGGCCGGTCACTCTGCGTGGATTGATCGAAATGCGGGGTCTGTCGGTGCGTGTCAGTCTGGTCGAGGCCCCCCAGTCTCTGGCGGGGGCCGCACCCCACCCCCTAGAGGAGTGACCCCGCATGGGTATCAAGGACCAGTTCCAGGACAAGGCCGAGCAGCTCAAGCAGAAGGCGGGCGAGGCCAAGGACCAGGCGAACGAGCGCGGTTCGCAGGCTCAGGACCAGGCCCGTGAGAAGGGTCAGGACAAGGGCGAGGACGCGCGCGAGAAGTTCGGTCGCGACGACGACCAGTGACCTCGGTGACGTTGCGGCACCGGCCGGGTCCGCCCGGCGGTGACCGCTGACCGCTCGGGTTGCGGTACCAGCTGGAGGGCGGCTTCCGGAGACCAGCTCCGGGAGCCGCCCTCCGGCGTTCACCTGTGTGCGCGGCGGCGCGCCCGGCGGCGCGCGAGTCCGTGGACCGCGAACCGCCGCCCAGTCCCCGGACTCAGCCCAGTCCCCGGACTCAGCCCAGTCCCCGGACTCAGCCCAGTCCCCGGACTCAGCCCAGTCCCCGGACTCAGCCCAGTCCCCGGCTCAGGCCCGGGGCGGGAGCGGGGGGCGGGTGCGGTCGGGGACGGCGGAGAGGTCCGGGGGGACGGCGGCGGGGTGGCGGTCGAGGAGTTCGAGGGCGAGGCCCACCGCGTCGTCGAGCTGCGCGTACCGGCCCTCCGCCCAGTCGAGGGGGGTGCGCAGCGCGGGCACGTCGGGGGCGACGCCGTGGTTCTCGACGGACCAGCCGTACGCGTCGAACCAGGCCGCGTTCATCGGCACCGTGATGACCGTGCCGTCCACGAGGGTCTGCCGGCCGGTCATGCCGACGACGCCGCCCCAGGTCCGCTGCCCCACGACGGGCCCCAGGCCGAGGAGTTTGAAGGCCGCGGTGATCATGTCGCCGTCGGAGGAGGTCGCCTCGTCGGCGAGGGCGACGATCGGTCCGCGCGGGGCGTTCGAGGCGTACGACACGGGCTGCGCGTCCCGGGTCAGGTCCCAGCCGAGGATGGTGCGGGTCAGCTTCTCCAGGACCAGTTCGCTGATGTTGCCGCCCGCGTTGCCGCGTACGTCGACGATGAGGGAGGGCCTCGACATCTCCAGCCGCAGATCGCGGTTGAACTGCGCCCAGCCCGAGCCGCCCAGGTCCGGGATGTGCAGGTAGCCGCAGCGACCCCCGCTCAACTCCCTGACGACGGCGCGGCGTTTGGCGACCCAGTGCTGATAGCGCAGCGGCCGGTCGTCGACGAGCGGGACGACCGCGACGCGCCGGGGACGGCCGCCGCCCGCCGGGCGGAAGGTCAGTTCGACGGTGGTGCCGCCCGCCCCGGCGAGCAGCGGCCCGGGGCCGGTGACCGGGTCGACGGGGCGGCCGTCGACATGGGTGAGGACGGCGCCCTCGCGGATGCCCGTACCGGCCAGCGGGGAGCGGGCCTTGGAGTCGGAGGACTCGCCGGGCAGGATGCGCCGTACCGTCCACTCGCCGTCCCGGCAGGCGAAGTCGGCGCCGAGCAGGCCCATGGGGCGCTGGTAGTGCGGCGGTCCCTCGTTGCGGCGGGCGGCGGTGACGTAGGCGTGGGAGGTGCCGAGTTCGCCGAGGACCTCGCGCAGCAGGTCGGCGAACTCGTCGGGGGAGGCGACCCGTTCGAGCAGCGGGCGGTACTGGTCGAGGACGGCCTCCCAGTCGATGCCGCACATCCCCGGGTCCCAGAAGTAGGAGCGGATGATGCGGCCCGCCTCCTCGTACGCCTGCCGCCACTCGGCGCCCGGCTCCACCTCGTGCTTGACGCGGCGCAGGTCGATCCACGCGGTCGTGGCGTCGTCGCCGGACTCGGTGGCGGGGACGGCGCGCAGTTCGTCCTCGTCCACGACGACGAGCCGGGAGCCGTCGCCGCTCACCGCGAACCAGTCCATGTGCGCGACGAGCTGGGTCTTCTTCGCGCGGGTCAGGTCGAAGTGTTCGAGGGTCGGCTGGTGCGAGGTGTCGGCCGGGTTGACGAAGGTCTCGCCGAGCGCCCCGGAGATCGGCCAGCGCAGCCACACGAGCCCGCCGCCGGACACCGGGTGCAGCGCCGAGTACTTCGAGGCGGGCACCGGGAACGGCGTGACCCGGCTCTCCAGGCCCTCCGCCTCGACGGTCACGACGCCGTCGAAGCCCTCGGCGCGTTCGTCCGGGTCGAGTCCGCCGGCGGCCGGGCGGCCGTCGGGTTGCAGCGCGAACGGCGAGGGCGTCGCCGAGGACAGCGTCACGAGGTACGGGCGGCAGCCGAGCGGGAAGGACAGGTCGCCGGTGTGCACGTCGTACACCGGGTCGAAGCCGCGCCAGGACAGGAACGCGAGATACCGGCCGTCCCGGGTGAACACCGGGTTCTCGTCCTCGAAGCGGCCGTTGGTGACGTCGAGGACCACCGGGGCGCCCGGGCCGGCGATCCGGGCCATCTTGATCTGCCGCAGCGAACGGCCGATCCCCGGGTGCGACCAGGTGATCCAGGCGCCGTCGGGGGAGAAGGCGAGGTCGCGCACGGGACCGTTGAGGGACCGGATCAGCTCGGTGACCTGCCCGTCACCGCCGGAGTCCTCCGGGCGGTCGCCGCTGGAGCTCTCCGGACGGTCGCCGCTGGAGCCCTCCGGACGGTCACTGTTGGAGTCCTCCGGTCCGGCGCCCCCGGCCGCCTCCCCGCCCGCGCCCGCTCCCTGGTCGTGCGGCGCCTCCTCGCCCCCTGCCTCCGCGCTCCCTTCGTCCGTCGGCGTCGGCGTCGGGTCGACGAGCAGGAGGCGGCCGTCGTGGGTGGCGACGGCGAGGCGGGTGCCCTCGTTGTCGGCGACGAGTTCCTCGACCCGGCCGATCCGGCCGCCCGCGAAGCGCCGTACCGCGCCCTCGTCACTGGCCCGGGGCAGCGAGGCGATCTCCAGGGCGTCGGGCCCGTCCGCGTCGGTGACGTAGGCGACCTCGCCGCCCGCGCCGAGCAGCACGGGCAGCCGTACCCGTACGCCCGGGGTGTCGGTGATGGTGCGGGCCGGGCCGTCGCGGTGGGTGAGCCAGTACAGGCTGCCGCGGACGGCGACGGCGCTGGCCCGGCCCGTCTCGTCGGTGGACACGGCGTCGACGTGCCGGGAGGCGGGCACCTGGAAGCCGCGCCGCCCCGAGCGGGGACCGCCGAGCCGCACGTCCAGGCGGCGGGGACGGCCGTCCTCGGACAGGTCCTCGACGATCCACAGGTCGCCCGCGCACTGGTAGACGACGCGCTCCCCGTCGGTCGAGGCGTGCCGGGCGTAGAAGGCGTCGTGGTCGGTGTGACGGCGCAGGCCCCGCCCGTCGGGCAGGCAGGAGTACAGGTTGCCGACGCCCTCGTGGTCGGAGAGGAAGGCGATGCGCCCGGCGACGAACATGGGGCAGTCGAGGTGCCCGTCGAGGCCGGGCAGCAGCCGGTCGCCGTGCAGCCACAGCCGGCCGGTGGCCCCGCCCCGGTACCGTTTCCACGCGGCGGGCTCGTGTGGCGGTTTGCCGGTCAGCAGCAGGGTGCGGCTGTCGCCGTGGGGGTCGGCCACGGCGATGTCGGAGACCGGGCCCCAGGGCAGCGGACCGCCGGGGGAGCCGTCGAGCGGCACCTTGTACGCCCAGGCGTAGTACGAGAAGGGCTGGTCCTTCGAGCTGACCGCGAGGATCTCGCTGCGGCCCTCCGCGTCCGGCGGGGTCCAGCCGCACACGCGGGTGTCGGAGCCGCCCCAGTAGGTGAGCCGCCGCACCGGGCCGCCGTCGACGGCCGCGAGGTGGATCTCCGGGTCGAGACTGCGCCAGGTGGTGAACGCGATGAGCCGCCCGTCCGGCGAGAAACGGGGATGGCCGAGCTTGGTGCGGTCGGCGGTCAGCCGCCAGGCCCGTCCGGGCTCCGCCCGCCCGTCCGCGCCCGGCAGGGGGGCCAGCCAGAGGTCGTCCTCGGCGACGAAGCACAGCCGCTCGCCGTGGAGGTGGGGGAACCGCAGGTAGCCCGCGTCGTGCTCGTTCACCACCTCATGCTTTTACGCGGGTACCGGCGCGGCAACTCGGCGGGGCGCCCGGCACCCGTACGGAGAGCACCGGAACGGGTGTGCGATACGGGCGCCCGTGTCCCGGAGCCTCGTTTCCCGGGCGCCACGTGGGGCCTCCTTTCCAAAGCAAGGGAGGGGTTCCCCCGCCTCGCCGCAGGACATAAGTACGGAAGGAGTAAATAAAGGCAGCGCAGGGCGTGTGGCGCAGGACACGTACGAAACCGTTTCGTTTCGATACCCGTCCGGGTTAGGGTCATTCCAGTGCGAGAGCGCTCCTCACGGCGTCGAAGACGTCGTAAGGTGCGTGGACCGTACGTGTGCGGGTCGCCGCGAGGCGGGTACGTGTACGTACAAGCGAGCAGAGGGAGGCAGGGATGGCCGCAGTTGCCGGTGCGACGACGCGCCGAAGCCGTCTGACGCCCGAGCGCGAGGCCGAGCTGTACGAGGCCGTGCTCGATCTGCTGCGCGAGGTCGGCTACGAGGCGCTCACCATGGACGCCGTGGCATCCCGCACCCGGTCCAGCAAGGCGACCCTCTACCGCCAGTGGGGGAGCAAGCCGGAGCTGGTGGTGATGGCACTGCGCCATCACAAGCCGATCTCGTCCGCCGATGTCGACACCGGCAGCCTGCGGGGCGATTTCCACGCCCTCGTGGGCCGTCAGGACGACTGCCGCATGGCTGAGGACGCCGCACTGATGCGCGGAATCGCCATGGAGATGAAGAGCAACCCCGATCTGCACCGCGCCTTCCGCGAGCTGCTGGTCGAGCCGGAGATCACCGGACTCGGCCAGGTGCTGCGGCGTGCGGTGGAGCGCGGCGAGGTGGAGGCGGACAGACCCGCTCTCGACTTCGTCGTGCACATGATGGTCGGTGCCTACGTCGCACGGCAGATGATCGACGGCGCCTCGGTCGACCGGGACTTCCTCCTCCGATACGTCGACGCCGTGGTCCTCCCCGCCCTCGGCGCCTGAGAGCACAGCCCCGACACCCGCGGTTCCCGTCGCACGAGCGGCGGCCGCGTCTGCGGTGAGTCCTTCACCGGCCCAGGCGCGCCACCACCCGTGACCTCGTGAACCGCACCCGGGAGATCCTCGCGCCCACTCCCTGACGCGCGTCTCCCCGCCCTGTCCGTACGACCTTCAGCTCGTAGTTCCAGCTCCTCCTGACGCGCACCGCTCCCGTCGTCGGGCTGGCCCGCCCTGCCCTGATCCGCCCCCGACCCTGACCGGGAGACCGCCCTCGTGGCCACGTTCCTCTACAAACTCGGCCGTTTCGCCTTCCGGCGACGCCGGATAGTCGCCCTGTTCTGGGTGGCCGTGCTCGCGCTCGTCGGCGTGGGTGCCGCGACCGCGAGCAGCCCTGGCCCCAGCCAGTTCTCCATACCCGGCGTCGAGGCCCAGAAGGCCTTCGACCTCCTCGACCAGCGCTTCCCCGGCACCAGCTCGGACGGGGCCACCGCCCGCGTCGTCTTCAAGGCCCCCGCCGGTGAGAAGATCACCGCGCAGGAGAACAAGGCCGAGGTCCAGAAGACCGTCCGCGACATCGACCACGGCTCGAAGCAGGTCGCCTCGGTCGCCGACCCCTTCGCGACCGGCTCCGCCGTCGCCAAGAACGGCGAGGTCGCCTACGCCTCCGTGACCTACAAGGTCAGCTCCATGGAGCTGGACGACTCCTCGAAGGACGCCCTCCAGGACGCCGCGAGCAAGGCCCAGGACGCCGGCCTGACCGTGGAGATCGGCGGTGACGCGCTCCAGCCCGAAGCGGAGACCGGCGCCACCGAGGTCATCGGTATCGCCATCGCCGCCGTGGTCCTCGTGATCACCTTCGGCTCGCTCATCGCGGCCGGGCTCCCGCTGCTCACCGCGATCATCGGGGTCGGCGTGGGTGTCGGCTCCATCACCGCCCTCGCGAAGGCGCTGAGCCTGGACTCGACGACCTCGATCCTCGCGATGATGATCGGCCTCGCCGTCGGCATCGACTACGCGCTGTTCATCGTCTCCCGCTACCGCGCGGAACGGGCCGAGGGCAGGAAACCCGAGGAGGCGGTCGGCCGGGCCGCCGGTACGGCGGGCTCCGCCGTGGTGTTCGCCGGCCTCACTGTGATCATCGCCCTCGTCGGCCTCGCCGTCGTCAACATCCCGATGCTCACCAAGATGGGTGTGGCCGCCGCGGGCACCGTGGCCGTCGCCGTGCTCGTCGCCCTGACCCTGATCCCCGCGCTGCTCGGCTTCGCCGGAAACCGGGTGCTCGGCAAGAAGGTCCGCAAGGCCGCGAAGGCCGTCAAGGGCGAAGGCGAGGACGCGGTCGCCCGCGCCGTCGTCGACGCGCAGCGCGACCCCGAGGGCAACCACAAGGTCAACATGGGCACCCGCTGGGCGCGGTTCGTGCTGCGCCGGCCCGTCCTGGTGCTGGTCACCGCGGTCGTCGCCCTCGGAGTGGTCGCCGTCCCCGTGACCCAGCTGGAACTGGGCCTGCCCGACGACGGCTCCCAGCCCACCGACACGACCCAGCGCCGCGCCTACGACCTGCTGTCCGACGGTTTCGGCCCCGGGTTCAACGGCCCGCTGATGACCGTCGTGGACGCCAAGGGCGTGGACGACCCGCAGGCCGCCGCCAAGCGCGTGGTCGCCGACATCAAGAAGCTCCCGGACGTCGCCGCGGTGACCCCGGCGAACTTCAACAAGGCCGGGGACACCGCCACCATCACCGTGGTGCCGGACTCCCAGCCCTCCTCCGTCGAGACCGAGGACCTGGTCCACGGCATCCGGGACGCCGGGAAGGACGTACGCGCCGACACCGGCGCCGAGGTCCTGGTCACCGGCGCGACCGCGATGAACATCGACGTCTCGCAGAAGCTGAACGACGCCCTCGTGCCGTACCTGATCCTCGTGGTCGGGCTCGCGTTCCTGCTCCTCGTGCTCGTCTTCCGCTCGATCCTGGTCCCGCTCAAGGCGGCCCTCGGCTTCCTGCTCTCCGTGGTGGCCGCGCTCGGCGCCGTCGTCGCGGTCTACCAGTGGGGCTGGCTCGGCTCGCTCTTCGGCGTCGAACAGCCCGGGCCGATCATGAGCATGATGCCGATCTTCATGGTGGGCGTGGTGTTCGGGCTCGCGATGGACTACGAGGTCTTCCTCGTGACCCGCATGCGCGAGGCCCACGTGCACGGGGAGTCGCCCAAGCAGGCCGTGGAGACCGGGTTCCGGCACGGCGCCCGGGTGGTCACGGCGGCGGCGGTCATCATGATGGCGGTCTTCGCGGGCTTCATCAGCTCCAGCGAGCAGATGGTCAAGATGATCGGCTTCAGCCTCGCGATCGCCGTCTTCTTCGACGCCTTCGTGGTGCGCATGACGATCGTCCCCGCGGTGCTCGCCCTGCTCGGCAAGCGGGCCTGGTGGCTGCCGAAGTGGCTCGACCGGATCATGCCGAACGTCGACGTCGAGGGCGAACAGCTCCAGAAGGCCCTCGGCGAGGACGACAAGCCCCAGGACCCGGACGCGGAACGGGAGTTGACACGCGTCTGAGTGGTCCTGGCCCCCGGGACACCCGGCGTCCGCACCGGACGCCGGACCCGGGGGGCCGTGCCGAGGCCCGTGGGGACGGGGCCGGCACGTGAAGAAAAAGGCCCGGCGAGAGGGCAAGGCTCTCGCCGGGCCGCTTCCTGTCCGCCCCTTGTTCCGCCTCCTGCGCGCGCGGCTTCGGGTACGGGCGTGAGCCGACCGGGGTGCGGCGCGGACTAACCGCTCACCTTCGGTTCCGCCGGCCGGGTGACCGCCGGGGCGGGCCCGGTGGTGGCCGGCGCCGGCGCCGGTGCCGGCCCGCTGCGCGCCGGGCCGGTCAGCTCGGCCTCGTAGCGGGCCCCGGCCGTGTACGTGCGGCGCAGGAACCGGATGAGATCCGTGCTGTCGAACTGGATCACCGAGACCGCGTCGGGGGCGTGGCACTCGACGACGGTCTGGACCCGGCCGCAGGGCCAGATCCGGACTTTCCCGGACTGCGCCGGGGCGCGCAGCCCCTCCTCCAGCAGCGAGCGCGGAAAGCTGCGGTCCCCGCCGCCCGTGGCGTGCGGGAACGACACCGTGACGGTGGCCGGGTCCACCGCCGGGTCGTAGCGCAGCGCCACCGGCAGGGACGGGGTCTCGGCCGCGTCCGAGACCACCCGGACCCGTGTGTACTGCTCGACCAGGGCCATCGCTCGCTCCTCCACCTCGGGGAACCTCAAAACCTCCGGGCCCCTCCGGGTACCCGCTCAGGGGAGCGAACACCCACAGGACGTTCTGTTCACCAATGTGGCATATATCCGTACAAAAGAGGGCGGGGAGCGGGGGAGGGGGCGCGGAGGGGGCGGCGGGGAAGTGTTAGTTGTGAGGGGGGTGCTCTTGCGAACTCTTCGCAAGTGGGCACTATGATCGAACGGCCCTCGAACGAGGGACGGCCGGTCGCGGAGGCGGCACAGCCGTGTCCGGGGAAGCGGGTCACCCCGTCCCGCCCCGCGTTCACCCCCTGTTCGTCCCTGTCGTCCCCGCAGGAAGCGGAGCCTCGCCATGCATGTGCCCGACGGATTCATCAACGCACCGGTGTCCGCCGTGACGGGAGTCGTCGCGGCCGCCGCCGTCGCCGTCAGCCTGCGCGGCGCCCGCCGGGAACTCGGGACGAGCGCCGGTCCTGGCGGCAGCGAACGCACCGCGCCGCTGGCCGGGCTCGTCGCCGCCTTCATCTTCGCCGTGCAGATGCTCAACTTCCCGGTCGCCGCCGGGACCAGCGGACACCTGCTCGGCGGGGCCCTCGCCGCGATCCTCGTCGGCCCCTACACCGGGGTGCTGTGCGTGTCCGTGGTCCTGCTCATGCAGGGCGTCCTGTTCGCCGACGGCGGGCTCACCGCGCTCGGCGTCAACATCACCGACATGGCGATCGTGACGGTCCTCGTCGCCTACGCGCTGTTCCGGGGCCTCGTGAAGGTCCTGCCGCGCCGCCGCGGCTCCGTCACCGCCGCCTCCTTCGTCGCCGCCCTCGTCTCGGTGCCGGCCGCCGCCGTCGCCTTCACCGCGATGTACGCGATCGGCGGCACGACCGACGTCTCCCTCGGCAAGGTCGCGAGCGCCATGATCGGCGTGCACGTCCTGATCGGCATCGGCGAGGCCGTCATCACCGCCCTCACCGTCGGCGCCGTGATCGCCGTACGGCCCGACCTCGTGTACGGGGCCCGGGGGCTCAGCACCCCGCTCAAGCTGCGGGTCGGCGGCGAACTCGTCGACGCGCCCGCCCAGGCCCCCGCGCCGGTCGCCGCGCGCTCCACGAAGAAGGTGTGGATCACCGGCATCGTCGCCTCCGTCGTCCTCGCCGGTTTCGTCAGCTTCTACGCCTCCGCCAGCCCCGACGGCCTGGAGAAGGTCGCCCACGACAAGGGCATCGACCGCAAGGCCGAGGACCACGCCGCGAAGGACTCCCCGCTCGCCGACTACGGTGTCAAGGACATCTCCGACGCCCGGCTCTCCGGTGGACTCGCGGGGGTCATCGGGGTCGGCGCGACCGTCGTCGTAGGCTCGGGGATCTTCTACGTCGTCCGCCGCCGCCGTGACCACGGGGCCACCCGCAGCGGACAGGTCCAGGAAACCGCCTGACATGCACCTCTTCACCACCCGGCACCCGCGCACCACCCGCCGGCAAGGCCGCGCCCGGCGCCCGGGGGCCCGCTGACATGGGCGCCGGACACGCCCACCGGCTCTACCGGCACGGCCACTCCCCGGTCCACCGGCTGCCCCCGCACTGCAAGCTCGCCGCCGTCCTCGCCTTCGTGATCGTCGTCGTGTCCACCCCGCGCGAAGCGGTGTGGGCCTTCGGCCTGTACGCGGTGCTGCTGGCCGGGGTCGCGTACCTCGCCCGGGTCCCGGCCGGGTTCCTGCTCAAACGGCTGCTCATCGAGGTGCCCTTCGTGGCCTTCGCGGTGCTCCTGCCGTTCGTCGCCGAGGGGCCGCACACCGAGTTCCTCGGCCTGTCCCTGTCCGTCAACGGACTGTGGGGCGCCTTCAACGTCCTCGCCAAGGGCACCCTCGGTGTCGCCGCCTCCGTCCTCCTCGCCTCCACGACCGAACTGCGCGAACTCCTCCTCGGCCTCCAGCGCCTCAGGCTGCCGCCGATGCTCGTCCAGATCGCGAGCTTCATGATCCGCTACGGGGACGTCATCGCCGACGAGATGCGCCGCATGCGGATCGCCCGCGAGTCCCGCGGCTTCGAGGCGCGCGGCGTACGGCACTGGGGCGTGCTGGCGAAATCGGCCGGCGCCCTCTTCATCCGCTCCTACGAACGCGGCGAACGCGTCCACCTCGCCATGATGAGCCGCGGCTACTCCGGCTCGATGCCCGTCATCGACGACGTGACCGCCTCCCGCGCCCAGTGGACCCACGCCCTCGCCCTGCCCGCCGCCGCCCTCGCCGTATGTCTGCTGGGATGGACCCTGTGAACACGATCCCCACGCCCACCCCCGCCGAAGGACCCGCCGGGCCGCCGCCCTCCCTCGCGGTGGCCGGTCTCGCCTACGCCTACCCGGACGGGCACCAGGCGCTGTTCGGCGTCGACCTGACCCTCGCCAAGGGGGAGCGCGTCGCCCTGCTCGGGCCCAACGGCGCGGGCAAGACCACGCTCGTCCTGCACCTCAACGGCATCCTCGGCGGCGGCGCCGGGACGGTCACCGTCGCCGGGCTCCCGGTCGGCAAGGAGCACATGGCCGAGATCAGGCGCCGGGTCGGCCTCGTCTTCCAGGACCCCGACGACCAGCTGTTCATGCCGAGCGTGCGCGAGGACGTCGCCTTCGGCCCGGCCGCCGCCGGACTCAAGGGGCCCGCGCTGGAGGCCCGCGTCAAGGAGGCCCTCGAACGGGTCGGCATGGCCGAGTACGCCGACCGGCCCCCGCACCACCTGTCGTACGGGCAGCGCCGCCGCGTCGCCGTCGCCACCGTCCTCGCGATGGAACCCGAGATCCTCGTCCTGGACGAACCCTCCTCCAACCTCGACCCCGCCTCCCGCCGCGAACTCGCCGACATCCTGCGCTCCCTCGACGTGACCGTCCTGATGGTCACCCACGACCTCCCCTACGCCCTCGAACTGTGCCCGCGCTCCGCGATCCTGAGCGACGGCGTGATCGCCGCCGACGGCCCCACCGCCGAGCTGCTCGGCGACCCGGAGCTGATGAGCGCCCACCGTCTCGAACTGCCCTTCGGCTTCGATCCGCGGTCTGTGACCATGGAGAGGTGAACGAAGCACAGCAGCCCCCGGAGCCGCCCGCCGTCGAGGGCGTCGTCGCCCCGGGATACGAGCAGGTCAAGGACGCCTTCACGGCCGGCTTCCGCAGGCTCGGGGAACGCGGCGCGGCCGTCACCGTCTACCGCGACGGCCACAAGGTCGTCGACCTGTGGGGCGGCACCCGCGACGCGCACGGCACCGAACCCTGGCGGCGCGGCACCGCGCAGATCGTGCGCTCCGCGACCAAGGGCGTGGCCGCCGCCGTCCTGCTCCTCCTGCACCAGCGCGGACAGCTCGACCTGGAGGCCCCGGTCGTCACCTACTGGCCCCAGTACAAGGAGCACGGCAAGGACCGCACCCTCGTCCGCCACCTCCTCGGCCACCGCGCGGGGGTGCCCGCTCTCGACCGGCCGCTGACCCCCGCCGAGGCCATGGACCAGGACCGGGCCGCCGCCGCCGTCGCCGCGCAGGCCCCCGCGTGGGAACCCGGCACCGACCACGGCTACCACGCCCAGACCTACGGCTTCCTGACCGCCGAGATCGTCCGCCGCGTCACCGGCCGCAGCCTCGGCTCCTGGGCGGCCGCGCACATCGCCGCCCCGCTCGGCCTCGACCTGTGGATCGGGCTGCCCGAGGAGGAGCGCTGGCGGGTCGGCCGCCTCGCGCCCCTGGACCCGCTCCCGGCGGGCGGACTGCGCTCCCGGCCGCGCCGCGACATCGCCGCGGCCTACGCCGACCCCGCCTCCCTGACCCGCCGCGCCTTCGGCTCCGTCGCGCCCGGGGCCGACGAGAACGACCCCGCGTACTGGGCGGCCGAACTCCCCGCCTCCAACGGCATCGCGACCGCGCGCGGCCTCGCCCGCTTCTACGCCGCGCTCATCGGCGACGTCGACGGCGGCCGGAGGCTGTTCACCCCCGCGACCCTCGCGATGGCCCGCACCCAGGAGTCCGAGGGCCCCGACCGGGTCCTCGTCGCCCGCAGCCGCTTCGGCGCCGGCTACATGCTGCACAGCCCCGCGACCCCGCTGCTCGCCCCCGGCTCCTTCGGCCACCCCGGCCGCGGCGGCTCCCTCGCCTTCGCCGACCCCGAGTCCGGTCTCGCCCTCGCCTACGTGACGAACGGGCTGCGCAAGGGAGTTACCGCCGACCCCCGTGCGCAGGCCCTGGTGCGCGCGGTACGTTCCGCGCTGTGAACGAGACAGCCGCGAACGAGACAGCCGAGAGCCAGGCAGACGCGAGCCAGGCAACCGCGAACGGGACGGCCGCGAGGCAGGCGGCCGCGAACGGGACAGCCGCACCGACGACCGTGATCGCGGGCCCCACCCCCGCCGAGGGCCCCTCCGCCGCCGCGCCGCGCCTGAAGGGATACGGCGTGCTGATCACCGGCGCCGCGCGCGGGATCGGCGCGGCGACCGCCCGCAGACTCGCCTCCGAGGGCGCCCGCGTCCTGCTCACCGACCGCGACGCGGACGCCGCCGAGGCCACCGCCGCCGGGATCGACGGCGCCGAGCCCTACCCGTGCGACGTACGGGACCTGGCCGGTGTCGAGGCGGCCGTCGCCCGCGCCGTCGACCTCTTCGGCACCCTCGACGTCCTGGTCAACAACGCCTACTCCGCCGGGCAGGACGCCCCGTTGTTCGAGGACGAGAGCGACGAGGTGTGGGAACGCGACCTCGACACGTGCCTCGGCGGCGCCGTCCGCTGCTCGCGCGCCGCCCTCCCGCACCTCGTCGCCTCCGGACGCGGAGCGGTCGTCACCATCGGCTCGGTCAACGGCGCGCAGGACTTCGGCGGGCACGCCTACAGCGCCGCCAAGGCCGGACTGGAATCCCTCACCCGCACCCTCGCCGGGCACGCCGCGCCCCGGGGCGTGCGCGTCAACCTCGTCCAGCCCGGCACCGTGCGCACCACGGCCTGGGCCGACCGGCCCGCCCACCTCGAAGCCTTCGCGGACCGCTACCCGCTGGGCCGGGTCGGCGAGCCCGAGGACATCGCCGCCGCCGTCGCCTACCTCGCCTCCCGCGACGCCGCCTGGGTCACCGGCACCGTGCTGCGGGTCGACGGCGGACTGCTCGCGGTCAACACCGCCTTCCGGCAGTCCGCCGCGGCGGCCGAGGCGCGCCGACAGGGCTGAGCGGCCGCGCGGTCACAGCTCGAACAGGTCCAGGGCCTGGTCGAGTTCGGCGCGCGCGAGCGCCTCGCTGTGCGCGTCGTCGGCCTGGTCCCAGGAGTCCCGGCAGGCGTCCTCCAGAATCCATTCCAGCCGCCACAGCCGCAGCCAGCCCAGCGCCCACCGCTCCGCCGGGAGGCCCGCCCGCCGCTTCAGGGTCTGCGGCGGGCCCCCGGCGTCGACGTACCGCTCCAGGAACTCCCGGGTGCGGCGCGGGCTCAGCGAGTTGATGCCGTCGCCCCAGGACACGAGGTCGAACAGGCCGGGACCGGTGTAGGAGCGCGCGAAGTCGAGCAGCCGCAGCCCGCGCGGCCCCACGTGCAGCCCCTCGTAGCCGAGTTCGGTGTGCACCCAGCCGTACGGCGGGAGGTCGGCGCCCTGCGCGCGGTGCTCGGCGACCCGGCGCACCCGTCCCAGGTCCATGCCGATGCTCACCGAACCGTGCCAGCGGTTCATGACGTGCAGCCGGTCCAGGTGGTGCAGGGTCCGCTCCGGCAGGGTGCGCAGACTCGACTCCGTCAGCCGGGGCACCGCCGGGTCGATGGGCGCGGCGTGCAGGCTCAGTACGGCGGCCAGCGCCTCGTCCTCCGTCGCCGGGCGCAACGGTTCTCCCAGGTCCTCCATCAGCATGCTCATCTGCCGGCCCTGCACCCGGGAGGCCGCGACCCTCGGTACGGGGACGCCGCCCGCGTACAGCGAGCGCAGCATGTCGGCCTCCTTGGTGAAGGGCCGCTGACCGTACTTGTGGATCAGGGTGTTGCCGTCCGAGAAGGTGATCCGCTCCAGCCCGCCGTGGGCCCAGCGCCGCATTTCCGTACGGTGCGGGTCGGCCTCCCGGCCCAGGTGCTCGCACAGGTCACCGAGGAGGGAGGTGGCCAGACGTTCGTCCATCGGCGGACGCTCCAGGTGGGTGCAGGGGGGGTAGACGGGGCCATGGTGACCCACCCACCCCCGCCCGCCCAAATGGCGGAGGCCCCAGGATCGAGGCCGCCCACAACTGCCCCTGACAGATCGTCGGCAGGCTGCCCGCGACCGGAACGGACCGCTTTCTTACGGTCGCGGGACGGCCCCGGGCGGGTGTTTCGTTCCTGCTCGGCGACGGCGACGGCGACGGCGACGGCGACGGCGACGGCGACGGTGGCGGCGGCAACGGTGGCGGCGGCTCGACGGCGGGACGCCGGTGGCCCGGTCCGGCCCCGGGGTCCGGCCCCGGGTCAGCCCGTCGCGCGCAGGACGGCCGCGACGATCGGGCCCGCCGTGTCCCCGCCGTGCCCGCCGGCCTCGGCGAAGGCGGCGGCCGCCGCGTCGCCCCGGTAGCCGGTGAACCAGCTGTTGGACGTGGCCTGTCCGTCGACCTCCGCCGAACCGGTCTTCGCGCCGATGTCGGGGCCGAGGCCGCGCATCGCGGCGGCGCCCGTGCCGCTCGTCGCCGTCAGGTTCATCATCTGGCGTATCTGCGCGGCGGTGTTCGGCGACAGCCCCGCGGCCTGGGCCAGCGGTTCGGTGGTCAGCGGCCGGGGCACCAGGAAGGGCTGGTGGAAGGCGCCGGTGCGGACCGTCGAGGTCACCGAGGCCATGTTGAGCGGGTTGAGCTGGACCTGGCCCTGGCCGATGAGGGCCATGCCCTTGTCGTCGCCCTCGACGGCGGGGACCTTGCCGTCGACCGAGACGATGCCGGTACGCCAGTTGAGCCCGAGGCCGAACTTCTCCTTCGCCTCCCGGCTGAGGTCGTCCACGCCGAGCTTCGGGGCGAAGGACACGAAGGCCGTGTTGCACGAGCGGGCGAAGCTCTGCGCCAGGGTCGCGTTCGGGTCGGGCTGCATCCCCGTGAGGTTGTGCACGGTCTGCCCGCCGGACAGGGCGGTGTCCGGGCAGGGCGCCTTGCTGTTCGCGGTGGCCAGCCCCTTGTCGATGAGGGTCGCCGCGCTGATCAGCTTCATCGTCGAACCGGGCGCGACCTTGCCCTCGAAGGCCGCGTTGAACCCGTCGTCGCGGTGGTTGGCGACGGCCAGAACCTCGCCGGTGCTCGGCTTCTCGGCGACCACCGAGGAGTTGGGGTACTGCTTGACGGCCTGCTCGGCGGCGGCCTGCACGGCCGAGCTGAGCGTCGTGCGCACCTTGCCCGGCCGGCCCTTCTCGATGGTCACCAGCGTGGTGTCGGGGGCGTCCTCGTCGCGGTGCCGGATCGAGAAGTCGACGCCGCCCCTGCCGCCCGCCTGCTCCCCGTAGCGGACGCGCAGGGTGTCCAGGATCGGCTTGAGCGAGGGGTACTTCTCGGCCGTCAGCACCTGACCGTCGCGGTCCACGGCCTCGATCGGCGGGCGCGAGGAGTAGTCGGTGACGAGGAGGTCGCCCTCCTCCATCCCGGGGTGTACGACCTCGGGTTTCCAGCCGACGAGCGGGGTGCCGGTTCTCGGCCCGCGCACGACGGTCAGTTTCGAGTCGTAGCGGACGGTCTTCCGGCTGCCCTTCCACTGCACGGTCAGCTCGACCTGGAAGGGGACCTCCGTGGCGTGCGCGACACCCGGGGTGATGCGCACCTTGGAGACGTGCGCGTCCTCGCGCAGCGAGGCGAACACCGGGGTGGCCCCGGCATCGTTGTCGGTGAGGGCGGCCGTGCCGACGCTGTCGCCCTTCTCCCAGGCCGCGAAGAACTCCTTCGTGACCTTCTTGACCTCGGCCTCGGTGATCGGCCCGGCCTTCACCTCGGCGACCACCGGCCCGGTGCCGCCGCCGGAGCCACCGGTGACCCCGGACACGATGTTGAAGACGCCGTAACCGGCGCCGCCCACCATGACCACCAGCACCCCACCGACCAAGGCAGCCTTTGCCCCCGTACGCATCGCGTACCCCCCTCCCCAGGGGTGCCTCCCCGTCCCGCGGGTGCTCGACCATCACACCCGTGTACGAGAGGCACACGCTCCGCAATATACGAGCCGCCACTGACATGTGGAGATTCTGTTACGGGAACGCGACGAAACCGTTCGGGGCCCGGAGCGCGAGGGCTCGCTCAGATCCACGAGTTGAGCCACATCCGGTCCTGCCAGGAGGAGTACGGGATGGCGTGGCCGGTGTAGATCGGCCAGAAGTAGACGAAGTTCCAGGCGATCAGCAGGACGAGTACGCCCGCGCCCGTCGCCCCCACCACGCGGCGCCGTTCCGAGGAGCCCGGCGGGCCGATCAGCGCCCCGATCATCATGGCGACGCCGAGGCACAGGAACGGTACGAACACGACCGCGTAGAAGTAGAAGATGGTCCGTTCCTGGTAGTGCAGCCACGGCAGCAGTCCCGCCGCGACGGCGCACAGCAGGGCGCCAGCCCGCCAGTCGCGCCGGAAGAGCCAGCGCCACACGAGGTAGGCGAGCGCGGCGCAGGCCGTCCACCACAGGGCGGGGGTGCCCAGGGCCAGGACCTCGCGCGCGCAGTCCCCGCCGGTGCCGCTGGGGCAGCCGTCCTGGCCGGGGCGCGGGGACTCGTAGAAGTACGAGACGGGCCGGCCGTCGACCATCCAGCTCCACGCGTTGGACTGGTAGCGGTGGCCGTCGGTCAGGCCGACGTGGAAGTCGTAGACGGCGTGCTCGTAGTGCCACAGGCTGCGCAGCCAGTCCGGGAGCCAGTCCCAGGTGCCGCCCCGGCCCGCGGTCTTCGCCCAGTCCCGCAGGTAGCCGCCCTTGCCGTTGTCCGGGGAGAGGATCCACGCGGTCCACGAGGCGAGGTACACGGCGAAGGTCACCGGCACGATCGCCACGAAGGCGAGCGGCGCGTCCCGTCGCAGCATCGCGGGCCACGCGCGGTGTGCTCCGGCGACCTTGCGGGCGCCGACGTCCCACAGGACGGTCAGCACGCCGAACGCGGCCATCACGAACAGCCCGTTCCACTTCGTGCCGAAGGCCAGGCCCAGGCAGATCCCGGCCGCCCAGCGCCACGGGCGCCAGCCGAGGAAGAGGCGTTCGGCGACCTCGGCGTCGGGCCGGACCCTGCCGTCCGGCTCCACCGGGAGCGCGGCGAGCAGCCGGGCCCTGGACCGGTCGCGGTCCAGCAGGAGGCAGCCGAACGCGGCCAGTACGAAGAACATCAGCACCTGGTCGAGCAGCGCGGTCCTGCTCATCACGAGGTGCAGTCCGTCGACCGTGAGCAGCGCCCCGGCCAGGCAGCCCAGGAAGGTGGAGCGGAACATGCGCCGCCCGATCCGGCACAGCATCCACACGGACAGCGTGCCGAGCACCGCCGTCATGAAGCGCCAGCCGAAGGGTGTCAGCCCGAACAGCCACTCGCCGATCCCGATGACGTACTTGCCGACCGGCGGGTGCACGACGTACGCGGGCTCGGTGGGGATCCGCACCGAGGAGGGGTCGGCGAGGATCAGCTTGTTCGCGCTCGAAGGCCAGTTGACCTCGTAGCCGCGGTGGATGAGCGCCCACGCGTCCTTCGCGTAGTACGTCTCGTCGAATATCACCGCCTTCGGCGAACCGAGGTTCCAGAACCGGGTGACGCCCGCGACGAGCGTGATCAGGAGCGGACCGAGCCAGTGCGCGTGGCGGACCAGGAAGGCGGACAGGGTGCGGGGCAGGCCGACCGCCGTCCACAGCAGGGGGTCCGCGGGGCCCGCGTACGGGGGGCACAGCCGGTCCGCGACGCCGGTGTCCGTGCCGGGGGCGGCGCCGCCGGTGGGCGTGTACCCGAACCGGCGCAGGTGGCGCTGCCAGGGCGGCGGTTGCTGCGGGCCGCCGCCGGTCTGCGCTGCGGGGGCGTCGGTCGGGGACGCGGTACCGGTGGTCGTCACCGGGTCATCGTAGGGAACGGGGCTGTGGGAGTCCCGTGCGGTGGTGGGGCGCGGCGTTTCGGGGCGCTGCCCCGGGCCCCGTCGCCCTCTGGGGCTCCGCCCCCGGCCCCGCTCCTCAAACGCCGGAGGGGCTTCAAGGTGGCGCGGGTGGGTGGGCCCCGTGCGGGCACCTGCTCGGGGCTCCGCCCCGGACCCCGCTCCTCAAGCGCCGGAGGGGCTGGAAGGGAGGCCGCTTCGGGGGGTTCTCCGGATCAGGGAGGATGGGGGTGTGACTGCTGACTCCGGAATTCTCGTGCTCGCCGGTACTCCCATCGGGGACGTCGCCGATGCTCCGCCGCGGCTTGCTGTCGAGCTGGCCTCGGCCGATGTCGTCGCCGCCGAGGACACCCGGCGGTTGCGGCGGCTCACGCAGGCGCTCGGGGTGCAGACCTCGGGGCGGGTCGTGTCGTACTTCGAGGGCAACGAGGCCGCGCGGACGCCCGAGCTGGCCGACGCGCTCGAAGCCGGGTCCCGGGTGCTGCTCGTCACCGACGCCGGGATGCCCTCCGTCTCCGACCCGGGGTACCGGCTGGTCGCCGCCGCCGTGGAGCGCGGCGTGCGGGTCACCGCCGTTCCCGGGCCCTCCGCCGTCCTCACCGCGCTCGCCGTGTCGGGGCTGCCCGTGGACCGGTTCTGCTTCGAGGGCTTCCTGCCCCGCAAGGCCGGCGAGCGCCGCTCCCGGCTCGCCGACGTCGCCGCCGAACGCCGCACCCTCGTCTACTTCGAGGCCCCGCACCGGCTGGACGACACGCTCGCCGCGATGGCCGAGGTCTTCGGGCCCGAGCGGCGCGCCGCCGTGTGCCGCGAACTCACCAAGACCTACGAGGAGGTCAGGCGCGGCGGGCTCGGGGAACTGGCCGAGTGGGCCGCCGAGGGGGTGCGCGGCGAGATCACCGTCGTCGTGGAAGGGGCCCCCGAGCAGACCGTCGTGCTCGACGCCGGGGAGATGGTGCGCAGGGTGCGGGTGCGCGAGGAGGCGGGGGAGCGGCGCAAGGAGGCCATCGCCGCCGTAGCCGCCGAGGCGGGACTGCCCAAACGCGAGGTGTTCGATGCCGTCGTCGCCGCAAAGAACGCGGAGCGTTCCGGCGCGTGAACGCGGTGTGCCCGGCCACGGGACGGTAAAGCGGACGGGCCGAAGGCAAAGGGCGTCTCGCGTGGAAGGGCCCGATTCACACGCCTCTGCCAAGTTCGTTCCAACACTCGGCAGGACGCGTGCGGGCGGGCCCGCCGAGGCGTCCACTGGATGAAGGGACGCACACCGTCCCGGGGCGGGCCCGACCACCCGTCCGGCACGAGTCCAGGAGTTGGCATGAGTGACTTCGCAGGCGGCACCGGCACCACCCGCACCGGCCAGGGCGCCGCGGACCGGACCTCTCCCCCCTTCCCGTCCCTCGACGCCGTTCACGAGTCGTACTCCTTCGCCTGCATGCGCTGCGGGCACGGCTGGGAACGGTCGTACGAGATAGAGCGGCACGTCGACGCGGAGGGCCACGCCTACGTCGTCTACCGCGCGGACGGGCAGCGGGTCCCCTCGCCGCTGACCCGCCCGGCCTGCCTCAACTGCGGCGGGCAGGTCGTCCGGATCATGGGGGCGGGCCGGGTGTCCTCCGCGAGCGCCCAGGCCCACGCGCCCCGCACGGAAGCCGCCGCGCCCTCCGGGGCCGCAGCCGGGGAGCGGACGGTGCAGCCCGCCCACCACTGGCACCTGTCCGATCTCCTGCACCCCTTCCAGCACCACAGCCAGGGCTGAGGCCCTCGCGCGGTGAGCGCCGTCCGTCCCGCTTCGTAGGATCGGGGGCATGAGTTCCCCGCGCGCCGACAAGAGCACCCCGCCACCGCCGCCCGCCCCGCTGCGGGTCGCGGTGGCGGACTCGCACACCCACCTCGACATGCAGTCCGGGACCGTCGAGGAGGCCCTGGAGAAGGCCGCCTCGGTGGGCGTGACGACGCTCGTGCAGGTCGGCTGCGACCTCGCCGGCTCGCGCTGGGCCGCCGAGACGGCCGCCGCCCACCCGGCGGTCCACGCCACCGTCGCGCTGCATCCCAACGAGGCGCCGCGCATCGTCCACGGGGACGATGAAGGCTGGTCGCGGCAGGGTGAGCGGGCCGGGGGCGGTGAGGCCGCGCTCGACGAGGCGCTCGCCGAGATCGACAGGCTCGCGGCGCTCCCGCAGGTCAAGGGCGTCGGCGAGACCGGGCTCGACTACTTCCGTACCGGGCCCGAGGGCAAGGACGCGCAGGAGCGTTCCTTCCGCGCGCACATCGAGATCGCCAAGCGGCACGGCAAGACCCTCGTCATCCACGACCGCGAGGCCCACGCCGACGTCCTGCGCGTCCTCAAGGAGGAGGGCGCCCCCGAGCGCACCGTCTTCCACTGCTACTCCGGCGACGCCGAGATGGCCGAGGTGTGCGCCCGCGCGGGCTACTTCCTGTCCTTCGCGGGCAACGTCACCTTCAAGAACGCGCAGAACCTGCGGGACGCGCTCGCCGTCGCGCCGCTGGACCGCGTCCTGGTCGAGACGGACGCCCCGTTCCTGACCCCGGCGCCCTACCGGGGCCGCCCCAACGCGCCCTATCTGATCCCCGTCACCGTGCGGGCGATGGCCGAGGTGCGCGGTGTCCAGGAGGACGCGCTGGCCGCCGCCCTCGCCACCAACACGGCCTACGCATTCGACGTAACGCTGCCGAGTCTCCACGGAGAGTGACGATTCCTCGGTTACGTTCGCTCCGCCCCGACCGGATTATCGGATCGCAGGAGGGACGCCGTGACCGCTGTGCCCGCAGTGCCCGCAGTACGGAAGTCGAGCCCGGCGCAAGAGCCGGGCCAGGAACTCCCCGAGCCGCCGTGCCACGACCTGGGCCCGGTGGCGCCGAGGCCGGGTCCCGCCGCGGGCCCCGGGCGGCTGTCGCCCGTCCTGCGGCGCCGGCTGCGCCGCCTCGCCCCGCAGGCCGTCGCCCTCGTGCTGCTGGCCGGCGGGGCGCTCGCCTACGCGGCCCAGGACAAGCAGATCCGGCTCACCGTCGACGGGGAGCCCCGGGTCCTGCACACCTTCGCGCGGGACGTGTCGGTCGTGCTCGCCCGCGAGAAGATCAGCCTCGGCCCGCACGACCTCGTCGCCCCCGCCCCCAGCACCCCGCTCTCCTCGGGCGACGAGGTCGCCGTGCGCTACGGGCGGCCGGTCGACCTCACCGTCGACGGGAGCAGCCGCCGCGTGTGGACCACCGCGCGCCGCGTGGACGAGGCCCTGCGGCAGCTCGGCGTACGGGCCGAGGGCGCGCACCTGACCGCCTCCCGCTCCACCCCGATCGGCCGGGCCGGACTGCCCCTCGTGGTGCGCAGCGCCCGCACGCTGAAGGTCGTCGCCGACGGCCGTACCCACACCGTGCGCACCACCGCCGCGACCACGACCGACGCGCTCGCCGAGGCGGGCATCCCGGTGCACCGGCAGGACCGGATCTCCGTACCCGCGGAAAGCTTTCCGCAGGACCGTCAGGCGGTCGTCGTCCAGCGGGTGCGGGAGAAGACGCGCACCCGCGACGTGCGGATCGCGCACAAGACGCGCCACCGCCACGACTCCTCGCTCCTGCGCGGCACCACGCGGGTCGTGGACCCCGGCAGGGACGGTCTGCGGCGGATCACCTACCGCGAGCGCACCGTGGACGGGAAGAAGGAGAAGCCGCGCCGCCTCGGCGTGAAGCTGGTCCGGCCCGCACGCGACCGGATCGTGCGGATCGGCACCCGGGTGCCCAGGCCCCCGGCGCCGGTGGCCCCCACCGTCGCTCCTCCCGCGCGCACCACCGCGCCCGCCCCCGCTCCCAGGCCCACCCGCCCGCGCACCACCACGCGCCTGCCCTCGGGCGGCGGCGGCCGGAACTGGGCGGCGCTCGCGCAGTGCGAGTCCGGGGGGAACCCCGCCGCAGTCGACCCCTCCGGTACGTACGGCGGGCTGTACCAGTTCGACCAGCGCACGTGGAACAGCGTCGGCGGCAGCGGCCGTCCCCAGGACGCGAGCGCCGGTGAACAGACCTACCGCGCCCAGCTCCTGTACGCCCAGCGCGGCGGCCCCGGCGCCTGGCCGGTGTGCGGCGCGCGTCTCTGACCCGGCAGCAGCCGCCCCCGCCGCCCACCGGCGGGGGCGGCAGCGGGCACAGGCGGGGGGCGCCGCCCCCGTACCCTTACGGGGTGACCCGTACAGACCCCCTCCTCGGCCCGGCCGACATCCGCGAGCTGGCCGCCGCGCTCTCGGTGCGCCCCACCAAGCAGCGCGGGCAGAACTTCGTCATCGACGCCAACACGGTGCGGCGCATCGTGCGCACCGCCGAGGTCCGCCCGGAGGACACCGTCGTCGAGGTCGGGCCCGGACTCGGCTCGCTCACCCTCGCGCTGCTCGACGTCGCCGACCGGGTCACCGCCGTGGAGATCGACGACACGCTCGCCGCCGCGCTCCCCTCGACCGTCGCGGCCCGGCTGCCGGAGAAGGCCGACCGGTTCGCGCTCGTGCACTGCGACGCGATGCGGGTCACCGAACTGCCGGGACCGCCGCCCACCGCCCTCGTCGCGAACCTCCCGTACAACGTGGCCGTCCCCGTACTGCTGCACATGCTGGAGACCTTCCCGAGCATCGAGCGCACCCTCGTCATGGTCCAGGCCGAGGTCGCCGACCGGCTCGCCGCCGCGCCCGGCTCCCGGGTGTACGGCGTCCCGTCCGTGAAAGCCGCGTGGTACGCGACGGTCAAGCGGGCCGGCTCGATCGGGCGCTCCGTGTTCTGGCCCGCGCCCAACGTCGACTCCGGCCTCGTCTCGCTCGTACGCCGCACCGAACCGGTGGCGACCAGCGCGAGCCGCCGCGAGGTCTTCGCCGTCGTCGACGCGGCCTTCGCCCAGCGCCGCAAGGGCCTGCGCGCCGCCCTCGCCGGCTGGGCCGGTTCCGCCGCCGCCGCCGAGGTGGCGCTGCGCGCGGCCGGGGTCTCCCCGCAGGCGCGCGGCGAGTCCCTGACCGTCGAGGAGTTCGCGCGCATCGCCGAGCACCGCCCGGAGCGAAGCGCCCCGGCCCAGCAGGAGAAGGGGGAGCGGGCGTGAGCGGGCACCTCACCGGTCCGGGCACAGGCCAGGCCACGGACCACCGCAGCGACCACGTCACCGTCCGCGTGCCGGCCAAGGTCAACGTGCAGCTCGCGGTGGGCCCGGCCAGGGCCGACGGCTTCCACGACCTGGCCAACGTGTTCCTCGCCGTCGGCCTGTACGACGAGGTGACCGCGACCCCCGCCCAGGAGCTGCGCCTGACCTGCTCGGGCCCCGACGCCGGGCAGGTCCCGCTGGACGCGAGCAACCTCGCCGCGCGGGCCGCGACCGCGCTCGCCGAGCGGGCCGGCCTCGCACCCGCCGTGCACCTGCACATCGACAAGGACATCCCGGTCGCGGGCGGCATGGCCGGGGGCAGCGCCGACGCGGCCGGCGCCCTGCTCGCGTGCGAGCGGCTGTGGCGCACCGGCGCGCGCCACGAGGAGCTGCTGGAGATCTGCGCGGAACTCGGCAGCGACGTGCCCTTCAGCCTCGTCGGCGGCGCCGCCCTCGGCACCGGACGCGGGGAGCGGCTGACCCCGCTGGCGGTCGGCGGCACCTTCCACTGGGTCTTCGCGCAGGCCGAGGGGGGCCTGTCCACCCCGGCGGTCTACCGCGAGTTCGACCGGCTCGCGCAGGGCCGTACCGTGTCCGAGCCGCTCGTGTCCCCGCTGGTCCTGGACGCCCTGTCCACCGGCGACCCGAAGGCCCTCGCGGCGGCGCTGACCAACGATCTCCAGCCCGCCGCGCTGTCCCTGTTCCCCGCGCTGCGCGAGACCCTGGACACCGGGACGCGGGCCGGGGCGCTGGCCGCGCTCGTCTCGGGTTCCGGTCCCACGACGGCCTTCCTGGCCGCCGACGAGAGCGGCGCGCACGCGGTGGCCGAGGCGCTGACCGCCTCAGGACACTGCCGCGCCGCCCGCGTGACGACGGCCCCCGCCCCGGGCGCCACCGTGCTCTGACCGGGCCCGCCCGCGCTCCGACTACTCTGGACAGCCGGTCCCCCCGTACGGCCTTCCGTGCGGGTTCGTGTGTCGAGCTGGAGTGTGGATGGCCGTCAACCTGGTCAATGTCGAGGCAGTCAGCAAGGTGTACGGCACCCGCGCGCTGCTCGACGAGGTGTCCCTCGGTGTCTCGGAGGGGGACCGGATCGGGGTGGTCGGCCGCAACGGGGACGGCAAGACGACCCTGATCCGGCTCCTCGCGAAGCTGGAGGAGGCCGACTCGGGCCGCGTCACGCACAGCGGCGGCCTGCGCATCGGCGTCCTGACGCAGCACGACTCCCTCGATCCGGCCGCCACGGTGCGCCACGAGGTCATCGGCGACCTCGCCGACCACGAGTGGGCGGGCAGCGCCAAGATCCGCGACGTGCTCACCGGCCTGTTCGGCGGCCTGGACCTGCCGGGCTTCGACCAGGGCCTGGACACGGTGATCGGCCCGCTGTCCGGCGGGGAGCGGCGCCGTATCGCGCTCGCCAAACTGCTGATCGCCGAACAGGACCTCATCGTCCTCGACGAGCCCACCAACCACCTCGACGTCGAGGGCATCGCGTGGCTCGCGCAGCACCTGCGCACCCGCCGCTCCGCGCTCGTCTGCGTGACGCACGACCGCTGGTTCCTGGACCAGGTGTGCACCCGCATGTGGGACGTGCAGCGCGGCTCCGTCTTCGAGTACGAGGGCGGCTACTCCGACTACGTGTTCGCCCGCGCGGAACGCGAACGGCGCGCGGCGACCGAGGAGACGAAGCGGCAGAACCTCGTCCGCAAGGAGCTGGCCTGGCTGCGGCGCGGCGCCCCCGCCCGTACCAGCAAGCCGCGCTTCCGCATCGAGGCGGCCAACGAGCTGATCGCCGACGTGCCGCCCCCGCGCGACACCTCCGAGCTGATGAAGTTCGCCTCCACCCGGCTGGGCAGGACCGTCTTCGACCTGGAGGACGTGACCGTCACGGCGGGCCCGAAGGAGCTGCTGCGGCGCATCACCTGGCAGCTGGGCCCCGGCGACCGGGTCGGCCTCGTCGGCGTCAACGGCGCGGGCAAGACCTCGCTGCTGCGCGCGCTGGCCTCGGCCGCCCGCACCGAGGGCGAGGAGCAGCCGGCGGGCGGGCGGATCGTCGTCGGCAGGACGGTGAAGCTCGCCTACCTCTCGCAGGAGGTCGGCGAACTCGACCCGAAGCTGCGGGTGCTGGAGGCCGTGCAGCAGATCCGCGACCGCGTCGACCTCGGCAAGGGCCGCGAGATGACGGCCGGGCAGCTGTGCGAGACCTTCGGCTTCGGCAAGGAGAAGCAGTGGACGCCGGTGGGCGACCTGTCCGGCGGTGAGCGCCGCCGCCTGCAGATCCTGCGGCTGCTCATGGACGAGCCCAACGTCCTCTTCCTCGACGAGCCCACCAACGACCTCGACATCGAGACCCTGACCCAGCTGGAGGACCTGCTCGACGGCTGGCCCGGCTCGATGATCGTCATCAGCCACGACCGCTTCTTCGTCGAGCGCACCACCGACCGGGTGTTCGCGCTGCTGGGCGACCGGGCGCTGCGCATGCTGCCGCGCGGGATCGACGAGTACGTCGAGCGCCGCCAGGCCCTGGCCGCCTCGGCCGTCCCCGCCCCGGCCGCGGCCCCGGCGGGCGCCGCCGCGCCCGCCGCGACCTCCGCGAAGGAGGACCGTGCGACGAAGAAGGAACTCCAGCGCATCGAACGGCGGCTGGACCGCATCGCCCAGCAGGAGGTCACGCTCCACAAGTCGATCGCGGACAACGCGACCGACTTCGGGAAGGTCGCGAAGCTGGATGCCGAACTGCGTGAACTCGCCGGCGAGAAGGACGAGCTGGAGCTGCGCTGGCTCGAACTGGCCGAGGACGCCTGAGCCCGGCCACCTCGCCACCTGACGGACCGTCGCATCACGGCGACGTCACGTCCCGGTTCTCCCTTGGGCACAGGCGCCGGACGGGACGGCGCGCCCGCTTGGCGGGGTGGTACAAAGAACCCCCGCCCGACTGGACCAGGACTGCGGGGAGCGTGCCCGATTCGCTCTGTTCCGGGGGGAAGTGACCCACGGAACGGCGGGGGAGCCGGACGGGTGGCGGTCCCGCGCGTAGAGGTGCCGCTGATGACTCAGCCGCCCGACCAGCCGCCGTGGACCGGGGGCCCGCAGCCGGGGCCCGCGGGGCCCGTACCGCCGCAGGACGGCGCGGGCGGATCCGTCCCGCCGCCGCAGCCCCCGCAGGGCGCGCCCGGTTACGGGTATCCGGCGCCGCAGGGCCCGTACGCCCCGCCGCCCTCCCCGCCCGGCGCGGGCTGGGGCCCGCAGTCCGGCCCCTACGGACCGCCGCCGCAGCCGGGGCCGTACGGACCGCCGCAGCAGCCCGGCCCGTACACCGCTCCGCAGTACGGCGGTCCCGGCTACGGCTACCCGCCCCCGCAGCCCCCGCAGGGCCCCGGCGGCGGGCGCGGCCCCTTCCGGGGACGGACCAAGGTCCTGATCGCCGTGGCCGCCGCCGTCGTGGTCCTCGCCGCCGGTACCGTCTTCGCCGTGCTGAGCGGCGGGGACGGAGGGGACGAGGAGCCCGTCGCGAAGCACAGCGCCACGGCGAAGCCCTCGGTCTCCACGCCGGTCAACCCCGGGGACGGCGACGGCGACGGCAAGGACGAGCAGACGGACCTCAACGCCGGCCGCAAACCCGGCGAGGCGAAGGTCCTCTGGTACAAGGAGGCACCCGACGCCCCGGGCAACGGCGCCTCCACGCCCGCCCTGTGGGTGCGCGGGGGCATCGTCGTGAAACCCGCGTACAAGCAGGTCTTCGCCTACGACGCGGCCACCGGGAAGCCCGCGTGGGGCGGTGAGCCGCTGACCCTGCCGCAGCCGCTGTGCGCCGCCTCGCGCGAGATCAGCAAGGACGGCCGGGTCGTCCTCGCGTACCGCAAGAACGGCGCCGACGACGCGCTGTGCAACCAGATGACGGACCTCGACCTGAAGACGGGGAAGAGCAGCTGGCACAAGGAGATCCCCTCCGAGGCGACCTTCGACATCCTCTCCTCCGTGCAGCTGAGCATCAGCGGCGACACCGTGGCCGTCGGCCGCCTCGGCGGCGGCAGCGCCTTCCGGGTCAGCACCGGCGCGAAGCTCTTCAGGCAACGCAGCGTCGACGACCCGGACGACTGCCAGCCGCAGGGCTACGCGGGCGGCGCCGCGCTCCTGGTCGCCGTGGAGTGCGGGCCCAAGGCCGACAAGCCCGAGCTGCGCAGGATCGACCCCGTCACCGGGAAGAAGCTGTGGTCCTACGGCTTCCCGGCCGGCTGGCGGATCAGCGACCTCTACTCCGTCGACCCGGTCGTCGTGCACCTCACGAACGACAAGGAGAAGAAGTGGAACGTCACCGTCCTGACGGCGGACGGCAAACGGCGCTCCGAGCTCACGACCAAGGACAGCTTCGCGCCGCAGTGCGACTCCTCGGTCCTCGCGCGTGACCTGACCAGCTGCGTCGGCGCGGTCGCCGACGCCACGCACCTGTACCTGCCCACCGAGGCGGACGGCGGCAAACCGAACGCGGTCGTCGCCTTCGACCTCGGCACCGGCAAGGAGAGCTGGCGCGGCAACGCCCCCGGCGACCGCGACATGCTGCCGTTCAAGACGCTGGACGGCGCGGTCGTGATGTACGCCCAGCCCTCGTTCGAGACGGGCGGGATCGTGCTGTCCGTGCCGAGTGGCGGCGGCGCCGCGAAGACCCTGCTGCGGCTGCCGCAGAGCGTCTCCCGGATCGAGGACGGCTACTTCAACCCGCTCGTCGACTACGTGGACGGCCGCTTCCTCCTCGCCCAGAGCAGGCTCTCCGGCAACGACGACGCCCCCGAGAAACTGATGATGGCCTACGGCCAGTAGCCGCCGTCCCCCTTCTTCCCGCCCCGTCCCCACAGCACCCGCAGCACACAGGTAAGGACGTCATGAGCCAGCCACCCCAGCCGCCCAGGCCCCCGTACGGACCGCCGCCGCCCGGCGAGGAGCCCGAGGGCCCCGAGAGCCGCAAGGGCGCCCGCCCCGCCGAGGACGCCCCGGGCCCCGAGGACGCTGTCCCCGCGCCGCCCGCGCCCGCGCCCGCGTCCTCGCCCGAACAGCCGCCCGGACCGCCGCCCGCGCCCCCCGGCTTCGGGGCGCCCGAGGACGGCCCGCCGGCCACCCCGCCCCCGCCCGGTTTCGGCGCGCCCCAGACCCCGCCCGCCCCGGGCTTCGGTGCGCCCACCCCGCCCGCGCCCGGTTTCGGCGCGCCCACCCCGCCCGGCCCGCAGGGCCCCGGCTTCGGCGCCCCGGCGGGCGGCGGCTTCGGTCCCGCGACGCCCCCGCAGCCGCAGGCCGGCGCGGGCTACGGCTATCCGCAGCAGCCCCCGGGCGGCTACGGGTACCCGGGCCCCGCCGCGCAGCAGCAGCCCGGCTACGGCTACCCCGGGCAGCAGCCGCAGACGCCCGGTTACGGCTACCCGGCGGGCGCCCCGCAGCAGGGGTACGGCGGCTACGGGCAGCCCCCGACGCACCCGATGCCGCCCATGCCGGGGCCCGGCGGCGCAGGCCGCGGCAAGCTGCTGTCCGCCCCCGTCCTGATCGTCGCCGCGGCGGTCGTCGCGATCGCGCTGATCGTCGGTGGCGGTGTCCTGTACGCGAAGAACGGCAGCGACGACACCGCCGCGAGCGACAGCAAGGACAAGGACACCAAGGACGGCAAGGACACCAAGGGCGGATCGGACGGCAAGGACGGCAAGGACGGGCAGCAGGACCAGGCCGGCCCGGCCGGTTCAGGCACCGCCACGGAGAAGGCCCCCGCGAACCCGGACGGCAAGCTGCTGTTCCAGCTCCCGCAGGCCGTCTCGCCGAAGGACACCAACAGCACCGTCATCCTGGGGTCCTGGGTCACCGACACCTACTACGTGAAGTCCGGCGTCGCCTCCGTCAGCGGCTACGACGCCGCGACCGGCGCCAGGAAGTGGACGGTCAAACTGCCCGGCCCGGTGTGCGCGGCCAGCAGGTTCCAGAGCGAGGGCCATCTCACGGCGATCGTGCACCAGCCGGCGATGCCCACCAAGGACGAGCGCCACAAGGGCTGTTCGCAGGTCTCCTCGATCGACCTGAACGCGGGCAAGAAGCTGTGGACCAAGGGGGTCGGCAGCGGACAGGCCGCGGCCAACTTCACCGAGGTCACCGTCGCCGGGAACACCGCCGCGGCCGGCGGCACCGGCGGCGGCGCCGCGTGGGACCTCAAGTCCGGGGACCAGCTGTGGTCCCCGAAGGCGGGCGACAGCTGCTACGACGCCGGGTACATGGGCGGCACCGGACTCGCCGTGGTCCGCAAGTGCGGTTCGTACGGGGAGAGCAGGCAGCTGCTGATCCAGGTGCTCGACCCGGCCGACGGGAAGGTCCGCTCGGAGTACAAGATGCCGCGCGGCATCGAGTACGCGGGCATCGTCTCGGTGAACCCGCTGGTCGTCGCGACCGACGTCAACGACTCCGCCGACGACGGCTCCAGCATCTCCGACATCTTCTCCGTCGACGCGAAGACCGGGAAGCTGCGCACCCGTTTCTCCGCCGACGCGAAGAAGTACGGCGCCGAGTGCGGGGCCACGACGGTCGCCGAGTGCACCGGCCTGGCCGTCGTGGGCGACCGCCTCTACATCCCGACCGAGGAGCACGAGGGCGGCGGCGACAGCCTGAGCGAGACCAACGAGATCGTCTCCTTCGACCTCGGCACCGGGAAGCTCACCGGACAGCGCGCTTCGGCCGGGGAGGGGTACATCATCACCCCGCTCCGTTCGGACGGCCCCAACGTCATCGCGTACAAGAGGCCGCCGTACGACAAGGGCGGGCAGGTCGTGTCGCTGTCCGGCCCGGACCTCAAGGAGACGGTCCTGCTGCACAACCCGGACACCGAGGCGGTCCGCGAGGCCGAGAGCCGGTTCTCGCCGCGCTACTCGGAGATCCTCTTCGACAAGGGCCGCCTCTACATGTCGCAGGTCTTCGCCGACGAGGCCGACGAGGACTCCGGCACCAACCGCCACCTCGTGATGGGCTTCGGCCCGAAGTAGCGGACCCGGGCGCGTGGCACCGCCTCGTGCCCGCGCCTCTCCTCGCACCCCCGCTCCCGGCGCGCACCCCGCGCGCCGGGAGCGGCGCGTTGTGCCCGTGCCGCTCAACGCCGCGACGGCCCGGAAAAGAGCGGGATTTCGGCGTTCCCGGGCACTTCTTGCCGGGAGAGGGCGCGCGAGGTCGAACATCCGTGTAGCTTCCGGTGGACACAGGGTCAGGGGCCCCCGTTCCGTGGGGGAACAGGGGGATCGGTGGGGGATTGGGGGGAGGCTTTGTGGGAGTGCGTCTGATGGTGGTCGACGACCACCGGCTGCTCGCCGAGGCGCTGGCCTCGGCGCTCAAACTGCGCGGGCACCGGGTGCTCGCGGCGGCCGCCCCGGCGGCGGGCGCGGCGGACCTGGTGGTGAGCCGGGCGCCCGAGGTGTGCCTGCTGGGCACGGCCACCCCGGCCGAGCCCGGCATGTTCGACCCGGTGGTGAAGATCCGGCGCGAGCGGCCGCAGATCGCGGTGCTGGTCCTGGGCCCGGTGCCGAGCCCGCGCGGGATCGCGGCGGCCTTCGCGGCGGGCGCCTGCGGCTACGTACGGCACGACGAGCGGATCGAGGGCGTGGAGCGGGCCATCATGAAGGCGCGCGCCGGGGAGGCGGCCGTGGCCCCCGCCCTGTTGCAGAGCGCCTTCCACGCGCTGCTGAACCCGGTGGAGCAGCCCGACGACGAGGGGCAGCGGCTGCTGGGGATGCTCACGCCGCGCGAGATCGAGGTCCTGGTGCGGGTCGCGGACGGCGAGGACACCCGGCTCATCGCGGCGGGCATGGGCATCGCCCCGTCGACGGCCCGCACCCACGTGCAGCGGGTCCTGATGAAGCTGGGCGTCGGCTCCCGTCTGGAGGCGGCGGCGCTCGCGGCCCGTACCGGTCTGCTGGAGCGGGCCGGCTCCTACCGCTCCTTCACGTCCGGCACCGGCGTACCGGAGTCCGGCCGGGACTGAGCGGGTTCCGTCCGCGACTGAGCGGTTCCGGTCCGGCGGGAACGTACAGGGCCGGGGGCCGCGTTCCGGGCTGTGCGCCCGGCCCACGGCCCCCGGCCCTGTGTTCTCGTGCTCCAGGTGGAGCGCCCGCTCAGGTCTCCGGGTGCTCCTTGAGGTCCTGGACGAGTTCCTCGACGGCCGGCGGCTGGGTGGGCCGCAGGTACATCCACAGCAGGAACAGCAGTCCGAGGACGAGCATCCCGATGCCGGTCCACAGGTTGATGTTGATGTCCTGCGCCTTCTTCAGGTCGGCGTCCGAGGCGGTGATCCCGGCGATCGTGACGATCACGCCGTAGACCACGAACAGTCCGCCGATGATGCGCCGGACGTCGAAGAGGCGCGCGGCGGTGGCCGACTCGCGCTCCAGTCGCTCGACGTTCTCGATGTCTCTGAGGTTCTGCGGCTGCGCGTTCTCGTCCGCGCCGCTGGTGTGCTTCTCGCTCATGGTGGTGGTGTCCTCCGCTGGCTCAGAAGGAGAAGGGGATGTAGCAGAGGGCGGCGAGGATCACGGCGCCCCAGCCCAGCAGGGCGGGCTTGCGGTACCAGGCGTCGTCGCCCTCGGCCGGCGGTTCCGGCAGCCCGGGGGACTTGGTGCCGTAGACGAGACCGGCGAGCTTGGCGGCCGGTTTGGGCTTGGTGAACATGGTGACGGCGAACATGACGACCGCGCCCACCACGAACGCCACGATCGAGGAGACGAAGTTCGCTCCCTGGTCGCTGGGGATGCCGATGACGCCCTGCTTGTAGAGCCAGAAGTAGTTGATCATCGCGGCCGCCGTGCCGGACAGCAGCCCCCAGAAGCCGGCCGCGGCCGTCGTGCGCTTCCAGAACATGCCGATGATGAACACCACGAACAGCGGGACGTTGAAGAAGGAGAACAGCGTCTGCAGGTAGTTCATGATGTTGCTGAAGCTGGAGGCGATGAACGCCGTGCCCATGCCGATCAGCACGCCGACGGCGGTGACCACACGGCCCGTCTTCAGGTAGTACGCGTCCGGCCGGCCCTTCTTTATGTAGGGCTGCCAGATGTCGGTCGTGAACACCGTGTTGAACGAGGAGATGTTGGCGGCCATACCGGCCATGAAGGCGGCGAGCAGACCGGTCACGGCGATCCCGAGGACACCGTTGGGCAGCAGGTCGCGCATGAGGACCGGGATCGCGTCGTTGTAGTCGAGCCCGCTGCCGGTCTTGCCGAGGGTGGGCTCCATGACGAGCGCGATCAGCCCGGGGATCACGACGATCGCGGGGATGAAGATCTTCGGGAAGGCGGCGATGAGCGGGGTGCGCTTGGCGGCCGACAGGTTCTTCGCGGACAGCGCGCGCTGCACCTCGGCGAAGTTCGTCGTCCAGTAGCCGAAGCTCATCACGAAGCCGAGGCCGAGCACGATGGTCAGCCAGTTGGCGCCCAGCGGGTTGTCCGAACCGATCCCGGTGCCCTGCCAGGCGGTCATGAAGTCCCCGCCCTTGTCCTGGGTGAGGGTGTCGGTGATGCCGTCCCAGCCGCCGACCCGCTTGAGGCCGACGATGGTGAGCGGGATGAGCGCGGCGAGGATCACGAAGAACTGCAGGACCTCGTTGTAGATCGCCGAGGACAGTCCGCCCACGGTGATGTAGACGAGCACGAACAGGCCCGCGATGACGATCGCGAACCACTCGGGCCAGCCCAGCAGCGCCTCCAGCACGATCGCCATCGCGTAGAGGTTGACGCCCGCGATCAGCACCGAGGAGACGGCGAAGATGATCGAGGACAGCAGGTGGGAGGAGGGCCCGAAGCGGTGCAGGAGGAATTCCGGCACCGAGCGGACCTTGGAGTTGTAGTAGAACGGCATCATCACGAGGCCCAGGAAGACCATCGCGGGGATCGCGCCGACCCAGTACCAGTGCACGGTGTAGACGCCGTACTGCGCGCCGTTGGCCGCCATACCGAGGATCTCGGTCGCGCCCAGGTTGGCGGCGACGAACGCCAGGCCGGTCACCCACGCCGGCAGGGACCTGCCGGAGAGGAAGAAGTCGAGGCTGGTCTTCACACTGCGGCGGGCGGCGAAACCGATGCCCAGGACCACGATGAAGTACAGGGCGAGGATCAGATAGTCCAGCCAGTTGGTCGGGAGTCTGAGCCCTTCGGCAAGGAGCATGGGGAGTACTCGCTTCGTTGCGATGAACATGTGGGGACGGTCGCCTGCCCCCGGTAGCGCTGGGACGAACACCCTTGCGGGCGTCTTTAGTTGTTCTTTGTTCGAACATGGGGTGCTACCGGACGGTAGGGGTCCGCGGAGACACTCTAGTCAAACCGAGTGAAACGGTTCTCCAGGCATTGACCCTGCCAGGGTGCCGTGATTTGTTATGTTGAATTATGTTCGAAGTGTGGCGGCGTGGCGGGCGGGAGCCCGGCCAGGAGGAACGGTTCCGTTGAAAAAGACCTCGACCCGGCTCGCCGACGGCCGGGAACTGATCTACTACGACCTCGACGACACCGCGGGGAAGCTCGTGCGGGACGCGGTGGACCGCCGGCCGCTCGACCCGATCGGCACCGCCTCCGAGGTCCGCGCGGACCCGCTGCTCGGCGACGCGGTGGCCATCGCCTCGCACCGCCAGGGCCGCACCTACCACCCGCCGGCCGACCAGTGCCCGCTGGACCCCACGCGCGGGGAGCGGCTCACCGAGATCCCGGCCTGCGACTACGACGTGGTCGTCTTCGAGAACCGGTTCCCCTCGCTGTCCGGCGACACCGGCCGTTGCGAGGTGGTGTGCTTCACCGCCGACCACGGAGCCTCCTTCGCCGACCTGGACGAACCGCACGCCCGCCTGGTCCTCGACGCCTGGACCGACCGCACCGCGGAACTCGCCCGCCACCCGGCCGTCCGGCAGGTCTACCCCTTCGAGAACCGGGGCGAGGAGATCGGGGTGACCCTCGCCCACCCGCACGGCCAGATCTACGGCTACCCCTTCGCCACGCCGCGCACCGCCCTGATGCTCCGCTCGGCCGCCGCCCACAAGGCCACCACCTCGGGCGGGAACCTCTTCGACCTCGTGGTGGACGGGGAGCGCGCCGCCGGGGAGCGGATCGTGCTGGAGGGCGAGCACTGGACCGCCTTCGTGCCGTTCTCCGCGCACTGGCCCTACGAGGTCCACCTCTACCCGCTGCGCCGGGTCCCCGACCTGACCGCGCTCGACGAGGAGCAGCGCGCCGAGTTCCCCGGGATCTACCTCGAACTGCTGCGCCGCTTCGACCGTCTCTTCGGTCCCGGGGCGGGCCGCACCCCCTACATCTCGGGCTGGCACCAGGCCCCGTTCCTGACGCCCGAGGAGTACGCGGCCTACGGCCCCGGCACGGGCGAGCCGCTCACCCGCGAGGACTTCGCCCTGCACCTGGAGCTGTTCACGATCCGCCGGACCGAGAACAAGCTCAAGTTCCTCGCCGGCTCCGAGTCGGGTATGAACGTCTTCATCAACGACGTGCCGCCCGAGCGTGCGGCCGAGCGACTTCGAGAGGTAGCGAGTTCATGAGCGGCAAGTACCTCGTCACGGGCGGGGCCGGTTACGTCGGCAGCGTCGTGGCGGCCCATCTCCTGGAGGCCGGTCACCGGGTGACCGTCCTCGACGACCTCTCCACCGGCTTTCGCGCGGGCGTGCCCGAGGGCGCCGAGTTCGTCGAGGGCCGCGTCCAGGACGCCGCCCGGTACGTCGACGCGAGCTTCGACGGCGTCCTGCACTTCGCCGCCTCCTCCCAGGTCGGCGAGTCCGTCGAGAAGCCCGAGAAGTACTGGTCGAACAACGTGGGCGGCACCATGGCGCTGCTGTCCGCGATGCGCGAGGCCGGGGTGCGCCGCCTCGTCTTCTCCTCGACCGCCGCGACCTACGGCGAACCGGTGCAGACCCCGATCGTCGAGACCGACCCGACGGTGCCCACCAGCCCGTACGGCAACTCGAAGCTCGCCGTCGACCACATGATCAGCGACGAGTGCCGCGCCCACGGCCTGGCCGCCGTGTCGCTGCGCTACTTCAACGTGGCCGGGGCCTACGGCGCTTACGGCGAGCGGCACACCCCCGAGTCCCACCTCATCCCGCTGGTCCTCCAGGTCGCGCAGGGCCGCCGCGAGTCCATCTCGGTGTACGGGGACGACTACCCGACGCCCGACGGCACCTGCGTACGCGACTACATCCACGTCGCCGACCTCGCCGAGGCCCACCTCCTCGCGCTGACCGCCGCCGCCGCGGGCCACCACCTGATCTGCAACCTCGGCAACGGCGCGGGCTTCTCCGTGCGCGAGGTCATCGACACCGTCCGCCAGGTCACCGGCCACCCCGTGCCGGAGACCGCCGCCCCGCGCCGCGCCGGCGACCCCGCCGTCCTGGTCGCCTCCGCCGAGGCCGCGCACAAGGCGCTCGGCTGGCAGCCCTCGCGCGCCGACCTGAGCGGCATCGTCGCCGACGCCTGGGCCTTCGCGCAGCAGACGGGGGCCGAGGCGTGAGCACACCTGCGGACACCGCGACCGAGGCGGCGCCCGGCGTCGTCAAAGGCTTCCGCGACCTGTACGGCGGCGAGCCGGACGGCGTGTGGGCCGCTCCGGGCCGGGTCAACCTGATCGGCGAGTACACCGACTTCAACGGCGGCTTCGTGATGCCGCTGGCCCTGCCGCACACGGCCGTGGCCGCCGTCCGGACGCGCACCGACGGGGTCCTGCGGGTCAGCTCCGCCGACATCGACGGGCCCGCGCTGCGGCTCGACGCGGCGACCCTCGCCCCCGGCGCCGACACCAGCTGGGCCGCCTACCTCACCGGCGTCGTGTGGGTGCTGCGCCGCTCCGGCTACGACGTCGGCGGCGCGGACATCCACCTCGCCTCGACGGTGCCCACCGGGGCGGGCCTGTCCTCCTCTGCGGCCCTGGAGGTCGTCACCGCCCTCGCCCTCAACGACCTGTTCTCCTTCGGCATCGACCGGCCCGAACTGGCCCGGATCGGGCAGCGCGCGGAGAACGAGTTCGTCGGCGTACCGACCGGGATCATGGACCAGACCGCCTCCGCGTGCTGCGAGGCGGGCCACGTCCTGCACCTGGACACCCGCGACCTGTCGATCCGCCAGGTGCCCTTCGACCTGTCGGCGCACGGCCTCGAACTGCTCGTCTTCGACACCCGCGTCAAGCACGCCCTCGGCGACGGCGCCTACGCGGAACGCCGCGCGGGCTGCGAGGAGGGGGCCCGGATCCTGGGCGTGGAACAGCTGCGCGACGTGCCCTTCGCCGAACTGTCCGCCGCCCTCGGCAAGATCGAGGACGAACGGGTGCGCGGCTACGTCCGGCACGTCGTGAGCGACGACCACCGCGTGGAACTCGTCTCCGCGCTCCTGGACGGGGGCGACGTGCGCGCGGTCGGGCCGGTCCTGACCGACGGCCACCGCTCGCTGCGCGAGGACCTGAAGGTGTCCGCCCCCGAACTCGACCTCGTCGTGGAGTCCGCGAACCGGGCGGGCGCGCTCGGCGCCCGGATGACCGGCGGCGGCTTCGGCGGCTCCGCGATCGTCCTGGTCGACCGGGACCGCGCCGAGGCCGTGACCGAGGCCGTCAAGGCCGACTTCGCGCGCGCCGGACACCGCGAGCCCCGCGTCTTCCCGGCCGTCCCCTCGGCGGGCGCACGCCGGGTGAGCTGACCCGCGGGGCACGCCCCCGACCACCGGGACGCCCCGGGCCCGTCGACCGGCCCGGGGCGTCCCGGCGTATCCGGCCACCCCTGTCACGAACCGGCCATTTACTGTCGTAGCCGGTCCTCTTGGGTCGCCTCGCGCACCATACGGCTCAGCCGTCCCGCACTCCCGTACCAGTTCCGGGAATCCCCTTCCCCCGCGCACCCCCGCCCGTACTCTGAGGAACCAGCGCCGGTGGGGGCCGGCGCCGTTCAGGGGCGAGTGGAGCGGGTGCGGCGCCGGGCGCCGGGGGCGGCAGTGACAGCGCGTCGGCGGCGGCCGGCCCGCGCACGGCGACCCCTCGGCGGGCGCCGCGCCCGCGACCGCCCCGTCCGGGTGATCCCCAGCTCCGCGGAGCGAGGGGAAGGGGGTTTCCGTGGTCCGTATCCGCGTCCTGGTCGTCGACGACCACCGCATCTTCGCCGAGTCGCTCGCCGCCGCGCTCGCGGCCGAACCCGACGTGGACGTCTTCGCCGCGGGCAGCGGTCCCGCCGCGCTGCGCAGCCTGGAGCGGGCCGCCGCCGAGGGCCGCCGCTTCGACGTCCTGCTCGTGGACGCCGACCTCGGCGCGGTCGCGGGCGCCGCCGTCCGCACGCTGCCCGCCCCGCGCGAGTCCGCCGAGGGCGCCCCGGTGGACGGCATAGCGCTGGTCGCGGCGGTCCGCCAGGCCCATCCCGCGGTGCGCCCCGTGGTCCTCGCCGAGAAGGACGACGCGCGCCGCGCCGCGCTCGCCCTCCAGGCCGGGGCCAGCGGCTGGGTCGCCAAGGACTGCTCGCTGTCCCGGCTGCTGACCGTCGTCCGCGGAGTGCTGCGCGACGAGACCCACCTGCCGCCCGCCCTGCTGACCGGGGTCCTGCGCGAGCTGACCACGAGCCGCAAGCACCGCACCGAGAGCGAGCGCCTGGTCGAGTCGCTGACCCCGCGTGAGCGGGAGGTGCTGCGCTGCATGGTCGCGGGCCTGGGCCGCAAGGCCGTCGCCGACCGGCTGTTCCTGTCCCCGCACACCGTGCGCACCCACATGCAGAACGTGCTGGGCAAACTCGGCGTGCACTCGACCCTGGCGGCGGTCGCGCTGGCCCGCCGCGCCGGGGTGGGCCCCGCCGAGCCGGCCGGGGACGTGGTGGAACGGGGTGGCCAGCCGGTGTAGCGGCGTCGCGGGGTCCCGGTGCTGGGCGGCGCTCGCGCGCCGCGCGGGAGTGGGGCCCGCCGAGATCAGCGCCGTCCCGTAGGCCCCGGGACGCCGCCCGCCAGGCGCCGGTCCGTCTTGGCCCGGCTCAGTGGCTGCTGGAGACCTCTGGGCGAAGGCCGGTGCGGCTGGACGGCGGGCGTGGTGCCGGCCGGCGGGCCGGGCCGGCGGTATGGCCGGGAGCGCGGCGGGGGACTCCCCGCAGGCCCTAGCCGGGGATGTTGTCGAACGGGGCGGTCAGCTGGCGTAGCAGCCCCGCGAGGTCCCCGCGCTGGGCGGAGGACAGCTCGGAGAGCAGTGCCCGCTCCTGCTGGAGCAGCCCGGCGAGTGCCGCGTCGGCCCGTTCCCGGCCCTCCGGGGTCAGCCGCACCAGTACCCCGCGCCGGTCGCTGGGATCGGGCAGCCGCTCGACCAGGCCCTTCTTCGCGAGCCTGTCGATCCGGTTGGTCATGGTCCCGGAGGTCACCAGGGTCTGCGTGAGCAACTGCCCGGGGGAGAGCTGATAGGGGTCCCCGGCCCGGCGCAGCGCCGTGAGCACGTCGAACTCCCAGGTCTCCAGCTGATGCTCGGCGAAGGCCAGCCGCCGGGCCCGGTCCAGGTGGCGCGCGAGCCTGCTGACGCGGCTCAGCACCTCCAGCGGTTCCACGTCGAGGTCCGGGCGCTCCCGGCGCCATGCTGCGACCAGCCGATCGACCTCGTCCTCCATGCGGCCAGTGTAGTTGGTCTGTCGACGTGAAGTCTCTTGACGTCGAGACATCCTGGCTTCAAGGTGGTCCCAGGACGCCGCAGCGCCCCGGAACCACAGGAGAGCCATGCCCACCACCGGCCCCACCTGGGACCCCGCCCAGTATCTCCGCCACGCGGACCACCGCGCCCGCCCCTTCCTCGACCTCCTCGCCCGCGTCCCGCGCCCGGACCGGGACGGGCCGCACGTCGTCGACCTCGGCTGCGGTGCCGGGAACCTCACCGCGCTGCTCGCCGAGCACTGGCCGGGCGCCCGCGTCACCGGCCTCGACTCCTCCCCGCACATGCTGGAACGCGCCCGCCGCGACCACGCCGGACCCGCCCCCGGCGGCGGCCGCGTCGACCTCGCGGAGGCCGACGCCACCACCTGGCGCCCCACCGCCCCGCTCGACGTCCTCGTCTCCAACGCGACCCTCCAGTGGGTCCCCGGCCACGCCGACCGCTTCGCCGACTGGACCGCCGCGCTCACCCCCGGCGGTACCTTCGCCTTCCAGGTCCCCGGCAACTTCGACGCCCCCAGCCACGTCCTGATGCGCGAACTCGCCGACAGCCCCCGCTTCCGCCCGCACCTCGACGGGGTCCTGCGCCACGCCGACGCCGTCCTCGAACCCGCCGCCTACCTCGAACGCCTGCTGGCCCTCGGCCTCGACACCGACGTGTGGGAGACCACCTACCTGCACGTCCTCCAAGGCCCCGACCCCGTACTCGACTGGGTCAAGGGCACCGGACTGCGCCCCGTCCTCGACGCCCTCGCCGCACGGCCCGAGCTGCGCGAGGACTTCCTCACCACCTACCGCGAAGCGCTGCGCACCGCCTACCCGGCGGGAGCGCACGGCACCGTCCTGCCCTTTCGCCGGCTCTTCGCCGTAGCCCACCGCCCGAAGGAGACCACCTGATGCTCGCCGCCGTCGACCACGTCCAGCTCGCCGCCCCGCCCGGCAGCGAGGACGCCCTGCGCGCCTACTACACGACCGTCCTCGGCATGACCGAGATCCCCAAGCCGCCCGTACTCGCCGCCCGTGGGGGCTGCTGGTTCCAGGCCGGGCCCGTCCAGCTCCACCTCGGCGTCGAAGACGACTTCCGGCCCGCGCGAAAGGCCCACCCCGGGCTGCGCGTCACCGCCATCGAGGAGTACGCCGCCCGCCTCACCGCTCACGGCGCCCCCGTCACCTGGGACGACAAGCTCCCCGGCCACCGCCGCTTCTACAGCGAGGACCCGGTGGGCAACCGGCTGGAGTTCCTGGAGCCCCTCACAGACGCCGCAGCGCCTCCGGCGTGATGTCCAGGTCGATGTCGAAGGGCACGGTCAGCTTCAGCCGCTCGTGGTGGACGCCGGTCAGCAGGTACGTCTTCGAGACCGGGTCGCGCCCGTAGACCCGCACGACGGGATGACCGCTGCCCTCCGACAACTCCACGAGCCAGAAGTGCTCGACACCGGCCGCCGCGTACTTGCCGGGCTTGGTGTCCTGGTCCCGCGCCTTCGGCTCCCGTCGAGCAACTCGGTGTGCGGCGGGAGGTCCGGCAGCGTGAACAGGTCGTCCACGGTCCATCCGTCCAGGGGCGGCACCGGCCAGCGCGGAGCGGGCGTCGGCTGCGGGTCCGGTTCCTGCTCGGCGAGCGGCTCGGCGGTCATGAGCCTCCCATCGACGACGGTCTGGCCCGGACCGCCCACGGTAGCCCCGGCATCCGCTCACGTCACCGCAAAGGGTGAGGAACCGCCCGGCGATGACGCGCACCGCGCGGACGGCCCCGCCCCTCGGCCCCGGTCCGGGCGGCCCGGCGCCCTCAGCTCTTGCGGTGCCCTATCAGCCTCGGCTTCGGCTCCAGACCGTCCAGACCGTGCCAGGCCAGGTTCACCAGATGCGCGGCGACCTCCGCCTTCTTCGGCCGCCGCACGTCCAGCCACCACTGCCCGGTCAGCGCCACCATCCCCACCAGCGCCTGCGCGTACAGCGGCGCCAGCTTCTGGTCGAAGCCCCGGCTCTTGAACTCCAGGCCCAGGATGTCCTCGACCTGCGTCGCGATGTCACTGATCAGCGAGGCGAAGGTCCCCGTGGACTGGGCGACCGGCGAGTCCCGCACCAGGATGCGGAACCCGTCCGTGTACGTCTCGATGTAGTCCAGCAGAGCGAACGCCGCCTGCTCCAGCAGCTCCCGCGGATGACCCGCCGTCAGCGCCCCCGTCACCATGTCGAGCAACTGCCGCATCTCCCGGTCCACGACCACCGCGTACAGGCCCTCCTTGCCGCCGAAGTGCTCGTACACCACCGGCTTGGAGACCCCGGCCTTCGCCGCGATCTCCTCCACCGACGTGCCCTCGAAACCCCGGGCGGCGAACAGCGTCCGGCCGATGTCCAGCAACTGCTCCCGGCGCTGCGCCCCCGTCATCCGGGTCCGGCGCGCCCGCCGGGGCTTGTCACCGCTGCTGCCTGAGATCGAGTCGGTCGCCACGGGCTCCATCATGCCGGTCCGGAAGCCCGCACCCGGCGCCGGGACCTGATGCGCTCCGCCGAGGGCCAGCGCACGTCGTGCGCCCAGCCCAGCAGCTCGAACCAGCGGATGATCCGCGCCGAGGAGTCCAGCTGCCCCCGCTGCACCCCGTGCCGCGCCGAGGTCGGGTCCGAATGGTGCAGATTGTGCCAGGACTCCCCGCACGACAGGACCGCCAGCCACCACACGTTCCCCGACCGGTCCCGGGACTTGAACGGCCGCTTGCCCACCGCGTGGCAGATCGAGTTGATCGACCAGGTCACGTGGTGCAGCAGCGCCACCCGCACGAGCGAACCCCAGAAGAACCCGGTGAACGCCCCCCACCACGACATCGTCGCCAGCCCGCCGATCAGCGGCGGCAGACCCAGCGACACCACCGTCCACAGCATGAACTGCCGCGACACCGCCCGGATCGCCGGATCCTTCACCAGATCAGGCGCGTACTTCTCCTGCGGAGTCCGCTCCTCGTCGAACATCCAGCCCAGATGCGCCCACCACAAACCCTTCATCAGGGCCGGCAGCGACTCCCCGTACCGCCACGGCGAATGCGGGTCACCCTCCGCGTCGGAGAACTTGTGGTGCTTGCGGTGATCCGCGACCCAGCGCACCACCGGCCCCTCCACGGCCATCGAACCGGCCACCGCCAGCGCGATCCGCAACGGCCGCTTCGCCTTGAACGAGCCGTGCGTGAAATACCGGTGGAAACCGATCGTGATGCCGTGGCAGCCCAGGAAGTAGAAGAAGACCAGCAGGCCCACGTCCAGCCAGCTCAGCCCCCGGCCCCAGGCCAGCGGCACCGCCGCGACCAGCGCCAGGAACGGCACCACGATGAACAACAACAGCGCGATCTGCTCCACGGACCCCTTCCTGTCCCCGCCCAGCGTCGCCGCGGCGGGTCCAGAGACGGCGGCCCCGGACTTCTCTTCGATCACATCCGTCCCCGAGGAAGGGGAGGTGCTCGACGTCATATGCGTCCCTTGAGTGTCGAGGGTGGTGTGGAAAGCCGTACGGCGGGAAGATCCCGTCCCGTAGACCCGTACACGTAGATACGCCCGAGCGACGGCACCCACACGGCACCACGCCCACAGCGAGCCACGCACAGCCGCACCTACGGATACGTAACCTACGGTGACGTAAGTATGGCAGCGCGCGGCCGGACGGCAAGAGGCCGAGCCACCGCGCCGCCGGACCGCCACCTATCCTGGGAACGGTCGGACAGCGCGGTCCGCTCGGAAATCCATCCCCGGGCATACCGCCCGGGTTCCCCTCCGGAACAGCTTCCACACTGCAAGGAGCCGCACCTGTGAGCAGTGCCGACGACCACAGCCTTCCCGCCCCGGCGGCCGGAGCCGAACTGCGCGCCGACATCCGGCGCCTCGGAGACCTCCTCGGCGAGACGCTCGTCCGCCAGGAAGGACCCGAACTCCTCGAACTCGTCGAACGCGTCCGGGCCCTCACCCGCAGCGACGGCGAAGCCGCCGCCCGGCTGCTCGGCGACACCGAACTGGAGACCGCCGCCAAGCTCGTACGCGCCTTCTCCACCTACTTCCACCTCGCCAACATCACCGAGCAGGTGCACCGCGGCCGCGAACTACGCGCCCACCGCGCCAGCGAGGGCAGCCTCCTCGCCCGCACCGCGGACCGCCTCAAGGACGCCGACCCCGAACACCTGCGCGACACCGTCGCCCACCTCAACGTCCGGCCGGTCTTCACCGCCCACCCCACCGAGGCCGCCCGCCGCAGCGTCCTCAACAAGCTGCGCCGCATCGCCGAACTCCTCGAAACCCCCGTCACCGAGGCCGACCGCCGCCGCTACGACGCCCGCCTCGCCGAAAGCATCGACCTCGTCTGGCAGACCGACGAACTGCGCGTCGTGCGCCCCGAACCCGCCGACGAGGCCCGCAACGCCATCTACTACCTCGACGAACTCCACGCCGACGCCGTCGGCGACGTCCTGGAGGACCTCAGCGCCGAACTCGAACGCGTCGGCGTCCGCCTCCCCGAAGGCACCCGCCCCCTCAGCTTCGGCACCTGGATCGGCGGCGACCGCGACGGCAACCCCAACGTCACCCCCGCCGTCACCTGGGACATCCTGATCCTCCAGCACGAACACGGCATCAACGACGCCCTCGACCAGATCGACCACCTGCGCGGACTGCTCTCCCACTCCATCCGCTACACCGGCGTCACCGAAGCCCTCCAGACCTCCCTCGAAGCCGACCTCGAAGCCCTCCCGGAGATCAGCCCCCGCTACAAGCGGCTCAACTCCGAAGAGCCCTACCGCCTCAAGGTCACCTGCATCCGGCAGAAGCTGGAGAACACCAAGACCCGCCTCGCCAAGGGCACCGCCCACCAGCCCGGCCGCGACTACCTCGGCACCGCCGAACTCCTCACCGACCTCACCTGCGTCCAGGAATCCCTGCGCGGACACCGCGGCGCCCTCTTCGCCGACGGCCGCCTCGACCGCATCATCCGCACCCTCGCCGCCTTCGGCCTCCAGCTCGCCACCATGGACGTCCGCGAACACGCCGACGCCCACCACCACGCCCTCGGCCAGCTCTTCGACCGCCTCGGCGAGGAATCCTGGCGCTACGCCGACATGCCCCGCGACCACCGCGGCAAGCTCCTCGCCAAGGAACTCCGCTCCCGCCGCCCCCTCGCCCCCACCCCCGCCCCCCTCGACGCGGCCGGCGAGAAGACCCTCGGCGTCTTCCACACCATCCAGCGCGCCCTCGACGTCTTCGGACCCGAGGTCATCGAGTCCTACATCATCTCCATGTGCCAGGGCGCCGACGACGTCTTCGCCGCCGCCGTACTCGCCCGCGAGGCCGGCCTCATCGACCTCCACTCCGGCTGGGCCAAGATCGGCATCGTCCCGCTCCTGGAAACCACCGACGAACTGCGCGCCGCCGACGTCATCCTCGACGAGATGCTCGCCGACCCCTCCTACCGGCGCCTCGTCTCCCTGCGCGGAGACGTCCAGGAAGTCATGCTCGGCTACTCCGACTCCTCCAAGTTCGGCGGCATCACCACCAGCCAGTGGGAAATCCACCGCGCCCAGCGCCGACTGCGCGACGTCGCCCACCGCTACGGCGTACGCCTGCGCCTCTTCCACGGCCGCGGCGGCACCGTCGGCCGCGGCGGCGGCCCCTCCCACGACGCGATCCTCGCCCAGCCCTGGGGCACCCTCGAAGGCGAGATCAAGGTCACCGAACAGGGCGAGGTCATCTCCGACAAGTACCTCGTCCCCTCCCTCGCCCGCGAGAACCTCGAACTCACCGTCGCCGCGACCCTCCAGGCATCCGCCCTGCACACCGCGCCCCGGCAGTCCGACGAGGCCCTCGCCCGCTGGGACGCCGCCATGGACCTCGTCTCCGACGCCGCCCACGGCGCCTACCGCAAGCTCGTCGAAGACCCCGACCTGCCCGCCTACTTCCTCGCCTCCACCCCCGTCGACCAGCTCGCCGACCTCCACCTCGGCTCCCGCCCCTCCCGCCGCCCCGGCTCCGGCGTCTCCCTCGACGGACTGCGCGCCATCCCCTGGGTGTTCGGCTGGACCCAGTCCCGCCAGATCGTCCCCGGCTGGTACGGCGTCGGCTCAGGACTCAAGGCCCTGCGCGAGGCCGGCCCCGACGCCGTCCTCGACGAGATGCACGAACACTGGCACTTCTTCCGCAACTTCCTGTCCAACGTCGAGATGACCCTCGCCAAGACCGACCTGCGGATCGCCCGCCACTACGTCGACACCCTCGTCCCCGACGAGCTCAAGCACGTCTTCGACGCCATCGTCGCCGAACACGAACTCACCGTCGCCGAAGTCCTGCGCATCACCGGAGGCGAGAAGCCCCTCGACTCCAACAAGCCCCTCCAGCAGACCTTCGGCATCCGCGACGCCTACCTCGACCCCATCTCCTACCTCCAGGTCTCCCTCCTCGCCCGCCAGCGCGCCGAAGCAGCCGCAGGAGCCGAACCCGACCCCACCCTCAGCCGCGCCCTGCTGCTGACCGTCAACGGAGTCGCCGCCGGCCTGCGCAACACCGGCTGACCCACCCACGCCACACACACCAAAGGACCGGCCCCCGCACCTGAACCCAGGTACGGGGGCCGGCCCCATGACGTACACCCGCCAGGAGTTGAACCCTAGGAATTGAACGAGGACTGCGCCCGCTCCAGACCCTCCGACACCAAGGCCTCCACCGCGTCCGCCGCCCGGTCCACGAAGTAGTCCAGCTCCTTGCGCTCCGCCGAGGAGAAGTCCCGCAACACGAAATCCGCGACCTGCATCCGGCCCGGCGGCCGGCCGATCCCGAACCGCACCCGGTGATACGCCGGACCCATCGCCTTCGTCATCGACTTCAGCCCGTTGTGCCCGTTGTCGCCGCCCCCCAGCTTCAGCCGCAACACCCCGTAATCGATGTCCAGCTCGTCGTGGACCGCCACCACATGCGCCGTCGGCACCTTGTAGAAGTCCCGCAGAGCCGTCACCGGACCACCCGACAGGTTCATGTACGACATCGGCTTCACCACCACCACACGGCGGCTCGACAGCCCCGGCGGACCGAACCGGCCCTCCACCACCTGCGCCTGCGCCTTACCGGCCCGCTTGAACTTCCCGCCCATCCGAGCCGCCAGCAGATCCGCCACCATGAACCCGACATTGTGCCGGTTGCCGTCGTACTCGGGACCGGGATTGCCCAGGCCCGCCACCAGCCACGGCGCCGAGGCGTCCTCCTCGGTCGTCGCCATCCGCTCCACACTCCTCACCTCGACCCGACGCCACACCCACCCGGACACCCACGCGCCCGGAACACGAAAACGGGGCGGCGCACCCCACGGCACGCCACCCCGTCACCGGGAACCCGGGGATCAGCCCTCGGCCGACTCACCCTCGGCCGAATCCGCCGGAGCCTCCTCGGCCTGCGCCGACACGACCTGGATGACGACGACGTCGTCCTCCACGCCCAGCGTCGTGCCCTGCGGCAGCGGGATGTCCTTCGCGGTGATCGTCGCACCGGCCTCCAGGCCCGCGATCGAGACGGTGACCGACTCGGGGATGTGCGTCGCCTCGGTCTCCACCGGAAGCGTGTTGAGCAGGTGCTCCAGCAGGAAACCACCCGGGGCCAGCTCGCCCTCGGTCAGCACCGGGATCTCCACCTGGACCTTCTCGCCACTGCGGACCAGCAGCAGGTCCACGTGCTCGATGAAGCCCTTCAGCGCGTCACGCTGCACGGCCTTCGGGATGACCAGCTGGGACTTGCCCTCCAGCTCCACGGCCAGCAGCACGTTCGACGCCTTCAGCGCCATCATCAGGTCGTGACCCGGCAGCGTCACGTGGATCGGGTCGCCACCGTGGCCGTAGACCACACCGGGAACCTTGCTCTCACGACGGATACGACGGGCGGCACCCTTGCCGAACTCGCTACGGGGCTCGACGGCGATCTTGACCTCAGCCATGACGCACTCCTCCTCAACAGACAGACAGTGACGGTCACCCGGCCACGATCGGCCTGCTACGAAGAGCGCGTCGATAACGGACCGCCGGCCCCGAACAGAAACGGGACGGCCTCCCTCGCCGAGCAACTCTTCCGAGTCTACCCGGCGGGGAGGCCGCCCCAGAAATCGATCACCGGACCCCGCCCCGCTCCAAGCGGCCGGGCCCCGAAGACGGGCGGACGGCTCAGGCCGCCGACTCCGCCTCCGTCTCGAACAGGCTCGTCACCGAACCGTCCTCGAACACCTCACGCACCGCACGCGCGATCGTCGGCGCGATCGACAGCACCGTGATCTTGTCCAGCTCCAGCTCACCCGGCGTCGGCAGCGTGTTCGTCAGCACGAACTCACTCACCTTCGAGTTCTTCAGCCGGTCCGCCGCCGGACCCGACAGCACCCCGTGCGTCGCCGTCACTATGACGTCCGCCGCACCGTGCGCGAACAACGCGTCCGCCGCCGCACAGATCGTGCCACCCGTGTCGATCATGTCGTCGACCAGGACACACACCCGGTCCTTCACGTCACCGACCACCTCGTGCACCGTCACCTGATTCGCGACGTCCTTGTCCCGCCGCTTGTGCACGATCGCCAGCGGAGCACCCAGCCGGTCGCACCAACGGTCCGCGACCCGCACCCGGCCCGCGTCCGGCGACACGATCGTCAGCTTCTCCCGGTCCACCTTCGCGCCCACGTAGTCCGCCAGGATCGGCAGCGCGAACAGATGGTCCACCGGACCGTCGAAGAACCCCTGGATCTGATCCGTGTGCAGGTCCACCGTCAGAATCCGGGTCGCACCCGCCGTCTTCAGCAGATCCGCCATCAGCCGCGCCGAGATCGGCTCACGACCACGGTGCTTCTTGTCCTGCCGCGCATAACCGTAGAACGGCACGATCACCGTGATCGAACGCGCCGACGCCCGCTTCAGAGCGTCGATCATGATCAACTGCTCCATGATCCACTTGTTGATCGGAGCGGTGTGGCTCTGGATCAAAAAGCAGTCCGCGCCGCGCGCCGACTCACGGAAACGAACGTAGATCTCGCCATTGGCGAAATCGAAAGCCTTGGTGGGCACTATGCCGACACCGAGCTGGTGCGCCACCTCAGCCGCCAGTTCAGGGTGGGCGCGGCCGGTGAAGAACATCAGCTTCTTCTCGCCGGTCGTCTTGATCCCGGTCACAGCACTTGTCTCCTCAGACGAGTTCTACCTGCTGCTGCACCCGCATAGCCCAGACACATCAAGACACCCAGAACCAACGAGCCAGCCGAATCGCGTGCATCTATCACGGTACGCCGTGACAGACGCACCTGTTTTCGGTCAGCTTTCGCCCTCCGACCTCCCGGTGGCCTCCTCGGCCGCCCGCGCGGCCGCGCTGCCCGGACGCTTACGGGCCACCCAACCCTCGATATTCCGCTGCTGCCCACGGGCCACGGCCAGCGAACCCGCCGGAACATCCTTCGTGATCACCGAACCCGCGGCCGTGTACACCCCGTCCCCGATCGTGACCGGAGCCACAAACATATTGTCCGAACCGGTACGGCAATGAGAGCCGATCGTCGTGTGGTGCTTGTGCACACCGTCGTAGTTCACGAACACACTCGCCGCCCCGATGTTCGAGTGCTCACCGATCGTCGCGTCCCCCACGTACGACAGATGCGGAACCTTCGTCCCCGCCCCCACCGTCGCGTTCTTCATCTCCACGTACGTACCCGCCTTCGCCCCCACACCCAGCCGCGTACCCGGACGCAGATACGCGAACGGCCCCACCGACGCCTCGGCCCCGATCTCCGCCCCCAGCGCCACCGTGTTGTCCACCCGTGCCCCCGCACCCACCGACGTGTCCGTCAACCGCGTGTGCGGACCCACCTCCGCGCCCTCCGCCACATGCGTCGCCCCCAGCAACTGCGTCCCCGGATGCACCAGCACGTCCCGCTCGAAAGTCACCGACACGTCCAGATACGTCGTCGCCGGATCCAGCACCGTCACCCCCGACAACATCGCCCGCTCCACCAGCCGCTCGTTCAGCGAACGACCCGCCTGCGCGAGCTGCACCCGGTTGTTGATCCCCGCGATCTCCCGGTGGTCCACCGCCACCGAAGCCCCCACCCGATGACCCGCCGCACGCAGAATCCCCAGCACGTCCGTCAGGTACTCCTCCCCCTGACTGTTGTCGCTGCGCACCTTCCCCAGCGCCTCGGCCAGCAGCTTCCCGTCGAACGCGAACACCCCGGAATTGATCTCCCGGATCGACAGCTGCTCCTGCGAGGCGTCCTTGTGCTCCACGATCGCCCGCACCGCACCGGAACCGGGCTCCCGCACGATCCGCCCGTAGCCCGTCGCGTCCGGCACCTCGGCCGTCAGCACCGTCACCGCGTTGCCGTCCGCCCCGTGCGTCGCCGACAGCGCCCGCAGGGTCTCGCCGGTCAGCAGCGGAGTGTCCCCGCACACCACGACCACCGTGCCCTCGACCGGGCCCAGCGCCGCCAGACCGGTCCGCACGGCGTGCCCGGTGCCCCGCTGCTCCTCCTGGACGGCGGTACGCGCCGCCGGGTCCACCTCGGCCACGTGCGCGGCCACCTGCTCACGGGCGTGGCCGACCACGACGACCAGTTCGCGCGGGTCCAGTTCACGGGCGGCGGCGAGCACGTGCCCCACGAGTGAGCGGCCGCTGAGCTGGTGCAGGACCTTCGGGGTGGCCGACTTCATGCGGGTTCCGCCCCCCGCGGCCAGGACGACGACGGCGGCCGGCGAGGCGTCCCCCGCGCCGGCGGAGCCGAGATTCGAAGAAGGAGTGGCGCTCACGGGACTGCCCTTCGGCTGCGGGTGCGACGGGGAAATGTCACCTGGAGGATACCGGGGCGCGACGGGCCGGACACGAAGAAGGGTCCTGACCTGGAGGTCAGGACCCGAACGTGGGTGGGCTCCCCTGCCAGGACTCGAACCTGGAACAAAGCATCCAAAGTGCCTCGTGTTGCCTATTACACCACAGGGGAGGGCAAGCCGGGCTAATCGGACATTTCATCAGCCGACCTGTGCGCGGCACCTACTATGCCGCACCATGCCCCTTCGATGCGACGGTACAGCTCGGCGCTCTGGAGAACCTTGATCACGAGGCATCCCCGGTACTCCTCCCCGGTGTTCTTCCGTTTCGTCTTGGGGTTGTGCTTCTTCAGCACCGTCTTGTTGAAGGTCGTGGCCGGTGCTCCGACGAGTTCGGCCCAGTAGTTCTCCGCGCCGGCCACGTCCGCCGTCTCATGGATCATCACCGAGCAGCGAATGCGCTGACGGTCCACCTCCATCAGGTCGAGCCAGGCGAGAAAGGTCAGGATCACTCCCGGGTCGCTGTTGATGAACGCGACCGTCTCCCTCCGGGCGTGCGGCTTGTCCTTGGTGCCTTCCGCCCAGTACAGGGCCACGCCGACGAGGAAGAGTTCGCGATCGGTGAGCTCGCCGACCGAGCGCTCGGCCTCGCCCTTCGTCTCCTGGCGCCTGCGGTCCTGGGCCTCCCGGTGGAATCGCAGCCCCTCCCGCATCAGCTCCATCTGCTCCTCCCGCGTATAGCGCGGTTCCGGTTTCGGCAGGTCGCGGACCCACAGGGAGACGGAACTCTTCGAGCAGCCGAGTTCGGCCTGGATGCGGTCGTAGGTCCAGCCCTGTGCGCGCAGTTCGCGGGCGCGGGCGCGCAGCTCGTCCTTGGCGTTGGGCCTGGTGGTCCACTCCGGGGCGGGTTCTCCGGCGAGGAGGCGGTTGAGAAGGTCGTTGTTGCCGATGTGGAGGCTGTCGCGGATCTGACGGCGGCTGAGGCCCTGCCGGCGCAGGCCGAGGGCTTGTTCGCGCAGGGTCTCGAAGTGGCGCTGGGTGTCTTCCATGGAGGGCATGGGGGCAGCTTTGTCAGGTTGGGGCGCTGTTCGTCCCCAAACCGGTGGACGTTCACTTGTTCGAGTGAAGAGGGGTGTCGTGCCGGGGTGCGGGCGCGGTGTGTGCTCCCGCACTCCCCGGGAAAACGGAGGGGGGCGCCCGTACGCTGGGGCCATGACCACGACGGGGGAAGAGCACCGGGCGGCCGGGGGGCCGTGGTGGTGGACGAGGTGGCGGAGTTTCGTCCTGGACGTGCTGCTGGCCGTGTTGTCGGCCGGTGAGTGTGTTGTCGAGGGCGGGGCCTTCGCGGAGCGGACCGGGCTCGGCTGGTGGCCGGGGGCGGTGTTCGGCCTGGTGACGGGTGCGGTGCTGCTGTTGCGTCGGCGGTGGCCGGTCGCGGTGGTGCTGGTCGCGCTGGCGGTGACGCCGGCCGAGATGGGCATGGTGCTGGGCTTCGTGGGTCTGTACTCGCTGGCGGCCTCGGAGCTGCCGCGGCGGATCACGGTGTTGCTGACGGGGATGTCGCTGGCCGGGACGCTGGTCGTGATGCTGGTGCGTACGCAGCAGCACGTGGAGAGCGGCGCCCGGGTGTCGAGTGTGTGGTTCGCGCCGCTGATGGCGGTGCTGACGGCGTTGGGGCTGACGGCTCCGCCGGTGTTGCTCGGCCTGTACGTGGGGGCGCGGCGGCGGCTCATGGAGAGTCTGCGGGAGCGGGCGGACAGCCTGGAGCGTGAGTTGCAGTTGCTCGCGGAGCGGGCCGAGGAGCGGGCGGAGTGGGCGCGGGGTGAGGAGCGGCGGCGGATCGCGCGGGAGATGCATGACGTGGTGGCGCACCGGGTGAGTCTGATGGTGGTGCATGCGGCGGCTCTGCAGGCGATCGCGGTGAAGGATCCGCAGAAGGCGGTGCGGAATGCGGCGCTGGTGGGGGACATGGGGCGTCAGGCGTTGACGGAGTTGCGGGAGATGCTCGGGGTGTTGCGGTCGGGGGACGGTGGTGCGGGGGTGTCCTCGGGGGCCGGGTCGTCGTCGGAGGGTGGGGCCGCGGGTGGTGGGCCGGGTGCGCGGGAGCGTGGCCGGGGTGCGCTGCCGGGTCAGGCCGGGGGGTCGGGGGTTCCTCGTTCGGATGCGGTGGACCGGGCGGCCGCGGGGGCGGTGGCCGGGGTGGTTGACGGTGTGGCGGCGGGTGGTTCGTCGGCCGGTGGTGCGGGGCGGGCCCGGGTCTCCGCGGGTGTGTCCGGTGCGGGTGTGGCGGGGGTGTCCGCGGGGGCGGTGGCCTCCCCGGTGGTGTCCGGGGGTGTGGAGGGGCTGCTGGGTGCGGTGTCCTCGGGTGCGGCGGCGGTGGGGGTGGCCGCGGTGCGGGCGGAGGAGGGGCCGTCTCTGGGGGAGCTGGAGGAGTTGGTCGGGCAGTCGCGGGCGGCGGGGATGGCGGTGGAGTTCTCGGTGGAGGGGGCGCCGCGGGCGTACGGCGCTTCGGTGGAGCGGACCGCGTACCGGGTGGTGCAGGAGGCGTTGACGAACGCGCACAAGCATGCGGCGGGTGCGCCGACGCGGGTGCGGGTGGCGCGGCGGGAGGGGGAGCTGGCGATGCAGGTGGAGAACGGGGCTCCGCCGGCGGGGGGTGTCGACGCGGGTCTGCCGAGTGGGGGCAATGGTCTGGTGGGGATGCGGGAGCGGGTGCTGGCGCTCGGGGGTGTGTTCGTGGCGGGTGCGACGGACGCGGGTGGTTTCCGGGTGTCGGCCGTGTTGCCGGCGGCCGCGGTGGCCGGCGCGGAGTAGCGGAGTTCTGGCTCTCCGGCGTCTGCGGGTCGGCTGTTCGGGGTCGGCTGCTGGGGGTGTGGCGTGGCCTTGGTGGGTCAGTCCTCGGGTTCCGTCGTGAGTCTGGTGGGTGTGGCTCCGGTGAGCAGGGCGGTGAGGCCCTGGTCGATGTCGGCGCCGAGGTGCCAGTCGCCGGTGTGGTCGAGGGCGTAGACGCGGCCGTCGGTGTCGATGGCGAGGGCGGCGTGGGTGGTGGTTTCCAGGCCGAGGGGGCACAGCTCGGTGCCGAGGGCGCGGCCGAGGTCGCCGAGGGTGCGGGCGAGGTGGAGGCCGTGCAGGGGGTCGAGGTCGAGTGCGGTGGGGGCGAGGTTGCGGCCGTGTGTGGTGGGGGTGGGGCGCAGTCCGCCGAATTCGGCCCAGGCTTCGACGGCGGCGGGGGAGACGGTGTGGCGGTGTCCGGCGGGGGAGGTGTGGGCGCGCAGGGTGTCGGCCCAGATCTCGGCCTGGGCCATGTCCCAGCGGCCGGGGGTCCAGCCGGCGGCGCGGAGGGCGGCGTCGACGGTGGCGGGGAAGCGGGTGCTGGGCCCGGAGGTGTCGGCGAGGGCCGGGTCGAGGGGGAGGGCTGGGGTGTCCATGGCGTCGGGGGTGTCAGTCCTGGTCGGTGGTGGGGTCGATGACGTGTACGCCGAAGTGGTCGGCGAGCGCGGTGCAGGAGCGGCAGGGTGGGGCGAAGGCGCCGTGCAGGGGGTCGCCGTCCTCGCGGATGTGCCGGGTGGTGAGTTTGGCGTGTTTGAGGCTTTTGCGGGCTTCGCCGGTGGTCATGGCGCGGCGGGCGGCGCGTCTGGATTTGGCGGTGCGGGCGGTGTCGGCCTCGGTGAGGTGGCGGGAGATGAGGGCGGCTTCGGCGCAGCGGCCGGTGAACCGTTCCCGCTGGGTGCTGGTGAGGGTGGAGAGGAAGTCCTGGACGAGGGGGTGGAGGGCGGGGGGCTGGTCGGCGCGGGCTCCGGTGGCGGTGAGGGTGGTGCCGCGTACGGAGAGGGCGGCGGCGACGGCGGGCAGTATGCCGTCGCGGCGGTGGCGCAGGGTGGGGGGCCGGCTGCCGTCGGCGCTCCAGTCGACGCGGGGGTCGGTGTCGCCGAGGCGGGTGGGGCGGGCCGTGGCGGGTGCGGCGCCGGCGGTGGGTGCGGGGGCGCCGGGTGCGGGCGGGGTGGGTCTGTGGGGGCCGGCGGTCTGGGCGGCACGGGGTGTGGCGGGGTGCGGCGGGGCGGTGCGCGGGTCGGTCGGTGCGGGGCGCGGGGTGCCGTCCGGTGCGGGTGGGCCCGGGTGTGCGGAGGTGAAGGTGGCTGGTCCGGGGCGTGGCGTGGTGTCCGTGGGCCTGCCGGTGCTGACGGCCGCTGGGCCGGGTTGTGCGGTGTGCATGGTGGTGCTTCCCCTCCGTACCTTCCCCCGTGTCGTTCTCCGGGACGGGTCCGGGAGAACTCTGACAGCCTGCCAAACGGTGGGGCCTGGGGCGACATCCGGGGCCCGCGGCCGGGGGTACAGCTTTTCATGGTCACTGCGCGGTGTCGGCTGGTCACGCAGGCGATGGCCCGGTGACCTGTGGAGGGTGACCGCATAGGCTGTGCCGACCGCCTTCCGCCGCGGAGGGTGTGTCCGCCGGGTTCGTGACAGCGAGGGTGCAGGGGGCTACCGCCATGACGACAGGTCGGCTCGGGCAGGGGGTGCCGTCCTCGGGCTCCCAGGACGGGGGGCGTGGCGCGCCGCCCAACGCGGCCTACGCGGGGCAGCTCGTGCAGTTTCCGGATCCGGTGCGGGCGGGGCGGCATCCTCGGGGTGTCGCGGTCGACGCGTCGGGTTTCCCGGTGTTCGGTCCGTACGCGCGTGCGGCGGTGGAGATCGAGGAGCCGCCGGCGGGTTTCGGTGTGGACGAGTTGCGGCTGACGGACTACGTGTCGGCGAACGCGGCGATGTCGGCGGCGGGGCATGCGCTGTGGGACACCTTGGGGCCGGTGGCGACGCCGCACGGCTGGACGTGGCATCACGTGGCCGGGGGGCGCCGTCTTGAGCTGGTGCCGGTCGAGGTGAAGGCCCTGTTGCGGCATCACGGGGGTCTGGCGACGGCGGCGGTGGACCACGGGCGGCGGGGTACGCGTCCGCTGCGGGAGACGCGGCCGGCGCATTTCGCGTTGCCGAAGAGCCTGGTGTCGGTGACGGAGCAGCAGGTCGTGGCGGTCGAGGAGGAGCTGGGGTACCGGCTGCCGGGCGCGTACCGGTCGTTTCTGAAGGCGGCGGGTGGTTGTGCTCCGGTGGGGGTGGCGCTCGACGCGGAGCTGGGTCTGCTGGTGGATCAGCCGTTTTTCACGGTGCGGGACTCGGCGGACATAAACGACCTGGTGTACGTCAACAAGTGTCTGCGGGACCATCTGACGAAGGACTTCCTGGGCGTGGCGTTCGTGCAGGGTGGTCTGCTCGCGGTGAAGGTGCGCGGGGAGGGGCTGGGGTCGGTGTGGTTCTGCGCGTATGACGACGTGCGGGACCGGGACGGGCTCTCGGTGCAGGAGCGCGTGCGTGACCTGCTGTTTCCCTGCGGGGAGGATTTCGACGTGTTCCTGGCCCGGCTCGCGGGCAACCCGCCGGAGCTGGAGACCGTGGCGAATCTGATGGTGGACGGCGGCTTCGCGTACGCCGTCCCGGTGGAGGAGTGAGCGCGGTGGTGACCTTCGCGCAGGCGCAGGAGCGGGCCGAGCAGTGGATCAACGGGGACCTTCCGCCGTATCAGCACCGGCAGGTTCTGGTGCGGGAGTTCGGTCTGGGGTTCGTCGTGTGGGCGCAGGACCGTGAGGGTGGTCCGGTGTCGGACGGCGGTGGGCAGCGGCTGGTGATCGCGCGGGACGGCGGTGAGGCCTCGTTGTGGCCCGCGCTGCCGGTCGGTGAGGTGATCCGCCGGTACGAGGAGGAGTACGGGGCGCGGGACGGGGCGGCGGAGGCCGCGCCGCCGCCGGAGCGGATCGACCTGAACCAGACCTCGTTCCTGTTGTCGCCGCCTGAGTGGCTTCAGGAGGCCGCCGACAAGCTCGGTATCCCGGACCGGCGCGGCGCGGACCGTGAGCGTCCGGCTGCCGGTCAGGGGTCTGCGGCCGGTGGGGGTTCGGGGGCGGGTCAGGGGCCGGCGGGCGGTCAGGGGTTCGTCGCGGGTCCGGCGGCCGCTTCCGGGGGTGCGGGACCGCACTCCCCGGCCGCCTCTCCGTCCCCGTCGCCGGCCGCTCCGGCCGGGGGGACGCCGTGGGCGGGGACGGACACGGCTCATGACGGCGACAACCGTTCCGTGCCGCCGCCGGCGACGGTGTTCGCGCCGCCGCTGCCCGAGGGTGCGGGCGAGGGCCGGGGTCCGGTGGCGGAGGCGCGTACGGAGCTGTTGTCGGGCGGTGCGCCGTACGCGTCCCTACCGGGCGCTCCTGGTGCTCCCGGTGCTCCCGGTGCTCCCGGTACGCCCGGCGCTTCGTCCGGTACGCCCGGCGCTTCGTCCGGTTCGTCCGTGCCGGGGGCCGGTGACATCAGCGAGGCCGCGACGAGCAAGGCGCAGCCGTCGCCGCGCCGTGGGGGCGGGGCCTCCGTGCCGCCGCCTCCGGGTGCTCCCGGGGTGCCGGGCGGTGCGGGTGCCGCGCGCCCGCGGCCGGACCAGTCCGGCCAGTCCGCTCCTTCGGGTCCGCCCGTTCCGGGGACGCCGCCGCAGGGTGTGCATCACGCGGCGACGGTGCTCTCGGGTCCGGGGCAGAGCCTCGGCGGGCCCGGTGTGCCGGGCGGCCCGCAGGCGCCCGGTGGTCCTGGTGGTTTCCAGGGGCCGCCGCCGCCCACCCCGCCGCCCGCGCCGGGGACGCCGCCGCAGGGTGTGCACCACGCGGAGACGGTCCTGTCGAAGCCGGGTCCCGCGACGCCCGCCCCGTCCGGCGTGCCGCTGCCCCCGCCGAGCGGTCCGAGCGTGCCGCTGCCGCCGCCCTCGGGGCCGCCGGTGAGCGGTCCGGGTGCTCCGCCCCCGCCGCCCGCCGCACCGCACACGCCGCCGCAGGGCATGCCGCCCGGCCCGGGCGTGCCGCCGCCGGGCCCGGGGACGCCGCCGCCCGGTTACGGCTATCCGCAGCAGCAGGGGCTGCCGACGGTCGGCCCGGGGTACCAGGCCGTCCTGCGCTACCGCGCCCCGGACGGTTCCGAGCAGCAGCTGATCCGGCGTTCGGCGCCGGGCACCCCGCACCCGGAGTGGCAGATCCTGCACGAGCTGCGGGCGATGAACGTGCCGCCGCAGCAGGTGCTGGAGCTGCACACGGAGCTGGAGTCCTGCGAGCTGCCGGGCGCGTACTGCGCGCGGATGATCCGGGAGACCTTCCCGCAGGCGCGGATCACGTCGATCGCCCCGTACGGGACGGACCACGCGAGCCGGCAGCAGGGCATGGCGCAGTTGCTCGCGCACCAGGGCGAGCTGCACCAGGTCGCGGACGGGCCGGCGCGGCCCGCCCCGGTGCGCGCCCCGCTGCCGCAGGTGCCGCCGCTTCCCCCGGTGCCGCCGGAGGGGGTCGCGCACGAGCTGGCGCAGGCCTTCGGTCCGCAGGGGCTGTTCCGTTTCGAGGAGCGCGCGGTGTCGCGGCAGGGCGTGCCCGAGCTGGTGGCGCGGACGCTGGTGACGGCGGGTCTGCCCTTCGACATGGGGCCGTTCTTCTGGGCGCAGGCCCAGCCGGGCCGTCCGGTGCCGACGCTCGCCGAGCTGGCGCAGGAGCGCGGGGTGCCCGCGGCGCAGGACGCCGGTACGTACCTGGTGATGGGCAGCGATTTCGGCAGGGCGATCTGTGTGCAGTACGGCACGGCGCACATCGTCGCGGTGCCGGTGGAGGCCGGTGCGAACGGGGCGCCGGTGCCGCCGCAGTTCGTGAACTCGGGGCTCCCGGAGTTCGCGCGCTGCCTCGCGCTGCTGGGCCGTATGTGGCGGCTGCGGTTCGGGCTGACCCCGGAGCAGGCGGGCCGCTGGACGGTCGACTTCCAGGCCCAGCTCGCGGCGCTGGACGCGGCGGCGCTCGGCTCCCCGGAGACCTGGTGGTCGGTGCTGCTGGAGCAGATGTGGGACGGGCTGCTGTGAGCCGGACGGGGTAGTCCGTGTGAGTGGCCCCACGGGGCGCCCCTCCGGGTGACGGGTGGGGTGCCCCTGATCATGCGGTCATGGCTGCTCCCTCCCCGTCCCCGGAATCCGCAGGGCCCCCGCCGCAGGGGACCACGGCGCGGCGGCGCAGGCGGCGCTGGCCGTGGATCACGTTCGTGGTGCTGCTGGTCCTCGTGCTGGGCGTCGCCGGGTACGGGACGTGGCTGTACCTCTGGGCGGGGCAGCAGCTGCGGACGACGTCCGCGCTCGCCTCGTACCCGGGCCGTCCCGGCGTGAGCAAGGGCTCGGACTGGCTGCTGATCGGTTCGGACAGCCGCTCGGGGCTCAGCGCCGAGGAGCGCAGGCGGCTGCACGTCGGCGGCGACGCGGGCCGCAACACGGACACCCTGATGATCGTGCACTACGGCGACAACGGGCCGTACCTCGTGTCGGTCCCGCGCGACAGTTACGTCGCGATCCCCGGGCACGGGAAGAACAAGATCAACGCGGCGTACGCGCTGGGCGGGGCGAAGCTGCTGACCCGCACCGTCGAGCAGGCGACGGGGCTGCGCCTGGACCACTACGCGGAGGTCGACTTCCCCGGCTTCGTGGACGTCGTGGACTCGCTCGGCGGCGTACGGATCTGCGTGCCGAAGGGCGGGCTGCGCGACAGCCACTCGGGGGCCGATTTCGACGCGGGCTGTCAGCGGATGAACGGCGTGCAGGCCCTCGCGTACGTCCGGGCCCGCTACACCGACCCGCAGGGCGACCTGGGCCGGGTCAAAAGGCAGCGGCAGTTGGTGAGCGCGGTCGCGCACGAGGCGTTCTCGGCCTCCGTCGTGCTGAACCCCTGGGAGCTGGTGCCGTTCCTGCGGAGCACGTTCGACGCGGTCACCGTCGACGACGACACGGACGTGCGGGCGCTGCTGGGCCTCGCGCGCCAGATGCGTGACCTCTCGGACGGCAAGGGCGCCACGACCACCGTGCCGGTCTCCGCCGAGCCGCAGGTCAGTGGGGTCGGCGACGTCGTCGTCTGGAAGGAGCCGGACGCCCGTGCCCTGTTCCGCGCGCTCCGGGAAGATCGCCCGATTCCGGATTCTGACACCAAATGACGCATCCTTGAGCGAATGGATGGGCAGAGTGTCGTGTTATGGGGCGTTCCCCTGTGTCCACCCGGAGGTACCCCACCCGGGGTGACCGAAGGTGACCGCAGGTGAGCGGTCCACGCGAGCGCCGCGCGGGCCGGTGTCCGACGCAGAGGGGCAGGGATACGGGATGAGCAGCAGTACCGGGTCGCCGCACGGTTTCGCCTTCGTCTCCCCTTCCGTGCGGGCCCGCGCCTACCGCCCCGCCGAGGTCGACCCCCGGGTGTCCGCCCTCACCGAGGACCGCGACCTCGCCCGGCAGCGCGCGCGACGGCTGGAGGAGGTCGCGGCAGAGGTGGCGGCCGAGGCGGACCGGCTGCGGGAGACCGTGGCCCGGCTCGCCCCGCAGACGTACGACACGCTCGGCTCCCGCGCCCGCGAACTGCTCGCCCTGACCGAGGAGGAGGTCGCGGCCGTCACGGACGCGGCCCGCGCCGACGCCGAGGAGGCCGAGGAGTCCGCCCGCGTCGACGCCGCCCGGCTCGCCGGGGAGGCGGCCCGGTACGCGGAGGGAGTGCGCGCGGCGGCAGAGGAGGAAGCGGCGCGGCGCCTCGCCGCCGCACACGCCGAGGCCGAGGGCGAACGCCGGTCCGCGCAGGACGAGGCCGACCGGCTGCGGGCCGGGGCCCTCGCCGCGCTGCGCGAGGTGCGCGCCCGCTGCGAGGAGGCCGTCGCGGCACGGGAGGCGGAACAGGCCGAGCGGTCCCGGATCGCGCGGGAGCGGGAGGCCGCCGCGCAGACGCGGGCGGAGCAGACGGCCGCGCGCCGCCTGGCCGCGGCGGAGGAGACCCTGTCCGCCGCCCGCCGCGCCCTCGCCGAACAGGAGGAGGCGGCCCGGCACCGCCAGGAGGACGCCCAGGCCCGCGCCGCCCTCCTGTTGTCCCGCGCCGAGGCCCACGCCGAACGCGTCGCCCGCGAGAGCGAGGAACTCCTCCGGGCCCACGAGGAGCAGGCCGAACAGGTGCGCGCCCACCTCAGTCACGTACGGGCCAGCCTCGCGGCCCTGACGGGCCGGGGACTGCGGCAGGGCGCGGAGGAGGCCGGGGAGAAGGCCCCTGAGGCGGTCCGCCCGGCCGGGGACCGAGCGTCGGAACCGGCTCGCGGGGCGCGGGACGTGGACGTGGCCGGGGCGCGGGGCACGGCCGCTGTCGCGGGTACGACGGCGACGGACGAGGCGCCCGGTGCCGCCGGTGGGGCGGGGGCGCGGGACACGGCCCGTACCGCCGGTACGGCGGGGGCTGGTGGCCCGGACGGAAGCGCGGGGACGTCCGGGGCGAGGCGGCCCCGCGTGGGCCGGCCCCGGTCGGCGAGCGCGGCGGAACGCGGCGCCTGAAGCGGAGGAGCGCCGCCCGGCCGACCCTGCGGACTCGGGGGACGACGGTGCGATCCGGTGGACCGTGCGAACCGGCGAACCGGCGAACCGGCGAACCGGCGAACCGGCGGACCGGCGGACCCCGTGGACCCGGCGGACCCTGTGGACCCGGCGGACCCTGTGGTCCCTGTGGTCCTGGCGGAGGCGCGGAGTCCGGTCCGGGTCCGGCCGAAGTCCCGCCCAGGCGCCACCCCTACGGGACAGGCTCGCTGCGTGACCGCCGAAGGTGCGGAGAGGGCATACGCCCTGACCTGCGCCGACAGCCCGAGGCGGTGCTCCGGGCCGGCCGAGGACCGGTCAGAGGGAGGACGCCCGCGCGTTTCGCGCTCCACCCCCGGGTGGACGGGGGCGGCCCGGAGGGTGGAGTCCCCTAGGGGGGAAGACCGGACCCTGGGTGGGGGGTCGTTCGTCCCGTCGGAGGACGAGGCGGCGAGGGTGCGTTCTCTAGCCTTGTCTCATCGGTCTGGAGGCTGACCGCAGCACCCGTACTGAGGTTTACCGCAGTAAAAGACTGCGCTGTACCTCAGGGCGCCAGGACGGCCGGACCGAAAGAATCGGAAACGCGAGCAGGAGAGTGCGGCTCACGGGGGAAACCGCACTCTCCTCACCTCTCCGACCCTCCCCGTGCAAGGCACCGCCCACCCGGGCCGCGCTGCCGCACGCCCTCGTCCGTGACCGGCGTGAGCGACCCACGCGATCAGCATGACCGACATAGGAGACTTCCAGTGACAACGGCTGTGACCATTCCTCAGCACCACGGTGCCGGCGGGCAGGTGGCCGTCGCCGCGCGGGCCCGCCGCGTCGTCAAGGCGTACGGCAGCGGGGAGACCCGGGTCCTCGCCCTCGACGGAGTCGACGTCGACATCGAGCGGGGCCGGTTCACGGCCATCATGGGGCCCTCGGGCTCGGGGAAGTCGACACTGATGCACTGCCTGGCCGGTCTCGACACGGTGACCTCGGGGCAGATATTCCTCGCCGACACCGAGATCACCGGACTCAAGGACAAGAAGCTCACCCAGCTGCGCCGCGACCGGATCGGCTTCATCTTCCAGGCCTACAACCTGCTGCCCACCCTGAACGCGCTGGAGAACATCACGCTGCCCATGGACATCGCGGGCCGCAAACCCGACCGGCAGTGGCTGGAGCGGGTCGTGGAGACGGTCGGCCTCGCGGGCCGCCTCAAGCACCGGCCCACCCAGCTCTCCGGAGGCCAGCAGCAGCGGGTCGCGGTGGCGCGGGCCCTGGCCGCCCGCCCCGAGATCATCTTCGGTGACGAGCCGACCGGGAACCTCGACTCCCGGGCCGGCGCCGAGGTCCTCGGCTTCCTGCGCACCTCGGTGGACGAGCTGGGCCAGACCATGGTCATGGTCACCCACGACCCGGTCGCCGCCTCCTACGCGGACCGGGTGCTGTACCTCGCCGACGGCCGGCTGGTCGACGAGATGGTCAACCCGACCGCCGAGCAGGTCCTCGACCGCATGAAGGACTTCGACGCGCGCGGGCGGACGTCATGACCGTGCTCAAGACCTCAATGCGCAACTTCCTCGCGCACAAGGGCCGGATGGTCCTCTCGGCGATCGCCGTGCTGCTGTCCGTCGCCTTCGTGTGCGGCACCCTCGTGTTCACCGACACGATGAACACGACCTTCGACAAGCTCTTCGCGGTCACCTCGGCCGACGTCACCGTCACCCCGAAGGCCCCGGACGGCGGGGACGACGCGAGCGGCGGCTCCACCGGCCGCCCCGAGTCGCTGCCCGCCTCCGTCGTGAGCAGCCTCGGGAAGGCCGAGGGGGTGCGGGCCGCCGAGGGCGCCGTGAGCAGCCAGAGCGTCACCGTCGTCAACGACAAGAACGACAATGTGGGCGCCGCGAGCGGCCCCACCTTCGCCGGCAACTGGACGCGCAACGATCTGCGGTCCATGGAGATCACCTCCGGCCACGCTCCGCGCGGGCCCACCGAGGTCATGCTCGACTCCGACACGGCGAAGAAGCACCACCTGAAGCTCGGTGACGCACTGCGCACCATCACCGTGACCGGCGACTTCCGGACCCGGATCGTCGGTATCGCCTCCTTCACCGTCACCAACCCGGGTGCGGCCGTCTTCTACTTCGACACCGCCACCGCCCAGCGTGAACTGCTGGGCAAGGAGGGGGCGTTCACACAGGTCAACCTGACCGCGGACCAGGGGGTCAGCGACACCGCGCTCAAGCGGCGCGCCGCCGACACCCTGGGCGCCGGGTACAAGGTGCAGACGCAGAAGGAGGCGGCCGACGCCAACCAGGACGACCTGGGGTCCTTCCTGGACGTCGTGAAGTACGCGATGCTCGGCTTCGCCGGGATCGCCTTCCTCGTCGGGATCTTCCTGATCGTCAACACCTTCTCCATGCTGGTCGCCCAGCGCACCCGGGAGATCGGCCTCATGCGGGCCATCGGCTCCTCCCGCAAGCAGGTCAACCGCTCGGTGCTCGTCGAGGCGCTGCTGCTCGGGGTGTTCGGCTCGGTCCTCGGGGTCGGCGCCGGTATCGGTCTCGCGGTCGGCCTCATGAAACTCATGTCGGCCGCGGGCATGGACCTCTCGACCCGCGATCTGACGATCGCCTGGAGCACCCCGGTCGTCGGTCTGGCCCTGGGCATCCTCGTGACCGTGTTCGCCGCCTACCTGCCGGCCCGCCGCGCGGGGACCATCTCGCCGATGGCCGCCCTGCGGGACGCCGGTACCCCCGCCGACGGCAGGGCCGGCCGGATCCGGGGCGCCGTCGGCCTGCTGCTCACGGCGGGCGGCGCGCTCACGCTGTACCTCGCGACCGACGCGGACAAGGCGAGCAGCGGGGCGCCCTGGCTGGGCCTGGGCATCCTGCTGAGCCTCCTCGGCCTGGTCGCGGTGGGCCCGCTGCTCGCGGGGATCGTGGTGCGCGCCCTGGGCGCCGTGCTGCTGCGGGTGTTCGGGCCGGTCGGCCGGCTCGCGGAGCGCAACGCACTGCGCAACCCGCGCCGCACCGGCGCCACCGGGGCGGCCCTCATGATCGGCCTGGCGCTCGTCGCGTGCCTGTCGGTGGTCGGCTCCTCCATGGTGGCCTCCGCGAGCGATCAGCTGGACCGTACGGTCGGCGCCGACTTCATCGTGGACTCGACGACCCAGCCGATCGTGCCGAAGGCCGAGAAGGCGGTGGGCGCGGTGCCCGGACTCGACCACGTCACCCGCACCAAGCTGGTCGACGTGCGGATGACCGCCCCCGACGGCAGCAGCGAGAAGACCAGTCTCTCCGCGACCGACCCCGGCTACCGCCAGGACGTGCGGCGCGAGGTCGTCGCGGGCGACCTGGCGGCGGCCTACGGCAAGGACGCGATGTCCGTGGGTGACGCCTACGCGAAGAAGCACGGGGTCGAGGTCGGCGACCGGCTGAAGGTGTCCTTCGCCGGAGGGGACACCGTGCCCATGACGGTCAAGGCCATCACCTCGGACGACACGAGCATCGACCAGGGTGCCCGCTACCTCGCGATCTCCACTCTGGAGGCGCACGTACCGGCCGACCGGGTCCCGGCGAACGCGATGATGCTCGCGAAGGCCGCCGACGGCCAGCAGGACCGGGCGTACGCCGCGCTCAAGGACGCGCTGCGCTCCTACCCGCAGTACGAGGTCCAGAACAGGGCCGACTACAAGCAGACCCTCAAGGACCAGATAGGCCAGCTGCTCAACATGGTCTACGGGCTGCTGGGCCTCGCGATCGTCGTCGCCGTGCTCGGCGTGGTCAACACGCTGGCCCTCTCCGTCGTCGAACGCACCCGGGAGATCGGCCTCATGCGGGCCGTCGGCCTGTCCCGCAGGCAGCTGCGCCGCATGATCCGGCTGGAGTCCGTCGTCATCGCCCTGTTCGGCGCGCTGCTCGGCCTGGGCCTGGGCCTGGGCTGGGGAGCGAGCGCCCAGTCCCTGCTGGCCATGGAAGGGCTCGACGTCCTGGAGATCCCGTGGCCGACGATCCTCGGGGTGTTCGTGGCCTCGGCCTTCGTCGGCTTGTTCGCCGCGCTCGTCCCGGCCTTCCGGGCGGCCCGCATGAACGTCCTGAACGCGATCGCCACCGACTGAGCGGCCGACGCCGGGACCGTACCGGGCAGGCGGCGGGGCGGGCGGGCAGGGCAGGGGCACCGCACAGCTGCGGCCTCTCCCCGCCCCGCCCGCCCCGCCGCCGTACGTGGGGGCGGGAGCGGCGTACCTGGCACGGGCGCCGCGACGCCGCTCGTGTGCGGCACCCAAGACGCGCGCCCCGGCGGGGCCGGCGCCGCGTACGGGCGCCCCGGCGACTCCCGTACGCGCGCGGTTGCATTGCGCGGGAGGCCGGAGCGACCGGAGGCCCGGACCCGCCCGAACCCGCCGCCAGGCCGCACCCCGCCCCAGGCCGTACCCGCCCGGTCCGGGTCCGCACGGGCTGGGCCCCCAGGCCGCACCGAACCTGCCCTACCCCCAGGGGCCGCACCGGACCCGCTCTCCCAGGCCGCACCGACCCCGCCCCGAGGCCGTACCGGCGGACCCCGCCCCCCAAGCCGCACCCGCCCCCCTGTCCGCACCGGCCCCGCCCGCAAGCCGCCCGCAAGCCGCCCGCAAGCCGCTCGCTCGTGGCCCCGCTCGTGGACCCGCCCGCAAGCCGCTCCGGGGCTGTAGGTCGTACGCTGGGAACCCCCGGCCCGTGCGCGTGTCGGGCTCTTCGCGATGCCTTCCCCGGGGGCCGGGGCCGTCCGAGACCTTCGGGCCGCCCACCGGCCCACCGGCGCCTGTCCCCTGTCCACCCCGTTCCACCCCGTAGCCGCCAGGACGGAAAGAAGCCTTCATGAGTCTCCACGGTCTCCTCGACGCGGTGGTCGCCGATCCCGCGCTGTCCGAAGCGGTCAAGGCCGCCGCCGACGGCCACCGCACGCAGGCCGACCTGGTGGGCCCGCCCGCCGCGCGGCCCTTCGTGGTCGCGGCGCTGGCCCGGGAGACGGGCCGTACCGTGCTCGCCGTCACCGCGACCGGCCGGGAGGCCGAGGACCTCGCGGCGGCCCTGCGCACCCTGCTGCCCGCCGACGGCGTCGTCGAGTTCCCGTCCTGGGAGACGCTGCCGCACGAGCGGCTCTCGCCCCGCTCCGACACCGTGGGCCGGCGCCTCGCCGTGCTGCGCCGGCTGGCCCACCCGCAGACCGACGACCCGGACACCGGGCCCGTCTCGGTCGTCGTCGCCCCCATCCGTTCGGTGCTCCAGCCGCAGGTCAAGGGCCTGGGCGACCTCGAACCGGTGAGCCTGCGGCAAGGGCAGAGCGCCGATCTCGGCGAGGTCGTCGAGGCGCTCGCGGCGGCCGCCTACGCCCGCGTCGAACTGGTCGAGAAGCGCGGCGAGTTCGCAGTGCGTGGCGGCATCCTCGACGTGTTCCCGCCGACCGAGGAACACCCGCTGCGCGTCGAGTTCTGGGGCGACGACGTCGAGGAGATCCGCTACTTCAAGGTCGCCGACCAGCGCTCCCTGGAGGTCGCCGAGTACGGGCTGTGGGCGCCGCCCTGCCGGGAACTGCTCCTGACCGACCAGGTGCGGGAGCGGGCCGCCGCCCTCGCCGAGGCCCACCCCGAACTGGGGGGACTGCTCGGCAAGATCGCCGAGGGCATCGCCGTGGAGGGCATGGAGTCGCTGGCCCCCGTGCTGGTCGACGACATGGAACTGCTCCTCGACGTGCTGCCCGGGCGCGCCATGACCGTGGTGTGCGACCCGGAGCGGGTCCGTACCCGGGCCGGGGACCTCGTCGCGACCAGCCAGGAGTTCCTGCACGCCTCGTGGGCGGCGTCCGCGACCGGCGGCGAGGCGCCCATCGACGTCGGCGCCGCCTCCCTGTGGGGCCTGGCCGATGTCCGCGAGCACGCGCGCGAGCTGGGCATGCTGTGGTGGTCGGTGTCGCCGTTCGCGATCGACGAGGAGCTGGGCGCCGACACCCTGAACCTCGGGATGCGTGCCCCCGAGAGCTACCGGGGTGACACGGCCCGCGCCCTCGCCGACACCAAGCAGTGGCTGTCGGACGGCTGGCGCATGGTCTACGTCACGGAGGCGCAGGGCCCCGCGAGCCGCACCGTCGAGGTGCTGGGCGGCGAGGGCATCGCGGCGCGTCTGGACCCGGACCTCGGGGAGATCTCCCCGTCCGTCGTGCACGTGTCCTGCGGCTCGATCGACCACGGCTTCGTGGAGCCCGCGCTCAAGCTCGCCGTGCTCACCGAGACCGACCTCTCCGGCCAGAAGGCGGCCGGGAAGGAAGGCGCCCGGATGCCGGTGCGCCGCAGGAAGACCATCGACCCGCTGACGCTGGAGACCGGCGACTACATCGTCCACGAGCAGCACGGCGTGGGCCGCTACATCGAGATGGTCCAGCGCACCGTGCAGGGCGCGACCCGCGAGTACCTGGTGGTCGAGTACGCGCCCGCCAAGCGCGGACAGCCCGGCGACCGGCTGTACATCCCCACCGATCAGCTGGAGCAGATCACCAAGTACGTGGGCGGGGAGGCCCCGACCCTGCACCGGCTCGGCGGCGCGGACTGGACGAAGACGAAGGCCCGCGCGAAGAAGGCCGTCAAGGAGATCGCCGCCGACCTCATCAAGCTGTACTCGGCGCGGATGGCGGCGCCCGGCCACGCCTTCGGCGCGGACACCCCGTGGCAGCGGGAACTGGAGGACGCCTTCCCGTACGCCGAGACCCCCGACCAGCTGACGACGATCAGCGAGGTCAAGTCCGACATGGAGAAGACGGTCCCGATGGACCGCCTGATCTGCGGGGACGTCGGCTACGGCAAGACGGAGATCGCGGTGCGCGCCGCGTTCAAGGCGGTGCAGGACGGCAAGCAGGTCGCCGTCCTCGTGCCCACGACCCTGCTCGTCCAGCAGCACTACTCGACGTTCAGCGAGCGGTACGCGCAGTTCCCGGTGAAGATCCGGGCGCTGTCCCGCTTCCAGAGCGACACCGAGGCCAAGGCCACCCTGGAGGGGCTGCGGGACGGCTCCGTCGACCTGGTCATCGGCACCCACCGCCTGTTCTCCTCCGAGACGAAGTTCAAGGACCTCGGGCTGGTCATCGTCGACGAGGAGCAGCGCTTCGGCGTCGAGCACAAGGAGCAGCTGAAGAAGCTGCGCGCCAACGTCGACGTCCTCACGATGTCCGCGACGCCCATCCCGCGCACCCTGGAGATGGCGGTCACCGGAATCCGCGAGATGTCCACGATCACCACGCCGCCCGAGGAGCGGCACCCGGTGCTGACCTTCGTGGGGCCCTACGAGGAGAAGCAGATCGGCGCCGCGATCCGTCGCGAACTGCTGCGCGAGGGCCAGGTGTTCTACATCCACAACCGGGTCGACTCGATCGACCGGGCCGCGTCGGCGCTGCGCGCGATCGTGCCCGAGGCGCGGATCGCCACGGCGCACGGCCAGATGTCCGAAGCGGCCCTGGAACAGGTCGTCGTCGACTTCTGGGAGAACAAGTTCGACGTCCTCGTGTCGACCACGATCGTCGAGTCCGGTATTGACATCTCCAACGCCAACACGCTGATCGTGGAGCGCGGCGACAACTTCGGCCTCTCCCAGCTCCACCAGCTGCGTGGCCGCGTCGGCCGGGGCCGCGAACGTGGCTACGCCTACTTCCTGTACCCGCCGGAGAAGCCGCTCACCGAGACCGCGCACGAACGCCTCGCGACGATCGCCCAGCACACCGAGATGGGCGCCGGGATGTACGTCGCGATGAAGGACCTGGAGATCCGCGGGGCGGGCAACCTGCTGGGCGGCGAGCAGTCCGGGCACATCGCGGGCGTCGGCTTCGACCTGTACGTGCGCATGGTCGGCGAGGCCGTCGCCGACTACCGCGCGGAGCTGGACGGTTCGGTGGACGAGGAGCCGCCGCTTGAGGTGAAGATCGAACTGCCGGTCGACGCGCACGTCCCGCACGACTACGCGCCCGGCGAGCGGCTGCGTCTCCAGGCGTACCGCGCGATCGCCTCCGCCACCAGCGAGGAGGACGTCAAGGCCGTCCGCGAGGAACTTACGGACCGCTACGGCAAGTTGCCCGAGCCGGTCGAGAACCTGCTGCTGGTCGCGGGGCTGCGCATGCTGGCCCGCTCCTGCGGGGTCGGTGAGATCGTCCTTCAGGGCAACAACATCCGCTTCGCGCCCGTGGGCGAGCTGCGCGAGTCCCAGCAGCTGCGGCTTCAGCGCCTGTACCCGGGCACCGTCATGAAGCCGTCCACCCAGCAGGCGCTCGTCCCGCGCCCGAAGACGGCGAAGGTCGGCGGCAAACCGCTGATGGGCCGCGAACTCCTGTCCTGGGCAGGCGAGTTCCTGGCCTCGATCCTGGGCTCGTAAAGCTGCCGGTGGGGCTGGGGGCGCGTCCGGAGAGGTTGACGCGCCCCCTCTCCGTCCCCCAATCTTGTCAATGACAAGAAGCGGTGCCGGTACGGGAGTCGGGGGAGACATGACGGCCGAGAACGAAGAGAAGCAGGTACGGGCCGAGGGTGCGGCGGGGCCCGCCCCGGCGGCGGCGCCGGTGGATCCCGCGCGGGTGCGCCAGATGTGGCATCTGCTGGAGCCCGTGCACGCGGTCGTCTACTACGCCCCCGAGGTCTTCGAGGAGTCGGCCGCGCTGGGCCTCGCGACGGACGAGCGCTGGCCGTCCTACTTCCCGCTGCGGGCCGCGCCGCTGGGCCCGGTGGGCGCGCCGGGCATCGCCTCCGCCTTCTACAGCTTCAGCCCGCCCACGGTCGAGCGGTACGCCCCCGACTGGCGCAAGGCGAGCCCGGAGCAGGTCCTCGCGGCGCGGCTGCGCGGCGTCGACCGGTTCTACGGGCGGCTGTTCGGGGAGCGCACCGAGAGCCCCGAACTCGCCGAGGCGGCCTCGCTCGCGCGGCGCGCGGCGCTCGCGGCGCAGCCGGCGGGCCGCCCCCTGGCCGCCGCGAACGCGGCCCTGCCCTGGCCCACCGCCCCGCACCTCGTGCTGTGGCAGGCGGCGACGATCCTGCGCGAGCACCGGGGCGACGGCCACCTCGCCGCCCTGCTCACGGCGGGCCTGGACCCGGCCGAGTCCCTCGTGTCCTTCGCCGCGATCGGCGCGGCCCCCGAGGAGACCTTCGCGAGCCGGGGCTGGAGCGAGCGGGAGTGGTCGGCGGCCCGCGCACGCCTCCACGCCCGGGGCCTGGTGGCCGAGGACGGTACGGCGACCCCCGCGGGGCGCGCCCTGCGCACCGAGGTCGAGACCCGCACCGACGCCCTGGCGGCCGCCCCCTGGCAGGCCCTCGGCACGGAGGACACCGCCCGCCTCGCCGAACTCCTCGGCCCCTTCTGGCTCGACGTGATCGGCGCGGGCCTGCTCCCGTCCACGACGACCCTGGGCATCGGGAAGGTCTAGGCCCACCTCGCCCACCTCGCCCCGGCCCGCCCGGAGTCGGCGCCCGCCGACCGGGTAGACATGAAGCCCGGCTCGAAACGCCGGGGGCACGTCGGTGGGCACAGCGAGAGGCACGGTATGCGGCACAAGGCGGGACCGCTGGGCGCGGTGGGCACGGCGGTCCTCTGCGGGGTACTGCTCACAAGCGCGGGCTGCTCGGACCTGGACGAGGTGACGGCGGGCTCGGGCGGCGGCTCGGGCGGCCCGGCCACCGCCGCGCGCGGCTCCGCGCTCGCGGCCGTCGACTCGCTGACCGTCAAGGGCCGCGCGCCCAAGACGGGTTACGCCCGCGACCGCTTCGGCAGCGCCTGGGCCGACACCGACTCCAACCACTGCGACACCCGCGACGACGTCCTCAAACGCGACCTTGAGGACGTGCGGTACAAGGAGGGGAAGTGCGTCATCGCCGGGGGGACTCTCACCGACGACCCCTACTCGGGGAAGACGATCCGCTTCACCCGGGGCGCGAGCACGATCGACATCGACCATCTCGTGTCGCTGTCCGACGCCTGGCAGAAGGGCGCCCAGCAGTGGGACGCGAGCAAGCGCATAGCGCTGGCCAACGACCCGCTCAACCTGCTGGCCGTCAGCGCCGGTCCCAACCGCAGCAAGGGCGAGGGCGACTCCGCGACCTGGCTGCCCGCGAACAAGGGCTACCGGTGCACGTACGTCGCCGGCCAGGTCGCCGTGAAGAAGAAGTACGGGCTGTGGGTGACCGGCGCCGAGCGGGCGGCGATGAAGAAGGTCCTGTCCACCTGCCCCGGCCAGAAGCTCCCGGCCGGTGACGCCCCGACCAGCGCCCCGGCCCGCTTCCACGCGGACTGAGCGCGGGGGCCCGCGCCCACGAGCAGCCCGCACAGCCCGGCGACTCCCGGGCGCGGAGGGCTGGACACCCGTCGGCTCAGCCGCCCCGGATGCTGAGACCGGCCCTCCCCGCGCACGTCGCCGCGTGTGCGCGGCCACGCGCACTGCCTTGACGGCTTCCCTTGACGGGTCGCCCTGACGACCTCGCCCTGGCGGCTCCCCCTGGTGGCTCCCCCTGACGGATCGCCCTGACCGTGGCGCGTCAGCACCGCCTCGCACCGCCCGGCAGGGTGCCGCTTCGCCCGCGCCGACCGGGACCGACGGGCTTGCCCCCGCTCACCGCCCCGGCGGCGCGGCTTCGCGGTCCGCCTTCCGAAACTGTTCCGCCCCGACGGTGCGCGAGGCGAGAATGGGCGCATGTCAGGAAGCCGCCCGCAGAAGCGGTGTTCCCTCCGCCGTCCTGCCCCAGGAGCACGCCATGCACGGCATCGGTCCCGGCCCTGTGCCTCCGAGGTCCCGTCGTCCCTCGACGGCCGCGCTGGCCGTCGAGCGCACCGGGCTCACGCTGGTCTCGCTGTGCGCGCTCGGCTTCCTGAGCTGGATCTCCCTGCTGCGGGCGGCGAGCGTGACGCGCAGGCGGGCCGGCTGGTTCGCCCTGTGGTGCTCGGTGGCGTGTGCCGTTCTCGGCACCGTCTTCGTCGCGGCCGACCCCGGGAGCGACGAGATCGAGGGCTGGCAGGGCAATGTGGGCATGGTCCTCCTGCTGCTCAACGCCTTCGCGGGAACGGCCTACTACCTGTACTCCGACATCCGCTACCGCGCGACGGCCGCCTCGCCGCCCGGCCTCGTGGGTGTGTCCGCCCACGCCCCGGGCCATTACCCCGCCCCCGGGACCTACGCCCCCGCGGCGCCCGCCGGCCCCTACGCCCCCACCGCCCACGGGTTCCCCGCCCGCCCGGCGTCCGGATACCCGCAGCCCCTCCCCGCCCCGGTGCCCCTGTCGGCCCCGTACCCGGGCCGCATCGACCAGGTCCGCGCCGAACTCGACGAACTGAGCGCCTATCTGCGCGCCGAGGAGGCGGGCCGCACCCCGGCTGACGGCCCCTCCGACCAGGTCCCCTCCGACCAGGTCCCCTCCGACCAGGTCCCCTCCGACCACGTCCCTTCCGGCTACGGCCCCTCCGACCACGTCCCCTCCGGCCACGGTCCCTCCCCCTCCGGCCCCGCCCCTTCCGGGACCGCCCCCGAGTACCCGGGCGCCCACGGCTGGGCCCCCGACAGCCCGGACGGGACCACCTCCCGGTGAGCGCCGGACACGCCGGCACGGGGGAGACCTCGCGGCTCGTCGCCGGCCGCTACCGCCTCGCGACGGTGCTCGGCGAGGGCGGCATGGGCCAGGTCTGGACGGCTTACGACCAGCGGCTGGACCGCCGGGTCGCCGTCAAACTGCTGCGCCCGGACCGCTCCTCGGGGCAGCACGCCGAGGAGCTGCGCCACCGCTTCGCCCGCGAGTGCCGGGTCACCGCGCAGGTCGACCACCCCGGGCTCGTCACCGTGCACGACGCGGGCACCGAGGGGGAGGACCTGTTCCTCGTCATGCGGCACGTCGGCGGGGTGAACCTCGCCGAACACCTCGCGCGGCACCGGCCCTACCCCTGGCCCTGGGCGGTCGCGGTCGCCGCGCAGCTGTGTTCCGTGCTGTCCGCCGTGCACGCGGTGCCGATCGTCCACCGCGACCTCAAGCCGCACAACATCATGATCGGCGAGGACGGCACCGTCACCGTCCTCGACCTGGGCGTGGCCTCGGTCATGGACACCGACACGACACGCATCACGCAGACCGGCGTCCCCGTCGGCACCCCCGCGTACATGGCGCCCGAGCAGGCGAGGGGCGGCGCGGTCGGCCCGTACACCGACCTGTACGCGCTGGGCGTCCTGCTGTACGAGCTGCTCAGCGGCGAGGTGCCGTTCTCCGGGTCGGCCTTCGGCGTCCTGCACAGCCACCTGTACGACATCCCGGTGCCCGTACGCCAGGTGCGCGCCGAGGTCCCGCACGCCCTGGACACGCTCGTGCGGCGGCTGCTCGCGAAGGACCCGCAGGCGCGTCCGCGCGACGCCGCCGCCGTGCACGAGGCGCTGCTCCCGCTGCTGCCCGCGCGCGGTACGCCCGCCGGAGCGCTCGACCCGCTGCGCCCCTTCCTGCGCCCGCACGCCCCGTGGCCCCTCCACCCGGCCCCGGCGGCCCCGTCCCCGTCCCGCGCCCACACCCCGCGGCCGGTCACCGGTGGCGGGGTCCCGGACGTCACCACCGCCGTCGACCAGGTCAAGCACCTGCTCGGCGAGGGCCGGGTCACCCAGGCCGTCGACCTCCTCGGTGATCTCCTGCCGGCCGCCGCCGCGAGCTACGGCGAGGGCTCCGTCGTCGTCCGCATGCTCCGCAAGCAGTACGCGGCCACCCTCATGGAGGACGGCCAGTACCGCCGCGCCCTGCCGGAACTGCGCCGCCTCGTGGGGGAACACGCCGCCGGGAGCGGGCCCGCCGACCGGGAGGTGCTGCGTCTGCGCTACGAGGCCGCCCAGTGCCTCGAACAGCTCGGCGAGGCGGCGAGCGCCCTGCGCGAGTACCGCGAGCTGCTCGCGTACTTCTCGCACCCGTACGCCGGTGACCGGCTGCTCGCCCTCGACGTACGGCGCAGGATCGGGCACGTCCTGCTCGCCGTGGGCGACCACGGCGCCGCCCACGAGGCCCTGTCCTCCCTGCTGTTCGACGCCGAACGGCTGCACGGCCAGGGCCACCCCCTCCCCGCCGAGATCCGCCGCACCCTGCACTGGCTCAGCCGCGTCCGCTGAGCCCGCGTCAGCTCTCCTCGCCCCCGATCGGCTCACGCGCCACACAACTGGCCGTGAATCGTTGGTCGAAGCGGTAGCCCGCGGGCTGCCGACTGCCTAACATCGATCACCGCAAGCTTGTGCTCCGAAGCACAATCTCTGGGAGGCTCCCCGTGCACAGCCGCCGTCGCACCAGCCGCAGCCGTAGCCGCACCACCGGGCTCGCCCTCTCCGCCGCGCTCCTCGCCGGCGTGCCCCTGCTGTCCGCGTGCGGCAGCGAGGCCCATCCCGGGGCCGCGGCCGTCGTCGGTGGCCAGCGCATCACCGTCGCGCAGCTGGAGAACCGCGTCAGCGAGGTCCGCGAGGCGCAGCGCGCCGCGAGCCCCGACACCAAGTCGTACGAGCAGATCGTCGGCAAGAGCGGCAAGCTGTCCCGTTTCACCCTCCAGTCCATGGTCCGCGACCGCGTCCTGGACCGCGCCGCCCGGGACGCAGGGGTCACCGTGAGCCGCGCCGAGGTCCAGCGGCTGCGCGCCTCCTTCGCCCAGCAGGCCGGGGGCGACAAGGCCCTCCGGACGGCCTGGCTCCAGCAGAACGGGGTCGCGCCCGCCCGCCTGGACGAGAGCCTGCGCACCGAGATCGCCGCGCAGAAGCTCTACCGGGCGCTCGGCGCCGACCCGAACACCAAGGAGGGGCAGGACGCGTTCTGGAAGGCGCTGTCCGTCGCCGGGAAGAAACTGAAGGTGGACGTCAACCCGCGGTACGGCTCGTGGAACACACGCACCAGCGCCCGCGCCGACACGCAGCCCGCCTGGCTGCGCGAGGTCTCGAAACCGGCGGGCACCGAACAGAGCTGACCGGGCACCGAGCAGAGCTGACCGGGCCCCCGCCGCCCGCCGGGGCCCGCGGCCACTGCGTTACGTTCGGGGGGTGAACGCAACCACCCCCGCCGCCGGGCCCGGCCGGATCGTCCTGCTCACCACGAGCCACCGGGTCGCCCCCGGGCTGCTGTCCTGGCCGGCCTGGGACACGCTGCGCACCGCCGCCCGCGTCCTGTGCGCCGACCCGGACCACCCCCAGCTCCCGTACCTGCGCGAGGCCGGGATCGGTGTCGAGCGGTACGCGCCCGAGGCGCGGGAGCTGGTCGAGTTCTGCGCCGACGGCTCGACCGTCGTCGTCCTCCCGGGCGGGCCCGGCGGGGAGAGCGACACGGCGGGGGACCGGCGCCTGACCGACCAGCTGGCCGCGATGGCAGGCTCGGGCCGCTTCGCGATGCCCGAACTCGAACTGCTCCCCGCCTCCTACGACCTGCCGGGCGCGCGCCTGCTCGACCTCGTGCAGGTCATGGACCGCATCCGCGCCGACTGCCCGTGGTCGAGCCTCCAGACCCACGAGGGCCTCGCCCCGTACGCGCTGGAGGAGGTCTTCGAACTCGTCGAGGCGATCGAGACGGGGGACCGCGCCGAACTGCGCGAGGAGCTGGGCGACGTCCTGCTCCAGGTCGTCTTCCACTCCCGGATCGCGGAGGAGGACGCGGAGGAGCCCTTCTCCGTGGACGACGTCGCGGGCGCCATCGTCGACAAGCTCGTCCACCGCCACCCGCACGTCTTCGGCGAGGAGAGCGCCGAGACCCCCGAGGACGTACGCGCCCTGTGGCTGCGCAGGAAGGCCGAGGAGAAGGGCCGCACCTCGGTCACCGAGGGCGTGCCGCTGGGCCAGCCCGCCCTGTCCCTCGCCGCGAAACTCCACGCCCGCGCCCGCACGGCGGCCCTCGACGTGGACCTGCCCACCGGCCCCGTCCCCGTCCCCGGCGACGAAGGAGCGGGCGGCGGCATCGGCTACGAACTCCTCGCCCTCGCCGCGAAGGCCCAGGCCCAGGGCGTCGACCCCGAGACCGCCCTGCGCGGCGCGGCCCGCGCGTACCGGGACGCGATCCTGGCGGCGGAGAGCCGTCAGGGCTGAGGGGGGCGGCGGCGCGCGAACTTCAGGTCGATGTCCAGGGGGAACGGGACCCGGATCCGCAGTTGGTCGTGGTGAATGCCGGTGATCGCGTAGCTCTCCGTCGCCGGGTCCAGCTCGTAGACGTAGACGACAGGGCGGTCGTCCACGTTCTCCACCCGCCAGTAGTGACGGATGCCGGCCGCCGCGTACTTACGCGGCTTGACCTCGCGGTCACGTTCCTCCGATTCGGGTGAGACGACTTCGACGGCCAGCAGGATGAGTGCGGGGTCGATCCAGGACTGCCGCAGCGATTCCACGGCCTTCAGCGGAACCAGCATCAGGTCCGGTTCCGGGCGGGTGCGGGAGCCGAGTCTCGTCGTCATCTCCCGGAGCACTTCCAGGTCGTCCGGGACCTGAATCCGCAGCGCGTCCTCCAGCAGGCGGACGACGAGCAGGTGGAAGTACGTCTGCGGACTCATGAAGAACAGGCCCCCGTCGATCAGCTCGGTGTGCGGCGGGAGCCCCGGAATCCGGTCGAGGTCCTCCGCCGTCCAGCCGCCGGCCGGAGGCGTCGGCCAGGCGAACCGCTCCTCCTGCGGCTCCGGCCCCTGCGGCCCCGGAGTGTTCTCGGCGGCGGTGCTCATAAGCGCTCCCATGCGACGGAGTATGGCCGTACTCAAGAGCCTACCTGGGGCATATGCCGCAGGTATATACGAAAGAGTGAAAGCCGCGCACGGGAGTTCACGCCGCCGCCGGGCCCGCACGGACGGAGGCAGCGCCGAGGGAGCCCCCCGCCCGGCCCGGTACCGTCGACCGGTGACCGAGAACGCCCCCTCCACCCCGGCCGAGCCCACCGCCCCCGCCTGCCCCCTCGCGGCGCCCGGCCCGACCCCGCCGCTGTTCAGCCGGGAGTTCGCCGCCGACCCCTACCCCGCGTACGCCTGGCTGCGCGAGCACGAGCCGGTGCGCTGGACGCGGTTGCCGAGCGGGGTCGAGGCGTGGCTCGTCACGCGGTACGCCGAGGCCCGGCAGGCCCTCGCCGAGCCCCGGCTGTCGAAGAACCCGGCGCACCACGCCGAGTCCGCGCACGCCAAGGGCAGGACCGGCATCCCGGGCGAGCGCAAGGCCGAACTCATGACGCACCTGCTCAACATCGACCCGCCCGACCACACCCGGCTGCGCCGCCTCGTCTCGAAGGCGTTCACGCCGCGCCGGGTCGCCGCCTTCGAGCCCCGGGTACGCGAACTGACCGACGCCCTCATCGACGGGTTCGCACAGAAAGGGGAGGCGGACCTCATCCACGAGTTCGCGTTCCCGCTCCCCATCTACGCCATCTGCGATCTGCTCGGCGTCCCGCGCGAGGACCAGGACGACTTCCGGGACTGGGCGGGCATGATGATCCGGCACGGCGGCGGACCGCGCGGGGGAGTGGGCCGGGCTGTCAAGAAGATGCGCGGCTACCTCGCCGAACTCATCCACCGCAAACGCCTGGACCCCGGCGACGACCTCATCTCGGACCTCGTCCGCGCCTCCGACGGCGGGGAGCACCTCACGGAGAACGAGGCCGCCGCGATGGCCTTCATCCTCCTGTTCGCCGGCTTCGAGACGACCGTGAACCTCGTGGGCAACGGGGTCCTCGCCCTGCTTGGGCACCCCCGGGAACGCGCCCGCCTCCAGGAGTCCCTGGCCGCGGGGGACCGGGGCCTGCTCGCGACCGGCGTCGAGGAACTGCTGCGCTGGGACGGCCCGGTCGAACTGGCCACCTGGCGGTACGCGACCGCGCCGCTGCGCGTCGGCGAGCAGGACATCGCGCCCGGCGACCCCGTACTCGTGGTGCTCGCGGCGGCCGACCGCGACCCGGAGCGCTTCGCCGAGCCCGACACGCTCGACCTCGCGCGCCGCGACAACCAGCACCTCGGCTACGGCCACGGCATCCACTACTGCCTCGGCGCGCCGCTCGCCCGCCTCGAAGGGCAGACCGCGCTGGAGCGGCTGCTGACCCGCCTTCCGGACCTCGCGCTCGACGCCGAACCCGAGGACCTGCGCTGGCGCGGCGGCCTCATCATGCGGGGGCTGCGCACCCTGCCCGTCCGCTTCACTCCCGTCACTCGTGCCCCGGACGGGGGCGCGTAATACCCGACTTACCCGCGATGTGACACCTCGTACGACCTGAACCCACGTCAAAAATGTGATGTTCGCGTGATCGGGGCTGCATCGACTTGTGACAGGCATTCGAATCCGGCTACGTTCACGTCCGACTCAGCTGTCACGCGAAAGGCAACCGCATGCTCTCCGGGAACGGCCGTCACCGACGCCCCCGCCAGGCCCCGGCCCTTGTCGTCGCGGCAGGTGTGACCGGCTCGGCCATCGCCATTCCGCTGCTCGGCGCGACCGGCGCCAGCGCGGACCAGGGCCCTTGGGACCGCCTCGTCGAATGTGAGACCGGCGGCTCGTGGAGCGCCGACGGCGGCAACGGCTACTACGGCGGCCTCCAGCTCTCCGACGACGAGTGGGAGGCGAACGGGGGTCTCGACCTCGCCCCGCGCGCCGACATGGCCACGCGCGCCCAGCAGATCCTCGTCGGTCAGCGCATCCTCGCCACCGAGGGCCCGTCCGCCTGGCCCGGTTGTGCCATCGGGGCGGGGCTGACCCGCGATGACGGCGGCACCGACGACGCGGCGGGCGCGGGTGTCGGCGACACCTCGACCGTCCCCGCCTCGCCCTCCGCGAAGCCCTCGGCCTCCGGGGACTCCGCGAAGAAGGCGAAGTCCGGCAAGAGCGACGAGTCCACCGAAGCGGGGAAGTCCGGCAAGGGGGACAAGTCCGGCAAGGGGGACGAGAGCGCCGAGGCGTCGAAGTCGCCCAAGAAGAGCTCGAAGCACGCCAAGCCGGGCGCTTCGGACGAATCGTCCGCACCGGACGCCAAGTCAAGCGCCTCCCCCTCGGCCGGGAGTGGAGGGGACGACGCCTCCGGCAAGTCCTCCGGCCGCCACGCCAAGAAGGGCGCTCAGAGCCCCACCGGCGACCCGTCCGCCTCTTACGAGGGGGGCGACGACACGTCCGGCTCCGGCGCGACGGACCAGGCGCCGGACGACGAGGCCGCCCAGGACCCGGCCGCCACCGGAACGGACCGTTCCGTGGCCGGCGAACTCCACGCCTCCCGGGGAGAAAACGGGCAGAGGTCGGCGAACGACGACACCAAGGACAAGACGTACAAGGTGCGTTCGGGCGACAATCTCTGGGCCATCGCGGACGCCCACAAGCTCCCCGCGGGCTGGACCGCGCTGTACGAGCAGAACAAGAAGGTCGTCGGCGCCGACCCCGACCTCATCCTTCCTGGCCAGAGCCTGGATCTTGGTGTGGATTCGGGTCAATAACCGGACAAGAGGGTGTCAGGGTTCGGGGCTAATTGTCCGGTTGAGGGCAAGTGAGACATGAGTCTCAACAGCCCTGATCGTCTTTGAAGTTCCGGTTGTTTCTTGCTTAACGTCGTCTCCGCTCCCCACCGGGAGCCCCGACGGTCGTCACGCCGAATCCTGCCGGCGACCGTGCGGGACAGTCGTCGCGTCGAGCGCCGAAGGCAGGAGCGGGGGACCCAAGGTTTGTGCCCCGTGCGCCGTCCGGAGAGATCCGGGCGGCGTACGGGGCTCGGGGTGAAGTCGTGCGCAAGGTCGCACGGCCGGGCAACTCACGGGCCCGAACCCGACAGCTCACCTCGTAGGCGTCGGTGAGGAGACCTCTTCATGCTGTTTTCCAGCAAGGGCAAGCACCGTCGTTCTTCCAAGGCCACCCGCGTCGTCGCCCTCGCGGGTGTCACCGGCGCCGCCATCGCCGTCCCGCTGATGGCCTCCGGCACCGCCTCCGCCGCCTCCGTCTCGACCTGGGACAAGGTCGCGCAGTGCGAGTCCGGCGGCAACTGGTCCATCAACACCGGCAACGGTTACTACGGTGGCCTCCAGTTCAACCAGTCCTCCTGGGCCGCCGCCGGTGGCACCCAGTACGCCCCGCGCGCCGACCTGGCCACCAAGGGCCAGCAGATAGCCACCGCCGAGAAGCTCCTCGCCATGCAGGGACCGGGCGCCTGGTCCTGCGCCGGCGCCGGTGGCCTCACCAACGACGGTGTGGACCCGGGCGTCAGCACCGGCTCCTCCTCCGGCCAGCAGCCGCAGCAGGCCGCCCCGCAGCACACCGACAGCCAGGCCGCCTCGCGCGGCCAGCAGCGCCAGGCGGCCCCGCAGCCCAAGGCCGCGCCCAAGGCCGCCCCGAAGTCCACGACCGGCACGGTCAAGACCGACACCGGCAAGATCGTCCCCAAGGGCGACGGCGAGTACAAGGTCGTCACCGGCGACACGCTGAGCGAGATCGCGCAGAAGCACCACGTCTCCGGCGGCTGGTCCAAGCTGTTCCAGCTCAACGACGACATCGTCAAGAACGCCGACCTGATCTACCCGGGCCAGCAGCTCCACCTGAGCTGACCCGGCCGGCGGGCCCCGCGCCCGCCGCTCCCCGGCCCACCCCCATGGGCCACGGCCCGCACGGGCCGCCCCGGCCCCTGAGGGCCGCCCCGCCCCGGCACGTGTCCCCCGCGCGTGCCGGGGCGGGGGCCTTTCCGGCCGCCCGGCTCGTCCGTGCGCGGCCCCGCTCAACGGCGGGCTCATGTGTCACGGCGGGCGGCTCAGATGCTCGGTCACCCCGTCGGCAACGCGCCGGATATGCGGACGATGCCCGTTGTGTCCGCTCGTTTCGTCTTAGCGGGCGGGCTTCGGGGGGCCGGAGGTCCCGCGCCGGTTAGGCTCATGACGCAAGGTGCTCACGCACCCCGCACTTCCTGCTTCACATCCCACGAAGGAGATGCTCGTGCCGTCCATCGACGTCGTCGTAGCCCGGGAAATCCTGGACTCCCGAGGCAACCCCACGGTCGAGGTCGAGGTCGGCCTCGACGACGGGAGCACGGGCCGCGCGGCCGTGCCCTCCGGCGCCTCCACCGGGGCCTTCGAGGCCCTCGAACTGCGTGACGGAGACGCGAACCGCTACGGCGGCAAGGGCGTCGAGAAGGCCGTCCTGGCCGTCATCGAGCAGATCGGCCCGGAGCTGGTGGGCTACGACGCCACCGAGCAGCGGCTGATCGACCAGGCGATGTTCGACCTGGACGCCACCCCGGACAAGTCCTCGCTCGGCGCCAACGCCATCCTCGGAGTCTCCCTCGCCGTCGCGCACGCCGCCTCCGAGGCCAGCGACCTGCCGCTCTTCCGCTACCTGGGCGGCCCCAACGCGCACCTGCTCCCGGTGCCGATGATGAACATCCTGAACGGCGGCTCGCACGCCGACTCCAACGTGGACATCCAGGAGTTCATGATCGCGCCGATCGGCGCCGAGTCCTTCTCCGAGGCCGTCCGCTGGGGCTCCGAGGTCTACCACACCCTCAAGAAGGTCCTGAAGCAGCGCGGCCTCTCCACGGGCCTCGGTGACGAGGGCGGCTTCGCCCCGAACCTGGAGTCCAACCGCGCCGCCCTCGACCTCATCCTTGAGGCGATCAAGGAAGCCGGCTACGTGCCGGGCCGTGACGTCGCGCTCGCCCTGGACGTCGCCGCCTCCGAGTTCTACAAGGACGGCACGTACCTGTTCGAGGGCAAGGAGCGCTCGGCCGCCGAGATGACCGAGTACTACGCGGAGCTCGTCTCCGCGTACCCGCTCGTGTCCATCGAGGACCCGCTGTACGAGGACGACTGGGCCGGCTGGAAGACCATCACCGACAAGCTCGGCGACAAGGTCCAGCTCGTCGGTGACGACCTGTTCGTCACCAACCCGGAGCGCCTGGCGCGCGGCATCGAGGAGGGCTCCGCCAACGCCCTGCTCGTCAAGGTCAACCAGATCGGCTCGCTGACCGAGACCCTGGACGCCGTGGAGCTGGCCCAGCGCAACGGCTTCAAGTGCATGATGTCCCACCGCTCCGGCGAGACCGAGGACGTCACGATCGCCGACCTCGCCGTCGCCGTGAACTGCGGTCAGATCAAGTCCGGCGCCCCGGCCCGCACCGACCGCGTCGCCAAGTACAACCAGCTCCTGCGCATCGAGGAGATCCTCGACGACGCCGCCGTGTACGCGGGCCGCTCCGCGTTCCCGCGCTTCAAGGGCTGAGCCCCCGAGGCCCCCGCGCCGCGCGGCGCCCGTCGGCACCCGGCTGACGGCCCGCCCCGGGGCGCACGGCCTCCGTACGTCCCCGCACCCGGTCCCGTACCGTGTGCGGGGACGTACGCGTGTTCAGGACGTACGCGCGTTTCACGGGTGCACGGGGAGGCACGATGCCAGCGAGGGACCACCGGGACCGGTTCTCCACGGCCACCCGGCTGCGGGCGCTCGGCGAGCAGACCGCCGCCCGCGTCTACCGCTCCCAGTCCCGCCGCCAGGACCGCCGCTCCCGGCTGACCGGACGCGCCGCCCTCCTCGTCCTGGTCCTGTGCACGCTGGTCGTCGCACTCGCCTACCCGATGCGCCAGTACGTCTCGCAGCGCAACGAGATCGCCGACATGCGCGAGCAACTGCGCGAGCACCGCGCCGGCGTGGAGCGGCTGCGCGACGAGAAGGCGCGCTGGGAGGACCCCTCCTACGCCCGTCAGCGCATCCGCGAACGCCTCCACTACGTGCTGCCCGGCGAGACCGGCTACACCGCCGTGGTCCGGGGCGCCGCGCTCCAGGGCCCGCAGGGCGACAGCGCCGTGTCCGGCCGCGCCTGGTACGCGAACCTGCTCACCGGGATCGACCACGCGGACGCCGCGGACCGCTGAACCGCCCGGGGACGGCGCGCCGCCGCCCTGCGGCGATACTGGGGGGAACGGGACGGCACCGAGCCGGCCCCGCCCGCCAGGCCCGCCGCCGTACGTACGAGAGAAAGCCCCGCATGGACACGCCCCCGCCGCCCACCGCGCCCACCGAGCCGACCGAGGCCGATGTCGCCGCCTTCAAGCAGCAGCTCGGCCGTCCGCCGCGCGGGCTGCGCACCATCGCGCACCGCTGCCCCTGCGGGCTCCCGGACGTCGTGGAGACGGCGCCCCGGCTGCCCGACGGCACCCCGTTCCCGACGCTGTACTACCTGACGTGCCCGCGCGCCGCGTCCGCGATCGGCACGCTGGAGGCGAACGGCGTGATGCGCGAGATGAGCGAGCGCCTCGCCCGCGACCCGGAACTCGCCGACGCCTACCGCGCCGCGCACGAGGACTACCTGAAACGCCGCGACGAGATCGAGGAGCTGACCGGCTTCCCGAGCGCGGGCGGCATGCCGGAGCGCGTGAAGTGCCTGCACGTCCTCGTCGCGCACTCGCTCGCGGCCGGGCCCGGCGTCAACCCGCTCGGCGACGAGGCCCTCGCGATGCTCCCCGAGTGGTGGGCGAAGGGCCCGTGCGCGGACCTGTGCGCGACGGCCGAGGGGGAGGGCAAGTGACGCGGGTCGCGGCGATCGACTGTGGTACGAACTCCATCCGCCTGCTCGTCGCGGACGCCGACCCGGCGACCGGCGAACTGCGCGACCTGCACCGCGCCATGCGCATCGTGCGCCTGGGCCAGGGCGTGGACCGCACGGGCCGCCTCGCCCCCGAGGCGCTGGAGCGCACCTTCGACGCGTGCCGCGAGTACGCGCGCGTGATCGAGGAGCACGGCGTCCCGGCCGGCCGCCTGCGCTTCGTCGCGACGTCCGCCTCCCGCGACGCCTCCAACCGCGAGGACTTCGTGCGCGGCGTCCACGAGATCCTGGGCGTCGACCCCGAGGTGATCACCGGCGACGAGGAGGCCCAGCTCTCCTTCACCGGCGCGACGAAGGAACTCACCGGCTCCGACACGTACCGCAAGCCGTACCTGGTGGTGGACATCGGCGGCGGCTCCACGGAGTTCGTGGTCGGCGAGGACACGGTGGCCGCGGCCCGCTCGGTCGACATCGGCTGCGTCCGCATGACGGAACGCCATCTCGCCCGCGAGGACGGCACGGTGGTCGACCCGCCGACCGCGGACCTGGTCGCCGCGATCGAGTCGGACATCGAACGAGCCCTGGACCAGGCCGCCGAAACGGTCCCGCTGACCGAGGCGCACACCCTCGTGGGCCTCGCGGGCACGGTCACGACGCTCGCCGCGATCTCCCTGGACCTCCAGGAGTACGACTCGGCGGCGATCCACCACTCCCGCGTCTCCTACGCGTCGGTGTCCGCGATCACCGACCGCCTCCTGACCTCCACCCACCCCGAACGCGCCGCGATCCCCGCGATGCACCCGGGCCGCGTCGACGTCATCACCTCCGGCGCCCTGATCCTGCGCGCCCTCATGCGCCGCGTCGGAGCGAAGGAGGTCGTGGTCAGCGAACACGACATCCTGGACGGCATCGCTTGGCATGCCGCACTCGACGACGAGTGACCCTCTGATGTGAGGCGGCCCGGAGTCTCAGGGCTCCGGGCCGCCTGATCTCAGATGTCGCGGTAGACGCCGCGCCGGTCGCCGATCTTGACGACGAGGACGATGAGCTCGCCGTCTTCGACCTGATAGGCGACCCGGTAGCTGCCGACCCGCAGCCGATAGAGGCCCGACGGGCCGGTGAGTTTCCTGATGTCGGCGTCCTCACGGTACGGATCGTCGCCGAGCGCGGTCAACGCCGCCAGGATGCGCATGGCGGCAGGCCGGTCAATGGCCCGAAGTTGACGCTGTGCGGCTGTGGTGAACCGGAACCCGTACTTCACGCCGCGTCGTCGGTGCGCTCGGCGAACAGGTCTGCCAGCAGCTCAGCCATAGGCACCGTCGGGCCGCCCTGGGCCAGGACCGCTTCCGCCTCCCGGGCCAGCAACACGTCGGCTGCTTCCTCCAGTGCGTTGAAGTCCGCGATCGGCACCACGGCCGCGACGGGCTCGCCGTTGCGGGTGATCACCGTAGGTGTGCCCTCCTCGGCACGATTGATGTGGTCCGCCAGGTGTGCGCGGGCTTCCCGTACAGTCACAGTGCTCTCGGCCATAAAGAAAGTGTACGCACGATCGTGTACACGCACACGCCTCGGGAGTGAGTGACGCTTTGGAGGCGTTCGTCGAAAGCCTCGGGCTGCGCCCGCTGGACGTCGGTGGCCTGGTGATGGCGCACTGGCTGGAAGGGGCGGGCGTGGTCACGGTGGGCCTCGCCGGCCACGGCGTGGGGAACCTGGACTTCGCCCTCGGCGTCACCGGACTTCCCGCCTGAGCGAAGCGCTCGCAGACCTGCCCCGGCGACGGGCCCCGTCCCCCTGGGTCTCGCCTTCGGCCCGGGCGGCTTCCTCGGGCATTTCGAGTTCGGGGAGCCCGAAGAAGCCGGCGACGGCGCACGCGATCCTCTCCTCGACGTCGTCGCCTTCAAGGTCCGCGTGCGGGCCGGCCAGGCGCGCCGCCGTGAGCGCGGGCAGCAGCAGATCAGGTTCCGCGCCCCCTCCGTCGCTCGGGGACTCGAAGGTGAGGAAGGTGATCAGCCGCCCGTCCCGGTAGTACGCGAACCAGGGACCGTGGGCTTTCGCTATGCACGGCTCGGTGACGAAGACGACGAGCTCACCGCCGTCCGCGCACAACGGCCCGTAAGCGGTGGGCTCGTAGTCCCCGTCGTCCCACCCGAGCATGTCGTGCATGATCACCCCCCACTCCTCCCCCTTGCCGTAGGCGAGCGGCACGCGCCGCGCGTCAAGAAGCCCCCGGGTGAGCGAGTCCAGCGAAATCCCCCGGAAGAAGACGACGTTGGTCTCCTCGTGATGGGCGAGCGGGCGATCTGTCCAGTGCGTCATGGGGGACACCGTAGGAGGTGGCTCGGACATCGCGGCCGGGTTCGGCGGGGCAGCGGGGCAGCGGGTCAGCGGGTCAGTGAGAACTCACCACTCGACCACCGCCCACACGATCTTCCCGAACGGCCGGTCGCGAACGCCCCACGTCGCGAGCGCGTCCACGATGAACAGCCCCCGCCCCCGCTGACGTTCGGCCGACTCGGATTTCCGGCGCGGGGCACGACGGCACGTGTCGTGCACCTCGACCAGGACCCGGCCGGGGGCCGTTTCGAGGACGAGGCGGAAGGAGTCGCCCGGCTCGCTTCCGTACCGGACGGCATTGGTCACCAACTCGGAGACGACGAGCACGACGTCTTCGAGGCGATCCGCCGCTTCGCGCCCGGCGGTGGTCGCCGTGGCCCTCAGGTGCGCCCTGGCAAAGGACCGGGCCTCGCTGACGGACTCCTCGACCGCGCGGAAAGTGGACTGTGCGGATGGGGCCACAGCGGTTTCGCCGGGCTGCTCCTCGGTCATCGTTCCGGTCACTTCTCGGCCTCCAGGGGCGGTGTCGCGGCGGGCAGTCCGGGGAGTGGGGCAGGGGTGTTGTGCTTCGCGCACGGGACGGGTTCCTTCGTGGCGCAGATCAGCAGACGGGCGCGGGGGCTGACCTGTACGGCGGTGCGGCCCGTGCGGAGAGTGAGGGCAGGGAGGCCGGCGGCCAGCCGGACGCCCGCGACATGCGTGATCTCTCGCCACTCGCCGTCCCGGCAGACGACGGAGCCGACGACGACGCGGTGTGCGCAGGTGTACCCCAGGAAGCTGAACCCGGTGGTGGGGAACGCCGCCGTGCGGAGTCTCTCGTCGAGGCGTGATGCGTTCACGGCGTGCCCTCACCTTCCAACTCCCGCCGCCTAGAGGGCTGTCCGAGTCGCAGTTGGCACAGCTTCACCTGCGAAGGGGTCAGGAGCAGCAGCGACTCGGAGGTGCCTCCGTCCTCGTGGTGCACGGTGACGGGCAGGGCGGTCTGCCGTTCGTGCCAGTCGGGGAGCGCTTCCCACCGGTGCGGGGTTACGTGCGTGACGGGGACCGCCACGGGCCGCAGAGTGCTCCCGTCGGATGTCGCACGCCAGTCCCCACCGCCCCCGGGCAGGCGGAGGTGGTAGGAGGCCGCGCTCTCGCCGGGCAGGCCGACCACGACCCCCACCTGCCCGTCCTGAGCCAGGTCGTGAGCCAGATCGCCCAGACGAGGGCGGAAGGGGGCGCCGTGACGTAACTGCGCTGGAGTGTTACGAAGTTGCTCTGATCGGGGTTCTCCCATGCTCCGAAGCTATGACGGAGCCGTGGGCCGAATATGAATCGGAGGAATACCGCCCTTATCCGTCGAGATGGAAGCGGTCCGACATGCGGCGCAGCTTCTCGCGCGTGGTCGCTCGTTCGGCGTAGACGATGCTGCGCAGGGTTGACCTGGCGATGGGATGGTTGCGGACGAGTTGCGGTGCGATACGTTCGGCCGTCTCCAGCTCCGCCAAGGCCCGGTCCCGGTTTCCGTCCCACAGCCAGGCGCGCGCGAGGTCCATATGGTGGTGTCCCTGGCGGGAGTTGGGGAGTGCGGCGACCAGTTCTCGCGGGGTGCGCCGGTTTATGGCCAGGGCCTGTCGTTGCTGGTGCATCTCCAGCGCGACGCTGATCGCGTGGATCTGGACGTTGCCCGGCGAGAACGTGAGCGAGTGGCGGTCGTGGACCGGGGGGCCCGCGTACTGCCCCAGCCGATCGGCGGCGGTCCTGGCGTACGCGATGCGGTCCTCGGCCTCTGCCGGGCGCCCGCCCCGTGCCGCGGACACCGCCGCCCGGAGCTGGAGCGTTCCCCAAGCGCGCACGGCGAGCGGCTGCCCTCGCTCGTAGTCCTCCTGGACGCGGGCGATGGCCCGGTCCGAAAGGTCGATGGAGTCCTCCCAGTCGGCGGTCGCCCACATGTCCCACACCCGCATCCAGTCGGCCACGGCTGACATGACGGTGTCACCGGAGAGCTGGGCCGACCACGCGGCACGTTCGCAGGACATGGCGACCAGTTCGGGGTGGCCCAGGGCGTGCCCCGCGGTGTGCGCGAACTTGCAGCACACCGCGTAGACCGCGAACGCCTCCTCGCGCTCGTGTCCCGTGGCCACCTCGGCGAGGGCACGCGCCTCCCGGAACAGGTCGGGCAGCACCTGCACGATCGCCACGTTCGCCGCCGCGTCACGCAGACGGTGCAGCCGGCTCGCCTCCTGCCACAGCTGGTGGGCGGAGCGGGGCGTGCCCTCGAAGACCGGAGCGAGGTCGTAGCGGCGCAGTTCGCGCAGAATGGACGACGCGGCCACCTGCCACTGGTTCTCGTCCGGCGAGCTGTTGTACGGCCGGCCGATCAGGTCGTTGGGATGGACGTGCAACTCGGCGGCGAGCTGGTTGAGCAGACCGACCCGGTCGAGCTCGATCAGGCCGCGTTCCATCTTCGACACCCACCCCTGTGACTTCCCCAGGGCGGAGGCGAGATCGGCCTGCGGCATCCCGAGGCGCAGCCGCGCGCGACGGGCCCGGCGGCCGATCTCCTCGGCTTCCTCCAGCATCAGCGCGCCCCCCTTGCGGTGAGGCGTCGGCGACTTGGGCGTGTCTGGAGAGGCATCCGCGCTCCCTGCGTCGGCTCCGTCGGGCTTCTGGGCACGACGGTACAGAGGGCGGGCGGTGCGTGGGCGGGACTGCTGATGCCTGGAGATCAGGCCGGATCGCGCCGGTGCCTGTGCGCAGCACCCGGGATGCCGCTTTACGGGCCCGGCGAGCGGGCATCCCACGCGAGACAGTGGGGGAGCGGCCCGGCGCCCGTCACCCACCGGGCCGAAACCCGCGCGTGCGAACAAGGGAGTATGCATGCACCTCATCGCTGACGCCTCCGTCCTCCCGGTCCTCTGGTGGAAGTCGTCCCGGTCCGACTCGGCGGCCCAGTGCGTCGAGTGCGGCATCGTCGATCCGGCCGCCCGGGTCCTGGCCGTCCGCGACAGCAAGGACCCGAGCGGCCCGGCCCTGCTGCTCTCCTACCGGGCCATGAACGCGTTCACCTCGGCGCTGTAGGCGTTACGGCCGGGAGGCGCGGGCGTCTGGACCGCCGTCGGCGTCTCCCGCGTCGGCCCGTCCCGCACCCCGGCGGGCTGGTCCGAGGCCCGCTCACCGAACACGAAGCCGGCCCGCCGCATGACGTCCGGCCGCGCAGGCGGCGCGCGTCCGAGAAGAGGGAGTGAAAGTCCGTACGCGCGCAGGCGGGAGCCTCCGTGCAGGCATCGAAGGTTCGTGCGCGCTGCCTTCCCCTCTCGCCATGAACGGCCGTGGGTGACAGCCTCTTCTGATGACTGTTCAGCAGGGTTCGGGGCAGCCCGGGGAGCCGCTGTCCAACATGGCGGACCACTGGTGGTGGCGCCCGGGGTGGAGTGTCGGGCGCCGTTTCTACACCTGGCACCTGACGTTCGCCGACGCCGCCGAGGTGCGGCGGCTGGCCGCACGGTACCGGGCTGCCCTCGCCGACGTCCCGGACCTCGTCCTCGTCCCTGACCGGTGGCTGCATCTGACCATGCAGGGCATCGGCTTCGTGGACGAGGTCGACCGGGGCACCGTCGACCGGATCGTGGAAGCGGCCCGCGTACGGCTAGGCCGCCTGCCCGCCTTCGACATCACGCTGGGCCCCGCCGTCCTCTACCCGGAAGCCGTCCTGCTGGCCGCACAGCCGGCCGAGCCCGTGGGCACGGTGAGGACCGCGATTCGCAACGCGATCCGGGATGTGCTCCCCGAAGTTCCGGAGAGCGCCGACGGCTTCCGGCCGCACGTCTCCGTCGCCTACTCCGCCGGGACCGGGGCGGCCGGCCCGGTGGCCGACGCGCTCGCGCGGCTCGGCGACGCCACGGCGTCCACGCGCGTCGTCTCGGCCGAACTCATCGTCCTCGGGCGCGACCAGCGGATGTACGAGTGGGACACCTACCGGAGCCTTCCGTTGGCGTCATAACGACGCGGGGAAAGGGGGAGGGCCAGCCCCTACCCCCGCACCTCCCGCCCCACCCACGCCAGGTACGCGTCGCCGCCCGCCGTGATCGGGGTCGCGATGATCTCGGGGACGTCGTAGTCGTGTTCCGCCGTGATGTGGGCGGACAGCGCGTCGAAGGCGGCTGCCGTCGTCTTGTAGAGGACGCGCCACTCGGTGTCCGTCTCCACGCGGTCCTCCCAGCGGTAGACGCTGGTGACGGGGCCGTCGATCTGGGCGCAGGCGGCGAGGCGGGCCTCGACCGCCGAGGTCGCGAGGCGGCGCGCCTTCTCCTGTGTTCCGGTGGTCGTGAGGACGGCGAGATGGTCGGCCACGGGGGCTCCTTACGGCTGCGGCGGGCCGTCACCGTACCGCTCGGGGAGGCTTCCGGAGAGCGCTGAAAAGGGGCGTTCGGCCCTGCTTCACGACATGGCCGCAGGAAAGTTCGTGAAGTTCTTCACAAGGAAAACGGTCCTCTTGGGCGAGGTTGGTGCCCTCGGTGTGTCGTGGACCCCACTCAAGGGGGCGTCGGCCCCTTCAGATGAGGGTTTCAGGGGTGTTGCGTACCCGTGTCGAAGGGCAGTGGTCCACCTCGGGGAGGTCTGCTCCGGTGCTGTTCACGAGGGGTGCGCAACGTGTGGGCGGGGCCACTGGTTCCCCTGCCGGGACATGACCTGCGTCACGTGGGCGGCGCAGTGTAGCAGAGGTGGTTGCGAACCTTGTGAAGGGGCGCACGAGCCCACCCCTGGGGGCGGGTGGATACTCGATCCCATGAGCACCACGGAGCGTCCCCGAATCCTCGTAGTGGGTGGTGGGTACGTAGGACTGTACGCAGCTCGGCGCATCCTCAAGAAGATGCGCTATGGCGAGGCGACCGTGACGGTCGTCGACCCGCGCTCGTACATGACGTACCAGCCCTTCCTCCCCGAAGCCGCCGCCGGCAACATCTCGCCCCGGCACGTCGTCGTCCCCCTGCGGCGCGTCCTGCCGAAGGCCGAGGTCCTCACCGGCCGCGTGTCCTCCATCGACCAGGACCGCAAGGTAGCCACGATCGCTCCCCTCGTGGGCGAGGCGTACGAGCTGCCCTTCGACTACCTGGTCATCGCGATGGGCGCGGTCTCCCGTACCTTCCCGATCCCCGGGCTCGCGGAGCAGGGCATCGGCATGAAGGGCATCGAGGAGTCCATCGGCCTGCGCAACCACGTCCTGGAGCAGCTCGACAAGGCCGACTCCACCCACGACGAGGAGATCCGCCGCAAGGCGCTCACCTTCGTCTTCGTCGGCGGCGGCTTCGCCGGTGCCGAGACGGTGGGCGAGGTCGAGGACATGGCGCGGGACGCCGCCAAGGAGTACCCCAACGTCTCCCGTGAGGACATGCGCTTCCTCCTCGTGGACGTCGCGGACAAGATCCTCCCCGAGGTCGGCCCGAAGCTCGGCGAGTACGGCAAGAAGCACCTGGAGAGCCGCGGGGTCGAGGTCTACCTCAAGACCGGCATGGACTCCTGCGTCGACGGCCACGTCCAGCTCAACAACGGCCTTGAGGTCGACTCGAACACGATCGTGTGGACGGCCGGCGTCAAGCCGAACCCGGCCCTGACCCGTTTCGGTCTGCCCCTCGGCCCGCGCGGTCACGTCGACGTCGGCGCCGACCTCCAGGCCACCGGCACCGACTACATCTGGGCCGCCGGCGACAACGCCCAGGTGCCCGACCTCGTCGGCCGTGAGAACGGCAACCCGAACGCCTGGTGCCCGCCCAACGCGCAGCACGCGCTGCGGCAGGCCAAGGTCCTGGGCGACAACGTCGTCTCCGGGATGCGCGGCTTCCCGCAGAAGTCCTACAAGCACGCCAACAAGGGTGCGGTGGCGGGCCTCGGCCTCCACAAGGGCGTCGCGATGATCGTCATGGGCAAGATGAAGATCAAGCTCAAGGGCCGCCTCGCCTGGTACATGCACCGCGCGTACCACGGCATGGCCATGCCGACCTTCAACCGCAAGATCCGGGTCTTCGCCGACTGGACCCTCGGGATGTTCCTCAAGCGCGAGATCGTCTCCCTGGGCGCCATGGAGACCCCGCGCGAGGAGTTCTACGAGGCCGCCAAGCCCGCCCCGAAGCCCGCAGCGGCCGAGCAGCCCGCCCCGCAGAAGGCGGACGCACCGGCCACCGGGGCGAAGGGCGAGACGGCCGAGCCCGCCAAGGCCGGCTGACCACCCGACGCGCTCCGCCGGGACGGCCGGCACCGTACGACGACCGGGACGGCCGGGGTCCACGTGACCCGGGCCGACCGGACGGCCACCGGTACCGCCGGCCACCTCGGCACCGTCAGCACACCATCACGCAAGGGACGTTCGCCATCCGTGGGGCGAACGTCCCTTTCGTGTGCCCACGCACCGGGCGCCGCGCACCGGGCGCCGGTCCGGCCTCCGGCGCCAGGGCGCCGTCGCCGTCCGCGCGTCCCGCGAGACCGGCCCGACCGGCCGCCGGAATGTATGGCGGCACCACCTATTTTGCTGTTCCCTTACGGGGTAACGGGACTGCGTGGGCACCCTCGCGGTGTTGACGTGGTGTGGAAAATCGTTCCCGCTGAGACGGGACTCCCACCGGAGGTGTGCGCCATGCAAGATGCCGCGTCGCGGCTCACCGACCTCGCCGAAGAACTGCTCGGGGCTCCGCTCCCCGTCCGCATCCGGGCCTGGGACGGCAGCGAAGCCGGTCCGCCGCAGGCGCCCACCCTCGTCGTACGCAACCGCCGCGCCCTGCGCCGTCTCCTGTGGAAGCCCGGGGAGCTGGGCCTCGCCCGGGGCTGGGTCTCCGGCGACCTCCAGGTGGAGGGCGACCTCTTCGAGGCGCTCGGCCTGCTCTCCGAACTGATCTGGGACCGCGGCGAGGACGCCACGACCGTCCTCCAGGCCCTCAGGGAACCCCGCGTACGCGGCGCCGTCCGCGGCCTTCTCGCGCTCGCCGGGCCCGTCCTCCTGCCGCCCGCGCCGCCCGCCGAGGAACGCCGCAGAGGCGCCCGCGCCCACCTCCACACCAAGGGCAGCGACCGGCAGGCCATCAGCCACCACTACGACGTCGGCAACACCTTCTACGAACTCGTCCTCGGCCCCTCCATGGTCTACTCCTGCGCCTACTGGGAGCCCGGCGGCACCCTGGAGGGCGCGCAGTACGACAAGCTCGGCCTCATCGCCACGAAGCTGGACCTCCGGCCGGGACAGCGGCTCCTGGACGTCGGCTGCGGCTGGGGCTCCATGGCGATCCACGCGGCGAAGGAGTACGGGGTGAACGTCGTCGGCGTCACCCTGTCCACCGAACAGGCCGCGTACGCCCGTAAGCGCGTCGCCGAGGAAGGGCTGACCGACCGGGTCGAGATCCGCGTCCAGGACTACCGGGACGTCCACGACGGCCCCTTCGACGCGATCTCCTCCATCGGCATGGCCGAGCACGTCGGAGCCGCCCGCTACCAGGAGTACGCGCACGACCTGTACGCCCTCCTCAAGCCCGGCGGCCGGCTCCTCAACCACCAGATCGCGCGCCGCCCCCTCAGGAACGAGGACGCCTACGACGTCGACGAGTTCATCGACGCCTACGTCTTCCCCGACGGCGAACTCGCCCCCGTCGGCACGACCGTCTCGCTCCTGGAGAACGCGGGCTTCGAGATCCGAGACGTCGAGTCCCTGCGCGAGCACTACGCGCTGACCCTGCGCGCCTGGGTCGCCAACCTGGAGCGGAACTGGGCCGAGGCGGCCCGCCTGACCTCCCCCGGCCGCGCCCGCGTCTGGCTCCTCTACATGGCGGCCTCCGCCCTCGCCTTCGAACGCAACCGCATCGGCGTCAACCAGATAGTGGCCGTCCGCACCCCCGACCCGGGCACCTCGGGACTGCCGCTGCGCCCGCGCACCTGGCACAACTGACGGGACGACGCACAACGCGCGGGGCCCGGTCGCCTGCCGCAGTACGGCGGTGCCGACCGGGCCCCGCGCCGTACGACGGACCCGAACCCGCCCCGTGGTCCCGGCCGGGGGACGCGATGGAGGAGGCATGGAGGCGCGGTGGACGTCTGTGCGGCGTGTCCCCCTGCCGAGTGGGAACCGCCCGACAGTGAAATCCCGTCATTCCCGTCCGGGAGACGCTCCCGCGCGAAAGGCTCCCGGCGACGCACGATGCACCACCCCACGACCTGACGAACCATCAGGCACCAATAAAATAAGACAAGATCGGCCCATCGGCCCCATGCCGGGGGCGCCTCTGCCGATAGGCTCTACGCCAGTAGCGGGGCCCATGGCCTGCCCGGATGGTGGAATGCAGACACGGCGAGCTTAAACCTCGCTGCCCCTCGCGGGCGTACCGGTTCAAGTCCGGTTCCGGGCACTTCCCGTCGCACTTCTCGCCGAAAGTGTCAAAGGGGTGTCAACCCGTCTGATTCGCCCGGGCGCTACTGGCCGGTGACGAAGCCGACGAGACGTGCCGTGTCCGTCAGATCCTCCAGGACGAGATCGGCGCCCGCCTCCCGCAGCTCAGCTGTCGAGCTGCGCCCGGTCGCGACAGCGACGACGCGGACACCGTTCGCTCGCGCGCCGTCCACATCGGCGGGGGTGTCGCCGATCAGGATCGCGTCAGCGGGGGGAACGGCGGAACGAGTGAGAGCGAGGGCTACGAGTGCGGGGCGGAGGTCTGCGTCCTCGCCGTAGGCGCCGACGTTCCAGTCCATGTGTGAGTCCAGGCCGAAGACCTTGAGCTTGGTTTCCGCGACGCCCCTGACGTTCCCCGTGACCACGGTCTGTAGAACGTCGGCGGTGTGGAGGGCCTCAAGGGCGGAGGCGGCGCCGGGGAGCGCGGCGCCGCGCTCCCGGAGTTCAACAGCGTGACGTACGTGCTCCTGCGAAAGGACGTGCGCGAACTCCTCGAAGTCGGCTCGTGTGGGGTCGAGCCCGTGGAGCTTCGCGGTCTCCCGGAAAATGACGGCCTCCGTGATGCCGTCGATGGTGGCCTGCTCCCTCATCGGCTGGCCTGTCACCTGCTCAAACGCCGCAGCAGAGAGTTCACGGCCCACTCCTCGCGATGCGATGAGCGTGTGGTCGATGTCCCACAGCAGTAGCCGAGACATGTGGCTTCCTCCCAGGAATGTGCAGCGGTCTTCCTTCCCCCGGTTGTTGTGGACGGTACCCGGGCCTGGCGGCCCAGTCCTACGCTGGCTGAATACGGGAGGGCGCATGGCTGAAGCATCCACGTTGCCCATGGGGAAGCGGATCAGGTACTCGGGCGGATAGCGGCTGTACTCGGCGTGTCCGTAGCGGAGTTGGCCATCGACGAAGCGCCCGCCCCGTCCTCCCCATCCCTCACCGCCGCGCCGGACATCGCCCGCGCCCTCATGAGTTACGGCTCCACGGGGCGGACTGACGTGGCAGGCCCTGGAGAACTGCGTGAGCGCGTAGAGGCCGCGTGGCGCACCTGGCAGTCGAGCGAAGCGCGGTTCACCGAGATCGAACCCACGCTCCCGGCCGTGATCACCGACCGAGCGCTCGGTGCGCTCACACCAGACCGCGTCAGACCCAACCGCCCGCCGTGACGTCCTTCGCGCGGCTGCGGACCTCTACGGCCTCCTACGGTCCTATTGCCGGCGATCCGGACGTCTCGACCTGGCGCTCATGGTCGCGGATCGGGCCCGGCGCGCGGCTGAGGATGCCGACGACCCGATCCGGATCGCAGCCGCTCACTGGAATTTTGGGCACTGCCTCCTTTCGCAGGAGGGCAGTGCCCATGAGGCGGAAGGCGTCGCGCGTCTCGCTATCGAGGAACTGGAGAGGACGCCGGACAGCGACGAGAACGCGGCGATGCGCGGTGCACTGGAACTCGTCTGCGTGGTGTCCGAAGCTCAGCGCCACAAGTGGTGGGAAGCGCGGCACCGCCTCACTCGGCAGGCCGCGCCGCTCGGGGCCCGCGTCGGCAACTCCAACGTCGCGTGGACCGTCTTTGGCCCGGTGAACGTGGACCTACACGCGCTTAGCGTGGAGATGCTCGCAGGCCAGAGCACGGATGGGCTCCGACTCGCCGACGAGGTCGACATCTCAAGTCTGCCCAGCACAGAACGGCGGTTCACGTTCACTCTGGAGCTGACGCGTTGCTATGACCTTCGCCGCGACGACGCCGCGGTGCTCGTCCATCTCCTCAGCCTGGAGGCACTGAGTGCCGAGGACATGGTGCGCAGCGGCCCCGCCGTAGACATGGTGGTGTCTCTCCTTCACCGGGTGCGTCCCACATATCGGCGTCAGGTCTCCGATCTCGCGGAGCGTCTGGGCATCGCGTGACCCGAACTCTGAGTTCCCCCGAACTCTCAGTTCGGGTTGTCAGCGTGAATCGCGTTTAGCGTCCTTCCTCATCACCCCCCCCGATGAGACGAGGCGCAGGTGATTCTGACCCCCCCCACAGCTCAAGCCGCAGGCCCGAACCGTAGTACGTCCCTGGGACGCCGTCAGAATTGGTCGCTACTACGGCCTTCAGGCTCTCACCCGGTTCTCCGCTCCCGGCACCGTCGCAGTGGATCCGGACAACCCGGCTGGACCCTCCCTCTACTTCTTCGTCCCGGCTGGTAGCGCCGCCGCTTGGCTGACGCCGCACGCTGACCGGTTCGGTATCGTGACAGATTTCCGGCTCCCGCCGAAGCGGAGAAGGACGCCACCCGGGACTTACTGGCTGGTCCCTCCGGGGCTGGGAATTCGGTTTACCGATCCCTGCCTCCTGCGCGAGTCGCTGGGGGAGCTGCTGGGCCCCCGGGAGGCTGCCATGAGTAGGCCATGCTGCCGGCCGCGCCGGGGGCAAAGCCCAGGAAGTGCACGGTGAGCGGGCGACGTTGGAGTCTGGCACTGATGGAACCGGCGGCTACGGGGCGACCTGCGTACGCCCAGGTCCTGCCGCGCGCAGGGGAATCGGCGAAAGCCGCTCGGCGTCTGGTGCAGCACGCCCTCGGCGCCTGGGCCCTCGACGAGCTCGTGGACGATGCCAGCCTGGTCGTCACCGAGCTGGTGGCCAACGCCGCGCATCACGCGCGCGGGGACTCGATCCGCGTCACGATCTCCAGGCTCGAAGACGGTGGCGCGAAGATCGCCGTCACGGACAGGTCGAAGGCACGACCGGTGCGACGGGCAGCCGACCTGAACGCGGTCAACGGCCGTGGACTTCTTCTCGTCGACGCAGTCGCGACGAGGTGGGGGACCGAAGCGAAGCCGTGGGGGAAGCAAACGTGGGCGGAGGTGCGATGAGCGAGCGCGCCCGACAGGCCCTCTACCTCGTGCTCTTGGCCGCGATGCTCCTGGCGCTCGGTATCGGCATCGCGGACAGCAGGTGACGAAACAGAGGAGCCGCGTAGCTCCCTGCTGACCACACGAGCCTCCCGCCGCGGCGGGGAAGCTGCGACTCCGATCCGGACGTCGCGGAGTCGCGGTGGGCCCCGCTCCGGCCGCTGCCCGCCCCCGAGGGCAGCGGCCGGAGCCCTTCGACCAACGGTGCCGGACGGCATCGGTGCCGGACGAGAGGAGAGTCGAGTGGAGCGCTGTGCGCACTGCGGGCGGCTACTGGAGCCACGCGACCAGGAGCTGGTAGTGCCCGATTCGATCTCGGCAGCGCGGGCCACCGTGGTGCTGTGCAGGGGCGGATGCCCCTCGACGACACGACGCGCAGGCCGCGCTCCGGGGGACGGAGACAGGTGATCGACAGCGATGAGCCCGTCTCGGTGGCCGCCACCGGCGTGCACGTGCAGTCCGAGGACCGTACGGGCTGGGCAGCGTGGGCCGCGGTCCGCCGGGAGTACCCGGCCGTGGCGTGGGCCGTACCTGCCTGCCTCCTCGCACTCGGCGTGCTGCCGGTGCTGGTGGCCTTGGCGATATGACGGCGCGGCGGGGGAGGCACTCCGTGAGGGGCCGCTCTTCCGCCGGAATCAGTGATCAACCGAAGGAGAACATCGTGGTATCAGCACATCGTGAAGCTTTTCCTCTCACGCCTGAGGGAGGCCGCACGCCCTTCAGTTCAGAGCCGCCCTCGTCGCCGCAGACCCGTCCGTGGGCGCTGCGGGGTGCCCGAGTGCCGAACTCCAGCGCGGCCCCCGTCCCCGCACACTTCTACGACCACGGCCAGCAGGTGAATGTGGAGGCCGGCGGGGGCTTGCTGACCTGCATGGCGGGTACGCACAGTCCCACCGTGCCTGACGGGTCGACTACGAACCCGCCACCGCTGGACGAAGGGCCGAAGGACTGATGGCCGCCAGCCCAGTTCTGGTCATCACCTCGCCCGACGACTGGCCCACCGACCGGGTGGTCGCCGAACTTGCGACCCGCGGCGTCGAGGTGTTCCGCATGGACACCGCCGACTTCCCCCAGAGTCTTGCGCTAACCGGCCGGATCGACGAGGCCAGCGCATGGTCGGGCGTGCTCGTTACCGAGCACCGGACCGTAGACCTGGCCCGGATCGGCGCCGTCTTCTACCGCACGCCGGGACAGTTCCTCCTACCCGAAGGCATGTCTGGCCCCGAACGGCGTTTCGCCGCCGCCCAAGCCCGCGCGGGCCTGGGCGGTGTCCTGGCCGCGCTCGACTGCCGATGGGTGAACCACCCGACCTGGATGGCGCGCGCCGAGTACAAGCCAGCCCAACTCGCGGTCGCGCGGGCCGCCGGACTGCGTATCCCGGCCACCATTGTCACGAACCGGGCTGACGATGTCCGGGCCTTCGCCGAGCACTTGGGCGGCCCGGTCGTGTGCAAGGCCATCGCGTCGCCGGTGCTGATCGAGGGGGGTCAGCTCAAAACGGTGTACACCCGCCGGGTTGCCGCCGACGACCTGCGAGATTTGCAGGGCATCGGCACGACTGCGCACTTGTTCCAGGAGTGGGTGGAGAAGGCGCACGAGGTACGGCTCACCGTGGTCGGGGAGCGCATGTTCGCGGTCGAGATCCACGCCGGCAGCAAGGCCGCGTACGAGGACTGGCGCAGCGACTACGGGGCGCTGACCTACACCGTCACCACCGTCCCGGACGATGTGTCCACGGGCACCCTGCGGCTCATGCGCCGGATGCAACTGCGGTATGGAGCATTGGACTTCGTTGTCCGGCCGGACGGGAAGTGGGTCTTCCTGGAGATCAACCCGGCCGGTCAGTGGGACTGGATCGAGGGTGCGACCGGGGTAGGCATCGTGCAGGCGATCGCCGACGAGCTGGAAGGTGGTGCCCGATGATGTGGAGAGAGCGTTCCGCGAGCCTGGCCGAGGAGATCACGCATCCTGGGTCGGGCTGGTGGCTGCCCGTCGTGGAGACCCCACGGCACGTCCTCGTGCCGCGCTACTTCATCGCCGGCCCGAAGGGCTGGACGGTCGTTGAGAGTGGGGCCGAGCGGAGGGCGTGGGCGCGGGCCCCGTACAGGGATGTCACGCTCGTGACGCGTGTAGGCCCGTTGCACGCCGACCACGCGGAACCGGGGCAGACCGTTACGGGCCATCCAACCTCGTCCTCGACCCTCCCGAGCCTCGTCCTGACGATGCTCCGGCACGGCCGGCTCCATCCGGGGACCCGGGTGCTGATCGTGGGGACGGGGACCGGGTACTCCACCGCCCTGACGTGCAGGCGTCTCGGGAGCCGGCAGGTGACCACCCTGGACGTGGACCCGTACCTCGGGGAGGCGGCGACCGAGCGCCTCGACCGGATCGGCCACGCTCCGACCGTGGTCACCGGCGACGCCACCGGGCCCCTGCCCGGCGGGGACGGGGCCTTCGACCGCATCGTGTCCATGGTGTCCGTCCCCAAGATCCCTACGTCGTGGCTGCACGCCCTCGCCCCGGGGGGCCGGCTGGTCACGACGCTGGCCGATACCAGCCTGATCATCACCGCCGACAAGACCCCGGACGGCGGGGCGCAGGGGCGTGTCGAGCCGGACCAGGCCGCGTTCATGGCCGCGCGCACCGGACCCGACTACCCGTCCGGTCTGGATGACCTGTTCGAGACGGCGGGCGGGGAAGGCGAGTTCGTCACCCGGTCGTCCTTCCCTGTGATTGACGTCATGGCGTCGTGGGAGATCTGGTCGATGCTCTCCTTGACCGCGCCCGGTATCGAGCACCGTACGGGAGTCGGCGACGACGGCGGCTCCATGGCCTGGATGCTGCATGCAGACGGGTCGTGGGCTCGTGCGCACACCACCCGAGTCACGAGCGTGACGACCGTTCACCAGGGCGGTCCCCGCCGTCTGTACGACCTGCTGGACAAGATCCGGTGGCGCTGGATAAGGGACGGGCACCTCCCCCTCGGTGGTGCGCGAGTCACCGTCACGCCGGATGGGGAGACCACGCTGTCCCGAGCACCGTGGACGTTGACACTCGAAGGAGGAGACGACGATGGACGACCCGCTTGAGGAGTGGGCCGCTGAGCGTGAGCGACGCAGGCCCCAGGTAGGTGAGCGCCAGTCGAAGCCGCTCCGTGCCGATCAGCCGGAGCACGGCCTCCACGTCGACCCCGACGTCCCGCGCGGCGTGCAGGAGTGGGACGGGTACCAGTGGGTCCCGGTAGGGGTCGCCGAGGACCACCAGGCTGCCGCTGAAGAAGCGGGGGCGGACGCAGCGGCGCGCGCCGAACGTGTCCCGTTGCCCTCCTTCAGTAAGCTGCCCCCGCGCTCGGCCCCCTGGCGGCCCACAGAGCGCTTCTACCGTCAGAACCCCTAGACAGACGGCTGTCCCGGCACCAGCCTCTGGCGACGGGACAGCCGTCCTTCGTGCATCCGCTGGGACCTGTTCGACAGAGTCAGGCGGAGAGTCGCAGGTCCCAGCCTTTATCGGTGGGGGCCAGGGTGGGGACGTACGCGGAGGGGGCGGGGCGGCCGTCCCCGGGCGGCTGGGGCAATGACAGCATCGGTCTGTCCATCGGAGACGACCCGCTGGAGGCCCTGATGCCCATCTGGAGAGGTGACCTGGACCGCCGACGCTTTCTGTCCGGCGCCGCGTACTCAGCGGCGGCTGCCGTGCTGCCGCTGGAGCACGTCGCCGACATCGCCTCCCGCGCGGCCAAGGCCCGCACCGGTGCCCGGGTCGGGCACGCGGATGTCGCCGCTGTGCGCGACATGGTGGCGATGTTCGCGGTGATGGACGAGCGCCACGGCGGCCAGCACGGCCGATCCGCACTGGTGCAGTACCTGATGTCCGACGTGGCGACCCTCTGCCGAGGGCGGTTCAGTTCCGAAGACGACCACCGGCACATGCTCTCGGTCGCCGCGGTCGGTGTTCACCAGGCCGGCTGGCGGGCGTACGACGGCGGGGAACAGGGCCTCGCGCAGAGGTATTACCTCCAGTCGTACGCCCTCGCCCACGAGTCGGGGATCACCGGGCACTCCGCATTCGTCATGAGGACGATGTCCCAGCAGGGCATGAAGCTGCATCGCCCCGAGCACTGTTTGGCCTTGGCCGCGTCGGCTGTCGACAAGGTGCGTGGCCGGGTGGATGCGCAGACCGAGGCGCTGTTCGCTGTCACCCACGCACATGCTCTCGCCAAGGCGAACCAGCGACAGGAGGCCGTGCGGGAGGTCGAGCGGGCCCGCACCGCCCTGGGCTCGGCGACGGGCGACGACGTGCCGTTCTGGGCCCTGTCGTGGGGACCGCCCGCCGGCACGGTGCACAGCCGGACCGCGAAGGTCTTCGAGACGCTGGGTGACCGGCGCCGTGCCGCGGCGATGTACGGGGCGGCGGCGAAGAGCCGGCCGCCGGGCACCTACGCGCGCATCGTCGCTCTGGACCTGGTCGCGCAGGCCGAGATGCAGGCGGCCGGCGGGAGCATCGAGCAGGCGTGTGCCACCTGGGGCCGGGCGATCGACCATATGGACGGGGTGCAGTCAAGCAGGACCCGCAAGGCGGTGGGAGCCATGCGCCGTGATCTGTCGCGGTTCCGTGCGCGCGGTCTGCGCTGCGCTTCCGAGCTGGATGAGCGCGCCCGCGTTTTCCTCAGCGATCAGCGCTGACCCGGCGTTCAGTACACCCGCCGCCGCGAGAGCGCACCGGCGGCAGGCGGTTTCCGGGCAAGTTGGATGATCGGCCGCAGAGCGCGACTGACTCAGCCGCCGGCCTTCCTGCACGGCACGTGAAAGCGCAGGCCCATCGCCTACGGGGGGCTTCGGCGGCGGCCGCCAGGTCGGCGGCGACCTTGGTGCGGGCCTCGGCGAGTGTGAGGTGGCGGCCCGTGGTGTGGAGAACGGATGCCCCGCTGTAGACGTGGCTCAGTGCCTCCGCGTCCTCCAGCCACAGGGTGCGGAGGCTCAGCATCAGGCCGCCATGGACTGGGCGGTCGGCCTGACGGCCGGATCTCCGGCCAGGCACGCTGCGATGATCTCCTCGAACTCCGGGAAGGGCCAAGGGCGCGTGATTGCGAGGTCGGCGGTGCGGCCCTGCGCGATGAGGCGGAGCATGTCCTCGCGGTCGGCCTCGGGGGAGTAGATGACCGGGCGCTGCCCCGTCCAGCACCAGTACAGGCTGGCGCCGAGGCTCCAGATGTCGGAGGGCGGTTCGGCCTGGATGTGGGTGTCGGGCGGTGTGCCGAGGAGGGCGGCGGCGGTCTCGGGAGCGGTGGTGTGGGTGAGGGCTCCCCGGTACGGCAGGCGGGGGGCCGCCGGGTTCGGGCCGCAGGCGAGCGCGTAGTCGATGAGTTCCGCCCGTCCGTCTGCGACCAAGGTGTTGGTGGGCTGGACGTCGGCGTGCGTCCAGTCGACGGCGTGCAGCCGGGCCAGCCGGGCAGACCACGTCCGGGTGATGCGCATCAGCCGCGCGCGGATGTCGGACCTGTCTCCGTCGGCGTCCCTGGCCGGGGCGAGCGCGTGCCACAGCAGCGGGCCGTCGATCCAGTGCACCGCGAGCCACCGGCCGCCCTCCCAGGCGCCCGCGCCCATCCGGTAGCCGGGGCTGATCGCGCCGGCGTCCGCCAGCCGGACGAGGTGGTCGTCCTCCTGGACCATCTCGGCGGCCTTGTCCCGGGCGCCGTCGTTCCCGGGGACGTTCGCCTTCACGGCTGCCGCGCCCCCGGGACCGGTGACCTTCCAGGTTCGGGAGCCGCGCCGGTCGCTCAGCAGCCGTGCGTCGACGCGTTCGCCGAGCCGGCCGGCGAGGAGGCTGAGGGCTTCAGCGGGGGGAGCAGGGTCCTGGCCCATGCGCGTACCTCTTTCCAGTCGGCGCCGATGTCGGCGAGTAGGTCCCGGCCATCGTCCTCGGCTGTGGCGAGCGCCGCCGCCAGAACGGGGGTGGCGTCCTCCAGGAACCGTGGGTCGCGGCGGCGGATGGCGGCCCGTACCGGAAGGAAGGAGGCGGGTGCGGCGGGGACGCGGGCACCCGCTCGGGTGCGCTCCTCCTCGCCGGCGTAGAACTTCCCGAACATGACGCCGACCGGACCGTAGAGGTTCTTCAGGGCCCAGTGCGGCCAGCCCATCAGGGCGCGGTGCGTCGTCCCGGGCACTTCACCGAGTACGACGACGTTCTCGCAGCGCAGGGCTCCGCCGGGCCGAGTCAGCAGCGGCCGAAGCCATTCCGCGGCCTGTGCCCCGGCGTGGAACAACCCGGCCTCGACGGCTGCCGCGTCGCTGCTCGCGATCTCGTAGACCGTCCACGTCGTCAGGCCCCTGTGCAGCGAGGGCGCGAGGTAGGGGCAGAGGGTCGCCATCTGCCGCGCGTACGCGCCGACGTTCACCGCTGCCGGTGTGGGGGTGCCGGCCTCGATGAGGAGCACCGGTAGCGGGCGTCCACAGCGGCGTGGGCCTCGTGATCAGTCCGTCGCGGGGCCAGGTGAGGGTGTGGGTGTCCGGCTCGCCGGCCGGGCGTTTCTCCGGAGGCCCTGGTGACTCCGGGGCGGATGTGCCCATTTGGTGAACTGAAGATTATGTGACGGGGCTTCGGGCACGAGTTGATCTTGTGTGGTCGGCCCCGGTGAGGGGTCGGCCCCTTGACGCAAGGAGAAACGTGTGAAGACGTGGAACAAGCGAATGACCTGTGGTCTCGCCGCGGCTGTCGCCGCGGTCGCGATCCCGCTGACGGCCGGCTCTGCCTCCGCCGCCATGTGGCACGACATCGCGGGCGGTCCCGCGGTCTATTCCAGCCTGGCCGAATGCAAGGCGGACATCCCCGAGGCGAAGCAGCACTACAAGGACGCGAGCTGCACCGACGTCAACGGCGAGATCACCCTCTGGGCGCTGTACTGAGGCGGTCGACGTCACTGACGCGGTAGCCGTCCGCGCGCGCCGGTGGCCGCTTCGCCGCCGGCCGGTGTGACCGGCCGATCCGGATCGTGCGTGGTACTGGTCTGCCGAACCTGGCGGGGGCACGCGCCGCACCGACGACCTCCGGGCGCCAGGCGCTGAGGTCGCCGTCCGGTCGATCCGGCAGATGGGCGCGCGTATCACGGGGGTCGCTCTTCGCGCCCTGGAAAGCCCGTCCCTGACGTCCCGGCAGCGCAGATCCGAGCGGCGGTCCGGCCACCCGACAAAGGGGGGCCGGACCGCCGCTCGTGTGCGTGAAGGGGCGGCCCGGCGACCCTCCACGCCGCTGTCGTCCCCACCCGGGGCGGCGCGTCGGGCTGTGCGGCGACGCTTCGTGCACCCGCCGGACCCCGGCGCTGTCCTGGCGCGGTCCACCCGGGGGCGACCGGCTTGTGACGACCGGTCGGTTGCGCTGTCGTGACGAGCCGTCCGTGCAGGGGTCGCGGCCGAGTGCGTGTGCGCGTGCATGTGATCAAGGGGGCGGGCCGTGCCCCTTTCTCCTCGTCGCAGACGTCGCTCCGGCAGCGCTTCGCGTCCGGCCGGGCCTGTCAGTGCCGTCCCTCCGCGCCCCCGGGCCGGGGCTGTCGCGCGGGACGGTGGTCCCGGGGGCGGGAGCCCATCAGCGGCAGCAGCACCTCGTCCACCAGGTCGCGTACCTCGGCCCCGGACACCGCGCCGCTCAGGAGCGATTCCGTGATGACCAGGCGCGGGCCCACCGAGGCGATCCGCTGGGTGACGGCGCCGGGGTGCGCCTCGCCGCGGGCGGCGGCCTGCTCGACGATGGCGAGCAGGATCTTCTGGTGCGGCACGATCAGGGTGCGGAGGATCTCGTCGAACAACTCCGGGTGGCGTGGGCGCTGGGTCAGCAGGGGGCGCAGCGCGCGTCCGCGGAGCTCCTCCAGCTCTTGGGCGAAGGTGGTCAGCACGGTGGTCAGGTCCTCGCGCAAGGAGCCGGTCCCCGGGGGCGTCGGCCGCGAGGGGAAGCCGCCCACCGGGTCGGACAACGCGGCCAGCACCAGTTCGGCGGTGGTGCTCCAGCGGCGGTACAGCGCCGCCTTCCCCGTGCCGGCGCGCAGCGCGATCCGGTCGAAGCGCAACTCCTCGAAGCTCGTGTCGGCCAGTTCCTCCAGCGTGGCGCGGTAGATCGCCTGCGTGAGGTCCGTGCCGCGGCGACGGGTGGGACGGCCCGGCCGTGCGCGCGGGTGTACGTCCTGGTCGGGGTCCTGGCCGGTCTTCCGGTCCGCTGCTGTCACTCCACCGGTTATAGCCATCCACCCGGGGCCCGTCGAACCGGAGGCCGGGGAGGGGTGGGGGTACAGTCGTTTTAGTGAACCGATTGGTTCTCTAAACTCCGCCCAGCCCAGCCCAGCCCAGCCCCTCCCGTACGACCGGAGTGCACATGCCCACCAGTAAGACGGTTCTGACCAATGTCCGTGTGTTCGACGGTGCCCGGCTGACCGGGCCCACCGAGCTGGCCTTCGCCGGGGGCGTCCTCGTGGCCGTCGACGCTCCGGCCGATCACGTCGAGACCCTCGACGGTTGCGGGGGCACGCTGCTGCCGGGGCTCTTCGACGCGCACGTCCACCTCAACTTCCCGGAGGACCTGACCCGGCTCGCGGGCCACGGCATCACCACCGCGCTGGACATGGCCTGCTGGCCGCGCGAGCGCGTCGACTCCTTCCGTCACCAGGTGCCCGACATCCGCAGCGCCGGGGTGCCCGCGATCGGCCCCGGAGGCAATCACGCCCGTATGCCGGGCATGCCGCAGGAGGCGGTCCTCACCGACGCCTCCCAGGCGGAGGCGTTCGTCGCCAGGCGCGTGTCGGAGGGGTCCGACTACATCAAGGTCGTCATCGAGGGTGATCTGCTCCCGCAGGCGACCATCGACGCCGTCGTCGCCGCGGGCAAGGCGCACGGCAAGCTCACCGTGGCCCACGCCTCGTCGGTGGACGCCTACCGGCGGGCCGTCCACGCGGGGGCCGACATCGTCACCCACGTGCCCCGCGACGGTGTCCTCGACCGGGAGACGGCGGACCGGATGGCCGGGCAGGGGCAGGTCGCCGTGCCCACGCTCGCGATGATGGAGGCCGTCATCACCGGAGCGCGCCCCCCGGGGCAGCGCTACTCGTTCAGCCGGGACTCCGTGAGCGTCCTGCACGCCGCGGGCGTGCCGATCGTGGCCGGCACCGACGCCTTCTCCGGCAAGGCGCCCATCCCCGCCCCCGTCACGCACGGGGCCGGCCTCCACCACGAACTCGCCCTCCTCGTCGGCGCCGGGCTCGGTGAGGACCTCGTGCTGCGGGCGGCCGGCTCCCTCGCCGCGCGGTCCTTCGGCCTCACCGACCGTGGCGCGCTCACCCCCGGACTGCGGGCCGACCTGCTCCTGATCGACGGAGACCCCCTGCGGGACATCTCCGCCACGCGGAACATCCGCCGCGTCTGGTGCGCGGGCGCCGAGGTCCAGCCCGCCGCCTGAGCCGGGATCGCCGGCGGAACGGGCGCGCGATACCGTCCCCCGCCGTGTGTCATCACCGGGGGACGGCCAGTCGGGTGGGCGGTGGCGGGCGGGCCGTACGGGCAACCCCGCACGGCCCCCGCCGATGTTCCCGGGCTGCCGCCCGCAGTGGCGGGAACACGGAGGGTGTCCCGGACGTTCTCCGGGCAGGGTGGGGGAAAGATCCTCCCCGAGTACTAGGGTGTTTCTTTTGCCTACGCATTACTCTGGGCGCAAGGCCACACAGGGTGGCCATGGAGGAGTGAGATGAGGAGCAGTAACCCGGTCTTCTCGCGACGGGGGTTCAGCCGCGACAACGGCCACGCGGGGTTCAACGCGGCGCCGCAGGCCGGGGGACCCGCCGTGGGGACCGCGACAGGTCCGTACGCGGGCGGCACCCCTTATGCGGACGCGCCCGCCAACCCGTACGCGAACAACCCCTACGCCCAGGCGGACGTGCAGCACGGCGTCCCGCAGGCGCCGCCCACCGCCGACCGCATGACCATGGACGACGTCGTCGTCCGTACCGCCGGCACCCTCGGCACGCTCATCGTCACGGCCGCCCTCGCCTGGGCGCTGCTTCCGGTGGACGACGCCCATCTCAACAGGTCCTACGGCATCGCCATCGGCTTCGGGCTCGTCGCGATGGTCCTCGGCCTCGTGCAGTCCTTCAAGCGCAAGGCCGCGCCCGCCCTCATCCTCACCTACGCCGCCCTTGAGGGTGTCTTCCTCGGCGTGGTGAGCAACGTCGTCGACACCCGCATCGCCGACGGCGCCGCCATGCAGGCGGTGCTCGGCACGATGGCCGTGTTCATCGGGGTGCTCGTCGCCTACAAGACGGGCCTGATCCGGGTCAACCGCCGGTTCTACGGCTTCGTCATGGCCGCCGCCATGGGCTTCGTCCTGCTGATGGCGGTCAACCTGCTGTTCGCCGTGTTCGGCGGCGGCGACGGTCTCGGCTTCCGCAGCGGTGGCCTCGGCATCATGTTCGGGGTCATCGGCATCCTGCTCGGCGCCTGCTTCCTCGCCCTCGACTTCAAGCAGGTCGAGGACGGCATCCGCTACGGCGCCCCGCGTCAGGAGTCCTGGCTCGCGGCCTTCGGCCTGACCCTGACCCTGGTCTGGATCTACATGGAGTTCCTGCGGCTCATCGCGATCCTCCAGGGCAACGACTGACCCACGGCGGTGCGGCGTCAGCGCCGGGCCGTACGCGGGAGGGCCCGCGGACCACCTTGTACGTTCCGGTGGTCCGCGGGCCCTCCCGTGTGTCCGGGGGCGCGGCTTTCGCCGTCCGGCCCCGGCTCAGCCCAGTTTGCGGGCCGCTCTGCGCAGGTCGTACTCGTGGACGATGGCCTTCGCGTGGCCGTACGCGAGATCGTGCTCGCCGCGCAGCCAGCTCACCTTCTCCTCGAACCGTCGCAGTGACGGCCCCTCGTCCACGGCCCGCAGCCAGTCGGCCACCTCGCGGCCGGTGCACTCGGGGATGCGGGCGAGCAGGTTGCGGTGGGTTTCCTCGGAAAACAGTTGCGACATCGGCGCCTCCGGAAGGTCGACGGGGCCGGGCCTTCCCAGCACGGTGCCGCACGCTCGCGGCGTTGGCAACAGTCCCGGAGCGGCGCGTAGGGTCGCGGGGTGCTTGATACGACACCGTTCACCTCCGCCGCGGACCGTTTCGCCGACCGGCTGCGCGCCGCCCCGCAGAGCCGGCTCCAGCGCGGGGCCGCCGCCGAGGCGCTCGAACTGGCCCGCGCGCTGTCCGCCCGCGCCCAGCACCTGGAGGACCCGGGGGCCGAGGTCCGGGTCATGCCGGACGCGGGGATGTTCGCCGTCGCCGACCAGCTCGTCGTCGCCGCGCACGATCTCGCCGAGGTACTGCGCCAGCCCGCCGAGGTCGTCGAGGCCGCCGCCCTCGTGGAGGAAGCACAGCAGCGCGCCGGGGTCTGACGCCGGGCGGCCCGTCGGCCCCGGCCCCGACCTCGGCCCCGGCCCCGACCTCGGCCCCGGCCCCGACCTTGACCCCGACCTTGACCCCGGCTCCGCGCACTCGTGCGCCCCGCACCCCGTACGCCCCGCGCACCCCGTATACGGCCCCCTGGCCTCACGCATCTCGCGCGCCTCCGCACGCGCACCTCGCGCTCCCCGCACACCCACCTGAACCGACCCCTCCGCGAGTGACGCGGGCCACAATTGGTTGACGTTCAGGCGTCGACGTCCGCAACATTGCCGAAACAAACCTTCCGTCCGGGTCGCTCCGGGCGCGAACTGTAAACGTTTTCAGTTGGGTGTCATGTCAGCAAAGGGGCGACGATGACGGCATCAACCAGTCCGCCGACCGTGGAGACGATCGCCCGGCGGGCGGGTGTGTCGATCGCCTCGGTCTCCCGGGTCCTGAACGGGCTCGGGGCGCGGCCCGACACCGTGCGGCGGGTGGAGCGCGCGGCCGCCGAACTCGGCTACGTGCCCAACGCGGTGGCCCGCTCGCTCAAGGGCGGCCGCACCCGGCAGCTCACCTTCGCGATGCAGGACATCGGCAACCCGGCGTACGTCTCGATGGTCCGGGAGATCCAGGCGGTCACGAAGCCGCTCGGCTACCGGCTGCTGCTGCACTCCACGGACGCGGTCGCCGAGGACGAGCTGAGCGTCGTGCGCAGCCTCGCCGACCGGACCAGCGACGGGCTGATCCTGTGCCCGATCCGGGTCACCGAGGAGCATCTGGCCGCGCTGCGTGAGGCGGCCCGCCCGATCGTCGTGATCGGTTCGCTGCCCGAGGACGCCACCGTGGACAGCGTGCGCGCCGACTCGGTGTCCGGCGCGGTGCTCGGCGTGCGCCATCTGCTGGCGGGCGGGCGGCGCCGTATCGCCTTCGTCAACGGGCCCGCCGACACCGTGCCCGGAGCCAGCCGGCTGCTCGGCTACCGCAAGGCGCTCGCCGAGGCGGGACGCGAGCCGGAGCCCGCCCTCGTCGAGACGACCGAGTTCGGCATCGAGGCGGGGACGGCCGCCGCCCACCGGCTGCTGGCCGCCGACCCGTCGATCGACGCGATCTTCTGCGCCAACGACCAGCTCGCCCTGGGTGTCGCCCACGCGGCGCACGACCGGGGGCTCGACATCCCCGGTGACCTCGCGGTGGTCGGCATGGACGACAGCGAGCTGGCGCGGGCGAGCTGGCCGCTGCTGACCAGCGTCGACCTGGGGTCCGCCGAGCGCGGCCGGATCGCCGCCGGGATGCTCGTGTCCCGGCTGGAGGGCGCAGGCGCCCCGCCGGGCGGCCCGGTGCGCTGCGAGACGGTGGCGCCCCGGCTGGTCGTACGGGGCTCCTCGGCGCCCGCCGCGGGGGGCACGGCGTGAGCGCGCGCACCGCACTGCGGCCCGCGCGCCGCACCGGCACCGGCGCGGGGCTCGCGCCGCCCCGGACGCCCGCCGCGCGGCGGCGCGTGCTCGGCCTGGACCGGGACGGCTGGTTCCTGCTGCTGCCCGCGCTCATACCGATCCTCGTGCTGAGCGTGGGACCGCTGCTGTACGGGGTGGCGCTCGCGTTCACCGACGCGCAGTCCGGCAGCGCGCGCGGGACCTCGCTGACGGGGCTGGACAACTTCGCGGACCTGCGGCTGGACTCGCTGTTCTGGGACTCCTTCCGGATCGGGCTGGTCTGGGCGGTGAGCGTGACGGTGCTCCAGTTCCTGATGTCGCTGGGGCTCGCCCTGCTGCTCAACCAGAACCTGCGGCTGCGCTGGCTGGCGCGGACCCTCGCGCTCGTGCCCTGGGCGATGCCGGAGGTCGTCATCGGCATCATGTGGCGGCTCGTCTACAACCCGGACGCGGGCATCCTCAACAGCACGCTGCGCGATCTGCACCTGATCTCCGCCAACGTCGACTGGCTCTCCGACCTGTCGCTCGCGCTGCCCGCCGTCGTCGCCGTCGGGGTGTGGGCGGGCATGCCGCAGACCACCGTCGTCCTGCTCGCCGGGTTGCAGAACGTGCCGCTGGAGCTGCACGAGGCGGCGGCGCTGGACGGGGCGGGGCTGTGGCGCCGCTTCCGCACGGTGACCTGGCCGGCCCTGAAACCGGTCGTGCTGTCGATCACCGCGCTCAACTTCATCTGGAACTTCAACTCCTTCGGGCTGGTCTACGTCCTGACCGGCGGCGGGCCCGGCGGCGCCACCCGGCTGCCCATGCTCTTCGCCTACGACGAGGCGTTCCGCTACGGCCAGTTCGGCTACGCGGCGGCCATGGGCCTCGTGATGGTCGCGGTCGTCGCCGTCATCCTCACCGTCTTCCTGCGCAACCGACTGAAGGGGGACGACCAGTGAGCGACTCCCAGCAAGCGCAAGCCCGTTCCGGGCGGGGCCCGGGCGGCCGGCCCTCCGCACGGCGCCTCGCGGGCCGTTCGGGGCAGTACCTGGCCCTCGTCTGCTACCTCGTGTTCCTCGGGTTCCCGCTGCTGTGGCTGCTGTCCACGGCGTTCAAGTCCCCGCAGGAACTCGGCTCGGTGGACCCGACGTGGCTGCCCCGGCACCCCACGCTCGACAACTTCCGGGCGGCGCTCGACCAGCAGCCGCTCGTGCGTTCGGCGCTCAACAGCCTGATCGTGGCGGGCGTCGCGGCCCTGATCTCGGTGACGGTGGCGGTGCCCGCCGCCTACGTCATGGTGCGCTACCGGTCCCTGATCGGCCGCGTCGGCACCGGCTGGGTCCTGGTCAGCCAGATGTTCCCGTTCGTCCTCATCATCATTCCGTTGTTCCTCGTACTGAAGAACGTGCGGCTGATCGACTCGCTGCCCGGCCTGATCGTCGTTTACGTGGTGTGGAACCTGCCCTTCGCGCTCTGGATGCTCCAGGGCTACGTCAAGGCGGTGCCCGCCTCCCTGGAGGAGGCCGCGGCGATGGACGGCGCCGGCCGGCTGCGCACCCTGCGCAGCGTCGTGCTGCCGCTGCTGACGCCCGGCCTGGTGGCGACGCTCATGTTCTCCTTCGTGACCGCGTGGAACGAGTTCTTCTTCGCCCTGGTCCTGCTCAAGTCACCCGAGAAGCAGACGATGTCCGTGATCCTCACCCACTTCCTCGGGGCGGAGGGCGCCGCCGACCTCGGCCCGCTCGCCGCCGCCTCCGTCCTCGCGACCCTGCCCAGCCTGCTGTTCTTCGCCTTCCTCCAGCGCCGTCTGGTGGGCGGCATGATGAACGGGGCGGTGAAGGGCTGATGCGCCGGCGCACCTTCCTCGGCGCGGCGGCCGCCACCGCCGCTTCCTCGTCCCTGCTCACCGCCTGCGGCTCCGGCGGGGACGACGGTCCGCCCACGCTGGACTTCCTCTCCCTGGCCTGGCAGAAGGAGTCGGTCGCCGCCAACAAGGCGCTCGTCGACCAGTGGAACCGGGGGCGGCCCGCCGTCCGGGTCCGCTACGTGCAGGGCTCCTGGACCAACGTCCACGACCAGCTCCTCACCTCCTTCGAGGGCGGGGCGGCGCCCGACATCATCCACGACGAGGCCAACGACCTCACCGACTTCGGTTCCGGCGGCGACCTCGCCGACCTCACCGCTCTGCTGCCCGAGGACCTGCGGCGCCGCATACCCGCGGCCTCCTGGGACACCGCGCGCTTCGACGGCGGGATCTACGGCGTGCCCTTCCTCCAGGAGCCGCGCGTGCTGATCGCCAACCGGCCGCTGCTGGAGAAGGCCGGAATCCGCCTGCCCACCGTCGAACACCCCTGGACCTGGCAGGACTTCGAGGACGTCGCGAAGGAGCTGACCCGCCGGCGCTCCGGCACCGGCAGCCGCTACGGGGTGGCCTGGGCGATGAAGGAACCCGTCAACCAGACCCTCAACATGGCGCTCAGCACCGGCGGGAGGATCATCCACCGGGACGGCGACCGCACCGAGGTCCGCTTCGAGGCCGCCGACTCCGCCGTCGCCGAACTCATCAGACGACAGGTGCGCACCGACCGCACCGCCCCCTCCAGCGGGCTCGGCATGGGCGGCGGCGACACCCTGCCCGGCTTCTTCGCCGGTCGCTACGCGATGCTCCCGCTCGGCTTCTCCTACCGCCAGCAGGTCGGGCAGCAGGCCCCCGACGGCTTCGACTGGGTGACGCTGCCGCTGCCCGTGGGACGCGGCGCGCCCGACGGCGGCCGGGCCCAGGGCGTCAGCCCGCAGACCCTGTCCGTCGCCCAGTCCTGCGCCCACAAGGAGGCGGCCGTCGAGTTCATCGCCTTCCTCACCCGGACGAAGGAACTCGCCCGCCTCGCGCGCGGAGACTGGCTCCTGCCGACCGGCACCGCCGCCCTGCGCGACCCGCGCCTGAGCACCGCGAAGGACGGCTGGAGCACCGGCGTCAAGGTCGCCGAGCACCTGACCGCCTCACCCGCGCTCGGCGTACGCGGCTACCCCGAGTGGATGGACAAGATCGCCACCCCCGCCCTCCAGCAGTACTACAGCGGCGCGATCGGCCTGGACGAACTGCGCACCAAGCTCGTCCGCGACGGCAATCGCATCTTCGACCGCTACCACCGATGACCGCCGCCCGTTGGTCAGGCACGGGCACCCGCTCCCCGCCACCCCCTGACCCACCGCACCACCCGCACCACGCACCAGGAAACGGCACAGCATGAGCGCACCGACCGCCTCACCCCCTCCGCCCGGCCACCGGCCCGGCCCCCCGCCACCGGGCGGCACGGGCCGGCCCGCCCCGGCCCCGGGCAGCCCCCGCGACTTCGCGCGCGGCGCGCTCACCGGCCTCGCCGTCGGCGACGCCCTCGGCGCCCCCGCCGAGAACATGAAGCCCTCCCAGATCCGCCAGCGCTGGGGCCGCATCGAGGACTTCGTCACCGACGACCCGGCCGGCACCGACGACACCGAGTACGCGATCCTCTCCGGGCTGCTGCTCGCCGAGTACGGGGCGGCGCTCACCACCGCCCACGTCGAGGCCGCGTGGCACCACTGGATCGCGGACCGCGACGAAGGGCCCTTCCGGGGCGCCGGGTTCAGCGAGCGCGGCACCCTGGAGAACCTGCGGCGCGGACTGGCCGCGCCGATCACCGCGCAGCACCGGCACGCCTGGAGCGACGGGCTCGCGATGCGCGCCGCTCCCTTCGGCGTGTTCGCCGCCGGACGGCCCGCCGAGGCCGCGCGGCTCGTCGCCATCGACGGCACCGTCAGCCACGACGGCGAGGGCATCTACGGAGGTCAGGCCGCCGCCGCCGGGGTCGCGGCGGCCATGGTGGGCGGCGGCAGCGCGGCCGTCGTGACCGCCGCGCTCTCCGTCATCCCCGAGGACTCCTGGACGGCCCGCTCCCTGCGCCGCGCCGTCACCACGGCGGGCCGCGCCCGGCTCGACACGTCGTTGAGCCGGCTGGAGCGGGAACGCGCCGTGCGCTCCGCCGTCGTCATCGGCGGCTACCCGTGGACCGACCTCGCGCCCGAGGCGATCGGCCTCGCCTTCGGTGCCTTCGCCCTCGCGGACGGCGACTTCAGCGGCTCCGTCCTGACGGCCGTCAACATGGGCCGCGACGCCGACACCACCGCAGCCCTGGCCGGGGCCCTCGCGGGCGCCCTCGCCGGGTACGCCGCGATCCCCGGCGCCTGGACCCGGGCGATCAAGCCGGTGCGCGGCAGTTGCCTGCCCGCCATGGCCGGCTACCACGTACGCGACATCGCCGACCTCCTCGTACCCGACGGGGACGGGGACCGCGCCGACCGCGACCGCGTCGAGACCCTGGAACGGGCCCGGCTGCGCGCCGCGGGACCCCCGGCCGGGCCCCCGCGCCCCCGGCGCCCCGAAGCCGCCCCCCGGGAAGCCCGCACCATCGAGGAAGAAGGACGGGCCGCGTCATGACGATCCGCACCACCTCCGCCCGCACCCCCGCCGCCGCCGGGGAACCGCGCCCCGCCCCCTCCGGGGAGCGGGCCCACGCCCCGGACGGGGCCGTGTCCGAACAGGCCGCCCCCGGACGCGGCACCGTGCCGCACGCCGCGTCGGCCGGGGGCCACCCGTCCGCGCCCGGCACCCGCGTCACCCGGCAGCGCGGCCCGCGCGAAGACGCCGGGAGCACGGGAGCCACCGGAGCCACCGGAGCCACCGGAGCCACCGGAGACGCCGGGACCACCGGCCCGTCCGGGCTCGAACTGCGCCGCGTCGAGGGCCTGTTGCTCGGGCTCGCGGCCGGGGACGCCGCCGGGTGGCCCGCCGCCAGGCACCGGGCCGCGCGGATGCCGGAGTGGACCCGCAGGCTCACCCGGGAACTCGACACCTTCGCCGAGCAGAACGCGACGACGACCCTGCCCGTGCCCATCGCCCTCAACCAGCCGCCGGAGCCGCTGCGGCTGGGCCCCTCCGACGACGCCGAGTGGGCCGCGTTCACCGCCGACTCGATCCTCGCCTCGCACGCGACGCTGCTGAGCGACCTGAGCAAGGACCGCCGGGTGCGCGCGGCCGTCGACCTGTCGTGGATCTCCCTCGCGGCGGAGATCTCCGCCGCCGCGGCCCGCGCCCCCGAGGTCGAGTCGGCCGTGATGCCGCTGCGCGCCCGGATCTCGGTACGCGCCGGGCTCGGCAACCTCGCGGCGGGGCTGCGCCCGCCGGCCACCGGGCACGACAACCCGCACTACTTCGACGACGCGGCCTGCACCCGGGCCTGCGTGCTCGCCGTCGTCCACCCCGGGGACCCGGCCGCCGCCGCCGACCTCGCCGAGTACGACGCGCGCTACACGCAGGACGGCGACGGGGTGCTGGGCGCGCGCGCGATGGCCGCCGCAGTGTCCCTGGCCCTCGCCGGTCACCCCGCCGCCGTGTGCGTCGAGGCCGCGCTGCGGGAGCTGCCCGAGAGCTCCGAGATCGGCCGCAACGCCCGGCACGCCGTCACCCTCGCCCGCACCGCGACGACGCGGGATCCGGACGGGACCGGCCACGCCTTCGGGCTCGTGCCCGTGCTGGAGCACCAGATCATCGACCACGTCTACAGCTACGGCATCGCCGCCGCCGAGACGGTGCCCGTCGCCCTCGCCCTGGTCCTCGCCGCGGGCGGGGCGCCGGGCGAGGCCGTCCCGGCCGCCGCGTGCCTGTCCCGGGTGGCGGACTCCGCGCCCGCGCTGGCCGGGGCGCTGGCCGGGGCGCTCAGCGGCGCCGAGTCCCTGCCGCGCGCCTGGCGGGACGCGTGCCGCACCCTCGCGGGCTGCGCCCTGCCCCGGCAGACCGGGACCGACCTCGTCGCCCTCGCGAGCGCGCTCGCGGCGACCGGCCCGAGCCCGGAGGCCGCCCCCGGGAACGCCGCCGAAGACCTCGCCGAACACGTCACCGAAGACCTCACCGAACACGTCAGCGAAACCGTCACGGAAGGACCCCACCTCTCATGAAGCTCACGCTGGAGGACCGCGTCGCCGGCTGCCTGGTCGGCGCCGCTGTGGGCGACGCGCTCGGCGGCCCCGTGGAGGGCTGGACCCCCGAGCAGATCGCGGAACGCCACGGCGGCCGGGTCCAGGGCATCGTCGGCCCCTTCTACGAGGACTGGCGCACCGCGCGGCCCATCGCGCCGTACCACAAGGGCGACGGGCACGTCACCGACGACACCCTCATGACGCACGCCCTGGTACGGGTCTACGCGAAGGTCCGCGACCACCTCGACGCCTACAGCGTCGCCGACCACCTGGTGCCCGACCTCATCGGCACCCCGCGCTGGATTCCCGAGCTGGAGGCGGAGGCGCTGCCGCTCCAGCGCGTGTTCCTCGCGGAGAAGTGGATCGTGGCGCGGCTGCACTACGGGCACGTCGACCCGCGCGAGGCGGGCGTCGGCAACATCGTCAACTGCGGGGCCGCGATGTACATGGCCCCCGTCGGTGTCGTCAACGCGGGCCATCCGGCCGCCGCCTACACGGAGGCGCTGGAGGTCGCCGCCCCGCACCAGTCCTCGTACGGGCGGGAGGCGGCCGGGGTGTTCGCCGCCGCCGTGGCCGCCGCCTTCCGCCCGGGCGCCACCCCGGACTCCGTCGTCGGCGCGGCCCTGGCCCTCGCGAAGGACGGCACGCGCGCCGCGATAGAGGCGGTGTGCGAAGTGGCCTCCCGGTACGAGGACTTCGAGGAGGCCCTCGTCCCGCTGCGGGAGGCCGTCGCGCCCTTCGACACGGTCGGTCCGCAGTACCGGCAGCCCTCGCTCGGCGCGCGCAGGCCCTCGCGGCTGCACGCCATCGAGGAACTGCCCGTCGCGCTCGGCATGCTGCTCGTGGGCGGCGGCGACTTCCGGCGCAGCGCGCTCGGCTCCGTCAACTACGGCCGGGACTGCGACTCGATCGCGACGATGAGCGGCGCGCTGGCCGGGGTGCTGCACGGCACTGCGGGCATCCCCGCCGAGTGGAGCGAGGAGGTGGCGCGGGCCAGCAGGCTCGACCTCCTCGCGCCCGCCGCCGAACTCGCCGCCGTCACCCGCGAGGTCTTCGACCGGGACCTGGCCCGCAGGCGCGCCCACGAGACGGCCTTCACCGAGCTGGCGGGGCAGCGATGACGACGAGGACCGGGGGACGGGCGGACGCTGGGACCGCCCCGGAGCCCCGGCCGCACCCCGGCCCGGCCACGCAGCCGCACCCCGGCCCCGCCCTGCGGGTGACCTGGGTCCAGCCCGAGGACCTGCTCGGGCACGAGCTGCGGCAGGCCGCGCAGGACGGACGGGACCCGGAGGCCGTCGCCCGCGTCGAACAGCGCTGGCTCGCCGCCGGGGGCCATCTCGCGCCACAACGCGCGGGTGCCTCGACCGGCCCCGCCGACCCCGCGCTGCGCGCCCTCGCGCTCACCCTCCTCGACGAACTCGACGAACTCGACGCGTTCGACGGGCCGGCCGAGGCCGGGGAGCCGACCGGCCTCGCGGACGTCCGCGCCGCCGCGCGCGCCCTGCCGCGTCCGGACGGTCCGCCGCCCGGGGTCGCCGACGGGCTCACCGCCCGTCTGGAGGCGGCCTGGCTGGGCCGCGCGGTGGGCTGTGTGCTCGGCAAACCGGTCGAGAAGCTGCCGCTCGCCGGGATCAGGGAGATCGCCGCCGCGACCGGAAACTGGCCGCTGCGCACCTGGTTCACGGAGATCGGGCTGGACGCGGCGACCGCGGCGCGCTGGCCGTGGAACCGCCGCAGCCGCCCCACGTCCCTCGCCGAGAACATCGACGGGGCGCCCGAGGACGACGACCTCAACTACCCGCTGCTCGGCCTGCTCCTGCTGGAGCGGCACGGCCACGACTTCACCACCGCCGACGTCGCGCGGCTGTGGCTGGACGAACTCCCCGCGGGCCGTACCTTCACCGCGGAACGGGTCGCGTACCGCAACCTCCTGGACGGGGTGGAGCCCCCGGCGACGGGCGCGCTGCGCAACCCGTTCCGCGAGTGGATCGGCGCCCTCATCCGCGCCGACGTCTTCGGCTGGACCCGCCCCGGCGACCCGTACGCCGCGGCGGGTCAGGCGTGGCGCGACGCGGTCCTCAGCCACACCGCCAACGGCGTGTACGGCGCGATGTTCGCCGCCGCGACGGTCGCCGAGGCGGCCGGCGGGCGCGGCGACGTCCACGGGGCGCTCGCGGCGGGGCTGTCCGTCGTGCCCGGGCGCTCGCGGCTGGCGCGCGCGGTGCGCTTCGGCATCGAGGCGGCCCGCGCCGAACCCACCGGCACCGCCGAGGGCTTCGCGTCCGTCGTGGACCGGCTGCACGCCGAGTACGGCGACCACCACTGGGTGCACGTCCTGCCCAACGCGGCGCTGCTCGCCGCCGGACTCACGCACGCCGACGGGGACTTCGACGCCTCCGTGTGCCGGGTCGTGTCCGGCGGCTGGGACACCGACTCCAACGGGGCCACCGCCGGGTCCGTCGCCGGTCTGCTCGCGGGCAGCCCCGGGGCGCTCCCCGAGCGGTGGACCGCCCCGCTGCGCAACCGCCTCGCCACGACCGTGGCCGGGCTCGACGGCATCGGTTTCGACACACTGGCCGCCCGCACCGCAGCCCTCGCGGTGACCGGGACCCCGGCCGGCACAGGAAAGGGCGGTACCTCATGAACCCGGCCGACAACTCGACGCAGGCGGACGCGGCTCACCCGCGTACCGCCCGGATCACGGTGCTCGGCAGCACCAACATGGACCTCGTGGCGTACGCGCCGGTCGCCCCGGAGCGCGGGGAGACGGTGACGGGCCACACCTTCCGTACCGTCCCCGGCGGAAAGGGCGCCAACCAGGCGGTCGCGGCGGCCCGCGCGGGCGGCGCGGTGTCGCTGATCGGCGCGGTCGGCGAGGACGACTTCGGCGGCGGACTGCGCGCCGTACTGGCCGAGTCGGGCGTGGCCACCGAACGGCTGCGGACGGTTCGGGGGCCCAGCGGCACCGCGCACATCGTCGTGGACGACGCGGGGGAGAACTCGATCGTCGTCGTGCCCGGCGCGAACGGCACCGTCACCTCCCTCGTCGACGGTGACGAGGAGACGATCGCCGCGTCCGGGGCGCTCCTGCTCCAGCTCGAACTGCCCTGCGCGGCCGTCCTGGACGGGGCGCGGGCCGGCCGCAGGAACGGCGTGCGCACCGTCCTCACCCCGGCGCCCGCCCAGCCGCTGCCCGACGAACTGCTGGACGTCATCGACCTGTTGGTGCCCAACGAGCACGAGGCGGCGACGCTCACCGGCCGTCCCGACGCGCACGCGGCGGCGCTCGCCCTGCTCGACGCCGTGCCCGAGGTGGTCGTCACCCTCGGCTCCCGGGGCTGCCTGCACGCCCGGCGCGGCGCCGAACCCGTACTCGTCCCCGCCTACCCGACCCGTGCGGTCGACACGACGGCGGCCGGGGACACCTTCGTCGGCGCCCTCGCGGTCGCGCTCGGCGAGGGCGTCCCGACGCGGCGCGCGCTCTCCTGGGCGCAGGCCGCCTCCGCGCTGTCCGTGCGGAGCGCCGGGGCCTCCTCGTCCATGCCCGTACGCGCTGACATCGACGCGCTGGTCGCCGCGTCCGGCTGACCGCCCCGGCCGCCCGTCGCCCCACCACCGGGCACCAGTTCAGAGGCTTTGGAGGACCGCCCATGCATGACCCCCGTACGCAGGAACCCGACCCCGGCACGCGGGAACCCGACCCCGGCCCCGGCACGCGGCGGACAGCGACGGCGCCGGGGCCAGGACCGCTCGACGGGCTGCGCGTCCTGGACCTCGCGACGCTCTTCGCCGGGCCGCTCGCGGCCACCATGCTCGGCGACTTCGGCGCCGAGGTCACGAAGGTCGAGCACCCGACGAAGCCGGACCCCTCACGCGGCCACGGCCCCAGCAAGGACGGCGTGGGCCTGTGGTGGAAGCACCTCGGCCGCAACAAGCGCAACCTGACGCTGAACCTGTCCACCGAGGGCGGTCGCGAGGTGCTGCTGCGGCTCGTCGCCCGCGCCGACGTCGTCATCGAGAACTTCCGCCCCGGCACGCTGGAGAAGTGGGGCCTGGGCTGGGAGGAGCTGTCGGCGGTCAACCCGCGGCTGGTCCTGGCCCGCGTCACCGGCTTCGGCCAGTTCGGGCCCTACGCCTCGCGCCCCGGCTTCGGGACGCTCGCCGAGGCGATGAGCGGTTTCGCCGCGACCACCGGGGAGCCGGACGGCCCGCCGACCCTCCCGCCGTTCGGCCTCGCCGACTCGGTCGCCGCGCTGGCCACGGCGTACGCGGTGATGACGGCGCTCGCCGGACGGGACCGCACCGGGCACGGACAGGTCGTCGACATGGCCATCATCGAGCCGATGCTCGCGGTGCTCGGCCCGCAGACGATCTGGTACGACCAGCTCGGCTACGTCCAGCCCAGGACCGGCAACCGCTCGACCAACAACGCGCCGCGCAACACGTACCGCACCGCCGACGGCAAGTGGCTCGCGGTCTCGACCTCCGCGCAGTCGGTGGCCGAGCGGGTGGTGCGGCTCGTGGGCCGGCCCGAGTTCGCCGAGGAGCCCTGGTTCGCGACGGGCGCGGGCCGCGCCCAGCACGCCGACGCCCTCGACGAGGCCGTGGGCGGCTGGATCGCCCGCCACGACCGGGCCGAGGTCGTCGCCGCCTTCGAGCAGGCGCAGGCGGCGGTCGCCCCCGTGTACGACGTCCGGGACGTCGTGACCGATCCGCAGTACCGCGCGCTGAACACCATCACGACCGTCGAGGACGAGGAACTGGGGCCGATCCGCATGCAGAACGTCCTCTTCCGGCTCTCCGGGACACCCGGCGCCGTCCGCTGGGCGGGCCGTCCGCACGGCGCCGACACCGAGCGGATCCTCGGCGAACTCGGCCTGGACGAGGCCGAGATCACCGCCCTGCGGGAAGGCGGCGCGCTGTGAGCACCGGCTCCGTGACCAGCCCGCCGCCCGCCTCCACCGGCATCGCGGAGGAGCCCGTCCTGACCTGGCTGTACGCGCCAGGGGACCGGCCCGAGGTGGTCGCGAAGGCGCTGCGCTCGGGCGCCGACGTCGTCCTGATCGACCTGGAGGACGCCGTCGCCCCCGGCCGCAAGGAGTACGCGCGTACCGCGACCGCCGAGCTGCTGTCCGCCCCGCAGCCGGGCCCGGCCGCCGTGCACGTACGCGTCAACGCGCTGTCCGGACCGTTCGCCCGCGCGGACCTGGAGGCGCTGTCCGGGCTTCCCGGCCTCGCCGGCCTGCGCCTGCCGAAGATCGAGTCGCCGCGCGAGGTCCTGGACGTCGTACGGGTGCTCGGGGAGTGGGGGGAGCGAGGAGAGCGAGGAGAGCCGCAGAAGCGGGAGAAGCGGGGCGAGGCGGCCGGTGCCGGGGCGGTGCCCGGGCTGTATCCGCTGCTGGAGTCGGCGCTCGGCATCGAGAACGCCTTCGCCGTGGCGAGCGCCGATCCGGCGGTGCGGGGGATCGCGCTCGGCGAGGCCGATCTGCGGGCCGACCTCGGGATGCGGGACGAGGCCGCGCTGACCTGGCCGAGGGCCCGCGCCGTCGTGGCGGCCCGCGCGGCGGGGCTCGCGCCGCCCGCGCAGTCGGTGTACCCGCACGTGCGCGACGTCGAGGGGCTCGCGGCCTCGTGCCTGCGGGGGCGGTCGCTCGGGTTCCTCGGCCGGACCGCGATCCACCCGCGTCAACTGCCGGTGATCGAGCGGTCCTACCTGCCGACGTCCCGGGAGGTCGAGGCGGCCCGGGAGACCCTGGCCGCCGCCGGGCGGGACGCCGGGGCGCTGGCGCTGGCCGACGGTCGTTTCGTGGACGCGGCGGTGGTCGCGGGCGCCCGCCGCACCCTCACGCTCGCGGAACGCGCCCGCTCCCCCCGGCACGGGTGAGACGCCGGGCGCCCCTGAGGGGGCGGGGGGCCGGACGGATGGTCGGACGGAGGCTCAGACGGAGGCGATGACGCGGTCGGCGAGCAGGTAGACGTTCTCCTCGCCGCAGCCGAAGGTCAGCGCGAAGGCGCCGGACACCCCGGAGCCGCCCAGCAGACAGGGCGCCCGCCCCTCGCGCACCGCCTCCGCGAGCAGCTCGGCCGTCTCCCGGTGCCCGGGGGTGGTGCACAGCGTCGTGCCGTCCTCGAAGACGTACACGTCGAGGGTGCCGAGCGGACCCGGTCGCACGTCGGCCAGCTCGGTGCGGTCGGCGGCCAGCTGCTCCAGCCGCGCGATCGTCAGGTCGTGGTCGCCGATCGGCGAGGGCTGCGAGGGGACGAAGTCCGGGTGCGAGGGGTGCCGCCTGCGGGCCGCCGCCAGCTCCGGGGAGTCGGCGGGGAACTCGCGTTCCCGGGCCTCGCTCCCGGACACCGGGTCGGGGTCCGCGAGGTCGTGGTCGTAGGCGAAGGGCGCCTCGCCCGGCTCGCCGAAAACGATCTCCACCCCGGCCGCCTCGCCCGCGCGCGGCCCGAACAGCTCCTCGCCGAACCCGGCCATGCCGCCCAGCAGGGACGGCGCGTCGGAGGCGTCCCGCGCTTCCTGCGCGGCCCAGAAGGCGCGCGCCTCGGCGAGTTCGCGCTCCCGCTCCTCGGCGAGGGCGTCGGCGACCGCCGCGCGTATGGCATCGGTGTCGGTACGGGCCGCGGGCACCGCGAGGCGGGCGACGGGCCGTCCGTACGCGGCCAGTTCGGACCGCAGGGCGGCGATCTCACCACGGAGGGCGTGCGCGACGCGGAGGGCGACGACTCCGACCGCGACGGCGGCGGCCGTGACGATCAACAGGGCAAGAGGCAAGGCGCTCACTGTCGTTACTCCTGATTCCGACGAGATCCCCGACTTCTACAACAGCTTGAGCCCTGAACGCCCGACCTGTCAGTGCGTAACGTCACCATTTGGGAGGTTTTTTCCGGCGGGATGTTGACCCTTCAATCTCGCTGACCTGGGCAAACGAAACTCCCCCGGGATTTAGATCACATCCCGGGGGAGATCGGGTCACGAATTGATCAGGCGGCGTTAGGTGGTGCGACGCTCACGCTGCGTGGTGAAAGGGGCCTCCGGGGACAGGTGCCCCCTACCTTCCGCTCCACCTCAGCTCAGCCGCTCGATGACCATGGCCATGCCCTGGCCGCCGCCCACGCACATCGTCTCCAGGCCGAACTGCTTGTCGTGGAACTGGAGGCTGTTGATCAGGGTGCCGGTGATCCGCGCGCCCGTCATGCCGAAGGGGTGGCCGACCGCGATCGCGCCGCCGTTGACGTTCAGGCGGTCCAGGTCGATACCGAGGTCGCGGTACGACGGGATGACCTGCGCCGCGAACGCCTCGTTGATCTCGACCAGGTCGATGTCGCCGACACCCAGGCCCGCGCGGCTCAGCGCCTGCTTCGACGCCTCGACCGGGCCGAGGCCCATGATCTCCGGGGACAGCCCCGAGACACCCGTCGACACGATGCGGGCCAGCGGCGTCAGCCCCAGCTCGCGCGCCTTCGTGTCGCTCATGACGACGAGCGCGGCCGCCCCGTCGTTCAGCGGGCAGCAGTTGCCTGCCGTGACGTAGCCGTCCGGGCGGAACACCGGCTTCAGGGCCTCGACGCCCTCCAGCGTGACCCCCGCGCGCGGACCGTCGTCCTTGCTGACGACCGTGCCGTCCGGCGTCGTGACCGGCGTGATCTCGCGCTCCCAGAAGCCCTTCGCGATGGCCTGCTCGGCGAGGTTCTGCGAACGCACCCCGAACTCGTCCATGTCCCGGCGCGTCACCCCCTTGAGCCGTGCCAGGTTCTCCGCCGTCTGGCCCATCGCGATGTACGGGTCGGGGACCAGGCCGTCCTCGCGGGGGTCGTGCCAGCTGTCGGCGCCCTCCTCGGCGACCTTCGCGGTCCGGGCCTCCGCCTCCGCGAACACCGGGTTCTGCGTGTCCGGCAGGCTGTCGGAGTTCCCCTTCGTGAAGCGGGACACCATCTCCACGCCCGCCGAGATGAAGACGTCGCCCTCGCCCGCCTTGATCGCGTGGAAGGCCATGCGGGAGGTCTGGAGCGAGGACGAGCAGTAGCGCGTGACCGTACAGCCCGGCAGGTGGTCCATGCCCATCCGTACGGCCACGACGCGGCCCAGGTTGAAGCCCTGCTCGCCGCCCGGCAGGCCGCAGCCGAGCATCAGGTCGTCGATGTCGTGCGGGTCCAGCCCCGGCACCTTGTCGAGCGCGGCCTGGATGATGGTCGCGGTCAGGTCGTCCGGGCGCAGATCCTTGAGGGAACCCTTGAAGGCGCGGCCGATGGGGGATCGGGCAGCAGAGACGATCACGGCTTCGGGCATCACGGCTCCTGTCGGAGAAACAGTCGGGCCCTCGTGAAGTTACCGGTCGGTCGGCCGGGGGTCACCAGGTGCGGGTTGTGACGCGTCACGCATTTCTAAGCGGTCGCTCAGGTCTGCGGAGCCGCAGGACCGGTCGCGGCGGTCCCCCCGGGCCCCGGTTCGGAAGCTGCTTGCCCACTCAGCCGCAGGCTGCCACTGGCGGCCGAGCCCTGCCCGGCAACCGGAACGACTGCAAGGCAAACGGCTGCAAGGCATGGGAGGCATCCGGCGCGAGGCCGCCGTCGGCACGACCACGACCATCGCCGACGATGGGCTGCCCGGTCACCGACCTCGTCCCGCCTTATCGACGGTCTTCCATGGCACTGCCCCCCGGAACGCACCTGTCTGGTTCAGCATGATGCACCCGCATCACCGTGATGAACGGACGCCGTGCTGCCGGTCCTCTACAGAGCCTGTGCGGAGGGTCCGGGGAGGAGCGGCCTGTCGATCGGTTCTGGCCGTACAGAACCGGCCTGTTGTCGCGCAACCCTCTCCAACGGGCAACTCCATTCGCACGCGAAGATGCAGATCAGCCCACCTTCGTACAACAAGCCCGCACCCTCCGCCCCGGGATCGGTCAACGCGGCCAAGGTGGCGAAAAATTGACCGCTCAGCGAAGCGCGGATGATTGGCGCCTTAGCGGACAAAAACATCAGCGATCCCGGGTCACCTGTGGGTTCGACGCGATACTCTCTGCTCCGCAAGCTCGCCGTGCTGCTACCACCGGGGGAAATATGAAGAAAGCAACTGGTACAGGGGGCTTGCGCCGCCCTGACGTGTTTCATGATGGTTGCACCTACCGCGTCTGCGGTGGCTCAGCCCGGTCAGTGGGGCAGCGGGCAGGTCGAGTTAAGGGATATCAAGGGTGTCAGGGTCAATGAGGAGGCCCAGGCGAGGTAGTCCATTGAATCCTGTGCGGCCGGCGCCTTAATCCCGTGCGGTCCATGGCCGACGCCAGTGGACGCTGATATGCCATTGCATTGTAGCTGTTTGACACGGCACTGGCAGGCCCCGCTGGCACAGGTGGTCACGACTGGAGAGATCTCCGGCGCACTGCCTCCTGTTGGCCCGGCTGAGCTGCGGACTGCATCTGGCGGGGAAGTGGATTGGCGGAGCGGCCGGTGGTGATCCTGGCCATGCCCCGCGCCTCCGTCTGCCTGCGCTTGGTCCGCAGCGCCCAGCGAAGGCACCGCCAAAATCGCGAGGTTGAACGGCCCCCTAGTCGGGCTCTGTGCAGCTGCTCCGGACTCGTCGCCGCGACCGTCGACTTGGTCGCGGCGAGGACTCGTACGCGGTCGATCATGAGTGAACGTCAGGGGAGGGGGCTGGCAGCCCCGTCGTGAAGCTGCCTCCTCTTACCTTTCTGCCAGCACTTTCGCGTCTTCCGGGATGCGCGCAGCCGCAGCGGGGATGAAGTGACTCCGGCATTTCTCGGCCCTTTTCCTGGCTTCCTCGCTGTGTTCACGCGCTGTCTCCAGGCCGATGGTGATGGGCTGAGTGCAGCTTCACGCGATCTCTAGTGCCACGACGTTATCGTCTTCTCCCAATTCACAGCGACAGGAAAGCAGGAAACGAACACGCATGTTGCAGCGCCTAAGACCTAAAAAAATCGCATGTTTGGCCGCCATGGTCGCGGGGACCCTGGTCGGAAGTCTGATGCAGACTCCCGCATGGTCGAGTGAGCCGGACGCGAGTAAAGCACCTGCGGATAGTAAAAGCAGCACGGCAGCCGATGCCGTCCCTGCGGCTGCCCGGGATGACGTGCTGGGTGCCGAATGGAAGAAATCCGCGGATGTCGCTTGGACGACCACGGGTGATGCTCAAGGTTTCCATGTCCTGACGGCGCGCGAGCAGGACGGCTATACGTGGCAAACGACGGCTACCCTTGCGGAACCCGGGTTCGACACGGATGCCTGGATCGGGAACGCCTGCATCACCGCTTCAGGGAAGCGTGCCGTAGTCACGTACGCGCCTCGAACCTTCACCAACAAACCGCAACTGATGGCCCGCGGGGCTTTCACCGCCGTGGTCGATCTGAACAGTGGTGAAGTGAGGAAGCTGGCGACGCTTGCCTCGCTCTCCTACTACAACCCGGGGTGTGGTGACGGCGAGGAAGCCGTGCTCACCCAGTCGGGCGGCGACGACCTGCCGGGAACGCGGCTGATACGGCTCGACACCGTCACCGGCAAGGTTCAGCCCCCGATCAAGACCAAGGGACAGGTGACGTCCGCTGTCCCATTCGGAGACCACGGTATAGCTGCGGCAGTGGGAAACGCTGTGGCAGAGGTGAGCCCGTCCGGCAGCACCACTCCCCTCGCACGGACGGACTCGGTGCCTTACCGGCTTGCCCCGGATGGTGAAGGGGGAATCGTCTTCCTCGACAAGCACAAAAGTACGGCAAAGGTGAAATGGATCTCTGCTGCGCATGTGGCCCGGAAGGGCATCGACAAGACAGCGCCACGAGTCCTCGCACAGGGCGCGACGACTGAGACCGGGCTGGTCCGAAGCGGCAGCCGTGTCTACGTGACGGGGCCCACGAAAGCTGGGACCAGCAGTCTGCCGAAGTGGGCGCGACGGCTGCCCGGGGCCCCGAAGACCGTGACGATTTCCACTACGGGCGCGGCAACTGTCACTGCTCCGCGCTGGGCGGACGGCAAGGGGGCGCTCCTGCTTCCCGGTGAGACTGATGGTGCGCGCAAGGTCAAGATGACGGCTGTGCTGCAGCCCACGGACGCTGAGATACCGTTCGTCTTCGACCCGGATACCCGCAAGGCCGGCTTTGCTGCCCAGGGGACCGCGCAGTCCCCCGGTCTTACGGGCGGGGCATCAGCCACGTCGGGCAAGGGAACCCGCGCCGGCAAGAGGGCGACGGTCGCCTCTTCGCCCACGGAACCCATTGAGGATGAGCGCACTTGTGCGGTGCCCCGCAATGATCCCCGCAACCAGGCCATGCAGCCCAAGCCCCGGCAGGTGGAATGGGCCGTGGACCAGGCTGTGAAGGGTTACCTGAACACCTGGATATCTCGACCGGCCAACTGGAAGAATTTGGGCATGCCGGCGTACTCGCCGCAGACCCTCTTCCTCAACCCGGTGGTCGAGGGCGGTGACCGCACCATGGCCCAGGTCATGCTCGGCGTCACCACTCAGGAGTCGAATATGTGGCAGGCAGGTCGCGAGGCCGTCCCTGGCGTTACGGCCAATCCGCTGATCGGCAACTACTACGGCATCGATCTCTACGACGGTGACACCAGCAACGACTGGGACGTCGACTTCGCTGAGGCCGACTGCGGTTACGGGATCAGCCAAGTAACCGACCACATGCGTCTGGCCGGCCGCGAGGACGGGCACGGGGGAGCCGCCTGGGATTACCAGAAGCAACGTGCTGTTGCTCTCGACTACACCGCCAACATTGCGGCAGGCCTGCAAATCCTCGTCCAGAAGTGGAACGAGACCAGGTCCGCTGGTATGACGGTCAACCACGGCAGCTCCCTTCGGCCCGAGAACTGGTACTACGCATTGTGGGCCTACAACTCCGGGTTCCATGCGAAGACCGGTGACGGCACGCCGTGGGGCCTGGGGTGGGCCAACAACCCCGCCAATCCCGAATGGGACGCATCACGCCTGCCCTTCATGGAGAACGCCGGCGGCGGCGAGGACGCGACCGCCGCAGCCCACCCGCAGAACTGGCCCTACCAGGAGAAGGTCCTCGGCTTCGCGGCTCACCCGCCCTCCTTCCTGGAGTCCCCGGGGAACATGGTTCCTGCTTTCCGTCCCGCCACCTGGAACGGCAACAGCGCAGGAGTCGATATGAAGGGAAGTGCGCTCTACAACCGTGCGCACGTGAAGGCCCCAGAGGATGCCTTCTGTGACTCGTCCAACTTCTGCAACCCAGGCAAGATATCCGACGGCGCCTCCAATGATGACGGATCTACTGGGCCTTGCGGGCGGGAGGATTTCCATTGCTGGTGGAGCAAGTCCGTTACCTGGAAGGACGACTGCTCCACCACCTGCGGGTACGAGTTCATCCGATTCAACGAGAACGACTATCCGGAAGAGCCGGACGGCACCGCGTACCCGCCGGTCTGTACCACTTCGGGACTGCCCTCCGGAGCTCTCATCGTCGATGACGTGCCGGACGGGACCCCTGTCATGCGTCCCGGTTGCAGCAATGACTGGAAGAACTCGGGGAAGTTCACCTTCAGCTTCTCCAACAACGGAGCTGAAGCTGTCTATCCCTCGAAGGTTGACTTGCATCAACTGGGCGCCGGGTTCGGCGGACACTTTTACTTCGCACACACGCGAAAAAACGATGCCAAGGGTAACCGGTTGATGGTGACCGGGGCGTGGTCGTTCAACGACGCGTTGAACGGTCCAGCGAAGGTCCTGGTGCATCTACCCGACCACGGGGCGCAGACAAAGCAGGCCAAATACGTGATCGATACCGGTCTCGGGGTCCGGACCAGGGTAGTTTCGCAGCCCGGTAGCGGGAACCGCTGGGTCAATATCGGGGCCTTTATGTTCAAGGGCAAGCCGAAGATCACACTCAAGAACATCACGCAGGACGGCACCGGCGATCAGGACATCGCCTACGATGCGGTGGCCGTCGCCCCCATCAAGGGAACGTACGTAGAGCACACAGTCGAGGCTGTCGGTTTCTTCGACGAAGACCAGAACCTCGATGCGGACTCTTTGAGCACCGGTCCGATCAACACGCCGTTCAAGTCCCGGCAGGACATCTATGACTGGGGTGTCAAGACGTCTGGTGACGTCACCTCCCTGCCGGGGTGCATCGACCTCCCCGCTCCTGGATGTGCCGGGGTTGAAACCAGGGCGGCCATGGAGCGGTGGAACAAGGCCGTGAAGGAAGCGGGGGTCGACCCCTCGGACCACCCTGACGGAAAGGGGATGACCAACTGGCTCCACTATTCCAATCCTTACACGGACCGGCCCACGAGTGCATCGAAGCCGGCAAGGTTCGACACCGACGACAGCGCCTTCAAGATCCGCAACCAGGCCACGGTCTCCTTCGTGAAAGACGATTCGGGGAAAGTGATCAGCGGCAGTGAGTACGTCGAGTACGACGACAGAACCGCTGACACGCACGTGCCAGATTTCATCATGGAGACGTTCGCCGCCATCGAAAAGGATTATCACATCGATGCGCCGAATCTGAACTACACGACGACGGACCTGAATGAGCACAACGGACTGGAAACCACCACCAACACGAACTCCAACGGGATATTCCCCGGCAGGGCTTACGCGGCGATGGGCCTGAAGCCCACAGTCGTGGCCGACGGAACGTGCGTCCGGGCATTGAACACCTCAGGCGGTTCCATTGGATACCGCCCCATGCTTTCGAACAGTGGTGTGACAAGTTCGGTCGAAAACTGGAAGAAAAAGATCGAGGATTCCAGCGTAATCGGCGATCCCATAGCGAAACTCGCTGGTGAGATCTACAACGCGTATTTCAAGCCCGGCGTGACGGGATCCTTGCAGAACCAGGCGCCTCCGATCTGGGAGGAGTTGAGCTTCCAGGTCTGCGCCGACGGTACGGTCAAGCCGTACGACGAGGACCCGATCCTGCGCGCGAGCCACATGCCGAGCCAGTACCTCTATCTAGACGGCACGGCCATCGATCAGAAGGGTGCGCACACCAACAGTGCGGCCCCCTTGATCAAGGGGAACTTCAGCGCCTTCAGTTCGGTCGTGGACTTGGACGGTGAGGGAATGCCGTACGGAAGGTGTGGGCCGCTCAGTGGGCAGAGTGGAAATCCCTGGGGTATAGACGCGGGGCTTGACAGTCCCGGGACCAACCCCTCAGGCAAGTTCTGTTCTTGGCCGAGTACAGATCCGTCGCCGGAGTACAGCAGCTAGCAGCAAGTGAATGTTCGTCTCTGTGTTCGGGGCGGGGTTATCGGCCCCGCCCCGAAACAGCGGAAAGTTTCACATGATCCTCATTCCTGTCATGTATTTTCTCATCATAGTGATCTGGGCGATGATTCCCTTCCTGGGAATGCGGAGTGATCGCTATGCGACTCTCCTCCTGGGCATACACGCGGCAGTCAGCGCGATCGCCGTGGTCGCTACCTACCTGGCAACCCGCCTGGGTGTGTCAATGGTGGGAATCCTGGGCCCGGGCGCGGCACTCTCCATCTTTTTCCTCCTTCTGAAGCTGGCATTTCCTGAGAAAAAGACGCGGCGCTGACGCCGGCAGGCGGTCACCGTCTCTTCAGGAGGCAGCAGTCCGGGGAACCCGCACCAGCGGCCCTGCCTCAAGGGCCCGGAAACGGCTCCTGGCGAAGCGCCCGTTCACACTCTCGACCGGCTCTCCGGTTTCTGCTGGTCCTGTGGGTGGATGCGGTCTCTGCGGCGGCGTTTGAGGAGGGCCAGGGGGCCACGGCCCGGGGAGGGGGGTACCGCGGTGACCTCGGTGCCGCCCTCGGAGGCCGCTTCCGCCGCCGCCTTCGCCACCGGGAGGAAGCCCTCGTGGCGGGTGACGTCCGGGTGCTCCTCCTCGGGCCACAGGCCCAGCGCCGCGCACAGGGTCGGCAGGACCGCCATCGCCGCCGTCGCGTAGCCCTCGGCCGAGGGGTGGTAGTTGTCGGGGCCGAACATGGCTCTCGGGTTCGCCTCGAACTCGGGGCCCAGCAGGTCGCTCAGGGAGACGGTGCGGCCGCCCTGCTCGACGACGCCGATGGTCTGCGCCGCGGCGAGCTGCCGGGACACGCGCCGGGCGAGCCAGCGCAGCGGCTGGTACACGGGCTCGACCGTGCCCAGGTCGGGGCAGGTGCCGACCACGACCTCCGCGCCCGCCGTACGCAGCCTGCGCACCGCCGCGCTCAGCAGCTGAACGGACTGGGTCGCCGGCATCCGGTGCGTCACGTCGTTCGCGCCGATCATGAGGACGCACACGTCGGGCACCCCGTCCGGATCGGACACGATCAGCGAGACCTGCCGGTCCAGGTCGTCCGAGCGGGCCCCCGGCAGCGCGACGTTCCGCAGGTCCACCGGGCGCTCCGCGACCGCGGCGAGCCCCGAGGCGAGCAGCGCCGCCGGGGTCTGCCGGGCCCGGTACACGCCCTGTCCGGCCGCGAGCGAGTCCCCGAGCATCGCGAACCGCAGCGGTTCGTCCGTGCCCGCGCTCGCCGCGGCGCCCGGACCGGTGCCCGGGCCCTCCTCCGCCACGCCGTTCAGCGCGAACGCCGACATGGTCCTGCCGTACCGCCCGTCCGCGTGCGGCGGCACCACCATCTCCCCGGTGCCCACCGTCCGTTTCGCCAACTGGACCTCGGCCAGGACCAGCCCGACCCCGGCTGCCGACAGCAGCCCGATCCCGCCACCGCCGTACGCCGCTCCCGCGGCGATCCGCCGTGCCACCCTCGCCCTGGACGACATGCGACGCAGCACCTCCTCGTAGCCGTACATTCACTCCATGCCCCGTGAGGGCGGTGCGCCAATCGCGGTCCGGGCGGACGGACCGTGAACAGTGGGTGGTCCCTCTAGGCTGGCGGCACCCATAGCGAGCCCTTACTCGGAGCCCGGAGACAACGGTGCAATTCCACGACTCGATGATCAGCCTCGTCGGCAACACCCCGCTGGTGAAGCTCAACCAGGTGACCGCGGGAATCCAGGCCACGGTCCTGGCCAAGGTCGAGTACTTCAACCCCGGCGGTTCCGTGAAGGACCGCATCGCGCTGCGCATGATCGAGGCGGCCGAGGAGAGCGGGGAGCTGCGCCCCGGCGGCACCATCGTCGAGCCGACCAGCGGAAACACCGGGGTCGGGCTCGCCATCGTGGCCCAGCAGAAGGGGTACAAGTGCATCTTCGTGTGCCCCGACAAGGTCTCCACCGACAAGATCAACGTGCTGCGGGCCTACGGCGCGGAGGTCGTCGTCTGCCCGACCGCCGTCGACCCCGAGCACCCCGACTCGTACTACAACGTCTCCGACCGGCTCGTGCGGGAGACGCCCGGCGCCTGGAAGCCGGACCAGTACTCCAACGTGAACAACCCGCTCTCCCACTACCACTCCACGGGCCCCGAGCTGTGGAAGCAGACCGAGGGCAGAATCACCCATTTTGTGGCAGGGGTGGGCACCGGCGGGACGATCTCCGGCACCGGTCGCTACCTCAAGGAGGTGTCCGACGGCGCGGTCAAGGTGATCGGCGCCGACCCGGAGGGCTCCGTCTACTCGGGCGGTTCCGGGCGCCCGTACCTCGTCGAGGGCGTCGGTGAGGACTTCTGGCCCACCGCCTACGACCGGACCGTCGCGGACGGCATCGTCGCGGTGTCCGACAAGGACTCCTTCCAGATGACGCGCCGGCTCGCCAAGGAGGAGGGCCTGCTCGTCGGCGGCTCCTGCGGGATGGCCGTCGTGGCGGCCCTGGAGGTCGCGCGGGGCCTGGGCCCCGAGGACGTCGTCGTGGTCCTGCTCCCGGACAGCGGCCGCGGCTACCTCAGCAAGATCTTCAACGACGAGTGGATGAACGACTACGGCTTCCTGGAGCACGCAGGCGGTGAGCCGCTCGTCGGTGACGTGCTCAAGTACAAGGCGGGCCCGATGCCGTCCCTCGTGCACATGCACCCCGAGGAGACGGTCGGTGAGGCCATCGAGGTGCTGCGCGAGTACGGCGTCTCACAGATGCCCATCGTCAAGCCCGGCGCCGGGCACCCGGACGTCATGGCGGCCGAGGTCGTGGGCTCCGTCGTGGAACGCGAACTGCTCGACGCGCTCTTCGCCCGCCGCGCCACCCTGGACGACGCGCTGGAGCGGCACATGTCCTCCCCGCTGCCACAGGTCGGCTCCGGGGAGCCCGTCTCCGACCTGATGGCGGTGCTCGGTACCGCCGACGCGGCGATCGTCCTCGTCGAGGGCAAGCCGACCGGGGTCGTCAGCCGGCAGGACCTCCTCGCCTTCCTCGCCCGCGAGGCCGGAAAGTAGCCCTGAGCCGGGGCAGCGGCGCGCTGCGGCGGGCCGGGGCGGCTGCGGCGGCCCTGGCCTCCCGGCCTCCCGGCTCCGCGAGGCGCGGCGCGGCGCGGTACGCGCGGAATATCCCCGTACGCGGTGATCGTCCTGCGCGTTCACCGCGCGTTGACTCTTCGTTCGTCCGTACGTTCGAACATCTCGCGTAAGTGGTACGAGGGCGTCACGTCCACGCAGCACCCGGTTAACAAGCGTCCGGCACATTAGTGGGTGTCGGCAGGAAGGGAGCGGCTCCCCTTCAGGCCGGCGACCGAAACGGCGCCATGGAACCTCCGGAGCGGCTCCCGGACCTCCAAGGACGCCTAGGACGTGCGGCCCGGCCCTGACCCGGCCCGCGTCCCTCGCGGGGACCGCCGTCGTCCCGCCCCCCGTTCCACGGGGGTGCGGCGGTCCCCGCGCATCGGTCACTTCCCGTGCGCACGCACCTCTAGGGCCTGCGAGCTGCCGCCTCCCGGCTTTCTCATTCCTCCCAGGGGGAGTCCTGCCCCGTTCGTCCGGATCGCTCGCTTCCCGCGCGGCCGGAGCGCCTGGACCACGGCGCGTTGTGCGCCGCGTGCGCGAGATTGACCCCGACGATCCCGCCCCAGGCCACGATCAGGCCCGGCAGGTGTGCGGTGCCCGCACCGATCGCGGACAGCGGGATCGCCAGGACGAGCGAGGCGGCGCCGAAACCGTAGCGGTGGAACCAGCCACCCGCCGGCAGGCCCGTCGGCCGGGGCGTGCTGCCCCGCGCGACGACCATCTGCTGTTCGGCCAGCTGCCTGCGCACCCGCCGGTCGACGGTCCCGTCGATCCGCTGGTCCACCTTCTCCAGGAACGATTCCACGAGCGCGGAGTCGTAGTCCTCGCCCAGCTCGCGGCGCGCCTGGAGAGTCGCGTTCAGCTCTTTCTTGAGCTCCTGGTCATGGGCTTCCATGCCAGAAACGCTACGCAGCGGGGCTTTTTCGCACACGGGGGCTAACCCCCCTTTCGAACCCCCGCTTCTCTCAGGGTCCGACGGCCGTGTCCCTTAGGGGACGCGGCACGGCGCCGCCTTACAGTCGGCGGGACGTTCTCCCTCTCCCGCTGCCCGGGCAGCCGTTCCCGCCGCCCCGACGACCGTCCCGGAGTCCACCGTGGCCCTGCCCCCCGGCCTCGCACCCGTCACTGACCTGACGCCCTGTGCCTGGGTCGCGGACGCGCTCGCCGAGGGCGGCGACACCGTGGCCGGTGGCGTGCTGCCGGGCGGCTACGAGGCGTACGTGCGGCTCCCGCACCCGGTGGACGAGGGCCCGGAAGGGGACGGGGGAGACGCAGACGGGACGTGGGCGGCCGCCGCCGTCCGTAACAGCACGGTCGCGCACCCCCTCGCGCAGTGGGAGCGGATCGCACTCGACCGGGGCGAACACGACCCGCCGGAAGGTGAGTTGGACGCGCGCACCCTGGCCGCGCTCGTTCCCGTGCTCGCCGCGCACACCGCGACCCCGGAGGACTGTCTGTTCGGCGTGTGGGACGGGTACTTCGGCGGGCGGACGGCGTATCTCACGGACCGCACCGGTCTCCGTGCGCGCCTGTGGGTGGCCCGGCGCCGGCGCGAGGAGCGCGAGCGGAACCGGCGGTTCGCCGCGCTCCCCGCCCTCGCGACACCCGGCCGCGACTACCTGTTCCTCCGTGGACCCGTCACGGAGGCCGAGCGAGCGAGCCGGCTCGCCACCGGGGGCGGCCTGTTCCGTCGCGGCCCGAACCTGTGGTGGCCCGCCGACCGCGCGTGGTGCGTGGCCTCCGAGATCGACTTCAGCTCGACGTACGTGGGCGGCTCCGCGCGACTGGCCCGGGCCCTGCTGGGACACGAGCGCCTGGAGGCCTGGCCCGCCTCGCCGGGGGACCTCACCACCCTGGACGCCGACACCGTCAACCCGCCGCGCCCGTGACCGTCCCCCGACCGGTCAGGCGCGCAGGTAGGCGAGGACCGCGAGGACGCGGCGGTGGGTCGCGGCGGCCGGGGGGAGGTCCAGTTTGGTGAGGATGTTGCCGATGTGCTTGCCCACGGCCGCCTCGGACACGACGAGTTCGCGGGCGACGGCCCCGTTCGACCTGCCCTCGGCGACCAGCGCCAGCACCTGCCGTTCGCGCGGACTGAGCCGTTCCAGCGGATCACGGCGGCGGCGCAGCAGCTGCCGTACCACCTCCTGGTCGACGACGGTGCCGCCGTCCGCGACGGAGCCGAGCGCGTCCACGAACTCCTCGATCCGGCCGACCCGGTCCTTCAGGAGATAGCCGACGCCGGTGCCGTCCCCGGAGTCCAGCAGTTCGCCGGCGTAGGCGCGCTGCACGTACTGGCTCAGGACGAGGACCGGCAGCCCGGGGCGGTGCTCGCGCAGCCGTACCGCCGCGCGCAGGCCCTCGTCCTGGAAGTCCGGGGGCATCCGCACGTCGGTCACGACGATGTCGGGGGCGTGCTCCTCGACGGCGGTCAGGAGCGCGGGCGCGTCCCCGACGGCGGCGACCACCTCGTGGCCGCAGCGCGCGAGCAGACTTACGAGCCCCTCGCGCAGCAGCACGCTGTCCTCGGCGAGCACTACGCGCAGGGAACGGTCGACTCGCAAGGGAACTCCACTCGCAGCAGGGTCGGTCCGCCCGGCGGGCTGGACAGCGAGAGTCTGCCATCGAGGGCCGCCACGCGGTCCCCGAGCCCGGTCAGTCCGCTGCCCGCCCCGGCCCGCGCGCCGCCCCGCCCCTCGTCCCGTACCTCGATCCACAGCCGGCCTGCCGCATGCCCGCCGCTGACCTGGGCCCGGTGCGCGCCGCTGTGCCTGGCGACGTTGGTGAGGGCCTCGCCGACCACGAAGTACGCGGCGCTCTCCACGGTCTGCGGCAGCCTCCCCGCCAGGTCCAGTTCGACGTCCACGGGGACGGGGGAGCGGTCGGCGGCGTCGGCGACGGCCGCCGCGAGCCCGTAGTCCGTGAGGACCTTCGGATGGATGCCGTGGACGAGTTCCCGCAGTTCCGCGAGGGCGTGGCCCGCCTCCTCGTGGGCTTGGGCGAGCTGCTCCGCGAGCGGTCCGGGCGGCGCGTCGAGCCGGGCCAGTCCGAGCGTCATCGTCAGGGCGACCAGGCGTTGCTGGGCGCCGTCGTGCAGATCGCGTTCGATGCGCCGCCGTTCCGCCTCGAAGGCGTCGACCAGCCGCAGTCGGGAGCGGGCCAGTTCGACGACCCGTACGCCGAGGTCCGCCTCGCGCGGGGCGATCAGGGCGCGGGTCAGGCCCGCCCGCGCCCCGGCCGCCGCGCCCAGCGCGTAGCCGCCCGCGGCCAGCAGGAGAAGACCGAGCACCGCCACCCCGCCCGCCGCGGGCCACGTGGTGAGCGTCCACTGCTTGAGCACCTTCGTCTCCCGGCCGCCGCCGACCGTGGCGAACAGCAGGGGGGCCGCGAGCAGCGACAGCGGGAGCAGCAGCGTGAGAGTGAGGACGAGCGCGTCGAGCGGCCACAGCACCAGCGCGAACAGCACCGTGTACCCGAGTTCGCGCCACGTCGCCCGCTCCGTCAGCCGGGTCCGCAGCCATACCCGTAGCCCGCCCGTCGCGGGCACCACGTGCTGTCCGGGCAGCAGACCCGGCGCCACCAGGCGCAGCCGGTGCCGCTCCAGCCACGCCACCGGCAGCCCGGCGAGGGCCAGGGCGAGCAGCAGCGGCAGCCCCACCAGGACCGGCGTGAGCGCCAGGCCGGCCGCCGCCGTCACGAGGAGTACGACGAGGCACAGCGCTCCGGCGAGGGCGCCCCCGGCCAGGTGGCAGACCGCCCGCCACGGCCACCACGAGCGCAGGTAACCGGGCCGCGCCAGGGCCTGCCACACGTTCCGGGCGGTCATACGGTCACCGTAGGAGTCATGCGGCCACCGTAGAAGCGGTCAACTGCTCGCCGCCATCGGCCCAGTGGGCCGGTCAGGGGTATGCCTGGCCCTACCCCGGAACTCGGTCCTGGCGCCGTGCGCCCGGCCACCCCCGGCCGGTTGTCTGGAGCACCTCGGCGGCCCGCCCGGAAGTGGCCGCCCCGACACCGAACGGGTGGGACCCGCATGGCCGTCGACGCCGTCCGACTGCACCAGGTCAGCAAGGAGTACCGCGTCAGCACACGGCGCGGAGCCCCGGACACCGCCTTCATAGCGCTGGACGAGGTGTCGCTCGGCTTCCCGGGCGGCAGCTTCACCGCCGTCATGGGGCCCTCCGGCTCGGGGAAGTCGACGCTGCTCCAGTGCGCCGCCGGACTCGACCGCCCCACCTCGGGCTCCGTGACCCTCGGCGACACCGAGCTGACCCGGCTCGGCGAAGGGGCGCTGACCCGGCTGCGGCGGGACCGCGTCGGCTTCGTCTTCCAGTCCTTCAACCTGCTGCCCGCACTGAGCGCCGAGCAGAACGTCGGCCTGCCGCTGCGGCTCGCGGGACGACGGCCGTCCCGGGCCCGGGTCCGCGAGGTGCTCGACCGGGTCGGGCTCGCCGGCCGTGCCCGGCACCGCCCCGGCCAGTTGTCCGGCGGTCAGCAGCAGCGTGTCGCGCTCGCCCGCGCCCTCGTCACCCGCCCCGAGGTCCTCTTCGCCGACGAACCGACCGGGGCGCTCGACACCCGCACCGCACGCGAAGTGCTCACCCTGCTGCGGGACATGACCGACCACGAGGGCACCACCGTCGTCATGGTCACGCACGACCCGGTGGCCGCCTCGTACGCCGACCGCGTCGTCCTCCTCGTCGACGGCCGCGTCCACGAGGAACTGACCGCCGCGAGCGCCGACCGCATCGCCGCCCGCATGACCGGCCTGGAGGCCGCGCCGTGCTGAACCTCGCCCTGCACACTCTGCGCGCCCGCCGGGTCTCCTTCGCCGGAAGCTTCGTCGCGCTCGCCCTGGGCGTCGCCCTGCTCCACATCACCGGACTGGCCCTCGCCTCCTCGCTCGACGCCCCGCCACGGGGGCCCGAACGGTTCGCCGCCGCACCGGTCCTCGTGCGGGGCGCCGACACCCTGCGGGTGCGCACCCCGATCGGCGACCGGGAACAGCGCCTCGCGCACCCCCGCCCGGTGCCCGCCGCCGCCCTCGCGAAGCTGCGCGCACTCGGCACCGTCACCGAGGACCGGGCCTTCCCCGTACGGGCGGACGGCGGGCCCGGCGACCTCGTCGGCCACCCCTGGTCCACCGCCCGCTTCGCGCCGTACACCCTGACGAGCGGCCACTCCCCGGAAACCGCGTACGAGGTCGTCGTCAGCGGCGACTGGGCCCCCGCCGGGACCCGGCTGCGCACCGGGCACGGCGCCGTCCGCGTCGTCGGCACCGTCGCCGCGCACCCCTTCGAACACGCCGTGTTCTTCACCGACCGGCAGGCAGCCGCCCTCGCCCCGTCCAGCACGCAACTCGTCGTGGACGCGGCCCCTTCGGCGGTCCGCGCGGCGGTGCGCTCCGTTCCCGGCGCGGTAGGTGTCCACGTCCTGACCGGGAACGCGCGCCGTCTCGCCGATGCCGACCCGGACCGCGAGGCCGAGCAACTGACGGCGCTCACTGCCCTGTTCGGCACCGCGGGCGGCGTCACCGCCTTCGTGTCGGTGTTCGTCGTCGCCTCGGCCTTCGCGTTCACCGTCGCCCAGCGGCGCCGCGAGTTCGGGCTGCTGCGCACCGCCGGGGCCACCCCGGGACAGGTACGGCGCCTCGTCCTCACCGAGGCCGCCCTCGTCGGGGTCCTCGCCTCCGCCGCGGGCTGCGTCCTCGGCGCGTACGGGGCGGCCCCGCTCACCGCCCGCGTCGTCGCCCTCGGGCTCGCCCCCCGCTGGTTCACGACGCACCCCCACGCCTGGCCCGGCCACGTGGCGTTCTGGACGGGCCTGCTCGTCGCACTGTGCGGGGCGCTCGCCGCCTCGTGGCGCGCCGGACGCACCGGTCCCGTGCAGGTGCTGCGCGAGGCGTCCGCCGACCGGGGCAGCCCGCTGACCCGGGGGCGGCTGCTGTGCGGCGCCGCCCTCCTGCTGACCGCCGGCACTCTGCTCGCCCTCGCCCTCGTGGACGACCCGGGCGGCCTGCTGCACCGCAAGTCGTACGTGACCCGGCCGATGCCGCTGATCTGCGCGGCCGCCCTGCTCACCCCCGCCCTGGTCCGCCCCGCGACCCGGCTGCTCACCTGGCTCCCGTCCCGGCTCCCCGGGGCGACCGGCGTGCTGGTGCGCGAGAGCGCCGCCGCAGCGGTACGGCGGACCGCCGCGACCGCCGCCCCCGTCCTCGTCACCGTCGCCCTCGCCGGCTCCCTCCTCGGCGCCACCGCGACGCTCGCCTCGGCCCGCACCGAGGAGATCCGCGCCCGGACCGGCGCCGCACTCGTCGTCGTACCGGCAGCACCCGGCGCGGCTCTCGAAGCGGACGTCGCCCGCACACTGCGCGCCGTCACGGGGGTGGCCCGCGTGTCCGCGAGCGCGACGACCGCCGTGTACGCCCTGGAGGACGGCGTCGCCCTCGTGAAGTCCGGGGCCCGGGCAGCCACCCCCGGGCCGCTCGCCGCCACCGCCCGGCTGCCGCTCGCCGCCGGACGGGCCGAGGACCTCGACGACGACTCGATCGTCGTCAACGAGGAGTGGCGACGGCACACCGTCGGACAGCGGGTACGGGTGTGGCTCGGCGACGGGACCCGCAGGACGCTGCGCGTCGCCGCCGTCATGACCACCGGCACCGGCGACAACGGCGCCTACGTCACCCCGCGCAACGCCCCCGGCGCGCACGTCGACCGCGCCGAGATCACCCTCACGAAGGGCGCCGACCGCGCCGCCGTCACGGCTGGACTCGGCCGCGCGGCGCGGGCGGCGGGCGGGCGCGTGCTCACCAAGGAACAGTGGGTGCGGGCGAGTTCACCGGACAGCAGGCGCACGACCCGGACCGGCCTGTACCTCGTCCTCGGTATCGCGCTGCTCTACACCGGCATCGCCCTGGTCGCCACGACGGTCATGGCGACCACCGACCGGCTCCGCGAACTCGCCGTGCTGCGCCTGTCGGGAGCGACCCCCGGGCAGATCCTGCGGATCGTGGCCGCCGAGGCCCTCGCGGTCGTCGCCGTCGGCGCCGTGCTCGGCGCGCTCACCGCGGTACTGGGCCTCGCCGGGCTGTGGGGCGCGCTGGCGCTCCAGTCGGCGCCCGTCGCCCTCACCCTCCCGTGGGCGGCGCTCGCCACGACGGCCGGCGCGTGCGCGCTGCTCGCCGTGACCGCGAGTGTGCTCCCCGCCGCGCTCGCCCTTCGCGGGGTGAGGGCCGGCTCCTCCCGGTGACCGGCTCCTCGCGGTGCCCGCCCGGTAACGCGTACGCGACAGGGCCCGGTGACGCGTACGCGAGAGGGGCGGTGCGGGAGGGATCCCGCACCGCCCCTCTCCCGAACGGGCCCGCCCGGGGCCCTTCGCTCAGCTCTGGGGCCGGCGTCCGTGGTTGGCCGCGTTCTTGCGGCGCGCCTTCTTCTTGCGGCGTCGCTTCGAGGACATGCGGTCTCCTTCCGTCAGCCCGTACTGGTCGAGAGTGCGGGATTTGTGCCGGTTGGTAATTCTTTGCCGCTCCGACCCCTGCCCGCTTCCGGACCCGTCCAATCCCCTCGGCCTCAGGGATTTTCCGCGCCCCCTCCCGTTCCTCTCCGGTTCCGCATACATCCATGCAGGACTCTGCTTAACTGAATGGCATGAGCGACAGCCCCGCAGCCCGGCTCCAGGTCCTGTTCGAGGGCCGGCGGCTCACCCCGACCCAGCGGCGGATCGCGCACTGCATGGTGCGGGCGGCGGACGAGGTCCCGTTCCTGTCCAGCGTCGAACTCGCGGAACTGGCCGGGGTCAGCCAGCCCTCGGTGACCCGTTTCGCCGTCGCCCTCGGCTTCGACGGCTACCCCGCCCTGCGCCGTCACCTGCGCGAGACCGTCCCGCCCGCGACGGGCACGGCCGACAGCGAGCCGAACGAGTACCAGCAGGCCGTGGCCGGGGAGATCGAGAACCTGCGCCGGCTCGCCGAGGTCCTCGCCGACCCCGAACCGGTCGAACGCGCCGCCGCGCTGCTCGCCGCCTCCCGTCCGCTGCCCGTGCTCGGCCTGCGCGCCGCCGCCTCCCAGGCCTTCGGCTTCTCGTACTTCGCGGCCAAGGTGCACCCCGACGTCCGGCTGCTCGACGAGGGCGGCACGATGCTGGAGGACAGGATCGACGGGGCGGTACGGGCCGGGGCGAGCGCCCTGCTGTGCTTCGCGCTGCCGCGCCACCCGCGCGAGGTCGTGGACGCCCTCGCGCACGCGCGGGCACGCGGGCTGACCGTCGTGACGGTCGCCGACTCGGCCTTCGCCCCGGTCGCCGCCCACACCGATCTCCTGCTGCCCGCCGCCGTCGGCACCGGCCTCGCCTTCGACACGGCCTGCGGCCCGATGCTGCTCGGCCGGGTCCTGCTGGAGGCGATGTGCGACCACCTGCCCGACGCGCAGGCCCGGCTGGAGGAGTTCGACGGCAAGGCGGCCGCCCGCGGCCTCTTCGTGGACTGATCCCAGGGGCCGCGCCCCGGCTTCTCACGGTCTCCTCATCAAGCGCCGCTAGCCTCCCGCTCACCGCGCGGCGGACGGTGACGACGGGACACCGGGGAACGGGAGGAGCAGGTCGATGGCGGGTGGCGCACGGAACGGCGTACGAGGTGGTCAGGGGCTCGCGCGGGTCGCGGTCGTCGTACGGGCGGGGGCGGCGCCCCTGTTCTGGTGCGGTGTTCTCGCGGCGGCGGCGGGGCTCGCGGTCGGCGGGCTCACCGGGCGCCGCATCGGCCTGCTCGGCGGCGTCGTGCTGTACGTCCTCGCGGCCCTCGTCGTCGCGACCGTCCACCGCTCCCGCTACACGCACCGCCTGGACACCGCGACGAAGGCCGCGCGCGGGGACATCCTCCAGGACCGGGCCGTGACGGTGCGCGGCTGGCGGCGCGGGCACCGCTGGTGGCTCGTGCTCGCCTTCCTCGCCGCGCTCGGCAGCGCCTTCGCCGCCCCCGCCGCGGGCGGCCTGCTGCTCGCCGGCTGCGGGAGCGGACTGTGGCTCAAGGCCCACTGGATCGGCCGCCGCGAACGCGCCGCCGACGTCCTGGTGTGGCTGCGCGTGGACTGGCTCGGCCCCCGCTTCGGCAACCCGGCCGGCAAGCGCGTCAAGGGCTACCGGACCACCGGCCCGAGAGCGGGCGACGCCGCGCCCGGCGGGGCACGGCGCCGCTGACATGGGGCCGTCGGCCCGGGGCCCTACACCTCCAGCTCGTTCTCGATCTTCTTGAGCTGGTGGCGGGCCATCGCGAGGTTCGCCCGCTGGTTGTCGAGGACCAGGTACAGGAACAGGCCGTTGCCGCCCTTCGCCTTGAGCAGCCGGATCAGGTGGTACTGCGTACCGAGGGTGATGAGGATGTCCTCGATGTCGTCCTGGAGGCCGAGGTGCTCCATGGTGCGCAGCTTGGCGCGGACCACGTCGGTGTTCCCGGCGGCGGCGACCTCCAGGTTGAAGTCCTTGCCGCCGCCCAGCGTGCCGAGCGCCATTCCGCTCGTGTAGTCGACGAGGGCGACCCCGAGGGTCCCCTCGATCGAGGTCATCGCTTCCTTCAGAGAGGCTTCGGTGTTGGCCATGAGTCGCTACGTCCTTTCTGTGGCCGGCCGAGGTGACCGTGCCGTTTCCCGTTGGTCGACACGCTCCAGTGCGCCGTCGACCAGTTCGCCGATGCGTGCCCCGGAGCGCCGTCCCTCCAGGTGCAGCCGGCCGACGTTGACACGTTCGCCGGCCAGCAGGGTGAGGACGGCACAGCCGCCCGCCGCGTACGTCGCGACGTAGCCCCGCTCGCCCCGCACCAGCAGTTCCCTGAACTCGCCCCGGCCGGTGACCTCCGCCATCCGCAGGGACACCCCGAGCGAGGCGGCGGTGAGCGCCGCGACGCCCTCGGCCTCCACACCGGGGGTGTCCTGGGCGAGGACGAGCCCGTCGATGCTCGCGGCGAGCGCCCCGGTCAACTGCGGTACGCGCGCCCGCAGCCGGTGCAGTTCGTCGAGGACTTCGGCCTCCGCCGACATCAGTTGTCTCCTTTCGGCGCGCTGTCGCAGGCCCCGGATCACAGAGTCGCCTCCAGTGCGTCACGCAGCCGGCGCAACAGGGCGACGTCCGGATCGGGTGTGACGGCCGGCAGCAACTCCCGTACGCAGGAGGCGAGCTGACCCGCGTGGTCGGGGGCGCGGACGGCGGCGACGACGCCCGCGGCGGCGAGCCTGCGCAGGTCCACGAGCGTGTGGAAGGCGGGGCGCCCCAGCAGCCGGGCGATCTCCGGGGCGCCGCGGGCCCCGTCCACGAGGTCGAGTACGGGCTGCTGGCGCGCGGAGACCGGCGGGGCGTCCGCTCCCGCCGGGGGGCCGAGGCGTCTGAGCGGCGCGGTGTCCACGTCGTCCTCGGGCCAGATCCGGTCGAGCAGTTCACGGCGGCGCACCGTCTCGCGCTCCAGGGCCCGCGCCTCCACCGGGTGCAGGTCGCCCAGCCAGTGCGAGACGCCGTACCGGAAGCGGGTCGGGGAGCTGGACGGGCCCAGGGCGAAGAACGCGGCGTCGTACAGCGCGCCGAGGTGGCACAGCTCCAGGGTGCCGCCGGGGACCCGGCCGGAGTCGACGAGCCGGCGGGCGACGCTGCTGTCCGCGCCCGCCTCGGCGACCGCCGCCCACCACCCCTCGGCCGCCAGCGGACCGCCCGTGGTGAGGAGCACGTCGAGGGTCGGCGCGTCGGGTGCCTCGGCGTGCACGACCCGGCCGTCGGCCAGGTAGAGGGTGCCCCGGTCGCGCATCAGGGCGCCCGTCGCGCGCTCGGCGGCCAGCCGGCGCAGCAGCGGGGAGACGGGGGAGGCGGGGGAGTCCGCGGAAGGCGGGGAGCCTGGGGAGGCGGGCGGCGTCGTCCGGGTCGCGCTCATGGTCACAGCACCAGCCGTTCGGCTATCTCGCCCAGACGGATACGGGCGAGGGCGAGGTTGCCCTCGGCGCGGTCGAGCCACAGGTGGAGGAAGACACTGCTGTCGAAGGTGGTCCGCACGAAACGCACCACGTGGTAGCTGTCGCGGTTGGTGACGATGACGTCCTCGACCGGCGGGAGCGAATCGGTCGCACCATCAGAGGCCGGGCCTCCTGCTGCCGGGCCGCCCAAGGACGTACCGCCGGGGCGGGGGCCGGAGCCGGGGGCCGGGGACGTCGGCACCTCCGTGCTCGCCGCGAACGCCCGGTGCTCGGCGGCCATCCGGGCCAGTTCCGCGGACTCGGCCGCGGTGGCCTCGTGGTCCCCGTTCGGGGAGTCGCCGATCGTGCCGAGGGCGAGCCCGCTGATCCAGTCCACGACGGAGGCCCCCCGGGCACCGGGCAGCCTCATGGCGTCGAGCAGGCACTCGTCGATTCCGGGCACGCGGAACTACCCCTTCCCCGGTGTGGCGTACGGGTTGTGAGGGTGAGATTACGCAACGCCCGCACCCGCGACAGGAGTTCTGGCATTTTCCAGCGGAACATGCGGGCCGGGGTTACCATCCCGTCCCGAACGCGCCGAATGTTCCGATGCGTCCGGAAGTGCGGCGGTGGGAGTCGCCGTGAAGGTGAGAGTGGGTGCCGGGAGGGGATCCTTGGGTGCTTTTCCGGAGAGACGGGACAAGGTCCCCCGTGCTGGGGTAGGTTCAGGCCGCTCCGGCGGGAAACAGCCGTGTCCCGACGCGGGCGCGAAGGGCGTCGACGCGGGGGACTCCGAGGCGGTGGACGGCCGGGGGGATCACAGGTCGTCCGTGAGCGCCCGGGTGTGTTCGCCCCCGGACTCGGCGACGATCTCGGCGAGCGTCTGCGCGGCCCGTACCGTCGCGAACCGCACCCCCTCGGGACCGGCCGCGAACCCGTGGACGCCGGGCCGGGTGAGGCTGTTGTACGAGTAGTGGTGCGCGAACCCGTACGCCCCCGTGTCGAGTACCGCGACCCAGTCGCCCGGCTCCAGTGGCGGCAGCGCGCGCCGCTCGGCGAGCAGGTCCCCGGCGAAGCACGCGGGCCCCGCGATATCCTGCTCCCGCTCCTCGCCCTCCTTCGGCCGGCCCTGCGCGTCGTACGCCGCGATCCGCAGCGGCCAGGAGCCGGGCGCGTACACGGTGCGGACGGCGATCTGCACCCCGGCGTGGGTGAGCGCGACGGACCGGCCGCCGGAGGTCTTGGTGTACTCGACGCGGGCCAGGGCCAGCCCGTGCTTGGCCAGCAGCGAGCGGCCGAACTCGGTGATCACCGTGTACCGCCCCTCGAACAGCCCGGGCACGGTCTCCTTCAGCAGCGCGGCGTACTGGGCGTGGCTCGGCAGGGCCCGGTCGGAGGTGAAGTCGACGGGCAGCCCGCCGCCGATGTCGACGGTGTCCACCTGGGGCCGTCCGGCCGCCGCGTTGATCTCCTCGGCGAGTTCGTGCACGACCCGCACCCCTTCGGCGAGCGCCGCCAACTCCAGTCCCTGCGAACCGGAGTGGGCGTGCAGCCGGGTCAGCCAGGGCCGCTGCGCGAAGGCCGCGAGCACCGCCTCCCGCGCGCCCTCGTCGCGCAGCGGCACCCCGAACTTGGAGGTGGCCCCGGCGGTGGAGGTGGCCGCGATGGTGCCGGTCCCGGTCTGCGGATTGACGCGGAGGCCGAACGTCGAAGCGGAGTCGGGCAGTTCGGCGCGCAGGGCGTCGATCCGCTCCAGCTCCAGCGCGTTGTCCGCGTTGACCATGACGCCGGCGTCCAGCGCCTCGCGCAGTTCCGGCACCGTCTTCGCGGGCGAGTCCAGCACGATCTGGGCGGGCCGCACCCCGGCGGCCCGCGCCAGGGCGAGTTCCCCGGCGCTCGCGACCTCGGCGCCGATCTTGTCCTCGTACAGGAGCCGCAGCACGGGCACGAGGGGCGTGGCCTTGACGGCGAAGGTGTGCTGGACGAGGGCCGGGTCCGGTACGACGGCGGCGAACGCGGACTGGAGCGCGCGGGTGGCGCGCCGGATGCCGGTCACGTCGAGCAGCCCGGCGAGCGGTTTGCGCTCGCCCACGATCCCCTGCACGACGGCGGCCCGCACGGCGAGGTCCCGCCGCGCGACGGCCTCGGCGGCGGCCTCGGTGACGGCTTCGTCCTCGGCCCCGGTTTCCGTACGCTCGGTCATCCGCTCAGCAAACCACCCGAGGGGCGCCCGGGCCGGGAGGGACGCGGACGTCCCCGGGGACGGCACCGGGGGAGTATCCGGGGGACTGCGCGGCGCGATCCCGGGCAGCATGAATCTACAGAGCTGTAGAAGCGGCCGTGGAGCACGGCCGCGCCATCGGGAGAGGGGCTGTGCGGCCATGGAAATATCGGGAATCATCAGCGCGATCGTCATCGGCATCGTGATCGGCGTCCTGGGCCGCCTGGTCGTCCCGGGCCGTCAGCGGATCGGCGTCCTGTGGACGATCGCGGTCGGCATCGTCGCCGCCTTCATCGGCACGGCGATCGCCGCCGGTTTCGACGTGGCGGACACCGACGGCATCGACTGGGTCGAACTCGCCATCCAGACCGTCCTCGCGGCCATCGGCGTCGCCGCCCTCGACCGCGCGAAGAGCCGCCCGGGGCGGTGAGGGGAGCGGGCCCCGCGTTCGCGGGGAAGACCAGGCGATGGCCTCCGCGACCGTCCGCGGGTTGGGGCCATCCCCGCGCACGCGGGGAATGCGGAAGCCAGGAGCACGGGGCGATGCTGGCGAAGGGGCCACCCCCGCGCACGCGGGGAATGCATGTGGCGCAGGACGCTCGACTCCGTCTGGTCGGGACCACCCCCGCGCACGCGGGGAATGCTTCCGGAACTGGGACAGGTGCAGGTGCGCCGCGGGACCACCCCCGCGCACGCGGGGAATGCCCTTCCTGACCAGCAACGCTACCGGCGCCGCACCCGGATTTCAGCCACTTGACGGGTGCGGTGCGGCCGTCAGCGGGGCGTGAGGTTCTGCCCCTGCTCCCCGCTCCCGCTCGTGGCCGAGACGGCGTGGACGACGGAGTCCGTCACTCACTCGCGGCCTTCAGCGCACCGGTGGTGGAGCCCCCGGCGACGGGCGCGGCGCCGGGGACTTCACCGGCCCCGCCCCCAGCAGCCCCCACACGAGGGCCGCCGTGAGCAGCAGGACGAAGGTGCTCGCCGTGATCGCCGTCGTGTAGCCGTGGACGGTCGCCGCCGCCCGGTCGGCTCCGGAGCCCCCGTGGTGGACGAGGTAGGTGTGTGCCGCCGTCGTGGACACCGTGCTGAGCAGGGCCAGGCCGAGGGAACCGCCCACCTGCTGGGCGCTGTTGACGATCGCCGCCGTCACGCCGGCCTCCCCGGGGGCCACGCCTTCCGAGGCGGTGATCATCGCGGGCATCATCGTGCAGCCGATGCCGAGACCGATGAGGAGCTGGGCGGGCAGGAGGCGGGTCAGGTAGACGTGGGCGGTGTCCGGTTCGAGTCCCGTCAGGAGCGCCATGCCCAACGCGGCGACGGTCAGCGCCGCCACGATCAGGGTCCTCGCCGGTACGCCCCGGCGCAGTGCTCGCCCGGCGACGACCGTCGCGCCCACGCCCATCGCGGCCGACAGCGGCAGGAACGCCAGCCCGGTGACGACGGGGGACAGGCCCAGCACTTCCTGCAAGTAGTACGTCAGGAAGAGGAACAGGCCGAACAGGCCGACCTGCGGCAGCCCCACGGCGAGGAACGCGCCGCCGCGCCGCCGGTCGGCGAGGAGCCGGGGCGGCAGCAGCGGATGCGTGCCGCGCCGTTCCACCGCGACGAAGGCGAGCAGCAGCACGAGTCCGGCGGGCAGCAGCAGCGGGACCGGGGGCTCGGTCCAGCCGCCCTCCGCCTCGGCGAACGCGTAGACGAGCGCGAGCAGTCCGCCGCAGCCGAGCAGCGCGCCCGGCAGGTCGAGGCGGGCCGGTCCCGCGCGGTGGTCGCGCGGCAGCAGGAGGCAGCCCGCTAGGGCGAGCGCCGCGAGCGGGACGTTGACGAACAGGCACCAGCGCCAGTCCAGGTACTCCGTGAGCACTCCGCCCGCGAGCAGCCCGGCCGCCGCCCCGCCCCCGCTGAGCGCCCCGTACACGCCGAAGGCCCGGGCCCGCTCGGCCGGTTCGGGGAACAGCGTGGTGAGCAGGGACAGCGCGGCGGGGGCGAGCAGCGCGGCGAAGGCGCCCTGGAGCGCGCGGGCCGCGAACAGCGATCCGGCGTCCGGCGCCAGGCCGCCCCAAGCGGAGGCGAGCGCGAACCCGGCCAGCCCGAGGGCCAGCAGCCTCCGGCGGCCCGCGAGGTCGGCGATCCGCCCGCCGAGCAGCAGCAGCCCGCCGAAGGCCAGGGTGTACGCGGTCACGACCCACTGCCGGTCCGTGTCCGACATGCCGAGGTCGCGCTGCGCGGAGGGCAGCGCGATGTTGACGACGGTCGCGTCGAGCACGACCAGCAGTTGCGCGAGGCCGATGACCGCGAGCCCCCACCACCGGCGGGGGTCCGGCGCCACCGCCTCGGGGCGCGGCACGGTGGGGGCGGGGCCACGGGCGGCGGCGGCCATACGGTCTCCTGGGGCTCACACGCGTACGGAGGGTGGGGCGGCGAGCCGGGGGGAGCGCTGAAGCGTGCCCGCCGCCACCGTGCACCAGCACACCAGGAGGCGCGGCGGACTGTCCAACAATGACCTGACCTGTGGTGACAAGGGTTGCTTGTCGGGTGAGGCGGGCGCGGCCGGGAGCGGGCGGGTGAGGCCGTGCGCGGCCCGGTTCCTCGCGGCTCAGACCGGCTCCGCCTCGATCAGGGAGAACGGTGCGAGCGCCGGCGGTGAGGTCACGCCCAGGGTGCGGAATCCGGTCGCGGCCAGCAGCGCGCGAAAGTCCTCCTCGGTGCGCTCCCGGCCGCCCATGTTCACCAGCATGTACAGATCGCTGAGGTACGCCAGCGGGTCCGTGCCGGGTGTGACGCGTCCCGGGAGCAGCACCTCCACCACGAGCAGCCGCCCGCGTGCCGGGACGGCCGCCCGGCAACCGCGCAGGATCGCGGCGCACTTGTCGTCGTCCCAGTCGTGCAGGACGCTCTTGAGGACGTAGAGGTCGCCGCCCTCGGGGACGGCCGTGAAGAAGTCGCCGGTCTCGACGCGGGCCCGGCCGGCGAGCCCCGCCGCGCGCAGGGTCGCGGGCGCGTCCTCGGCGCCCTCCGCCGAGTCGAACACCACGCCGGTGAGGCGGTCCGCGCCGGGCCGCGCCCCGAGTACGGCGGCCAGCAGGGTGCCGTCCGCGCCGCCCACGTCCACCACGGTCCCGGCCTGCGGGAACGCGTACTCCCGGGCCAGCGCCGTGCTCAGCGTGCGGGTCGCCTCGCGCATCGAGGCGGCGAAGGCCGCGGACAGCCCGGGCCGCTCCCGCAGGTACGGGAAGAAACCGGTGCCGAACACCTCGTCGAAGGCGGGCGCCCCCGTGCGCACACTGTGGTCGAGCCGGCTCCACGCCTGCCGGAACACCCCGGTGCCCTGGCGGGCGAAGGCGTACAGGGAGTCGGGTGCGTCGGGGCGCAGTCTGGCGCCCGCGCCGGTCAGCCGGAAGTGGCCGGGCCCGTCCTCCGTCAGCAGGCCGAGCGAGGCGAGGGCCCGCAGGAAGCGGAGGACGGAGAGCGGGTGCGCGCCGTCCTCCACCCCGTCGGCCCCTCCCGTCTCCCCCCGCTCCCTGCCGCCCACCTGCCGCGCGATCTCCTCCGCGCCCGCCCCGTCCTCCCCGATCAGTTCGGGCACCCGCAGCCGGGTCGCGAGGTCCACCAGGTCCGAGGACATGTAGCCCCAGATGAGCCGCAGCAGCAGGACCTGGTCGGCGAACCGCTCCGGGTGCGTCGTTCCCTCCCCGGGGGGACCGGCCGAGGCGGGCTGCGAGGACGGGGGCGACGACGGTGCGGGCCGGAGGCCGGGGTCGGTCATGGCGGCGTACGTCCTTCCGTGGGCGGGAACGGGCGGGGGTGGCGGGACGCGGGGCCGGTCAGCGCGGCGGCCGGGTCAGGCACCACGTGCGGGGGCCGCCGTCCGGGACGTCGACCTCGGCCGTGATCCCGAAGCCGAGGCGCGTGTAGAACGGCAGGTTGCGGCGGTCGGAGGTCTCCAGGAAGGCGGGGACGCCGTCCCGCCCGGCCGCCTCGATCCCGGGGCGCAGCACGGCGCTGCCGAGACCGGAGCCCCTGCGGCCGTCGGCGACGCCCACCGTCGCGAGGAACCACACCGGTCCGGTGGGCCGGTGCGGGGCGAGCGCGGCCTCCATCGTGGCCTGGGCGCCGATCCGGTCCCCGGACAGTTCGGCGAGCCGCGGGCCGATCTCGGCGAACACCGCGCCGACGTGGTCGCGACGGGGTGTCGTCCAGACGGCGACGGCGTCCCCGTCGTCGGCCACCCACACCTCCCCGGCCGCCAGTCCCACGCGGGTCAGCAGCAGTTCCTGCACCTCGGTCACCCGCCGGGCGTGGTCCCTGGCGTCGACGGTGTGCCGGGTCGCCGGGTAGTCGGCGAAGGCCGCGCCCAGGGTGCGTACGGCGCGTGGTACGTCGTCCGGGCGGGCGAGGCGCACCCGCGTCCCGTGCGGCTGCGTCGAGGTGACCGGGGTCGATGCGGTCATGGCGTGCTCCTTGCGGTGAGGGTGAGTCGTGGTGGGGGTGAGCCGGGTGGTGTCAGTGGTGCGGGGGGTGGGCGGCGGCCAGGGTGCTGAGGGCGCGGGCGTGCAGGGCCGGGTTGGCCGACACCGCGCCGGTGCCGTGCTGCGGGTCGCCGCCGTCGAGGTCCGTGCAGCGCCCGCCCGCCTCCTCCACGAGGATCTGGACGGCGGCGATGTCCCACGGTGCGACGGCGGGTTCGGCGGCGAGGTCGAGCACGCCCTCCGCAACGAGACAGTGCTGGAGGAAGTCACCGAAGCCCCGGTCCTCCCAGCAGGCGGCGGCGAGCGCCGCGTAGGAGCGGGCCCGGCCGAAGACGCGCCACGTGTCGACGCGGGTCGTCGACAGGTACGCCTCCGCCAGCTCCGTCACCCGGGAGACCTCCAGCCGCCGGGGCGGGGCGCCGTCCTCGCTCAGCCAGGCGCCCCCGCCGCGCACCGCCCACCAGCGGCGGCGCAGCGCGGGCGCGCCGACCACGCCGAGCACCGGGACGCCGTCCTCCAGCAGGGCGATCAGGGTGGCCCACACGGGTACACCGCGCAGGAAGTTCTTCGTCCCGTCGACGGGGTCCACGAGCCAGGTGCGCCCGGGGCCCGCCTCGCCGCCGCCCTCCTCACCGGCGAAGGCGTCGGCGGGCCGGGCGGCGGCCAGCGCGCGCCGCAGCACGTCCTCCACGGCCAGGTCCGCGTCGGTGACCGGGCTGCGGTCGGGTTTGCCGCGCACCCGCAGGTCCCGCGCGCGGAACCGGGACAGGGTGAGCGTGTCGGCCCGCCCGGCCAGCCGCAGGGCCAGCGCGAGATCGGCGGCGTAGGGGCCGTCGGCGTACGGCCCGTCGGCGGCGTAGGGGCCTGCGGCGGTGGTCACGGGCGTGTCCTCCTCGCGTTCACGCCGTGGCCGCCCGCAGCTCCAGCAGGTGGTACTCCATGACGCGGACCACCTCGATCCGCCGTACGCGGCGCAGGAGTTCGACGCGGTAGCCGGCCTCGGCGGCGAAGGCGTCGAGGCGTTCGCGGTCGCCGAGGTCGGCGGTGCCGATGAACAGCCGGCCACCCGGCGCGAGATGCTCCGCCGCGCCGGACACGAACCGGGCCTGGCCTCCGTACCCGGGGTCGAAGACGGCGGAGTGCAGCTCGCTGCTGAGCGCGAAGCCCTCCTCGACGTACGTCCACGGCACGTTCCAGAACACGGCGTCGAACCGGTCGTCGGGGCCGAGCGCCCCGTACAGGTCGCTGTGCAGGACCCGTACCCGGTCCCCGACGCCGTGACGGCGCGCGTTGGCCCGGGTGTTGGCGACGGCCTTCGGGTTGATGTCGAGCGCGGTCACGTGGGCGCAGCCCGCGAGGGCCGCCGTGACGGCGACGACGCCCGTCCCGCAGCCGACCTCCAGGAAGGAGCCGCCGACCGGGTACGGCACGACGGAGGCCATGACCTCGGTCGCGGCGGTCAGGGTGCCGGGGAAGACGCCCCGGTGCAGGTCCCACTCCCGGCCCAGCAGGGTGAAGGAGTCGGGCAGGTCCTCGCCCTCCATCGCGTGCCGCAGGACCTGGGCGGCGGCCTCGGGGGATTCCTTGACGGTCATGTGTCCTACTTCCGTGGTGCGTTGAGCGCCATGCGCCCTTCGATACGTGGGGCTCAGGCGGGCTGGGGCTGTGCGGCGGGCCGTCCTTCGCCGGCCGCGTACCGGGCGAGGGCGTCGGCGTGCCGGGCGATCTTGCGGAAACCGGCCGCGTACTCCTCGATGAGGGGCCGGTCGGCGGGCCAGTCGGTGAAGGTCGGCAGGGACAGGGCGTGCCGCTCCACGTGCTCGGCGTGCGAGCCGGGCATCGGCCCCGACGGGCGTTTCGGGGTGCCGGGGAACAGCGGGTTGTCGGCGGCCGCGTACAGCGGGAGGGTGCCCAGGCGCGGGCCGGAGGGGGCGCCGGTCTCCAGGCCCTCGGCGCGCAGCGCGGCGATGAGCACGGAGCGGTCGATCCCGCCGAGCGCCTCGGGGCGGTAGAGCGGTTTGTAGCCGTACCAGGCGCCCATGTCGACGTGGCCGGCGACGCGTACCGGCTCCAGATACGGCACGTCTGCGAGGAGTTCGCCGAGGTGGCGCAGGCAGCGGTGGCGGTCCGCCATGCGCGCGGGGAACGCGGCGAGCGCGTGCCGGGCGACGATCGCGTTGAACGGCGAGATGCGCAGCTTCAGCCCGAACCCGGTCACCCAGTGGGCGCGCAGCGCGGCCTCGGTCACCTCCTCGCGCGAGCGGTCCCGGTAGTGGCCCAGCAGCGTCGCCCGGTCGTGGACGCCCGCGTCGCTCGTCACGAGGATGCCGCCCTCGCCCGCGTACACCGCCTTGTTCGCCTGGAGGGAGAAGACGGCGGCGTCCCCGAAGGTGCCGACGGGCCGGCCCCGGTAGCGGCTGCCGTGCGCGTGCGAGCAGTCCTCGACCACCTTGAGCCCGTACTTCCCGGCCAGGGCGAGCACCGCGTCGACGTCCCCGGGGTGGCCCCACTGGTGGACGAGGGTCACGACCTTCGTCCGCTCGGTGATCGCCGCCTCCAGGGCGTACGGGTCCAGGCAGCGGGTGACCGGGTCGATGTCGGCGAGCACGACGTCGCCGCGCAGCGCGAACACCGGGCTGAGCGCCGCGTGGTAGGTGAGCGCGGGCCCGACGACCTCGACGCCCTCGCGCACACCGAGCGCGAAGTAGGCGGCGAGCAGCGCGCTGGTACCGGAGTTGAAGGTCACGGCCCAGCGGGCGCCGTGGTCCAGGAAGGCGAGGAACGCGTCCTCCAGCGCCTTGACGGGGCCGCTGCTGCCCTTGATGGAGATGTCGGTGTCGCGCTGCCGGGCGAGTTCGGCCAGTTCGGCCTCCCCGGCGGGCGGCGGCCACACCTCGTGCGGCAGCGGGCGGGTGACGGCGGGCGCGCCTCCGAGGAGGGCGAGCGCGTCCGGGGCGGCGTGGGTACGGGTACGGGGATCGGTGCGCGTGCTCATGGTCGGGACGTCGTCCTTACGGGTCGCGGTGGTCGCGGTGTTCGCGGTGTTCGCGGGGGAGGGGCTCGCGGGCCGAACGGTCCGGTGCCCGGGGCCCGGGGCTCTCACGGTCCGGGACCTCCGGCCCCCGGGGTCCCCGGTGTCTCCCCGAACCGCAGGTCGCGGCCCGCGAAGTCGATGCGGCCCATGCCGACGGCGTACAGCCGCAGCAGTACGGCGTGGCGCACCGCGCCGGGCGGCAGCGGGCCGGGGGTCGTCACCGTCAGCCGGGCGGTCGCGGACGTGCCGGGGGCCACGCGCAGCCGGCCGGGTTCGAGCCGGAAACCGAAGCCGTAGGGCCTCCCCCGGGTGATCCGCGCGCCCAGCAGCACGTCGAGCGGCGCGGCCCCGTCGTTGGCGAGTTCGGCGCTCACCTCGGTGGACCGCCCCGGAATGAGGAGCCCCGCGCCGGACAGGCGCAGCCGCACCGAGTCGTCCTCGGTGTCCTGCACCGCCCCGCACACCGGGCAGGACAGCAGGATCCGGCGCAGCGCGGGCCGCAGGACGTGGGCGCTGTGGTACCGGTGCAGGGCCTCCCCGCAGTACGGGCAGGCGCCGCAGGGGCTGTCGACGTGCCGCACCGCGTACGTGGGCCGGTACGCCTCCACGAAGTGGTACTCGCGGGTCTCGGTGAGCCGCAGCAGGGTGTCGAGGAGGTGCCGGTCCAGGCGCGCGCAGTTGTCGAGCACCCGGGCGGTCGCCTTGTGCAGCGGCTGCGACTGGGTGAGTTCGGCGGCGAGGGCGCGGGTGCGGCGGGCCACGGCGGGCAGGCTGTTGGCGGCGTCGGCGAGCACCGAGCGGGTCTTGTCGAGCTTGATGTCGAGGCTCGCGAGGTTGTCGTAGCGCTCGACGGCCCGCACGATCCGTTCGGCGTCCGTGACCTGCGGCCGGGCGGTGACGGTCACGGTGCACGGCGGGCCGTCCGGGGCGATCGGGCGCTCGCGGAAGCCGAGGACGAACGCGGAGAGTTCGCCGTCCACCTCGCCGAGCGCCCCGTACACCGGCAGCCGCCCGCCGAACGGCGCCCCCGCCGTGATCCGCAGCCGCCCCGCGCGGTGGGCCTCGCGCGGCCCCGGTCCGGGAAGCGGGACGCGGACCCGCGCGGGCAGCGTCCCGGTGAACTCGATCCGCGTCTCGCCCCCCGACGAACCGCGCACCTGTACGCCAGGGTCGGGGGCGGTCGGCGGCGGGCTCGCGTACACCGCCTCCGGGTCGCCGATCACCAGGATCTCGGGCGCGTCGACGCCCCAGCGCCGCAGGTTGTCGTTGACGACGCGCACGGCCGCCGCGACCGGCAGCCCCTCGTCCAGGAGCTGGTGGAACAGGAGGTTCTCGGCCGGGGAGCCGTCCTTGAGCAGCGGGCTCGCCACGTACGTACCGGCCCAGGCGTCGAGGAAACGGCGGCCCACGGTGAACCGCTCGTTGCCGCCGAAGAGTTGCGTGCCGAGTTTCAGCGTGAGGCACGCGTTGACGAAGACGATCTGCGCGGGCACGCTCGCCGGGTCCCAGCGCCGCGCCTGCGGGTACACGCACCCGTCGCCGCGCAGGCACGCGGGCGCCGTCGACAACTCCCGCCGCGCGGCGGCCCGCTGACCGGGGTCCCCGGTCAGTCCGCACAGCAGATCCCCGGACGTGAGCCGCAGGTAGTCCTCGCTGCCGTGGGTGAGGAGGCTGAACACGCGGTGCAGCGGCCGGTCCAGGGCGGCGCCGGGGACGGCGGCGGTGCCGGGGACGGCGGCGGTGCCGGGCGGGGCGCCTTGCCCGCCCCCGCCCTGGCCCGCCCCCTCGCCCCCGTGGTCGTACTCCGGGCCCGGGTCAGCGAACAGCGCGGCGTCCACCGCGTCCTGCGGGTAGACCGTCAGCCGCCCCTGCCGCAGCGGCTCGGCGCCCTTGAGCAGCGGGGCGAGGAACACGTCGGAGGCGGCCGGGGCCGCCTGGTGCGCGAGGGTCTTGCACACCAGGTCGGACAGCGCCTCGACCGTGCCCGCGCACAGCACCCCGAGGTCCACCGAGGGGAAGCGCGCGCGGACGGCGGTGGTGAGCCGGAAACTGAGGAGTGGCGAAGGGCCCGCGAGCGTCACGTACCGCGCGTCCGGCTCGCGCGCGAGCGCCGCGCACACCGCGTCCGCCCCCGGGCCGGGCAGGACGGCCAGCCGGGCGCCCTTGGCGAGCGCGAACACGGCGGCCGGGTACGCGAACTCCTCGGGCCCGGCCGCGACGACCACGTGGTCCGCGCGCCCGTGCCGCGCCAGGAACGCGACCGCCTCGGCGAGTTCGGCGGCCCCCGCCCCGGCGGCGGCCGGCTCGTGGCCCAGGCGCGCCGCGATCCGCCTCGGCCAGACGTGCGCACCGGCCGTGTCGAGCGCGGGCACCTCCCGGCCGCCGCTGCCCGGCCGGGCCAGTGCGGCGGCGAGGTACTGCGCGGGGGAGCGCGCGAGCAGGATCGTCACGGACGGCCGTTCCTCTCCACCGGGTCGGCCGGGGCGGGACGGGGGAGCGCGGCCGTCGCGCTCTCCCCGGCCCGCCCCCGGTACGCCGCCTCGATCGTCCGCACGGTGCTGAGCTGACGGCGCAGGTGCGCGGAGCGGTAGGCGCGGTCGTCGAGCCGCCCGAAGTACTCGGTGAACATCGCCCGCACGATGTCCGCCTTGGTCCCGGGACGCGTGTGGCGCACGGGCGGCGGATCGCCCGGCAGGTGCAGCAGCGCCCGGTCCGGCTCGACGCTCAGCGCCCCCACCGTGCCGAGCACGAGGAGCCGCTCGGTCTTCTCGTAGTGGTGCCGGGACACCCGCAGCGAACCGGCGAGCGTCGCCGAGGGGAAGCCGCACAGCAGGCACACCAGGTCCTCCAGCCGCCGGTCACGCATCTCCTCGTAGCGGTGCGTGAAGATCGCGTCGACCCGGGAGGGCGGCGGGAACAGCCCCGCGAGGACGTCGACCAGGTGGTAGCCCATGTCGAGCAGGACCCCGCCGAGGGCCTGGTCCCGGGAGGCCCGCCAGCCGCTCGTCGCCCGGCCGAGCGCCAGGTGGTAGTCGTACGAGAACCAGTACGGCGAACCGATCCGGTCCAGCTGCTCGCGGGCGAAGGCGAAGACCGGGTTGAAGTTGCGCTGGAGCAGCGTGAGGACGCTGCGGTCCACGGCGTGCGCGAGGGAGACGAGGTGCTCGGCCTCGGCGACGGTCACCGCGAACGGCTTCTCCTTGACGATGTGCTTGCCGTGCCGCAACAGCTCCTCGCACACCGCGAAGTGCGCGTGGTGCGGGACCGTGACGAGAGCGGTGTCGAACTCGGCCTCCCGCAGCGCCTCGCCGACGCTGCCGAAACAGGGGAACCCGGAGCCCTGCGCCAACGCGACTGCGTCCGAACGGACTTCGACGCCGCCGACGACCTCGGCCTGTTCGCGTACGGGCCCCAGGTACTCGCGGCCCTGATGGCCCGCGAAGCCGACGAGCAGGACACGGCGGCGCCGCACGGGCACGGCCACAGGCCCGGCCAAGGACATGGGCACGGACACGGGCGCATGAGGGGGCATGTAGGGCTCCTTCCTTCGACGGTGGGGACGGGACGGGGACGGGCGGCGTGCACAGGACGGGATCGACGGCGGGTACGGGCGGGGCGGGGCAGGTGTCCGGTGAACCGGATCAGGGGCGGGCCGGGTCAGGGCGGCGCACCGGACCCGGTGCGGGCCGGGCCGGGCGTCCGGTGCCGGTCGAGCCAGGTGTGCGCGGCGCGGACGAGGTCGGGGACGAAGGGGCCGCTCAGTCGCAGGTTCTCGTCGAGCAGGCCGAGGTCCCCGGGCCCGAGCCACGCGCCGCGCGTGTGCTTGCCGGGCTCCAGCCGGGGCGCCGCGAGGTCCCCGTCGACCTCGACCAGGTAGTCGTGCTCGGTGTGCGTGAGCCCGTCGGCCTCCCAGTCCCGCACGGACAGCAGGCCGAGCACGCGCCGCAGCCGCCACCCCGTCTCCTCCTCGATCTCGCGGCGCAGCGCCGCGAGCGGGCGCTCCCCGTCCTCGACATGGCCGCCGACCACGTCCCAGCAGCCGGGGAACAGCCGCCGGTCCGGGGAGCGCCGCTGGACGAAGACCCGGCCCAGGCCGTCCACCACGAGCGCCCCGACGACGGGCCGCCCCGCCGTCACGACCGGCCCCGCGTCAGGGGGCCCTGGGGCGCGGGCACCGGCGGGGAGGGCGGCCCCGGGTGGGCGGACCGCGCCGCGGGAGTCAGCGCGTAGGAGGACCAGACGCGCCAGAACGCGGCGCTGTTGAGGCGGGTGGCGCGGCGGCTGTACTGCCCGGACCGGTCGCACGGCAGGTGGTAGCACGGGTCGTGGGGCGCCCCGGCCCGGCCGCCCCACAGGCGGGCCTGCCCGGCGGTCTTGGGCTCGAACGAGCCCCCGTACAGGCCCCCGGTGGGGATCCCTGCGGCGACGAAGGGCACGTAGTCCGAGCGCCCGTCGGCCGGGGCGGGGAGGGTCCGCGCGCCGAGGGCGGCGAAGGCCGCGCGGAAACGCCGCTCGATCCCGGCCGAACCGGGGGCCGGGGTCTGCCCCGGGCCCGGCGCGGTGGCCGCCGCGCCCAGCACGTACAGCCCGTAGTTGGGGCTGCCGACCATCTCCAGGTTGAGGTAGGCCCGTACCCGCGCCCGTTCCCGGACGCCGAGCGAGGCGACGTGGTGGCGCGAGCCGAGCAGCCCGAACTCCTCCGCCGCCCAGAACGCGAACCGCAGCTCCGCGCCCGCCCCGCCGCCTCCCGCACCCGTCAAGGGGGCGGCGTGCAGGGCGGTTTCCAGCAGGACGGCCGCCGCGACGCCGTTGTCGTTGATCCCCGGCCCGTCCGGTACGGAGTCGAGGTGGGCGCCCGCCACGACGGTACGGCCGGACGCGGCGGGCCCGGCCGTGGCCAGCAGGTTCGCGGTACGGCGCCGCTCGGTGCGCGAGCGCAGCGTCAGCAGGCCCGGTCTCCCGGCGGCGGCCTCCCGGGCCAGGAGGCGGCCCGTCTCCGGGCTCACCCCGCCGACGGGGAGCCGGGCGCCGCCGTCCGCCGTGAGCCAGCCGTGCGGCGGGCCCGGGGCCTCGTTGACGACGAGCAGAGCCCGGGCGCCCGCCCCGGCCGCGAGCCGTTCCTTACGGTCGAGACCGCAGCCGCCCGCCCGTACGACCGCGAACCCCTCCGCCGCCCGCGCGCCTTCGTAGGCGGTCGGGGCACACCCCTGGGCCCGCTCCGCACCTCCCGTCAGGACGGCGAAACGGGCGCGCAGGCCGGCGGCGGGGGTGGAGGGCGCGTACCCGGCGACGACCACGTCCGGTGACCGCCCGGTCCCCAGAATCAGTTCCTCTTTCAACGTCTCGGTGTAGAGAAAAGGGAATTCCTCGCGCCGCGTCCGGTATCCGGCTGCTTTCAGCAGTGATTCCGCATAACGCAGCGAGGCGTCGTATCCGGGGGTTCCCGAGGCGCGGCGCCCGCCGTTCCGGTCCGCGACGCGCTGGAATTCCTCGACATGCCGTTCGACACGGGCGAGTTCGGGCGGCGCGGGCGTGGACGCGGGTCCGGGGGCCGCCCGGGACTCAGCGGTGCGGGTGACGGCCTGCGCGGGGGCGGGGACCGCGCGTGGTGCCGGGCTCAGGGCGGCGGCCGGCACGGCGAGCACCAGGACGGTGACGGCGAACCCCGGCCGGAACCGCGCGTGAACAGGGCGGCGGCCGGTGGTGGGGCGGGCGGCGGTGGGGGGACGGGCGCGGCTCGGGGCGGGGGACACAGGCTGACTCCCGGTACGTGAGGGTCGGCTCGACGGTGGCGGGGCGAACGCGGGCGGGACGGGGCGGGCGCCACGGCTGGTGTCCGCCGGGGCCGGGAAGGTCCGGCGGCCGGACCTGTGGTGCGGCTGGTGAAGGAGTGACCCCCGGAATTCCGCTCCGATCATCACGAGGGCCGGCGTCCCCGGTCAATGGCGGCAGCGCTTTTACGGCCGTTTCCGCCCTGTCCGGATCGGAGTGCGCGAGAAGTGTGCGCGAGAGGTGGACGGGTGCCGGAAGGGGGGCGGAAAGGCGGCCCAAACGTGGAATTCCCACGAATCCCCGTTCGGTTACCGTGGGTGACGTCCGTCAGTCGCGGGAACCCCGCGCTCCGCGCTCACCGCGCGCTCCCGCCGCCCGCCGACGCGCCGCACGCGGGCACGCCGGGTTACCCGAATGTCGCTGTGAGTAAACGCGCGACTTCACGACGTGACCGCCGGACGGAGCCCGGCGCACGATGGCTGGTTCAGTGGGCGAGCCGGGCCGGTGGCGGGGACTGTTCGAGCAGTGTGCGATCGGCGTCCGGCAGCCAGTGCGCGTCCGCGTCGTAGCGCAGGAGTTCCGGGGCGGACCGTTCGGCGAGGCGGGCCAGCAGTTCCACCGCCGGATGCCGCCGGTCCCGGTGCCGTACGAGCGACCACGGGTAGAGCGGGGCCGGGGCGAGGAGCGGTACGGAGCGCAGGGCGGCCCCGTGCGCGTAGTCGACGTCGGCCCCCGCGAGGGTGGCCTGCGTGGGGCGCTCGCGCATGAGGTGCACGAAGTGCTCCTCGCTGAACGCGGGGCCGCAGCGGGTCAGCGGCACGGCGAAGCCCTCCGCGAGGCGGCGCACGTACTGCTCCCACTCGGAGGCCTGTCCGTAGTGCGGCAGCCACACGCCGTCCGCCCGCAGTTCCTCCACGCGCAGCGCCTCCCGGCCGGCCCAGGGGTGGTCCGGCAGGACGAGGGCGTGCAGGGGTTCGAGGCGGACGAGGCGGTGGGTGGCCTCGGCGGGCCAGGGCCGGACGTCGTGGACCCGGCCGAAGGCCGCGTCGATCTCTCCGCGCACGAGGGCCGGGAGCGCGGCGGCGAGGGTCTGGCGCATGCCGAGGTGGACCGGCAGCCCCGGGCACTCCTCGGTGAGCCGCCGTACGAACCGCACCGGGGTGAGTCGCCCGTCGACCACGTCCACCCGTAGCGGCGCCGGCGGCTGGGCCGGCCGTACCGAGGCGACGGCGGCCCGCGCCGCGTCGAGCGCCTGCCGGGCCGGTGCGAGGAAGCGCCGCCCCTCCTCGGTGAGTTCGGCGCCCCGGCCGCCGCGCAGGAACAGGGCCGCCCCCAGGGCGTCCTCCAGGCGCCGCACCCGCTGGGACACCGCCTGCTGGCTCACCGACAACCGCTCGGCCGCCCGGCCGAAGTGCAGTTCCTCGGCGGTGGCCACGAAGGACCGCACCAGCGTCAGGTCAAGGTCCATATGGTCCACAAGGAGTAACTGTCGATCAACAAGCAGTAGTTGTCAACGGGGCCCCGGGCGGTGCGGACGCCAGTGCGAGGACGCCCGCGCGCCCCCGTCCGGGCCCCCGGTCCGGGCCGGTCTCAGGCGTCGAGGTGGTCGAAGTAGTGGCCGTCCGCGAGGTCCTGGAGCAGGGTGGGCCCCTCGGGGTGCCAGCCGAGCAGCTTCCTGGTGACGGCGCTGGAGGTCGGGTTGTCGAGCTGGACGAAGTCGGTGAGGAACGAGAAGTACCCGCCCTCCTTCGCCTCCTCGGCGGTGACGCTCCGGACCGGCAGGTTCAGCCGGCGGCCGATGGCGCCCATGATCTCGCGCATCGGCACCCCCTCCTCGCCCGCTGCGTGCAGCACGGAACCGGCCGGAGCGGACTCCACGGCGAGGCGGAACAGGCGGGCCGCGTCGAGCCGGTGGACGCCGGGCCAGCGGTTGTCCCCCTCGCCGACGTGGGCGGCCACGCCCTTCTCGTGCGCCGCGTTGACGAGTGCGGGCAGGAAGCCCTTGTCCCCGTCGCCGTGCACGGAGGGGGACAGCCGTACGACGCTGGTGCGCACCCCGCGCTCCGCCCACTCCAGGGCGGCGGCCTCGGAGGCCAGCCGGGGGACGTCGGTCCCGGGCGGCGCCACGATGTCCTCGGTCCCGGTCCGGCCCGGCGCGATCCCGGCGAGCAGCAGCGTGCCCGAGGTGATCACGAGCGGTCTGCCGCTGCCTTCGAGGGCGCCCGCCAGCGTCCGGACGGCGTTCAGGTCCTTCGCGCCGGCCCCGGCGAAGTCGGTGAACGCGTGGTCGAAGGCGAGGTGGATGACGCCGTCCGAGGCGGCGGCCCCGGCGCTCAGGCTGTCGAGATCCTCCAGGTCGCCCCGGTGGACCTCGGCCCCGGCCGCCGTCAGGGCGGCGGCGGAGGAGTCGGAGCGTGCGAGGCCGAGGACCCCGTGTCCCGCCTGGAGGAGTTCGCGGACGACGGCCGAACCGATGAATCCGGTCGCCCCGGTGACGAATACGCGCATGGTGCAATCCCTTGTTTCCGGACGCTGGGCCGCCCGCGAACCACCTGCCGGAGAGAGCCCGGCCGGGGCGCCGCGAGCGACGGTTTCGATACCTCCACGCTAGGAATCCGCCGTACCGCTGTCCAAGACCTGTTTCGCATATCGCGTTGCATTCAAGGCATCGCCGCAGCTCAGAGCAGACATCTCCTGCATGTTCGGCCCGGGAGCGCCCTACACTCGAAGCATGACAGGCGCGAAACCCCCGACGGAACCGACCGGCCCCGCCGCTGCGCGAGACGTCGCAGGCGCGCGCGGCCCGTCAGGCTCGCACGGCGGCGCGCGGGACGCGGCGGCTCCGGCGGCTCCGGCAGAGGAAGACGCGGGCGAGGAGGTGGGCCGGGGCGCGCAGGAGAAGGTGCGCCGGGGCGCGGCCGAGGACGCCCCGCGCGGCCCGGTGCTCCCGGCGACCGTGCGCCCCGACGTCGATCTGCGGCTCGTCCGCTACTTCGTCGTCGTCGCCGGGCACCTGCACTTCGGCCGCGCGGCCGGGGAACTGCACATCACCCAGCCCTCCCTGAGCCGGCAGATCCGGCGGCTGGAGGAGCAGGTCGGCGCCCGCCTCCTGGACCGCACCCCGCGCGGCACCCGGCTCACGGACGCCGGGGAGGTCTTCCTGCCGCGCGCGAAGGCCCTGCTGCGAGCGGCCGCGCAGGCCATGGGACAGGCGCGGGCGGCGGCGCGGCCCGCCCGGCTCGTCGTCGGCTACACCTCGGGTCTCATCGTCACTCCGGCGGTGCGCGAGGTGCGACGCAGGCACCCGGACGCCGAGGTGCGCACGGTGAGCCTGGCCTGGCTCGACGCACGGGCCGCCCTGCTGGAGCACCGGGCGGACGCGGTCATGACCCGGCTCCCCTTCGCCACCGACCAGTTGCGGGTCACGGTCCTCTACGACGAGCCGCGCGTCCTGGTCGTCTCGCGCGAGCACCGGCTGGCCGGCCGCGACGTCGTCCGCCTCGACGACTTCGCGGGGGAGCCGATCCCGCGCATGCGGGGCGTCGACCCGGCCTGGAGCGCCTTCTGGCGCCTGGACCCCCGCCCGGACGGCAGCCGCCCGCCGGACGGCCCGTACATCGACAACCTTGAGGACAAGTTCGAGAGCGTCGCGGCCGGGGAGGCGGTGATCGTCACGGCGAGCCAGCGCCCGGGAGCGCTGCGCCCGGACCTCGTCGCGATCCCCCTCCTGGACGTCGAACCGAGCCACGTCGTCCTCGCGACCCGCGCCGAGGACCACGGCCGCCTCCTGACCGCCTTCCGCCGCTCGGCCCGGTCCCACCTGACCGTGCGCCCCGCGAACCCGCACAGCACGGGCGAGGCGGGCACCGCGCAGGACGCTTCGGACGGGGCCGCCTGATGACTGCCGGGGCGGTGTACCGACCGGTCGTCCCCGCAGGCCGCTGAGACCGGCGAGGGCCCGGCCCGTCCGCACCCCCTGGCCAGGCGTCCGCCGCAGGGTGCCGCCCTGCCGTCCCCCGATGGCCGGCAGGGCGGTGCGGGGCCCGGAGGCCGGCGCACGCGTCGGGGCGATGCCCGAGGATGTCGCCGTCTCCCTGGCCGCTGGACCATGCTGTCCGGGCGGTGGCGTGCGAACAACCGGTCATACTGCAACCCTCGTTTAGTCCTGCTCAACGTGGAGGGGCCCGGCCGTGCTGGAACGCGTGGAACTGGAGGCCTTCCTCACCCTGGCCGGGGAGTTGCACTTCGGCCGGACCGCCGCGCGGCTCGGCGTGACGACCGGCCGGATCAGCCAGGTCGTCAAACGGCTGGAGGGCCGGATCGGCGGCCCGCTCTTCGTACGCACCAACCGCAGCGTGCGGCTCACCCCGCTGGGGCATCAGCTGTACGAGGACCTTCAGCCGGCGTACGAGCAGATCAGGGCGGGGCTCGCGCGCGCGGCCGACACCGTGCGCGGAACCCATGACGCGCTCAAGGCCGGCTTCGTCGGCGCGCTCGCGGGCCAGGTCGTCCACCGGACGGCCGCCGTGTACCCGCGCCGGGTGCCCGGTGCGGTGGTCCAGGTCAAGGAGATACAGGTCGGTGAGGCGCTCGCCCGGCTGCGGGACGGGTACGTCGACGTGCTCGTGCTCAGTCTGCCGCTCAGCCAGGCGGACATCGTCGTCGGCCCGGTCCTCGTCTCCGAACCGCGCATGCTGGCCGTACCGCTGCGGCATCCGCTCGCCGCCCGGCCGAGCGTGACGATGGAGGACCTGGCCGGCATCCCGCTGGTGCGCCTGGCCGACGCGCTGCCGGGGGACTGGCCCTCCGACCGCACACCGGAACGCACCCCCTCGGGCCGTCCCATCGCCGCGGGCCCGCAGGCCGAGACCTTCCAGGAGGCGCTGCTCCAGGCCGGGGCGGGTGGCGGCGGCGTCATCGTCGGCGCGCAGGTGACCCGCTTCTACCGCCGCCCCGACCTCGTCTACGTGCCCTTCAGCGACGCGCCCCCCATCGAGTGGGCCGCCACCTGGCTCAGATCCGGCAACGGCTCGCGCAACCGCGCCTTCGCACACGTCGCCCGGGAGGTCGGACAGGGCCTGGACGCGCGGGACCCGGGCCCGGGCGAGGCGTAGGGCGCCGCAGCGGCCGGTCCCCGGGGCGGTGGTCGCAGGCGGTCGGTGCGCGCGGGTCCGGTCGGCGCGCGCGGGTCCGTGAAGCCGCGCGTTCCGAGGGCCCGAGGACCCACGAGTTCGCGGGCCGCGAGCCCGCGAGTCCCAGGGGCTTCCGTTTGACCTGAGTAGACCTGTCTGTCTAATCTGCCTCTTGATTAGACAGACAGGTCTACTCATACTTCGGACGGGAATGTTCATGACGAAGCTCTCGGTCGTCCCGGCGTCCACACCGGCGTCCACACGGGCGGGCGCCCCGGACGCGGCGCCCGCCGGCTCCGCATCCGATTCCGGGCCCGGCTCCGCCGCCGGGTCCGCCCGGGGCCGGCGGCTGCCGCCGAACGTGGCCCTGTACGTACTCGCCTCGATCACCATCTCGTTCCTGGCGGCCTCCAGTGCGCCGACCCCGCTCTACGCGGTCTACCAGGCCGAATGGGGGTTCGACCCGATCACCACCACCGTGGTCTTCGGCGTCTACGCGGTGGCCGTGCTGTTCGGGCTGCTGACCATGGGCAAGCTCTCCGACCACGTCGGCAGGCGGCCGGTGCTGCTGGCCGCGCTCGCGGCGCAGGCCGCCTCGATGGTCGTCTTCGCCACCGCCGGCGGCGTATCGGGACTGATGGTCGCCCGGATCGTCCAGGGGCTGTCGACCGGTGCCGCGCTCGGCGCGATCGGGGCGGGGATGATGGACATAGACCGGCCGCGCGGCACGATCACCAACGCGGTCGTCCCGGGTATCGGCACGGCGGCCGGCGCGCTCGTCTCCGGCCTCGTCGTCCAGTTCCTGCCCGCGCCCACGCATCTGGTCTACCTCGGGCTGCTGGCGGTCTTCGTCCTCCAGGCCGTCGCCGTCGCGCTGACGGCGGAGACGGTGACCCGCAAGCCGGGGGCGATGGCCAGCCTGGTGCCGGAGATCAAACTGCCGCGCGCCGTACGCCGACCGATGCTCGTGGCCGTGCCGGTGCTGTTCGCCGTCTGGGCGCTGGCCGGACTGTACGGGTCGCTCGGCCCGTCTCTCGCACGGCAGTTGACCGGTTCCAGTTCCGAAGTCCTCGGCGGGCTGAGCCTGTTCGTGCTCGCCGGGGTGGCCGCCGTGTCGGTACTGGTCCTGCGGAGGGCGGCGACCCGGACGGTGATGCTCACCGGCATCCTCGCGCTGATCGCCGGGGTGGCCCTCACCCTCGTCTCGGTCCGCGACTCCTCCGCCACCGGCTTCTTCGTCGGCACCGCCATCGCGGGCGTCGGCTTCGGCAGCGGGTTCCAGGGCGGCATCCGTACGGTGATGCCGCTGGCCCGGCCGCACGAGAGTTCCGGGGTGCTGTCGCTGCTCTTCGTCGTCTCCTACCTGGGCATGGGCGTGCCCGCCGTGATCGCCGGGTTCCTCGTCGTCCACGCGGGCGGACTGACCGCCACCGCGCAGGAGTACGGCCTCGCCGTGATCGTCCTCGCGGCCTTCGCGCTGCTCGGGCTGGGGCGCGGCGGCCGGGACGGCGCGGCGGCCCTGCCGGGCGAGCGGGTCGCCGGCAACACCTGAGCGGGGGCTTGTGGACCGGACTCGGCCGGGACTCGGCCAGGAGTCTGCCGGGGCATAATGTAGACAGATCTGTCTGAAAGGGTGGCCGTCATGGCGAGTGGCCGGAGCACCGCGAAGCCGTCGGCGCGTGAGCGCCTGCTCGTCGCCGCGAACGAACTGTTCTACGCCGAGGGCGTGCAGAGCGTGGGGATCGACCGGGTCATCGAGCACGCGGGCGTGGCCAAGGCCTCGTTGTACAACACCTTCGGCGGCAAGGAGCAGCTCGTCCGGGCGTACCTCGACGCCCGGCACGCGGGCACCGCCGACCGGATCACCCGGGCCGTCGCGGAGCACGACACGCCCCGCGAGCAGATCCTGGCGGTCTTCGACTCCCAGGGGCGGCAGTTCGACCGGCCCGACTTCCGGGGCTGCGCCTTCATCCGCGTGGGCGCCGAGGCCAGCCCCGGCGGGCTGGTCCAGGAAGCGGCGGACGCCTTCCGTGGCTGGATGCGCGCACTCTTCACCCGCCTCGCCGCCGAGGCGGGCGCCGCGGACCCCGAGGCCCTGGGCTGCCAGCTCCAACTCCTGTACGACGGCGCCGGTATCTCCGCCCTGATGGACCACGACTCCACCGTGGCCGCGACCTCCCGCGCGGCGGCGACCGCCCTGGTCGCGGCGGCGACGGGCGCGTCCGCCGAGGCGTGAGCGGCGGACACGCGGGCACGTGGGCACGCGGGTCAGCCGCGACCGACGCGGCACCACTGGATGGCCGGCTGGATGGCCGGCCTCGTCGGGTCGATCGCGCGCGGGGGTCGAGAGGTCCAACAGTCCCGCTTAACAGCGGAGTTGGGCCCCTCGCGACCGCCGTCCCTCGCCCGTCACCACCAGCTCCTCCCTCTCGTCATGAGCGGACGCACCCGGGACGGTGGCGTGGGACCGCGAGGGCGTCCGGAGGTACTGTGCTGCCTCATGAGTCAGCCCTCCCACGCCGCCCAACCCACCGCCCCCGCACAGCCGTTCCCGGTGTCCGGCGCCCCGGCCGGACCCGCCGCGCACCTGGGTGTGACGGCGGACGCCTACGACGCCGTCGCCGTCCTCTACGCCGAGTTGGCCCGTGACGCCCTCGCCGGGTTCCCGCTGGACCGCGCGGTGCTGGCCGCGTTCGCCGAGTACGCGCGGAGCGGCGGCTCCGGGCCCGTCGCCGAAGTGGGGTGCGGCCCCGGGCAGACGACCGCGCACCTGCGCGACCTCGGGCTGGACGTGTTCGGCGTGGACCTCTCCCCGGCGATGATCGAGATCGCCCGCGCGGCCCACCCCGGCCTGCGCTTCGAGCTCGGCTCCATGCACGCGCTGGACCTGCCCGGGGACGCGCTGAGCGGCATCGTCTCCTGGTACTCCCTCATCCACATCCCGCCCGGGGAACTGCACGCCTACTTCGCCGAGTTCGGGCGCGTACTGGCCCCCGGGGGCCACCTCCTGCTCGGCTTCTTCGAGTCGGGGGGCGGTCCGGTGTCGGCGTTCGACCACAAGGTGACGACGGCCTACCGGTGGCCCGTCGACGGCCTCGCGGAGCTGGCCGCCGCCGCGGGCTTCACCGAGGTCGGCCGGATGCTGCGGGAGCCGGGCGAGGGGGAGCGGTTCCGGCGGGGGCATCTGGTGATGCGCCGGGGTGCGTGGGAGAGCTGATACCCCGGCAGGGGCCGCCCGGTGAGGGCCGGGCCCGGGCGGTTCGCCGTCCCGTCAGCCGTCGACGTCCATGCGCTGCGTGCCGAGTACGGACAGGAGCCGCAGCGCCTCCTCGGAGGACGAACCCGGGTCGGCCGTGTAGATGACCACACGCTGGTCGCGGTCGGCGATGTCGAGGACATCGCAGTTGACGGTGACCGGGCCGACCCGCGGATGCCGGAAGGTCTTGCGCGGTGTGTGCCCGCCGGGCACGTCGTGCGAGGCCCACCCCGTGGCTCGCCATGATCGCTGAGATCGCCGCGATCCGGGCCACGGCGGGGACGGGCGCGATCGTCAACAACTCCAGCGTCGGCGCCTTCGGCGGCAACCCCGCGCTGCCCGCCTACGGGGCGATGAAGCGGGCGGTCAGCAGCCTCACGGAGTCGGCCGCCGTGACGTACGGCCCGGAAGGCATCCGCGTCAACGCGGTGGCCCCCGGCGGTACGTTGACCGAGATGATCCGCACGTGGGCGGCCGAGTCCCCGGGCCTCCTCGACCGCCTGGAGTCCCGGACCCCGCTGGGCCGGCCGGCGCGACCGGCCGAGATCGCCGAGGCCGCGGCCTGGCTCCTGAGCGACCGCGCGTCCTTCGTCACGGGCACGATCCTGCGCGTGGACGGGGGAGCGAACGTCTGAGCGGAGCGCGGCCCCGTGCGGCCCGGGACCGGACCAGGACCGGACCAGGACCGCCCCCGAGGCGGTCGCCCGCCGGGCCGGTGGTGCGAGGCGGCCGTGCGGCCGGGGCGCTACCGCCCCGCCCCCGCGTGCAGCGCGTCGGCGAGGAGGTCGAGCAGGCGTCCCGCCCGTTCCGGGGTGCCGGCGTTCGCCGTGGAGAGGAACACGCCCAGGAGCATGGTGGTGACGTCCTCGGGCTCGACGTCCGCGCGCAGCGAGCCCGTACGCGCTCCGGCCGCGAGGATCGCCGCGAGCGCGGCGGTCAGGCGTTCCCGGGTGGCCGGGGTCGCGATGCTCCCCGAGGCCATGCCCGCGCGCAGCGTGTCGACCATCCCGCGTTTGGTCGCGACGAAGGCCGCGTACCGGTCCATCCACGCCCGCAGCGCGGCCTCCGGCGGCAGCTCGGCGAGCAGGGCGGGGGCGCTGCCCGTGACGTCGTCGAGTTCCGCGCCGTACACCGCCTCGACGAGCGCCTCGCGGGTGGGGAAGTGACGATAGAGCGTGCCGATGCCCACCCCCGCCTCCCGGGCCACCGCTTCGAGCGGGACGGTGCCGTCGGCGGCGGCGAAGACGGTCCGCGCGGCCGTGAGCAGCTTCTCGCGGTTGCGCCGGGCGTCGGCGCGCGCGGGACGCCCGGCCGCCGCGCCCTTGCCCGTGGCGGGCCCGTTGCCGGCTCCGGTGCCCGTGCCGCTGGGCCGCTCGGGTGGCTTGCCGGGCGGCGTCGAGGTGGACCCAGTCAAAACGGAGGTCCCTCCGGTAGTGCTAGTGTCGTAAGAACGGAGGTACCTCCGTTTCTCCTATCGTCTCACGAGGGCAGCACGCTGATGACGTCCAATACCCCCTCCTCCTCGTCCTCCGAGTCCACCACCACGGCCACCGGCGTCCCGCGCCCCGGAGGCGCGTTCGCGCTCGCGGGCCGTACCGTCTCGCGCGTCGGCTTCGGCGCGATGCAGCTCCCTCGGCTGGCCGAGGACCGCGCCTCGGCTCTCGCGGTCCTGCGGCGCGCGGTCGAGCTCGGCGTCGACCACATCGACACCGCCCAGTTCTACGGAAACGGCTTCTCCAACGAGCTGATCCGTGAGGCGATCCGTCCCGAGGACGGCGTCACCGTCGTCAGCAAGGTGGGCGCCACCCCCGACCCCGGCCCGGTCCCGCTGCGCTTCGCGCAGAAGCCCGAGGAGCTGCGGGCGAGCGTCGAGGACAACCTCCGCAGCCTCGGCCTCGACCAGATCCCGCTGGTGAACCTGCGGCGCCCCGACTCCGGTCCCGGCCTGAAGGCCGAGGGTGACCAGCTGGTGCCCCTCGACGACCAGCTCGCGGTGATGACCGCGCTGCGCGACGAGGGCAAGATCGGCGCGATCGGCCTCAGCAGCGTGAGCCTGGACGTCCTGCGCCAGGCGCTCCCGGCGGGCATCGCCTGCGTGCAGAACGCCTACAGCCTCGTGTCGCGCGGGGACGAGGACCTGTTCGACCTGTGCGTGGCGGAGAACATCGCGTGGGTGCCGTACTTCCCGCTCGGCAGCGCCTTCCCCGGCCTGCCCAAGGTGACCGACGAGCCCGCCGTGCTCACCGCCGCGAAGTCGCTCGGCGTCAGCCCCGCGCAGGTCGGTCTGGCCTGGCTGCTGCACCACGGCCCGAACGTCCTCCTCATCCCGGGCACCGCGGACGCCGAGCACCTGGCGGCGAACGTCGCGGCGGGCTCGGTCGAGCTGGACGCGCCGACGCTCGCCGCACTGGACGCCGTGCCCTCCCGCTCGGGGGACATCGAGCACGGCTGACGTACGGGACGGGAGGCCCGGACGAGGGCTTCCCGGTAAGCGATGACAGGTCGCCGACAAGCGCGTGCATGGGTGGCGGGGACCGGGGCACACGGCGGTTGTGAAGCCGTGATCCAACAGCCGCCGCCCAGCCGGGGCGGCCGGACTGCACCTTGATCCGAGTTGTCCAGCGTGGAGAACAGGGTGCTGCGGGTTCGGCGTTGAAGAGTCCGTACGCACCTAAGAGACGTGAAGGTCGGAACTGTCATGCTTATTCTTGGCGTCATTCTGCTCATCATCGGCCTGCTGGTCGGTATTCCGCTGCTCACGACGATCGGCGGTGTGCTCCTCGTGGTCGGTGCCGTCCTGTGGATCCTCGGCGCGACCGGCCGCGCGGTCGGCGGGCGAAAGCACTATTTCTAAACCGCACAGACAGACGTACGACAGCACCGAGCCCCGTCCGGCCTTGACGCGCCGGCCGGGGCTCGGTGCTGTCGTACGTCCGGAACGGGGCGGGGCGGGGCGGTGGCCCGGTCACCGGCAGTGCGGGCCGCCGTGGCCTTCCCGATCGCAATCCGCGCGGCGGTCGGCCGGGTCCGTGCGGTCGGCCGATCCGGGGCGAACGGCCTGGGTAGTGCCCCTTCCCGGGTTCGTCAGGGACCTGTAACAAGGCTTCACGCCGGTGGAGACAGCGGTTGCCCATGTGATCAGATGATCAAGAGCCCGGGGGACCCCCGGAGCGCACCAGTACTCCGCACGGCCGCAACCCACGGCCGTCCCGAGTGCGAGACGCAACACCTGCGTCGCCCCGTCCGGGCCGGTGGCAGCCCCCTTGTCATCGCGGTCCAGGACGGCTGGACGGATTCGCGTGGTGTCACCGCGTCCGTCTCCCCCCATCAACGGCCGTGCGCTTTCCGGCGCGCGTGCCACAGGCGAAAGGGAGCGAATCATGCGCAACACCCTCAAGAAGGCCGCGGTCGTCGGCGCCGGTCTCCTGGCGTTCTCCGGTGTCGCCGCCGGAGCCGCTCAGGCGGCGCCGCGCCAGGGCGAGGACATCCAGGGCGTCGGCACTCTCGACGACTGCACCAACTGGGGCAAGGCCATGAAGGCCCAGGGAATCATCGTGGACTGGGCCTGCATGGTGGGCTCCAAGCCCAACACCTACGAGCTGACCCCGTTCTACGCGAGCTGACCCCGTTCTGCGCGAACTGACCCTGTTCTGCGCGAACTGACCCTCGTGCTGGGCGCGGGATGCCTCTTCTCCACGGACCGGCCCCCCGCCCCTCGGCTCCCCGGCGGACGCGTCCGCCGGGGAGCCGCCGTCGTCATGCCGCCCAGGACTGCGAGTGGACCAGCTCCCGGTAGGGTCCGCACCGCTCCATCAGGACCTCGTGCCGTCCCGCGTCGACGACCCGTCCGCGGTCCAGGAGGACCACCTGGTCCGCGTGGCGCACCGTGGAGAGCCGGTGGGCCACGACGAGGACCGCGCGCTGCCGGGACGCCGCCGTCATCGCGGTGCGCAGACGCTGTTCGTTGATGCCGTCGAGCTGCGAGGTCGGTTCGTCCAGCAGGAGGAGAGGCGCGGGGCTCAGCAGGCCGCGCGCGAGGGCGAGACGCTGGCGCTGGCCGCCGGACAGGTCGGTCGCACGGCCGATCACGGTGTCGAGGCCGTGCGGCAGCTCCTCGACGTCCGCGCGCAGCCCCACCGTGTCCAGTGCGGCCAGGACCTGTTCCCTCGGCACGGCGCCGGGGTCCCGGTGCCCGAGGAGGACGTTGTCCTGGATGCGCCCCTCCAGCAGGGTGAAGGACTGGTCGACGTAGGCGACCTGGGACCGCAGCGCGCTGAGCGGCCATCGCCGTACGTCCCGTCCGAACACCTCCACCTGACCCGAGTCGGTGTCGAGGAACCGCTCCACCAGCGCGAGGACCGTGGACTTGCCGGCGCCCGAGTGGCCGACGAGCGCGGTGAGTCCGCGCCCGGGAACGCCGAAGGAGACACCGCGCAGAGCCGGGTTCCCGTCGTACCCGGCGTGCACGTCGCGCAGGACGAGCGCGGGACGGTCGGCCGCCGCCACCGCGAGGGACCGGCCCTCCCCGTGGTCCTGGGCCTGTTCGCGCTCCTGTTCCAGCGACAGCAGGGAGGTGAAGCGCTCCCGGGCCGCGAACCCCGACTGGAGCCGGTTGACGCCGGTCACCAACAGCATGACGGGGCCCGTGAGCTGGAGCAGGTACAGCAGGAACGCGGCGAAGGCGGCGATGTCCAGGGCGCCCGAGGTGAGCCGGGCCCCGCCGACCACGATGACGCCCACCAGCGCGACCTGCTGCCCGAGGCCCATCACCGGGCTGAGCCAGGATTGCAGGCGGGCGCCGGTCAGGGCGCGCTGCCCGAGTTCGGCCGCGTCCTCGTGCAGGGCGCGCGCGGTGCGTTCCTCGGCCTGGTACGCCTTGATCGTGGTCAGTGAGGCCAGTACGGCGGTGAACCGCTGCGAGAGGACGCCCAGCGAGGTCTGCTGGGCGATGACGTTGCGCCGGACGCGGACCACGATCCAGCCGACCGCGATCCCGACCCCGGCGAAGGCGCCCACCGTGAGCGCGGCCAGGGCCCAGTCCAGGTACCCCATGACGCCCAGCGTCAGGACGACGGTCGTGGCCGCCACCGGGAGCTGCACCACCCCGGTGTCCACGAGTGAGCGCAGCAGGACGGCGTCGGACGTGACGCGCGCGACCAGCGTTCCCGCGCCCTGCTCCCGGACCGTGCTCAGCGGCAGGCGCAGGCCGTGTGACATCGCCTTCGACCGCAGGCCGAGGATCATGGCCTCGCCCGCCCGCTGCAACAGGTAGGAGCTGCCCGCCGAAGCGGCTGCGCCCCCCAGAGCGCAGCCGGCCATCAGGCAGGCCGTGGAGGTCAGCGACTCGTGGCGACCGAGCGCGGTGATGAGCTCCTTCACGAACCAGGGCACCGCGAGTGAGGCGACCGTGGACAGCAGCGCGAGCCCCAGGGCGAGTGACAGCGCGGTGCCCCTGCCGCGCAGGAGTTCGCCGACGAGTCCGGGAGCGCTCCGCCGGGCCCTTCGAGGGCGGTACCACCGCGGCGGTCCCGGCGCGGGCCGCTCCTCGTCGCCTGTCTCACGCACGGGGCGAGTCCCCCTCGGCGCTTGTGGCGGGCGGCCGCGGTCTCACTGCAGTCCCGCGTCGTGGGCCTGGGCCTCGGTGAGTTCGGCCTCGCTGAGCGTGGCGGGGTCGGTCTTGGTCACCATGGACCAGTGGCGTTCGACGGGGCATCGCGCGTATCGCCGGTGGGGCGAGACACGCAGGGACCGCAGGCCGATCATCGGGAGCCAGGTCGCGGTGAACAGGTGTCCTGCGGAGCATCGGACGATTGCGTTGCCGGCCATTGACTGCGTCTCCTTGCTTGCGGGAACTCGCGGAACTCATGGAACTCGTGGAACTCGTCGAACTCATGGAACTCGTCGAGACGGAACTCACGGACGTCATCGAAGGGGACGAGGGACGAGGGGGACGAGGGACGAGGGGGACGAGGGGGACGAGGGGAGGGTGCGGGCCGTGGCCCGGTCAGGAGTCGAGGACGTTCTCGGGGCTGAAGCGTGCCGCGACCAGGGTCACGGACACGACGGCGATCAGGAGGGTGCCGCCTCCGGCGGCCAGCAGCAGCCGCCCGGCTCCCAGGCGCGGCAGCCCGTACGTCAGCACGAACAGGGAACCGACCGCGGGCACCATGGAGACGAGGTTGCCCAGGTTGCCCCCGGACAGCCCCGCCGCGCCGCCGACCTGCGTCAGCCGCGGGAACAGCAGGCTGACGAGCAGCGCGAGGCTGCCGCTCGTGAGGGCGATGAGCAGCGGAAAGACCAGGGACAGCACCGTGTAGGCGGTGTCCAGGCGCAGGTGCGCCGAGGTCGTGCCCACGACGAGGCTGATCGCCGCGACCAGGATCGCCATGTAGGCCGCCCAGAACCCGGTGGCCGCGGCCGCCATGTAGCCGAGGACGGCCGTCGAGATGCGCCGCGGCGTGTAGGGGGAGGCGAGCAGTTCCTCCAGCCCTCCGCGGGTGACCTCGGCGCCCACCAGCCCCTGCACGGCGCGGGTGACGGACACGGAGTTGAAGAGTGCGGCCAGCGCCGGGCCCAGCGTCAGCAGGATGCCGACGGTGAGCGCGTGGCCGCCGCTCGTGTAGCGCGCCGCCACGTCGAGGAAGGACCCCGCCCCGTTGACGGCGCCGCTGCCGCGCAGCGAGGTGAACAGCATGAGGGCCAGGACCGCGACGAAGGGCAGCACCGGGGCGAGCAGGTGGCGTCTGCCCTCGTGCAGCAGCCGCCACAGCAGGGCCCGGGTGAGCGCGAAGGGGCGGGGGACTCCGGTCGGCGCGGTCACCGCTGCTCCCAGGTCCGGTAGGCGGGCGGTTCTTCGTGCGTCCGTTTGTCGAGGCGCAGGAAGATGTCCTCCAGGGTGTTGCCCGCGTGCGCCACTTCTCTCAGGCCGACGCCGCTGCGCACGAGTTGCTCGATGAGCGTCTCGCTCTCGCTCTCGTCGCCGACCTCGACCAGCACCGCGCCGTCGCCGGACGGGACCGGCTCGTGGCCGAGTCCGCGGAGTACGCCGGTGGGGTCCAGCCGGGCCCGGACGCGCAGCCGCAGCCCGTGACCGAGCATCTCCTCGCGCAGTTCGGCGGGGGTGCCGCGCGCGACGACGCCGCCGTCGCTGAGCACGACGACGTCGTCGGCCAGTGTCTGGGCCTCGTCCATGTTGTGGGTGGAGGCGAGGATCGTGCGGCCGTCCGTGGCCAGGTGCCGCAACCGCTCCCGCAGGTCCGCGGTCGCCGTGGGGTCCATTCCGGTGGTGGGTTCGTCCAGCAGCAGGACGGGCGGATCGCAGAGCAGGGCCTTGGCCAGGGCGACGCGCTGGGTCTGCCCGCGGCTGAGGGTCCCGGCGGCGCGGCCGGCGAGGTCGTGGAGCTGGAGCGCGTCGCTGACCTCCGTGAGGCGTCGCGTACGCAGCGGGCCGGGCAGGTCGAGGACGCGGGCCCAGTAACCGAGGTTGTCGGCGACGGTCAGCTGGGGCGAGAGCGCCGCCCGGTGCGCGGTCACGGAGATGAGGCGTTTGGCCCCCGGGTCGTGGTGCGGGTCCCGCCCCGCGATGAGCACCCGTCCGGACGTGGGCCTGAGCACCCCGGCCAGGACGCGGAACAGCGTGGTCTTTCCCGCGCCGTTGGGGCCGAGGAGGACGTGCACGCCCGGGCCGAGGTCCACTGTCACGTCCCGCAGCACCGGTCGTCCCCGGTACCCGGCGTGGACCCCGTCGGCGGACAGCACCGTCATGGATTCCCCCGCGTGGTGAAGTGGTCGATGGTCAGCATCGTATGTCCGGCGCTCGTGGTGCCAAGGGCGTGATGTCGAACGCCGCGGAGACCGGCCGCCTCGGCCGCCCAGGCGAACACCTGTGGTTCGACGGGGTATTGGTGGGAGTAGCCGTGCGTCGCGTCGAGATCGGTCGCCAGGGTCCGGCCGTTGAGCGCGGCGGCCTGCCTGGTGTCCATGGCGTGCGCCTCGATGACGACGAGACCGTGCCGGTGCGCGAGCCGGCGCCAGCCCCGGAAGTGCTCCGCGAGGTCGTGGGCCATGGCGTCCGGGGTGATGGCCTGCCCGTCGGCGGTCGGGAAGAAGCGCAGCATGCGGGGCGGTACGGGATCCCCCGGGCCGGGGCGGCGGGGCGGCGGGGGACGGTAGTCGCGGTCGTGGACGACGGACTTGCTGACGTGCAGGGCGTCGGTGGCGTCGAGGCCGTGCGCGGCCAGGGCGCGGGCCGTCTCCTCGGGCGCGGTGATGTCGCCGTCGATGACGAGGTGGGGGATGCCCGCCCGCGCGAGCCGTTCGGAGGTGATGCGGCGCGCCACCGGGCTGGGCTCCACGCCGACCATGATCAGCGGATGGTCCGCGAGCTGCCGGCCCCGCCGCGTGCGGTCGCGTATCGCCGTGTAGAGCGCGTGGAGCAGCTTTCCGTCTCCGCAGCCGGAGTCGACGACGAGCGCGGGCTGCCGCGCCGGGTCCGCCGTGTCGAACAGGGGCAGGCACACGTCGAGGAAGGGGTCGCGGCACGTCGCGGTGAACACGTCTCCGCTGAAGACGATGTCCAGCTCCCGGTCGAGGTGCGCGTCCTCGTCGGTGGCGGTGTCCACCGCGAGCGGATCGCCGAACAGCAGCTGGTCCACGACCCGGAAGGCGGGCAGATAGCTGACGGGGTGCCAGTACTGGCGTGCGCAGGTCGCCGCGGCGCGGCCGAGCGGGGTGAGCCGGGCCCGGTCGCCGTCCTCGTCCAGGACGGCCCAGCCCTGGAGCGCGAGGATCTCGCACATCGTCCTGAGCGCGCGGTGGTTGGTCCCGTCGGCGGTGAGGGGCACGCCCCGCTCCGTGTCCAGAAGCCCGTGCTTGGCCAGGTGGGCCATGACCGGGGCGGTGAGGTGGCCGTCCAGGTGGGCCACCACCTGGAGGCGGGGGGCGACGGGGCGCAGACCGGCGGGCACCTGCCACTCGGCGCGCAGGTGGTCGCGGGCCGCGACGAGTTCCCGTTCGCCCTCCGGGTCGCGGTCCGAGAACAGGACCCGGCCCAGTCGCTGGGCCAGGGGCAGGAACGCGACCGCCGCCGCGTAGTGGCCGGCGAGCGTGGACAGTACGGCCCGCCCGTGCCGGGTGGGCCGGTAGCTCAGCGTGTCGAGCGGGCCTTCGGGGGCGTGCGGGGTGAGCCAGCCCTGGTTGGCGAGCAGGCCGAGGGCCACGTGCAGGTAGCCGGGGGCGGCACCGGTGTGACGGGCCAGCTCGTCCACGGTCGCGGGTGCCCCGTCGAGGAGTTCCTTCAGCACTCCGTGCTCGTGCAGGGCGACCACGGTGGTGCCGATCGACAGTCCGTCGATGTGGCGGCACACCTGCTCCCAGGCCAGTGTCAGCGCGTGTGGTGCGGCGGTCGTCATCGGCCCTCTCCCGGGGCTGCGGCCAGGAAGGGGGTGACCTCCCGGGCGAGTGCGTCGACTTCGTAGAGGAACGCGCCGTGTCCCAGCGCGCTGTCCAGCACCGTGTGCCGCGACGGTTTTCCCTGCCGCCGCAGCACCTGGTGCAGGGCGTCGGTCTCCTCGGGCGGATAGCGCCAGTCCGAGCCGTAGCTGACGAACAGGGTCCGGGCGCGGACGGGCCGCAGCGCGGCCTCCAGACCGCCGTACTGGCCCGGCAGGTCGAAGTACTCCTCGGCGCGCATCAGGTGCAGCAGCGCGTTGGGGTCTATGTCCGCGTGCTGCCGGTGCGCGATCTGGTCGAGGAACGCCTCGACGGCGAACTCCGGGCCCAGGGTGTAGCGCCGCTGCCGCCCCGTGACGGTGCGGCGGGCGAACCGCTGCCCCATCGCCTCGCGGCTCATCCAGACGGGTACGGCGGCCACGAGGGCCCCGGCCAGGCCCTGGACCGGACCGGGGCCGTCGTAGTAGTCGCCGTCGGCGAAACGCGGATCGCTGCGGATGAGGTGACGCATCACGGAGAAGATCGCGACGGTGTGCGCCGAGGTGTCGGGCCCGGTGCCGATGACGACGGCGTTGCGGACGGCGTCCGGATGGGAGACGGCCCATTGCAGCGCCTGCTGGCCGCCGAAGCAGCCGCCGACGACCGCGTGCAGACGCGTGACGCCCAGGCGCTCCACGAGCCGGAACTGCGCGTTGACCATGTCCTCGATGGTGACGACGGGGAAGTCGCCCGCGTACCTGCGGCCGGTGGCCGGGTCGGTGCTCGCCGGTCCGGTGGAGGCCCCGGCGCCCGCGAGGACGTCCGAGCAGATGACGAAGTAGCGGTCGGTGTCGAGCATGCGGCCCGGACCGATCGCGGCGTCCCACCAGCCCGGATGCCGGTCCTGGGGGGTACGGCGGCCCGCGGCGTGCGCCCCCTTGGTGAGCGAGTGGCAGACCAGCACCGCGTTGCCGCCGTCCGGGGCCAACTGCCCGTACGTCTCGTACGACAGGTCGAAGGCGGGCAGTGTGCGACCGCAGCTCAGCTCAAGGGGGGTGTCGAAGTGCATGAGCGCGGGCTCGACGACCGGCGGGAGCGCGGGGCGGACCCCGGTGGCGGCCCGCCCGGACGCACGGCCGCCGGCCCCCGGCGGGTGCTCCGCCGCCCGGTACGTGTCCGTCACGACGCGGCTGCCCGGGTCGGCATCCCCAGCGCCACCGGTACCGGCTCGACGGCGGGAGGCTCGGGCTCCTCGTCGAGCAGCCCCTCCTCGAACAGCGAGTTGAGCCAGGAGAGCGTCTGCACGCGGGGCACCCCGGCGCGCCTCTCGCGCCGCACGGCGAGGTCCTCGGCGCTGTTCACCCCCTGGGTCAGGCACTCGGCGAGGTCGTCCAGATCTCCCTGGACGAGGGCCAGACGCTGCCCGCGGGAGACCGCCCGCAGCTCCCCGTCCGCCACGGTCACCGCCACGTCCGGGCGCAGGCGCACCGGGTCCTCCAGACGGAGCCGGGTGCGCATGTTCCGCGCGATCATCCCCTCGACCAGTTCGCCCAGCTCCGCGCCGGTGTCGAACGTGCCCTGGTCCAGGACCCAGTAGCCGAGCGGCCAGCGGTCGGACGCGTCGCAGGGGGTGATCAGCTGGACGCTGCGCTCCACCATGTTGAACAGGAACCCCGACACACAGGCGATCGTCGAGCTGGCCTCTTCGGGCACCATCTCGTCACCGCGCTTGTGCGCGAACTTCCGGGCCCGCCCGGAGTTGGACTTCCGGAACGACTTGGCCGCCCCCTTGTTCTGCGGGATGCACTCGACGTGCAGCAACTCCTCGGCGCTGAACGCCTCGTGGAGCCGGTTGAGGGCGCTGACGGCGATGATGGAGAAACGGTCGACCTTGGAGCCGCGCGCGCGGGCCAGCTCCAGCAGCCCCCGGGTTCGCTCCACGTCCTTCTGCCCGATGGCCGTGGTGGTCTGCGGGCACTGCCCGAAGACGTCGTGGAACGCCGTGAGGAAGTGCTCGTAGTCAGGGTTGTCCAGCGGATCGGTGGCCCAGTAGAGGAAGGCGTCACGCATCGGCTCCCCGATGGTCGTCCGCATCACCTCCAGGGTCTCGTCCCAGAGTGCCGCGTTCTGCTCGCTGTAGGGCCACGTGTGGTCGAACTTGGGGGCGGCGACCCCGCAGAACCAGCAGCCGACGGTGCAGCCCTTGGACAGCTCGAAGGCGGCGGGGGCGTGCACGATGGCCTGCGAGCGGGAGGCGCCGAGTTCCCCTACGCACCGCTTCATCTGCCGGGCCCGCCACACGGCCATGCGCCGGTCCGAGGTCGTCTGGCCGTGGGCCCGCAGCTCGGCGCGGTGGGCCAGCTTCTCCTGCAGGAACGCCCGGTAGCGGCGGGCGGACAGCGGCAGCTCGGGCCGGGCGCCGGGCGCCCGGTCGTCCTCGTCGCCGAGGAAAGGCAGCACCTGAGGGGGAGACAGCGGGGACCCGATGGCTCTCAGCGCCCCGGCCGGGTCCTCCTCGAACCGTTCCCGGAACGCCTTGTCCACGAGCCATCGCTCCAGCGTCCTTTTCGTCCATGCGACGTCACTCAGGTAGTCGGCCGGGACTCCGGACGAATTTCCGAGCAGCGCGTGGAATTCTTCGGCCGGAATGCTCGTGGACATGATGACCCCTCATTTCCTCAAGGAAAAAAGCATGAAAGAAGGCACACCGGAAAGCGGCGTGCGTCGCGGACCGGCCGCGTGGAAAAGCGGCCAGGTACCTCGGTGGCCCGTATCCCAGGGGAATCCGGGGGCCGGCGCCAAGCCGGCCCCCGGCACGCCGTTACGGCTCGAATCGATCAGCCGCGGCGCTCACCCTCGATCCCGCGCCCGCTCAGGTCACCACGACGACGGCGACGGCCGCGGCGGCGGCCTCCGCCGCCACGACCACGTCCGCCACGGTCCACACCCAGCCGTTCTCGACGGCCGCGGCGCGGTTCAGCACCAGCTCCGGCGTCCCGTCCAGCTGAAGACCGGCCGGGGCGAGGGGCAGCACGACGTACCACGTGGTGTCGGTGGACTGCACGAGCCGCAGTTCGCGGCCGGCCTCCAGCGGGAGAGCCTGCTCGACCAGGGCGACGGCCGTGGTGCTGTCGGCCGCGTCGGGCGGCAGGCTCACGTACTTCGCGGCCGGCGTGTCCTGGACTATCGCCAGGTCGACGCCCTCGGGGCACTCGAAGCCCTCCTCCGCGAGAACGGCCTTCGGTCTCGCGACGAGGTCGTTCCGGTACTCCTCGTCCTTCCACGCACGAGCGACAGCCATCGCCACGATGGAGCTGCCGCTTTCACGCAGCACGGAATAGTCCGCTGCAACGGTCATACTTGGTTCACGCCCTTTCGGATACGAATTGTCTATAGGCCGGACCGGGCACCGGTGAATCGCCCCCGGAATTCGGCCGGACAGGTGGACTCCTGAACAGTAAGCGGGGCCCTTCGGCGGCTCAACGGATTCCCCGAACAGAACCTGAACGGCAATCCCGGAGCATGTTCCCGAACGCGTTCCCGAACGCGTTCCCGAACGCGAATCGCGGACGGGAAACTGGAATCCTTCATTCTCGCGGAAGTGCCTGTGGCCCACGTCCGGGCTCGGGCGGGGCGAAAAACACGAAACCCGGCTGTCGGCAAGACGCGTCTGCCGAACAACCGGGAAACCGGACAACGGGGAAACCGGACAACGGGGACCAAGGGGGCAGGGCGGGGGTCAGAGGACCGGGATCAGAGATCCTGCTCCAGGATGCGGGCGATCTGGAGCCAGGACTCCGCGTAGCTCCGCGCCATCTCCGCCATGGGCGCGGCCCGGTGCGCGGGGACGGCGCCCGCGAGCCGCCGCCACTCGGCGGGCCCGGACGGGTGGGCGTTCAGCAGCCGCAGAAGGCTGCGCCCCGACGCGGAGAGGCGCACGGACGGGTCTCGCCGCATGCCCTCCAGTACAGCGGGCGTCTCTGGGAAGGCCGGTGGCGGCGAGGGGTGGCGCGGGAGGCGGCCGTCCCCGGGCTGTGCGCCCCCGGTGGCCCCGCCCCCGCCCTCCTCCCCCTCGCGTCTGAGCCTCGGCGGGAGCACGTCCTGTCCCTGGAGGACGCGGCGGCGCACGTCGCTCGCCGTCGCCAGGGAGACACCGGCCTCCCGCGCGATCCGCCGCAACGGCGCTTCGGGCTCCCGGGCCACCAACTCCCCTGCTCGTAGCCGTCGTTCGGCCGGGTTCACCGGGCGGGCGCGGCCGTCCGCGCCGAGTCGCTCGCCGGGTTCCCCGTTCAACTGGGGAACGTCCGCGGTCGAACGCCCCCGGACGGCCGCCACGGTCTTGGGCGACATGTGGGTCACGGTCGCGATGCGCCGATCCGACCACTCGGGGTGAGCGGCGATGATGCGCTCCGCGGCTGCGGCCCGCTCGGCGAGCGAAAGCGGCTTTCCGTGAGCCGAGTTGAGCCGTACGGCGAGGATGAACGCCTCGTCCTCGCTGCCCTCGAAGTAGCGGACCTCGACGTCCTGCTGGCCGCGCAGCACGGCGGCCTGGACCCGGTGCACGCCGTCGAGAACGCGCATCGTGCCGCGGTGGACCACGACGGGCGGCAGGGCCACGTGCAGTTCGGCGAGCGCCCGGACGTGGCTGATATCCGCCCCGGAGGTGCGCGGGGAACTCGCGTTCGCGAGGTCGGCGACGGGCACCCGGTGGATCTCCGGTCCGAGGCCGCCCTCCGGCGTTTTCGCGCGGTGGCGGGGTGTGCGTAGCTCGTGCTGGCCCGTCGGCATACCGTCCCCCACCTCGCGCGTGACTTCGACACGGAGCTGACCATGGACTCACGAGTATGTATCAACCAATGGCTGATTTTCTACAGTTGAGATCGTCGCGGGGGGACGCTACCCCAGCCGCCCAGACGTTTCAACTGCCGTAGCTCCCAGTACACTCGGCCTGCGTTCATCCGGGTGGAACCGGCGCTGCCGGACTCGCGGCAAGGAGGGGTGATGGCACACGGGACGACGCACACCCTGGCGAGCAGGCTGAACCAGCTCTTCTCGACCGTCCGGTCCGAGGCGGGGCGTGAGTACAGCAACGAGCAGGTCGCGGCCGCGATCAGGCTGAAGGGCGTCACGATCTCCCAGAGCTACATCTGGCAGCTGCGGAAGGGCACCAAGACCAATCCGACGCTGAGGCACCTTGAGGCGCTCGCCGACTTCTTCGGGGTGCCCGCCGCCTACTTCTTCGACAACGAGACCGGCGACCGCGTCGGGGAACAGCTGAAGCGGCTGGCCGAAGCCCACCCGGTGCAGGGGTCCGCGCCCAGCGACGTGCGGCTGATGGCCATGCGCGCCGGGGAGTTGTCGGACGAGCGGCGCCGTCAGGTCATGGACCTGCTCGACGTCGTCTACCGCCTGGAGCAGGCGGAGCGTCAGAATACGGCCGATGAATGAACTGCCGCGCTCCCGCCCGCCCGACCGCCTCGGTACCGCGTCTGTGCGCGACCGCTCTCCGTGACCACGTGACGGCGCGCGACAGGCTCCGACCGTAGGAACACGAAGTCCGGGGGAACACCGTGCACGAATGGAGGCTGCGGCGGCGCTGCAGGCGCGCGCTCCAGCAACTCGGAGTGGAACCGCCTCTCAGAGTCGAGGTGTTGTGCCGACTGCTCGGAGAGCAACGGGGCAGACCCATCCGGCTGATGCCGCACTCGCTGCCGGTTCCGGGCCCGTCCGGGCTGTGGATCGCCTCGGGTTCGGCCGACTACATCTTCTACCAGCGCGAGACCAGCAAGGTCCACCAGGACCACATCATCCTGCACGAGATCGGCCACATCATGGCGGATCACCAGAGTCAGGACACGGGCGGCGAGGTGCTCCGGCACCCGTTGCCCGCCCTCGACGCCGAGGTGGTCGAAGGTGCCCTGTGGCGCTCCTCGCACGACGAGGACCGGGAGCGCGAGGCCGAGTTGGTCGCCACCATCATCCTCGAATGGGCCTCGGTACTGGACAGCGTGCCGCCGCCCGCGGCGACGGAACCTTCGGTCGACCGTCTCCAGGCCGCGCTCGGTGACCGGCGGGGCTGGCAGTGACGGAGCTGGCGGTCGTCGTCGGGACCGCGTTCGCCCTGCTGCTGGGCTGGAAGATCAGCCAGCTCCTCCGGTCACCGCGCGACGCGCCCCTGCGCGCCGTCACTCTGTGCCTGACGAGCGCGGCCGCCTCCTTCTGCCTGGCGCTGCCGCCCCTGTCCGGGCCGATCGACTCCGTGGGGGGCCACGGCGCGCCACGGCTGGTGCAGAACGTCTTCGCGTTCGGCATGGTGTTCTGGCTGATGTGCTTCTACCTGTACTCCGCGACGGACCACCGCCGCGGCCGGGTGCGGGCCCGGTGGGAGCTGCTCCCCCTCGGCCTCGCGGTGCTGGGCCTCTCGGCCACGACGGTCGCCGCCGCCGGGCGCGACGGCGGGGGAGGCTACGACAGCGTGGACATGCGGCTCGGCGCGGTCGCCGCCTTCTACGTCATCGCCGACCTGTACCTCGTCTACGCCCTGGCCATGGCGCTGCGCTGGACCTGGCGCTATGCCCGGGCCGCACGGCAGGACCTGGCGGTGGGCCTGTGGCTGATGGCCGCGGCCCTCGCCGTCATCGCGGCCGTGAGCGCCGTCCGGGCCGTGCTGACCGTGGTCCGCTGGCGCGGTGCCTCCGTCGCCCCGGCCGTCACGACCGTCTCCGGCCACCTGATCGCCGCGGCGCTGCCCCTGTTCCTCATCGGCGCCGGATACCCGGCGGCCCGCGGCCGGCTGGCGGTCCTGCGCGTACGCCGCCAGCGGCGCGGCATGTACCACCGCCTGTATCCGCTGTGGAGCCTGCTGCACGAGACCTATCCGCAGGACGCCCTCTACCCCGATCACGCCGGTCGGGCCGGTCTGCTGCGCCGTCCGCGCGGCGTGCACCACCTCTACTACCGCAGAGCCATCGAGTGCCGTGACGGCCTGGTGCGCATCAGCCCCTACCTGGGGCAGCCGGAGGCCGCCGCCACGGACCTCTCCGACGTCTCGGCCGAGGCCCTGGCGGACCGGCTGCGCGACGCCCTCCGGGCCCAGTCGGAAGGCCGCGAGGCACCGTACGGCCCGATCGCCGTGGCTCTGCCGCACGCACAGGGGCTGGACGCCGACGTACAGCAGCTCGTCAAGCTCTCGGACGCGCTGACCCGCCGCCCCGCACACCACACGGGGACGAGGAGGACCGAGGACGCCCCGCGCGGATCGACGTGACGGAACGACTCCTCCGGCCGGCCCCGTCAGAGCGTGCCCGCCGCGCAGTCCCTGCACTGTGACGCTTTGGTGGGGAGGGCGCGTTCGCAGGTGTCGCAGCTGTGGGTCCAGCGGGTGGTGGAGCGTGGTGCGGGGCGGGGTGTTTCGTACGGGGTGGGGCGGGGGCCTGGTGGGGGCATGGGTGGCAGGCCGGTGCGCAGGCGGTGGGTGAGGAGGGCGGCGGGGCGGTGGAGGGGTTCGGGGAGGTTGGTGGTGAGGGCGGTGCGGATGGCTTCGGGGCCTGCTTCGCGGGTGAGCCATTCGGCGACGGCTGGGGTGAGGTGGGCGACTTCTGTTTCGGAGAGGAGGAGTCGGGGGTCGGCGTGGCGTAGTGCGGTGAGGATGCGGGTTGCTCGCGCGTGCACGGGGGAGAGCGGGGTGGGGGTGGCCGGTGGGGCCTCGGCGCTGGTATCGGCTTCGGCCTCGGTGTCGGCGTCGCTGCTGATCCCGGGTGCGGGTGCGGGTGCCGGTGTCGGTGGTGTGGGTTCGCGGTGGTCGTCGTACGGGTCTTCGGGCGGCTGTGGCTGTGGCTGTGGTTGTTGCGGTACGGCCTTGGTGCGCGACAGCCGGGCGACGCGGGTGACGACGGTGGGGCGGGTGGGGGCGGTGTCCCCCTTCGGCTGGTTGTACGAGGTGGTGCGGGTGACGATGGCGCCGCTGGGCAGTCGTACGCGTTCGCGGTGGTAGTAGCCGTGGTGTTCCAGTTCGCGCAGGGCGGTGGCGATGCGGGCCTCGCTCTCCGGGAAGCGGGAGGTCAGCCGTTTGATGCTGACGTCGGCTCCGGCGGGGAGGGACTGGATGTAGACGGCGAGGCCGATGGCGATGAGGCTCAACTCGGCGTGTTGTGCGAGGTGGTTGCCGATCACGGTGAAGTGCGCGGTGTGTCGGCGGTTGGAGTGCGTGACTCCGCGACAGGGCGCGGACAGCCGATTAAGCTGGGTCCCAGCCATGAGGAAGGCTCTCTCTTCCGAATTGGTCAGGCCCTCGCCGGGATGCCCGTCCCTGCGGGGGCCATATTTGCGTATGGCGTAAGCGCGTTGCGTATGGAGTTGTGGTGGTTCGGACGGGTTGTGTGGGCCGAGCCTATGTCCGCCCAGTCGGTCCGGTACCTGCCTGAACGTTCCTCTTCACCCCTACGAGTGAGTGCGCGCGCCCTACAGCTGAGGTGTGGCCGGGGGCCGGGCGGGAGGGTGGGAAGGGTCCTTCTTCTCCCGTCTTTTCAGGGGGTGATGTCGCCCGTGACCGCGACGCCCACACCCGCGACGCCCGTCACCACGACGCCCGTCACCGGGTCGCGGAGGCCCGCGACCCGGTGACGTACAGGGCGGGGCCGGAGGAAGACGTATCAGACGAGACGATGCCGCCAGCGCAGCGCCGGAGTGCCGTCGATCCAGTAGAGATGCGCGTCCTGCGTGACACGGAGCCGTACGGCCTCGATCTCCGGGCTCCCGGCGGCCAGCCAGGCGGTGAGAGCCTCCTCGACCCTGTCCCAGAGGGCCACCGGACCGCCCTGCCGGACGGTCCATCCGTCGTCACCACGTGCGCCGAACCCGGCGAACGACTCCCGGGCCGGGTCGAACAGGTACCGCAGCCGGGTCCCGTCACTCCGGGTGGCGCGTACGAACTGGGCGCCGGGGGCGGCGAGCTGGGCGAGGAAGGCGGGCATCCACTCCTCCAGCAGGGTGGGCGGTACCTCCGTCTCCCGCTCGCTGTCCGCATGGGCGGTCCGGGCCGACAGGTCGCCGGCCACCGGTACGACCGCCTGCGCCCGCGCCTGCATGAACGAGGAACGGCCGATGATCCGGCCCTCCGCGTTGCCGTCCGCGTCCACGATGACCTTGGCCAGACCGGTCCCGTACGGCCAGGAGCCCACGGTGCTCAGAATGATGCCACCGGGCCTGGTCTGCCGGACCCAGCTGTGCGGGATGCGGCGAACGGCGCAGGTGGCGATCACACGGTCGTACGGCGCGTTCCGGGGATGCCCGAGCAGGCCGTCGCCGGTGACGGTCCACGTGGAGAAGCCCGCCGTCTCCAGAGCGTCGTCCGCCCGCTTCGCCACGTCCGGGTCCACCTCGACCGTGGTCACGTCGTCCTCGCCGAGGCAGTGGCACAACAGGGCCGCCGAGTACCCGGTGCCGGTGCCGATCTCCAGCACGCGCCGGCCGGGCTCCACTTCCAGGTGCTCGATCATGCCGACGACCGTGTCCGGGGTCGTGGAGGAGGACGTGGGCACGCCCGCGACAGGCCCGTCGACCTGATCGGCGCTGAGGTACCCGTCGAGTTGAGTGGTGAGGGTGTCACGCCGGTACGCGATCTCCAGCCATTCGCCCGGATCGGTGCCGCCTGCCACGACCGGCTTCCAGACATCGCCCCCGTCCAGGAACACACCCGGTCGCAGAAACACCTCACGCGGCACGGCCTCAACAGCCGCACGCAGCAACGGAGACCTGAGAACCCCGTCCCGCACGAGCTGCTCGGCGAGCCGTCGGCGCAGGCGCCCGGAATCGTTCATGAGCCATCTCCTCGTGCGAGCAGGTCGGCGAAGGCGGAGGACATGGGAAGGCCGGTTTCGGTCTCCAGCCAGCCCCACTGCCCGTTCGGACCTGCCACGAAGGTATCCGCCTTCCGGACGGCGGTCCTCCGGCGTGTCCGGGATTGGTCACAGGAACGTCGTGGATCAAGGACATCCCGTTCTCGGCGTACGACGTGGTGCATGGTGAACGAACAAGCAGTGCACAGACGTCAGCTACTCCACCTCTTCGAAGGACCGCCCTCATGGCCTCCCTGCGTACCCGTTCCGTTCTGCTCGCCGCCGCGCTCGTCGCGGGGACCGCTTTGCTGACGGCCTGCCAGAGCGACACGGGCGACAAGGCGTCCTCGGCCGCGTCGGCCAGCGCCTCATCGACGGAGGCCGCTGCCGAGGCTGGGGACGCGTCGGGTGCGGGCAGCGACGCCGACGCACCGGCCTCGTCGGGTGCGGACAGCGACGCCGACGCACCGGCCTCCTCCGGTACGAAGGCGCCCGCCCCGGAGAGCGACTCCAGCGGTACCGGTGGCGCCGGTTCGGGATCCACCCCCGAGAGCGCCGGCGACGGGGCCGGCCAGGGCGACGGGGGCAAGGGCGTGAACGGCACGTGGTTCGGGAACGTGTCGTACCTGGCGCCCGGCAAGTACACGGTCTCCGGCCCGAAGGGTGAGGAGCAGGCATTCCTCGTGGCCGACAACACGGAGATCTGGGGTGCGGGTGACATCTGCGGCGACGAGAACGGCCAGTCCGCCACCAAGTGCACCGAGCAGGAGCTGACCGCCGCCGCGCAGAAGGGCGTCTCCGCCGAGGTGAAGATCAGCAACGGCATCGCCACCCGCATCACCGACGACCACTGACCCTTCAGCTGGGACCGAGACCCCGAACCCGCGGGACCTCTGCCACCGTCGACGCCGGCTCTACGCGCCGGCGTCGCGTGTGTCCACCATCAGGGATCGAGGCCCGGTTCCGGCGTACCACCACAGTTCGAGGAGCAGCCGGGCCGTGGGCCGCGACGGCGACGGGTCCCCGGAGCATGTCCGTCGCGGGGCGGCTTCACCCGGAGCCACGGTGAACCGCCGGCGTCAGCCCTTGACCGCGCCCGTGACCAGCCCGGCGACGTAGAAGCGCTGGAGTGCCACGAACAGCACCACGCACGGGATCATCGCCACCACCGCGCCGGCCGCCAGCAGGCCGAAGTCGATCTGTCCGTACGTGCCCTGCTGCATGTTGGCGAGGCTGACCGGCAGGGTGTAGAGGTCCTGGTCGGTGAGGAAGGTGAGGGCGCCGAGGAACTCCGTCCAGGAGGCCAGGAAGGCGTAGAGGGCCACGGTCGCGGCGCCGGGGGTGATCATCGGCCGCAGCACCGAGAGCAGCATGCGCGGTGTCCCCGCCCCGTCGACGTGCGCGGAGTCCTCCAGTTCGATGGGGACGGCGGCGAAGGAACTGCGCATCACGAAGACGCCGAAGGGGAGGTTGACGGTCGTGTAGAAGAGGACGAGGCCGAGCAGCGAATCGGTCAGGCCGAGCGTGTTCAGCTCCAGGTAAAGGGGGGTGAGGATGGCCTGGAAGGGCACCATCATGGTCAGCACGATGACGCTGAAGAGGGCCCCGCGGGCGCGGAACGGGAAGCGGGCGAAGCCGTAGCCGGCGAGCGTGGCCAGCAGCGCGGTGAGGGCCGCTGTGGACAGCGAGACGATCATGCTGTTGAGGATGGACCGCGCCAGCGCCCCGTCGGTGAGGATCCGGCTGAAGTTGCTGCTGGTCCAGTCGAAGAAGGTGTCGGCGCTGGGCCTGTTCATGACCACGTCGGAGGGCTGGAAAGAGCGCAGCAGCGCGAATACCAGCGGTACGAGGAAGACCAGCGCCGCGCCCCCGCCGCCGAGCAGGTAGAGCAGGTTCCGCACCCGCCGTTCGGTGCGCGGCCGTGGCGTGGCCTGGTCGGTGACGGTCGTGGTCATGGAGTCTCAGTCCTTTTCGCGGAGCAGCCAGAATTGCAGGGCGGCGATGACGGCGATGATCGCGACGAGGATGAGCGACATCGCCGAGGAGGCGCCCAACTGCAGGTCGACGAAGGCGCGCCGGTAGAGGGACATCACCGCGGTCGTGGTCTCGGACCCGGGGCCGCCCTGGGTGAGGACGTAGAACTGGGGGAAGGCCAGCAGCGATCCGATGACGGAGATCACGGTGCTCAGGGCGATCGCCCGGCGCACCATGGGCAGCGTGATGTGCCGTTCGGTGCGCCACCAGCCGGCGCCGTCCAGTTCGGCGGACTCGTAGACCTCCTGCGGGATGCCCTGCATGGCGGACATCAGGAGCACCATGGTGAGCCCGGACGTACCCCAGATCACCATGACGACGATGAGCCCGGTGGCCAGCGGCCCGTCGGTCAGCCAGGGCGTCGTGCCGTCCGTGATGCCGAGCGACTCAAGGATCGTGTTGAGCGTGCCGCTGGTCGGCTGAGCCTCCAGGAAGGTGACGAAGCTGATGGTGCTGAGGCCGATCACGAACGGCAGGAAGAAGATCGTGCGCAGCAGGGTGGCGCCGCGCCGGTTGGAGCGGACCAGGACGGCCAGTCCGTATCCGAGGGCCAGAATGGGCGGCGTCACGAGCGCCGTGTAGAGCAGGGTGTAGAGGATGGAGCGGCCGAAGACCGGATCGGACCAGGCGGTCGCGTAGTTCTTCAGGCCGACGAAGTGGTAGGGGCCGATGAGAGGGAAGTCGGTCAGCGAGATGAAGAGGGCGACGACGAGGGGCGCGAAGACGAAGACGAGTACGAAGAGCACGGCCGGGGAGACCAGCAGCAGGCCCGTGCGCGGCGGGTGAGTGAGCGTGCCCGACTGGCGTGGGGCGCCGGTGCGGGGGCCGGTGCGGGGGCGGGCGCCGGTGCGGGTGCGGTGGCCGGGGTGCTTGGCGGCTTTGAGGGTCGTGTTCATCTGTTCCCCTGTTGAAGGATCTCGTCGAAGCTCTGCTGGGCGTCGCTCATCGCCCCTTCGATGTCGCCGCCGAACGCGGCCCGGCGGACCATGGCCAGCCAGGCGCCGTCGCTCTGGTTGAAGATGCGGTTGTAGGCGAGGGTGAGCGGCGCCCGTCCGGCATCGATGTCAGCGAGCGTCGCGGCGGCGAGGGGAAATCTCTTCCGGAAGGCGGGGGTGGCCGCGTCGGAACGCACGGGGATGTACCCGGCTTCGGGCAGCGCGGTCTGCTGGGGGATGTCGAGGCAGAAGCGGACGAACTCCCAGGCTCCGGCCGGGTTCCCGGAGCCGTTGGGGATACTGAAGTTGGTGCCGCCGTCGAAGAAGGCACGGCCGCCGTCGGGGCCGCTCAGCAGCCGGACGTCGAGGTCGTCGCGGAGGCCCTTCGGCGCGTTGGAGTAGGCGATTCCGTAGCCGGAGGGCAGCATCGCGACCTTTCCGGCGAAGAAGTCGGTGGTCCAGCGGACGCCGTCGTCGGAGAAACAGGCACGCGAGACGAGCCGTTCGGACCACAGGGTGTGCAGGAAGGTCAGGGTCCGGCGCAGGGGTTCGTTGCCGGTGATGTCGGCGTGCTGCCGGCCGACGGGCCCGGTGACTAGTTCGCCGCCGCCGGCCCAGATGTGCGGGAGGACGGTGAACGCCAGGGCGCCGGCGCCGTTCCCGGACAGCGACCAGCCGTAGGTGTCCTTGCCGAGCGCGGAGACGGCCCGGGCCGCCTCCAGGTAGCCCTCGAACGAACCGGTCGCGTCGTCGATGTCGACCTTCGCCCGGTCCAGGAGGGCCTGGTTGCACCACAGGGCCGAGTTGTCGGCGAGGGAGGGGACGGCGTAGTAGCGCCCGTCGCGCCTGCCGACCGCCAGGTGGCCGGGGCTGAGCAGGCGGCGGAACGGCAGTTCTTCGACGAGCGGTGTGAGGTCGGCGAAGACGCCGCGGTGGATGAAGAGGGCGGAGTTGATGTCGTCCGCGTCGACGAGGTCCGGCATGCGGCCGCCGCGGATGGCGGTGGCGAGCTTGGTGACGAACTGACCGTCCTGGACGGGGGTCAGCTCGATGCGGATCTGGTCCTGTGCCGCGTGGAAGCGGTCAACGTTCTGCTGGACGGTGGCCGACAGACCACCGCGCGCCCACAGTCGCACCGTGCCGCGGGCCTGCCCGTCGAACTCCGGCCCGGTCACGTCGACGGGCGGCGGCGTCTCGGCACAGCCGCCCAGTACGGAAGCGGCCGCTCCCGCGCCGAGCAGGGCCAGGAACCGGCTCCGGGTGAGTCTCATCTGTTGCCTCGAATCCCGAAACGGAAAATTGGGAAATCGGTTTCCGGGAACCCTAGGATTCGCCTCTGAGGGCGTCAACCCTTCGTGCACTGCAGGGTTTTGGTAGTTGACTCCACCCCTGGGCAGTGCGCCCTGGCCCCTGTAGGGTCTCGTGGAATTATCGGAAAACTGGAGGAAAAATGAAGCAGGATGGCCGGTCCGTGCGCATCGTCGATGTCGCACGTGCCGCCGGCGTCTCCCCCAGCACCGTCTCGAAGGCACTCAACGACTCCGGTTCGCTGCGGGAGTCCACCCGGGACCGGGTACGCGCGGCGGCCGACCGGCTCGGCTTCGTGTCCGACGCGGGCGCCCGCGCCCTGTCCATGCGCCGCACGTTCATCGTGGGCCTGCTCAGCACCGACGATGTCGGCCGCTTCAGCTTGCCGGTGATGCTCGGCGCGGAGAACGCGCTGACCGTGGGCGAGATCTCCACGCTCGTGGCCACCGCGCGGCACGACTCGGTACGCGAGCAGCACCACTTGCGCACGCTCATCGCCCGCCGCGTGGACGGGATCATCGTCACCGGCAAGACCACCGACGCCCGCGCGCCGATCCACGTACCCGTCCCGGTCGTGTACGCCCTGGCGCCCTCCACCGCGCCGGAGGACATCTCGGTGGTGCCGGACGACGCCGCCGGCATGCGTCTCGTCGTCGGCCACCTGCGCACCCTGGGCCACCGCCGGGTGGCGCACGTCGGCGGGCGCGCCGAGCAGAACACCTCCCGGGTCCGCCTCGCGGCGCTGCGGAGCGCCCTTGCCGAGTGCGGTATGGAACTCGTCGGGGAGCCGTTGTTCGGCGAGTGGAGCGAGCCCTGGGGGCGCCAGGCGGTCGACCTGCTGCTGCGCGAGGACGGGCGACCGCCCGTCACCGCCGTCGTCTGTGCTTCCGATCAGCTCGCCCGCGCGGTGACCGACCGGCTGCGGGAGCGCGGCCTTCAGGTTCCGCACGACGTGGCGGTCACGGGCTACGACAACTGGGAAGTGATGTGGGCCGCCAGCAGACCCCCGCTGACCACGGTGGACATGGAACTGGAGCACCTCGGCCGCCGCGCGGCGGAGCGGCTCCTCGCCGAGATCGAGCGCGGGCGGGACGCCGATCCGGACGTCCTCGGCGACCGCGGCGTCGAATTCCTCCCGCCGCGCCTCGTGGTCCGCGGCTCTACGATCTCCGGCGACTGACACCCCCGGACGCCTCACTCCCGAGACGAACGACACGCGAGAGGAATCCACACCACACATGGGCATGCGCTACGAACCGGTACGCCTCGGCGAGATACGCCCCGAAGGCTGGCTGCGCCGTCAACTCGAACTTCAGGCCGCCGGCCTGACCGGCCAGGTGGAGGACGTCTGGCCGGACCTGGGTCCGTCCTCCGCCTGGCGGGGCGGCGACGGTGAGGACTGGGAGCGAGGGCCGTACTACCTCGACGGCCTGGTGCCCCTCGCTCATCTGCTCGGCGACGAGGAACTGCTGCGCAAGGCCGGTGCCTGGATCGAGTGGATCCTCGGCAGCCAGGGTGCGGACGGCCAGTTCGGGCCGCGCACGAACGACGACTGGTGGCCGCGCATGGTCGCGCTCAAGGTGCTGATCCAGCACGCCGACGCGACCGGCGACGACCGGGTACCGGGCTTCCTGGCGCGGTACTTCACGTTCCAGCTCGCGCATCTGGCCGACCGCCCGCTGCACAGCTGGGGCGCCTACCGCGCCACCGAGAACGTCCTCGCCGCCCTGTGGCTGTACGGCAAGGACCCGGACCCGAACTGGCTGAAGCTGTCCGAGCAGCTGATGGCGCAGAACGCCGACTGGGTCGGGTACCTGACCGGGGAGCTGATCACCGGCCGCGCCACCGTCTTCGACCACCTCACGCACGGCCCGAACGTCGCCATGGGCCTCAAGGTGCCCGCCGTGCGCGCGATGCTGGACGGGAACGCCCGCCACTGGGACGACCTGCGGGCCTGCCAGGAGGCGCTGGACCGCTGGCACGGCCAGGTGCACGGCATGTTCTCCGGGGACGAGTGGCTCGCGGGGCGGGAGGCGTACCAGGGCATCGAGACCTGCCAGGTCGTCGAGTACCTCTACACGCTGGAGCAGTCCGGACTCGCCTTCGGCGAGGGCGAACTGGGGGACATGGCGGAGCTGGTGGCCTTCAACCACCTGGCGGCGAGCTGCGACCCGCACATGAAGGCGCACCAGTACCACCAGCAGGCCAACCAGATCGCCGCGTCGGTCACCGAACGCCGGTGGACCCACAGCTCCGACGACGCCAACATCTTCGGCTTCGAGCCGCACTACGGCTGCTGCCTGGCCAACGTCCACCAGGGCTGGCCGAAGTTCGCGGCCTCCCTGTGGATGCGTACCCGGGAGGACGACGGGCTGGCGGTCTTCGCGTACGCGCCCAGCACCCTGGCCACCCGGCTCGGCGGGGCGGACGTCACGATCGAGGAGTCGACCGACTACCCGTTCGAGGACACGATCCGCTTCGGCCTGACGGTCTCCGATCCGGTCGCCTTCGCCCTGCGGCTGCGCATCCCTCGCTGGTGCGAGGCACCGGAGGCCCGGGTGAACGGCGAAAGCGTCACCGTCGCACCCGGCCCGGACGGATACGCGGCGCTGGAGCGGACCTGGACCACCGGTGACCTCGTCGAGCTCCGGCTGCCCATGGCCGTCCGCCGGGTGCGGCGCGAGCGCAACGCCGTCGGCGTGCGGCTCGGCCCGCTCGTCATGGTCCTGCCGATCGAGGAGGAGTGGCGTCCGCTGCCCAGGCCGGTCGGTCTGGGCGAGTGGGAGGTGCTGCCGCTGTCCTCCTGGAACTACGCGCTGCACGTACGCGGTCAGGGCGGCCTGGAGAACTGGCGCGTCGAACGCACCCCTGTCCCCGAGGTGCCGTTCGGGCCGGAGCAGGTGCCCGTCACGATCCACGGCCGCGGGGCCAGGGTGCGGTCCTGGCTCCTTGAAGAGGGCTCGGCGGGCGAGCTGCCGGACAGCCCCGTCGTCACCGGCTCCCCGGTGGTGGACCGCGACCTGGTCCCCTACGGCTGCGCCCGCCTGCGCGTCGCCGAACTGCCCACGGTGATCTCGGTGGAGTCCGACGGGCGGGAGGTCCTGTGACCGCCCCCGCCCGCACCGCCACCCCGCGCGTCATCGACGGCCGCGACACCCTGGGCGCTGACACCTGGCGCGACGCCGGACGGACCGTCCGCACCCTCGGACGCCCCTGATCCGCGGTTTCTTTGCCCGGCCCGTGACGCCCCCGCCACCGGCGCACGAGGCCGGGCACACGCCAGAGCCGCCGACAGCGTCCTGGCGATCACGGAGGCGATGACACGCTGATGGGCTCAACTTGCCCATCACGCCCGGGAGATCACCTGACGAACGCCACCCGAGCCGCCGACGCCCCGGGTGCCGGAACAGCCGGCGAGCGGACCGGCGGCTGTCTGTGGGCCGTATCCACTTCACCACCCGAGGCCCGGCGGTCTTCCCCCGCACCTCGGTTCTCTGACAGGTAGCTCAGTCCTCTTCCGACTCCGAGCGGGTCAGGGCGTCCGTGATCAGGCGGATGGCGAAGTCCTGGTCCTCGGTCATGCGGTTGATGTGTTCCGAGAGCAGGAAGGTGGCGGCCTCCAGGGCGTTCATCTCCTGCTTGGTCCAGTCCCCGTACTGCTTGCGCCACAGGCTGGGGCTCAGCCCGATGCCCGCCGCGACGATCATGCCCGTCATGGTGGGGATCACTTCGGGCGGACAGCTCTTGGGCATCATGCGCATCGAGGCGACGAACGTCGGCACCACGTACTCGATGACGTCCTTGTCGTGGTCCTCGTGGGCCTTCCGCAGCCACGTCATGAACATGTAGATGAGCGTGCACGTGCCGTCCAGCAGGTCGTCCGCCCCGCCGGGGCCCAGCGACTCGATGAACTGGTCGATCAGCGCCTCGGCTTCGGGATCCGCCTTGGTCCTGTCCGCGTGGATGGTCTTGCTCCGGTGGTCGAGCAGCATGAGCGCCGCGCCGACATCACCGGCCGGAGCGTGCTGAGGGCCGCAGGGAGATAACACAGGAAGCCTCCTCGGACGGCTGCGCGGGGCAGCACGGCATGTCCTTCGTAGAGTAGACGCCGGATGAGGTGGGGTGCGGTGGTTTATCACCTTTACGGTGACTCATCTTTATGGCGATGAAGTGGTATGTGGCGGTTGCCTGTTGGTCGCTCGCTCGTCCATTCCGACGCCTCGGGGGAGTTACCTGGGACCGGTTCCGGCGATAGCCCGGCAGGGCACATCGGGGATACTTCGATCGGCCTCGGGGGAGTGGTGGGCGAATCCGTGGTGGACAGTGACCGGGGGCCGTTCGGCTGTGCGAGAGCCTGGCAGAGACCGTTCCCGTCCTTCTCCCCGCCCCAAGCCGGTCTCGTTGAACGGGCCACACGGCCGGTGCGTGAACCGCCGGACACCCCCGCTCCGCAGCGCCCGAAGGCGTGACATCGACGGCCGGCCCGCTGCGCACGTACGTCACTGACCGGCCCCGGCCCCGGCCCGCGAGCGTTCAGGAGACTCCCGCACGGGGGCCGGTGCCGGGGTCGGCCCGGCGGTGGGCGAGGAGGATGCCGCCGAGGGTGCTCTCCGCCGAGCTGAGCGTCCGGTGCGAATCGGCCGTGAAACCGGCCGCGTTGAGCCAGTCGGCCACCTGGCCGGGCCTGCGGCGGTGGACGTGCACTTTCATCGGGTGCCCGCCGTAGCCCTCCGTCTTCAGCCGCGACCCGTCCCCGACGTGGAAGCCGAGCAGGAGCGGGGCGCCGGGCCGCAGCACGCGCCGGAACTGCGCGAGGACCGTGCCGATCTCCTCGTCCGGTACGTGGATCAGCGAGTACCAGGCGATCAGCCCGTCCACCGAGGCGTCGGGCAGCGGGAGATCCGTCATGGAGCCGGTCTCGAACCGCAGCCCCGGGTGATCCCGCCGGGCCACCTCGACCATCCCCGGCGACAGGTCGATCCCGAACGTGTCCAGGCCGAGCCCGCCAAGGTGGGCCGTGACCCGCCCCGGCCCGCACCCGACGTCCGCGACCGACGAACCACCGGCGGTGCGGATCAGGTGGGCGAAGTGGGCCAGGACAGCGCGCTCCTCCGGCGTCTCGTCCAGCAGGTGCCGTGTCAGCTCCGCGTAGTCGGCGGCGACGGTGTCGTAGGACGCGCGGGTGTCCGCGAGCCAGTCGTCACCGCCCCGCGTCCGACCGGTCACCTGCCGGTGCGGCTGTCGCGTACGTCGCTGACGAAGGTCTGCCAGGCGGCAGGAGTGAAGAGGTGGGCGCCGAGGGGGCGGTTCTTGCTGTCGCCGATGGCGATGTGGGAATCGGCAGTGGGTTGGATTTCCACGCACTGCCCCTCCGCGTCGTCGCTGTACGAAGACTTGATCCAAGCGTGAGCGGGGAGGTTGTGCCGGATCATGGTGCTTCCGTCCTTCAGGTTCTTTGGCGGTATTCTCGCGCCACTGTACGGATCAGCTCCAGGGACTGTCGCACGGGTTGCGCGGAGGCGCGGAGTTCGTCAAACGCGAGCCGGAAGCGCTCGACTGCCGCGTCCTCCTCCAGGAACAGCGAACCATCCAGATAGCCGATCTTCACCACATCGAGTTCCATCGGGTCCGGGTATGAGTAGATGGTGTAGGGCCCGCTCAGACCAGGGTGCCAGCCCTGGCCGAACGGGATCACCTGGATGGTGAGCTTCGGCGGGTTGCTGACCTCGATCAGCTTGTCGAGTTGGGCAGCCATGATCTCGGGCCCGCCAACCTCGCGGCGCAACACTGCCTCATCGAGGATGCACACGTGGTGCGGTGCGTTGACGCGCTGGAAGATCTCCTGACGTGTCATGCGAACAGAGATCAGTGAATTCAGTTCTTCGTCCGAAGACGCTCCCTTGTCGTACGAGCGGATCACCTCTGTCGCGTACTCAGCTGTCTGGAAGAGCCCAGGGATCACCAACGACTGGAAGGCAAGGATTTTGGCAGCGTCCGACTCGATCGAGATCTGTTCCTCAAGTCGGGCCTGGAGTATGTCGCTGTACTGCGCCCACCACCCCTTCCGACGCCCCTCCCGCGCCATCGTGATCAGCGCCGTGCGCAGCCGCTCGTCCTCGACTCCGTAGAGGTCCAGCAGCGCCTCGGCCTCCAGCTTGTTCATGCCCTGGCGGCCGTTCTCCTGGCGGCTGATCTTCGACTTGTCGCCGCCGATTCGTTCGGCCGCGTCGTCCATCTTGACGCCGGCTGCTTCCCGTAGGCGCTTGAACTCCGAGCCGAGCTTGCGCCGCCGGACGGTCGGACGCGGGTGACCTGCCAACTCCTGCCCCCTTCATGGTGACTTCGAGCCCCCAGTCTGCCTTACCTCAACAGTGGTGCACACCTCGAACGCTCGTTCGCAAGTTCATCAAACTCCAACTTTGTTACGCGTAGCGCTTGCGATGGGTGCTGTGAGGGGGCCACTCTGTACCCCTCACCTTCGGCAATGGAGTCGTCACTCCGCGTCGATGGCGGTCTCTCTGTCCTGCCCTGGAGGAGTCGTGGAAACTCTCGTCCCCCTCGCCGGCTTCCGGCGCGAGGTCACCGTCAGACCGGAGGATCTGGCCGCTCTGCGCCGCCTCGTCGCCGGGGTCGTAAGCCGCTGGTGCGGGGCCGAGTTGGCGCGGGAGGTCGCCCTCTGCGCGCACGAACTGCTCGCGAACGTCGAACGGCACACCGAGGCGGGGGACTGTGTGCTGACCCTCGGGTGTGACGCCGATACCGTGCGGCTCGTGGTCGCGGACGGTGAGGGCGTACGGCCGTGCCTCGTCACGCCCGGTGACACGGCCGAAGGCGGGCGGGGACTGCTCATGGTCGCGGGGATCGCCGCGAGATGGGGCGTGGACCTCGACGCGGACGGCCGGGGGAAGTCCGTCTGGGCCGAGTTCGACTGCCGTCAGGAGGGTGGTTCATGACGCTGCTACTGCCTCGGGCCTACTGGTGTCGGCGCGAGGGGCCGGGCGCCCCGGTGTCCGGTACGGCCGTCGCGCCCGCCGCCGCCGTCGACTGGATGCGGGAGTCGGTCCGTGCGGTCACCCCGCAACTCGACCGGGAGGCCTTCGAGCTGGCCTGGGCCTGGCTCGGCAACCATCGTGAACGCGAGCTCGCGGCCTGTGTGTTGCGTTCCGGCCGGCCGTACCGCCACTCGGTGCGCGCGGGGTGCGGCACCTGGTTCTGGAGCGTCCATCCCGTGCGCGTACTGCCCTCGCTGGAGAACGAGACCGACCCTTTCTGCGTCCACTGGAGGACCCTGTGAACCCCGCTGCCCCCGCTACCGCTCTGCGCGCCGCCCTCGCCTCGCACGGACTGGCCTTACCCGAACTCCGCCCCGTGGCAGGCTCCTTGGTCCTCGGTGAGGCCGACGTCGTGACCGTCGCCCGGCTCGGCGGGCTCCTCGGTGCGCCGCCGCTCGGTCCCGGCGTGAACCTCGGCGACTGGCGCACCGCCCACGTCGTCGCCGGACGCCTGACACAGGCCGTGCGCGCGGTCGCGGACGGCGCGTTCCTCGACACCTTCTTTCACCCGGATTGCGTACGCTGCGACAGCGGGCCCGCCGTCACCCTCGGGGGCCTCGACCTCCCCGCCGCCGAGCGGCTGACCGCCGTACTGAAGGGGACGGCGGGCGGACCCGGCTGAGCCGGGCAGCAGGGGGAGGGGCACCTCGTCAGGCGCCCGAGTGTCCGCCGCTTTCCAGGTCCACTGGCTTGCCTTCTCCTGGGCATTGCTGGGAGGGCAGTCACTCATTGTCGTTCAATCTCGCACGACAGTGAGCAGCAGCGGCGTACGCACACCAAGCTGGGCAGCGGAGTCGGCGATGGTCGCGGCCAGCCAGCCGACCGCGTCGCAGGACCACTCGGCGAGTTCGCCTCGCAGGGTCATGCCGTGCAGAGGCGGCCCGTTCCAGAATTCGTCGGCGAACGGCGGGGCCGGAGTGTCGTCATCGCCGGTGCTTCCCGATCTGCCTGGGAGGAATACTCCCTGCTCCAAGCTGCCGAGTCGGCTGGTGAGCTGCTGAGTGACGGCGGAGATTGAGGGGTCGCGCCCGCTGTTAACGCTGATCATTACCGGCGTCAGGTCCTGCGGGTTGTGTTCAGCGAACCAAGCGCAGGTGTTCATGGAGGGGACGAGTGCGTTGCGAGGGCGGGAGGCGGGGGCGAGCCCCTGGAGGGGCAGGAGGATCTGCACTGCGGACAGGTGTGCCGTGCCGATGCGCGCGAGAGTGTCCTCGGCGCAGCGCAGGAACGGCTGCACGGGCAGTGGCCGGTCACTCGCTGGCGTACTGCACTCGACCTGGAACCATGCGAAGGGCTCGGCATCGGCATGGTGGGTGCTGGCGGTGGCGTCGTTCATGGCCCATAGACCGGGTGCCGTGGCCGCGGGCCCGCCTCCAGCGCCGCTGGACTGGTCGTCCAGCCAGCCCATAGCGACCGACCGTTGGTAAAAGAGCTGGTACGCGTCGTGCTCGGACTCCGGGGCGCGCCAAGGGTGCGGGGCGAGTCCGCCATGAAAGGCGGCAAACATGGGGCCCGCCGTGCCGTAGCCCGCAGGGTCGATTCCGGGCTGGGCGATGGCTGGTCGCTCGGACAACCCAGCCCCTCCGTTCTGTTGCGGCTTCCATCGGCCGACCCTCACGTCACAGGGAGCCAGGGGCTTTCGTTACTGGGCTCGGCATGGGGCTTTGGCCTGGTTCACAGGTTCTCCGCGGTGTCGAGCTCGCCGATGACGTCGACTTCTACGTGATCACGCCATGAAGTCTGTGCGCATGTGCGGCACTTGAAGCGGGCAACCGTGCGATTCGAGCTACCGCCGCCAGGCTTGAGTTCCTTGGCGGGTGAGCACGCTTGCTGCCGCCAGCTGTGGTCCGTGAAGTATTCGTAGACGCAGTTGAACACCTTGGCCCGGTTGTTGGAGCAGTCGCCCTTATCCCACCAGCCGTGCCCGGACATGTCGACCTTGTTTTTGGAGACGTGGGGATTGTCCCTTCCGCTTTCCGGTGTGCAGCGGAGCCCGCCGGCTTTCGGGGTCGTGCTTGTGCTCGGGGACATGCCCATCACCTGGCCGGCCTTGTCCAAGTACACGGCTGTCTCGTCGGAGTCGGGCGGAGCGATGCCGGGCTCGGCCTCTGCGGAGGAGACTTGAGGGGTGGGGCCACTCGCCTGGCGGCTCTCGTGACCGGAAGCACCGGTCGCGGAAATGGATGTGCCACCCACCATCAGGACAGTGAGTGCGGCGATGACGGTACGGCGGAGTTTCTGGTTCGACATGACTTTCCGTTCCGTGAGAACACGCGGGGCCGCATCTTGCGGATGCGGCAGTCCGGGTCAGTCTTTGACGCGGCGCTGCCGTTCGGCTGGAAGCGGGAGGAAGAGTTCCACTTGAAGGGTGAACGCGTCCCCCGTATGGAGGTATGCGCGTCCTGACGGGCGCCCGTGCTGCTGGCGAAATAATCGGGGAACGATCACCAGCATGTCGGGGAGCGATCTGTGAAGAGGTGCATCGCAGCTGATCAGAGGGAACGGAGCAGCCCACGACGCGTGCGGCCTCGCTGGTCGGCAACCCCTCCCACAAGGTCAGACGCAGCACCTCCTGGTCCTGATCGCCCAGGGCATCGAACGCCCGCGCGAGATGGAGCTGTTCGGCGACCTCTGCCGCAGGATCCTCGACGGTGCCCTGTGGCTGCGCCGCCAGCACGCTCAGCAGAGAGTTCCGGCGGTCGTCCGCCCGGTACGCGTTGGCCAGAGTCCGGCGGGCACCACCCCGTACAGCCACGGAAGCTCGCGGGAGGCCGGGGCCTCGTCCAGCCGCCTCCAGGCGACCAGGAAGAATTCGGACACCACGTCCGCGGCCTGGTCCGGATGAGCCCGGCGCCGCACATATGCTTCGACCGCCCGCCGTGACGTGGTGACGGGGCACAGGACCAGCCGGCCCGGGAGGGCCGCGGTGAAGGCGTGGGCCACCCGCCAGTCCCGGTCGAGAGCGACGCGCTCACTGAGCGGCGACCCCGCCAGGGCGCCCTCCTGTTCGCACGCGTAGCACCCGGACGCCGCGGTCATGACCGGAGGAGTACGGCGGCTCGTCGTCGCGCGCCCCACGGCGAGGACGACGCCATCGGGCGGCTGCTGACCGTCAGGCGGTCTACCCGGGGCGGAAGGATGTTCGTACCGTGCGGGGATGCAGTGGACAACGCTGGCGGCCACGTCTCTCGGCGCGCTGATCGCCATGGGCTCGTCTTTCCTCGTTGAGCTGCGAAAGGACCGGCGCGAGACGTTCGCTGAGTTCAGGCGCGGTCGGCGTGAGCTGTACGGCGCCTACCTCTCGAAGCTCGCCAAGACGCGTGGCGATCTGGCGCTCCTTGCGCTGAACCGTTCTCTGGAGACCGCCGAGCGCGTGGTGAGGGCACGGCAGGCGTTCGACGGGTGTTACGAGCTGCGTTACCAGCTGGAGGTCTTTGCGCCTCGCGCAGTGGTCGAGCGGGCGCTCGTCTATTTTCGGAGCGTGCGCGCGCTGCGGGACGCGACAGCCGTGGGCATGGAGGAGGGAGAGGAGGAGTACGAGCAGACTTTCCGTGAGGTGATGAGAGCCCTGGCAGAGCTCCGGACGGTGATGCGGCAGGACATGGGCACCGACACCCTGGCGGGCGGCTGACCATGGCGTCGAGCCATGTGGCGGGCATCGGGTGCTGAGCCCCGGCGAGCGCCAACCGCCCTGAGGGCCGGCTTCGAAGCCGTCGTTGAGCTGTGCGGGCACCCGGTGCCGACGCGTTCGGTGAGTTCGGCGCGCAGGGAGGCGAGTTCGGACATGCGCGCGTCGACCAGCCTGATCTTCTCCGCGAACAGCGCGGACAGCGCCTCCGCGGCGTCCGGCACCCCGCGCAACTCCTCGCCGGTCCGGGCGATCTCCGCCAACGAGAACCCGAGGGTCTGCGCGGTGCGGCTGACCGCCGTACTGAAGGGGACGGCGAGCGGAAACGGCTGAGTCCCCGGGAGCGGTCGGGCGTGCCACGCGCCGGAGGCAGTCAGGCGTCGGTCGCCCGCACCACCCGGGACTTCATGTTTGTCGACGCTCGCTCCCGACGGGGACGCCGGACTCGGGGACGCAGCAGCGGAATCCGGTGTCGTCGTCGAGCATCGATGCCGAGGCGTCGTTGAAGGCGGAGGGCGTCGCTCTTGCGAAAGGGCTCGTCCAGGCGCCGGCCTTGAGCGCATAGCGCCCTGGCTCGGTCCGGGTCGAGCACCATTCCCAGGTGTTTCCGCACAGGTCGTACACCCCGTAGGGCGAGACGCCGCTGTGATATCTGCTGACCGGAGTCGTCGAACCGACCCCACTCTCACGGGAGTTGCACTTGGCGGGCGTCGACTGATCGCCCCATGGATAGATACTGCCGCGCGGGCCGCGCGCGGCCTTCTCCCACTGCTGGGCCGTTGGAAGCTTCTTCCCCGACCAGGACGCGTAGGCGGTGGCGTCGTGCCACGTGACGAAGACGACCGGGTGGTCGAGGATGCTCTCCGGACACTTGCCGCGAGGCCAGTGCCGGGGCGCTCGATGACCGGTGGCGGTGACGAAGCGGGCGTAGTCGCTGTTCGTTACCGGGTAGACATCGATGGAGTAGACCGGCAACCAGATCGGCCGGTTCTCCTCGCCCGACAGGAAGGTCCCGGCCTCCACGAGGGTCATCCTCTTGCCGTCGTGCGGATGCCGCGTGTACTGCTGCGTGAGCTGTGCCCCGTGTTCCGAATCTGTCTGGGCCGGCAGCACGGTGTCCAGAGAACGGGAAAGACTGGCGAACCGCGTGTGGACGTCCGGGGCGCATCCAGCGAGGAAGGTGTCGAGAGCCGCCTGGTTCACGGGGCGCAGTCTGATGGTGTCCCTGCGTTGTTCCCACTTGGAGACCATGCGGTCGCTGACGCCCAGACGTGCGGCGAACTCCGTCGTACTCATCCGTGACGCGTCACGTAAGGCCCGGACCTCCAGGCCGGTCCACTGCTCAACCGTGGCCACCCTGCAACTCCCCGTATCTGAGAATCGGTGACGGGCCAGCGTAGCTCCAGGAGGGCCGCGCCGCAGGGTGTTCACAGCAGCTCGCCCGGCACCTCCAGGTACTCCTTGCGCAGGGTGTCGATCACCGCGTGGGCCTCGGGCAGAACGATGCTGTCCACTCCACTGACGGCCCGGACACCCACGGCCGCGTTGGTCGCGAAAGCCGCCTGCACGTGCGGGAGATCGGCGAGGCGCACGGCACATGTGTCATGTTCGTGGGACTGCTGGAGGAGGCGCATCGTCACGCCGGGAAGGCAGTCGGACTCCGGCCAGATCACCTGGTCACCGTCGAAGAACCCGATGTTCCAGGTTCCCCCCTCGGAGATGGTTCCCTGTCCGTCGACGAAGAGCGCGTCGTCGAAGCCGTTGAGCTGTGCGGTACGGCGGTGACGGAGGCTGGAGAACAGCCCGACGCTCTTCACGCTGGGCAGGTCCCGGGTGTACGTCCTCGACTGAGCCCGGAGCGGGGGCAGCGGCAGATCGGCGGCCGGCCGCGACGTGACCAGCACGTGAGGCTCGTCGGCCGAGCCGGGATGTCCCATGTCCAGATTCGGGTCGAAGACCGTCACTCGCACGACGGCCGCTCCCTTGGCGGGCGCTGCTCTGCGGGCCAGGTCGCGGACGCGTTCGGGATCCAGCTCGGCCCCGAACAACGTCTCGCAGTCGCGCTGGAGCCGCTCCATATGAAGCGGGAGTCCGCGTACCCGACCGTCCTCGACGCGCATCGAGGTGAAGTGCCCGTAGTTGGTCAGGGCCAGGCTCTGGAGCGCCTCGACCTCGACCGCTTTTCCGTTCAGCTCTGCCATCTCTCCAGCATGGCAGCCCCGGCCGGCCGTTGCGGAACTAGCGTCCGACAGAGTGCCCGAGTTCGGTGCGAGTTCGGTCCTGAGGCGGTGGGAGGACATTCCGGAGGCGCTCGCTCCTCGGCCAGTCTGGTCCCGTGCCCACGAGATGCGCATGCGTCTCGGCCAACCGGGCCGATCCTGGTCGGCCGACGGCTGTCCTCACCGCAGTACAACGCGACGGCCTACGGCGTGGATGAGAGGTCCCCGTGCACGACACGCGAGATAAGGCCCCGGGCTCCTGGACGGAGCACACCACCGGCTCACGTTCCCGTCGCCGGTGCGGCGGTGGCCACCCAGCAGGCTCGGCACCACGTCATGACCGCTATCCGCGCCTGGGGCATACGGCTCGGTGGGACGCAGTGGGGCGCGGTCGAGCTCGTGGCAGGTGAACCGGACCCCGAGTTCGGACGTGGGCTGCCGCTCACCCCCGAGTTCGCCGACCGCCACGGTGCCGAACCGCCCGCGTCGGGAAAGCACCGCTGGGCCGTGTCCGATCTTCCCCCGCCGTCAGCCTCCGAGGAGCATGCCATGACTCCGGTACCGAGTAAGCCCGTTGTGCGCCGCGCCATCGACCGGTTCACCGGCCCGTGGGAGTTCCTGTCGAACTACTCGGCCGCACCGGTCCGGCTCGACGGGGTGCCGTACCCCACCGTCGAGCACGCCTACCAGGCCGCCAAGTCCCTCGACGGAACCGTACGCGCCCGGATCGCCGGCGATCCCGACCCGGACGAGGCCAAACGCCTGGGACGCCGGCATGCCGACCGCCCGGACTGGGAGGAGGCGAAGGTGACTGTGATGCGTTCGCTGGTGGGGCAGAAGTTCCAGGATCCCGCTTTGCGTGAGCGGCTCCTGGCCACCGGAACCGCCGAACTGGTCGAAGGCAATGACTGGGGTGACGAGTTCTGGGGCGTGTGCGCGGGACACGGCCAGAACACGATGGGGCTGATTCTCATGGCCGTACGGGAGCAGGCCAGACGGGAGCAGGACCCGGCCACGGGGCGGTACGAGCCGGGAGCCCCGGCGACCGACATCGCGGACGCCCTCGGCTGCGCCGCCCAGGCGCGCATCCCCACCGTCCACGGCGTCTTCACTGCCTGGGGCTACCGCAATGTACTGGAGGGCGGGGAACATCTGGCGCTCACCCTCGGCCGGGTCCGGGGCGAGGCACGGGTCCTGGTGCGGGTGCACTCGGAGTGCCTGACCGGCGAGGCGCTGGGCTCGCTGCGGTGCGACTGCGGGCCACAACTGGACGCAGCCTTGGCCGCGGTGGCCGCCGAGGGTTCCGGGGTGATCCTCTATCTGCGGGGCCACGAGGGCCGGGGGATCGGACTACTGGCGAAGCTGAGGGCGTACGCGCTTCAGGACGCCGGGTTCGACACGGTCGACGCCAACGCCTCGATGGGGTTGCCGGCGGACGCGCGGGACTACCGGATCGCTGCTCGCGTCCTGGCGGACCTCGGAGTGCGGTCGGTACGGCTGCTGTCCAACAACCCGGACAAGGCCGAGGCCCTCACCACGCTCGGTGTGGAGGTGGCCGAGCGGCTGCCGCTGCTGGTGGCGGCCAACATCCACAGCCTGGAGTACCTGCGGACCAAACGGGACCGTATGGGCCATGACCTGCCAGGACTGCCCGAGACAACGGAACTCGTCGGAACGACGGATCCTTTCGGCACGGAGTACGCGTCGTGACCGCGCGGACCTCGGGGCAGGGGCTGCCCGCCCAGGAAGTGGCCGGCCCCGGCGAAGCTGCCGCGCCGTGGGCCCGGTGCGGCCATGTGCCGCTGGAAGTGCTGGCCGAAGTCCCGCTCGGGCACGCGACGGTGCGTCTTGCCGCACCCGGACGACCGGGCTGGATCGGCCACGGCAGTACCTGGCGACAGCTGCCCGCGCGGCAAGCGCTCGCCGCGCTCGCCGGAGCCGAACGGGCCGCCGGGCCCGTGCGCCTGGTCCTGGCGGAGCGCGGCCGCCAACGCGGCCTGGCGATTCTGGCCGAGGCCGAGGTCTCTCGCCCGTGGGCAGTGACCGGGTGGCTCGGCTGGCCGGACATCAAGCCCGGCGGCGCCCAGGGCCCTCGGACGAGCGAAGCCCTCGCAGCCCGGAGCAACGACTACTGGGCCCTCGACCTCGCCATCCGCGCCATCGGCCTCGACCGCATGGACACCTCGCGCGCGGGCCCGATGCCCTGGCCGGCCGGCGTCAGCGTCGTCATCCCCGCCCGTGGAGGACACGAGGTACTTCCCGGGGTCATGCACGCACTCGCGGAAGCCGTATCCCGACTCCGCCCTGGTACTCCGTGGGAAGCAGTCGTCGTCGACGACGCCAGCGATCCGCCTCTGAGCCTGCCGCCTGGTCTGCCCCCACAGATCCGCCTGGCCCGCTCGGAGACACAACTCCACTGCGGAGGCGCCCGCAATTACGGCATGAAGCACAGCCGATACGGCCTGATCGTCTTCTGCGACGCGGACACCCACCTCGCGCCCGATTACCTGACCGAGCACATCGTCCGCCACCTGCTCGCCCCGAACCTGGTCACCGTCTCGCTGCGGGAACACGTTCCCGCCCACGCGCCGGTGCCCAGCCGGGCTCCGGACGGCAGCCGGGACTCCCGTACGAGTGCCCACTATCCGCCCGGGCGCCTCGGCCTGGTCCCTGTCCCTGAGCCCGTCACCGTCCACCCGCTGGCGCAGACACGCGCCTTCCGGGACTTCGGCCACGGCAGGCTTCTCGGTCCGGTGGACCTGCCCTTCATGGTCAAGGGCAACAACCTCGTCCTGCCGGCGGCGACCGCCCGCTCCGTGGGCTTCCCGCCCGACTTCACCGGTTGGGGCCCTGAAGACGTCTGCTTTGCCGCCAAAACCATCGCTCGCGGCTCGTACGTCGTACCGGTCCTGTCCACCGGGGTCTTCCACCGCGAACACCCGCCCCGCTCGGGCAGCACCGCCCGTCGGGACGCTGAGCTGGCCGCCAACCTCCGCCGGTACGCCCGCCGATTGCACGAACGCGCCGCCCTGCCCTGGCAGGAGGCGACCCAGGTGCGGATGCCCTGATGGCCCTCGATGTCACGGACGCCTGGCACCCCACCGTGAACCCTTCCGCCCGCATGCCGGTCCACCACCATCGTCATCTCGCGGTCCTCGGCCACGCGGACGGCCTGCTCAATGAGTTCCCGCGCCACCGGGGCGGCACCACCATCCGCCTTCCACGCATCTGGGGCGGCCGGTTGCATGTCGTCGAACTCCCGGGGCAGAGCGTGTTCGCCCCATGGTGGCTCCCAGCCTCCGATCCCACTGCCGTACGGCTCGTCGACGCCGTCTACGACGCGGCGCTGCTGCACGCCGAACCGTCCGCGCCGGAACGCGGCGCACTGGCCCGTCTACGGGACGGCTTCCGCCTTCGGTGCGCGCAGGGCAGGCTGACCATCGGCGAGGCCCTGTGGCAGGCCGCCGACGTGTTGCACCGGGAACTGGTCCCGTCCCTGCCCGCACTGACTCTCATCAGCCTGACCCGGTCTCCGGTACGGCATACCCTCGCCGAGGCCCTTGCCCAGCTCCCCGGCGGTCTGCTCCCCGTACTCGCGCGGTGGGCGGAGCGGGAAGGAAGGCACATGTGGCCTCTGCTCGCGGTCGCCACCAGTACCCAAGGCGTCCCCGTGCGTATCCGCCTGCACGCTCGGAGCCGGCGCCTCGACATCTCACCGCTGCCCACCTTCGAGAGCGCATCAGTCTCGGGCCGTCCCGTCCTGATCGGCGGGGAGGAGCTGATCGACCTCCTCGACACCGGCCGACTGATCCCCGGCTCACGGCTGACCGCGCTCGCAGAGACGTCCCTCCACCTCGGCGGCACCACCGTCAGGCACTTCGGCAACACCTACGGCAACTTCGACACCCTGAGCACCTTGCTCCCCGCTTCGGACACGGGCCGTATCCCGGCTTGCGCGGACGACGAGGACTCCTGGCACTACGCAGACCTGCCCGACGGCGGTACCAGCCGCTACCCCCTCCACCTCATCGAGCTGGCGGCCTGCTCCACCGACACGCACGCGGCCGCCGAAGCCCTCATCGATGCCTCCGTGGCCAGGGGCGCCCCGGTGCGGATGGAGCTGAAGGGAGATCTTGATGCGACCGTACGCGGTGGAAGGGCTCGACTGCTCCGGTAAGAAGACCATCACCGAGCTGGTCAAGGAGCACCTCCGGGACCACGGGCTGAAAGCCGACATCGTGATCGGCCCCCTCCTCGGGGGCGGGCTCGGCCGTCTCGACGCGCGACTCGCGAACATCACCGGTGCCGTCCGCCGGGGCAGCCCGACCGACCTGTTACGCCGTGGCCTGTACGTGGCGGAACCGGTCCTCGATCGTCTCCTCCACCGCCCCCGCCCGAACCCTGCGCTCAAGGTGAGCACCCACTTCCGGGCCTGGGCCCGCGCCGAAACGGAGCACGACCGGTGGATGTCCGGCGGCTACGACGCCACCCGCGCGGTACACGTCCGGTACGCCGGGGCCACCCTGCTGGCCACGGACTTCGACGTCCGCCTGGCCCGGCACCGCGCCGATGTCCTCGCCGGCCGCACCGCCAAGGTGGAGGAGCGACGGTTCTTCGGCCCCGATCCCGAAGCCTTCGCGGCCTGGCACCGTGCTCTCGACCGCGTCATCTCCGCCCGTGTCCCGCACGTCCTCCATCTGGACAGCAGTACCGCCGACCCCGCCCAACTCGCCCGGCGCATCGCCCTGCACGCCGCCGCGTGCTGGGAGGCCGGACGGTGAGATCAGCCTCGTACCAGGCCCGCCAGATAGCCGGCATCCGGGCCGTCACACACGTGCACCAGGTTCCTCAGCAGGTATTCACCCGGTTGGCGGTCAAGCAGCATGTGGCGGACGTACGTCTTCCACCACTGCAGGGCGCACGCGGCCTGTCTGCCGGACAGCAGCCACACCTCTACGGGATCGGAAGCGAGGTACTCCACGAGTTCGGCGCGGATCCGGTCGAACTGCACCGTAGCGGTCGCTCCCGCATACACCGCTTCCACTCCTCGCTCCCCGAGCACCAGCTGCCGCTCGGCCTCCACCTCGAACCCCAGCTGCCGTACGGCTCTGCGCAGTACATCCCGGGTGGGCTCCGGCCCGCCCCACGGCAGCCGCGCCGCCTGCCGGAGCCGTTCCGCGGTTGCCTCTGGACCCACGAGTGCGCCCCTGAACCCCTCTTCGGTCCGCGACCGTTCAGCAATTTGGGTGGCGGCCCGCTCCGCACCAGTACGCCACGGCTCCACCAGGCTCATCGGCCCACTACCGGCACACTGGGCTGCCAGAGCGGCGAAGAATCCGGCAGCACGCCGTCCGCCGACCGTACTGTGCGGTCCTCGGAGTGCGTCAGGCTTGCAGAACACCACGGGCATGCGCAGGAGTTCACACCCCAGCGGTTCTCCCGGGCAAGCCCGTCCCCTCACGTGACCTACCACCAGGAGAGAAGCAGTGGTCTCCTTCCGCTGGATCAGCGAGCCCCTCCCGGACGGCCTCATGGTCCGTCAGGTCTACGGTTTCTGCTTCGACGACACCGGCCGTGTGCTGCTGCGCGAGGACGCCGGGCGCTACGGACTGCCCGGAGGCAAGCCGGAGAGCGGTGAGGACGCCTCCGCCGTCCTCGTGCGCGAATGCCGCGAGGAGAGTCAGATCACCATCGGCGAACCGGTCTACCTCGGCTACCAGGAAGTCACCGAGGAGGGCCGGCCGCCGTACGCGCAGCTGCGCCTCGCCGCCGGCATCACCGGCTTCCTCCCGCGCGAGCCCGACCCCGACACCGGCCGTACCTACGGCCGCCTGGTCGCCCCGCTCAACAAGGCCCCGGCCCTGCTCGACTGGGGCATCGACGGCCTGCTCCAGTCCGCCGCCGCCGTCCACGCCGCCTACCGGCTCGGTCTCGACCCGACCAGGGTCCGCGAAGCCACCTGGCGCAACTGACCCCGCCCGCCGGGGCCCATCCCGGACCAGGGAGCCCACCATGCGATGGCAGTTCCACTACCCCAAGCGCACCAGCTTCCACCCGCCCGACTACGAGAACCCCGGCCTCGGCGGCTGCGAAGCCTCCCTGGTACTCCTCACCCGAGCCCTCGCCGCCCGGGGCCACGACGTCGAGGTCTTCAACTGCTGTCATCGACCCGGGACGTACGACGGCGTTACCTGGCGCATGACCTGGGAACTCGACTCCGCGCCGGAACCCGACATCGCGGTGGCGGTTCGCTTCGACGAAGCCCTCTGGCCCATTGACTCCACGGTCGAACACCACCTCTTCTGGATGCTCGACGACCGCGCACGCGGCCCCGCCGCCTTCGCCGAGACCTTCCGCGACCGCGGCGGCCGGGTCGTCCTCGCCTCACAGGCCATGCGACAGCGACTCGACGCCGCCACAGTCGCCATTCCCACCCAGCTCATACCACTTCCGGTCGAGACGGGCCGCTACACCGAGCCCATCGAAGGCCGCAGCCCCATCTGCCTGTTCGCCAGCATGCCCAACCGCGGCCTTGACGCGACCCTCGCCCTCTGGCCCCGAATCCGTGCCGCCGTTCCCGGCGCCGAACTCTGGGTCACGAGCGGCTGGCAGCTCTGGGGCTTCACCAACTCCGAATCCGACGACCGCTGGCACCAACTCCTCGGCGATCAGGACCTCCCCGACGGCGTGCGTCTCCTCGGTGCCCTCCCCCGCTCCCAACTGATCGCGATCCAGCAGCAGTCAGCCCTCACCCTCTACCCTTGCCGCTTCCCCGAGATGTTCTGCCTCTCCGCAGCCGAATCCACCGCCGCAGGCACTCCTGTCGTCACCAGCCCCGTCGACGCCCTCACCGAACGCGTCCACCACGGCCGCACCGGCATCCTCGTCGACGGCGACATCGACCGCCCTGAAACCCAGCGAGCCTTCGCGGACGCCGCTGTCGACCTCCTCACCCACCACGACCGGCGCGACGCCATGGGGCACGCCGGTCGCACCGACACCTCTCACCTCGCTCCGGACCGGATCGCCGCAGCGTGGGAAGCGCTGGCCGACTAGGGGCTGTCCGCGGGTGCGTGTCGAGAACGGCGGCAGTGGGTAACGGGACCGGCCCCACCGGGCGAGCAGAGGTGGTGAGCGGGAGAGTGCTGGGCCCCCGGCGCTCCCCATTGACTAAGCCTATTCAGGCGGCGAGTATGTGAATTGATTTATGAGTGCGGTCCGGGACCCGGGGCCGGTCCGGTGGGCCGGGCGGGCGCGGGCCGCCGTCCCCCGGCCTATCCAGGAGGCATCCCATGGCAGGACCCCGCCCCGTCCGCGCCCCCCGTGGCACGCGGCTCAGCGCCCTCGGCTGGCAGCAGGAAGCCGCGCTGCGGATGCTCCAGAACAACCTGGACCCGGAGGTCGCCGAGCACCCGGACGAGCTGGTGGTCTACGGCGGTACCGGGAAGGCCGCGCGGGACTGGAACTCCTTCGACGCGATGATCCGCACGCTGCGCACCCTCAAGCAGGACGAGACCATGCTCGTCCAGTCCGGGCGGCCCGTCGGCGTCATGCAGACCCACGAGTGGGCGCCCCGCGTGCTCATCGCCAACTCCAACCTCGTCGGCGACTGGGCGAACTGGGAGGAGTTCCGGCGCCTGGAGGCCATGGGCCTGACCATGTACGGGCAGATGACCGCCGGTTCCTGGATCTACATCGGGACGCAGGGGATCCTCCAGGGGACGTACGAGACCTTCTCCGCCGTCGCCGCGAAGAAGTTCGGCGGCACGCTCGCCGGGACCATCACACTCACCGCCGGGCTCGGCGGCATGGGCGGCGCGCAGCCGCTCGCCGTCACCATGAACGACGGCGTCGCGATCTGTGTCGACTGCGACCCGCGCGCCATCGACCGCCGTATCGAGCACCGCTACCTCGACGTCCGGGCCGACAACCTCGCGCACGCCCTGGAACTGGCCACCGAGGCCCGGGACCGCCGCAAGCCGCTGTCCATCGGGCTGCTCGGCAACGCCGCCGAACTGCTGCCCCGCATGCTCGCCGAGGGCGCGCCCGTCGACATCGTGACCGACCAGACCTCCGCGCACGACCCGCTCGCCTACCTGCCCGTCGGCGTCGACTTCGCCGACATGGCGGCGTACGCGAAGGAGAAGCCCGCCGAGTTCACCACCCGCTCCCGCGAGTCCATGGCCCGCCACGTCGAGGCCATGGTCGGCTTCCAGGACGCGGGCGCCGAGGTCTTCGACTACGGCAACTCGATCCGCGGCGAGGCCCAACTCGCCGGGTACGAGCGCGCCTTCGCCTTCCCCGGCTTCGTCCCCGCCTACATCCGGCCGCTGTTCTGCGAGGGCAAGGGCCCCTTCCGCTGGGCCGCGCTGTCCGGCGAGGCGAGCGACATCCACAAGACCGACAAGGCGATCCTCGACCTCTTCCCCCAGAACGAGTCCCTGCACCGCTGGATCAGGATGGCGCAGGAACGCGTCCACTTCCAGGGGCTGCCCGCCCGCATCTGCTGGCTCGGCCAGGGCGAACGCGACGTGGCGGGCGTGCGCTTCAACGACATGGTCGCCTCCGGGGAACTCCAGGCGCCCGTCGTCATCGGCCGCGACCACCTCGACACCGGCTCCGTCGCCTCCCCGTACCGCGAGACCGAGGCCATGCGCGACGGCTCCGACGCCATCGCGGACTGGCCGCTGCTCAACGCCATGGTCAACGTCGCCTCCGGCGCCTCCTGGGTCTCCGTCCACCACGGCGGCGGCGTCGGCATGGGCCGCTCCCTGCACGCCGGACAGGTCACGGTCGCCGACGGCACCCCGCTGGCCGGCGAGAAGATCCGCCGCGTCCTCACCAACGACCCCGGCATGGGCGTCATCCGGCACGTCGACGCCGGATACGAGGAGGCCGAGGCCGTCGCCGAGGCCAAGGGCGTGCGCATCCCCATGCGCGAGGGCGCCGACGAGACCGGAAGCACCGCAGAAGCCGGGAGCCCCCGGGAGGCCGGAAGCACCGCACAGACCGGGAGCACCGACGCATGAGCCCCGCCACCGGCTTCACCGGCATGTGGCGGGACCTGCTCCCGCTCGGCCGCGACGCCCGCTCCGGCGGCTACCGCCGCTTCGCCTGGACGCCCGCCGACACCGAGACGCGCGACTGGTTCCGGCAGCAGGCCGCCGACCGCGAACTGGCCTACGAGGAGGACCGCAACGGCAACCAGTGGGCCTGGCTCGGCGATCCGCTCGGGGACGGGGCCGTCGTCACCGGCTCCCACCTCGACTCCGTGCCCGACGGCGGCGCCTTCGACGGACCACTCGGCGTCGTCAGCGCCTTCGCCGCACTCGACGAGCTGAAGGAACGCGGCGCCCGGCCCGTAAGGCCCCTCGCCGTCACCAACTTCGCCGACGAGGAGGGCGCCCGCTTCGGCCTCGCGTGCGTCGGCTCCCGGCTCAGCGCCGGGGCGCTCACCAAGGAAGCGGCGTACGCGCTGCGCGACGCCGAGGGCATCAGCCTCCCGCAGGCCATGGAGGCCGCCGGACACGACCCGGAGACGATCGGCGCCGACCCCGAACGGCTCGCCCGGATCTCCGCGTACGTCGAACTCCACGTCGAACAGGGGCGGGCGCTCGACCTCACCGGCGACCCCGTCGGCATCGCCAGCGCCATCTGGCCGCACGGCCGCTGGCGCTTCGACTTCCGGGGCGAGGCCAACCACGCGGGCACCACCCGGCTCGCCGACCGGCACGACCCGATGCTGCCGTACGCCGAGACCGTGCTCGCCGCCCGCCGCGAGGCCGCCCTCGCCCAGGCCGTCGCGACCTTCGGGAAGATCGCCGTCGTCCCCGGCGGCGTCAACGCCATCCCCTCCCTCGTACGCGGCTGGCTCGACTCGCGCGCCGCCGACCAGCCCACCCTCGACACGGTCGTCACCGCGATCGAGGAGGCCGCCCGCGAGGCCGCCGCGCGCGAGGGCGTCGACGTCGACGTCGTCCGCGAGTCCTTCACGCCCGTGGTCGAGTTCGGGCACGCCCTGCGCACCGAACTCGGCAAGGTCCTCGGCCGGGAGAACGACGGGCGCGCCGTGCCCGTCCTGCCGACCGGGGCGGGACACGACGCCGGAATCCTCTCCGCCGCCGTCCCCACCGCCATGCTGTTCGTCCGCAACCCCACCGGCGTCTCCCACGCGCCCGCCGAACACGCGGACGAGGCCGACTGCCTGGCCGGGGTCACGGCCCTCGCCGACGTACTGGAGGAACTGGCGTGCCGCTGAACCCACCCCCCGGCGCGCGCGGCGGCGCCCCCGAGACCGTCTACTGGCTCGAACACGCCTGGCTCGGCACCCACACCGAGCCGGGCGTGGCCCTGCACACCGCCGGGGGCCGCATCACCGCCGTGCACACCGGCGTCCCCACGCCGCCGCCCGGCGCGACCGCCCTGCGCGGACTCACCCTCCCCGGGCTCGCCAACGCCCACTCGCACGCCTTCCACCGCGCGCTGCGCTCCCGCGTGCAGCGCGGCAGCGGCACCTTCTGGACCTGGCGCGACACGATGTACGAGGTCGCCGCCCGGCTCACTCCCGACAGCTACTACGCCCTGGCCCGCGCCGTCTACGCCGAAATGGCGCTCGCCGGGATCACCGCCGTCGGCGAGTTCCACTACGTGCACCACCAGGCCGACGGCACGCCCTACGCCCACCCCAACGCCATGGGCGAGGCGCTGATCGCCGCCGCGGCGGACGCCGGAATCCGCATCACCCTGCTCGACACCGTCTACCTGTCCGCCGGTTTCGGCGCCCCGCCCGAGGCCCACCAGCTCCGCTTCAGCGACGGCGACGCCGACCGCTGGGCCGCCCGCGCCGACGCCCTCCTCGGCGCCGAGGACACGCACACGCGGATCGGCGCCGCGATCCACTCCGTGCGCGCCGTGCCCGCCGCACAGCTCGCCACCGTCGCCGACTGGGCCCGGGAGCGCTCCGCGCCCCTGCACGTCCACCTCTCCGAGCAGACCGCCGAGAACGAGGCGTGCCTCGCCGCGCACGGACGCACCCCGACCCGGCTCCTCGCCGACCACGGCGTCCTCGGCGCCCGCACCACCGGCGTCCACAACACCCACCTCACCGACGAGGACGTCCGCCTCCTCGGCGACAGCACCACCGGCACCTGCATGTGCCCCACCACCGAACGCGACCTCGCCGACGGCATCGGGCCCGCCGCCCGCCTCCAGGACGCGGGCAGCCCCCTGTCGCTGGGCAGCGACAGCCACGCCGTCATCGACCTGTTCGAAGAGGCCCGCGCCCTCGAACTCGACGAACGCCTGCGCACCCGCACCCGGGGCCACTGGCCGGCCGCCGCCCTCCTGACCGCCGCCTCCGCCGACGGGCACGCCGCCCTCGGCCGGGACGACGCGGGCCGCCTCAGCCCCGGCGCCCTCGCCGACCTCACCACCATCGCCCTCGACACCGTCCGCACCGCCGGGGCCCCGCCCCGGCTCGGCGCCGAGACCGCCGTGTTCGCCGCGACCGGGGCCGACGTCCGGCACACCGTGGTCGGCGGCCGCCACCTCGTCCGCGACGGCCGCCACACCCGCGTCGAGGACCCCGCCCGCGCCCTCACCGAAGCGATCACCGCGCTGTACGCCCAGGAGGACCACCCCGTATGAGCCGCACGACCCTCCTCACCGGCATCGGCAGCCTCGTCACCAACGACCCGGAGTACGGCGACGGCAGCCGGCTCGGGCTGCTCACGAACGCCGCGCTGCTCGTCGAGGACGGGCACGTCGCCTGGGCCGGACCGGCCGCCGCCGCGCCCGCCGCCGACACCGTCCACGCGCTCGAAGGCCGCGCCGTCGTCCCCGGGTTCGTGGACTCCCACTCCCACCTCGTCTTCGCCGGGGACCGCACCGCCGAGTTCAACGCCCGCATGTCCGGCGAGAGTTACCAGGCCGGCGGCATCCGGACGACCGTCGCCGCGACCCGCGCCGCCACCGACGCCGAGCTGGAGGCCAACCTGCGGCGCCACCTGCGCGAAGGGCTGCGCCAGGGCACCACGACCCAGGAGACCAAGTCCGGCTACGGCCTCACCGTCGCGGACGAGTCCCGCGCGCTGCGCCTCGCCGCCCGCCACACCGACGAGGTCACCTACCTCGGCGCGCACATCCCGGCCCCCGAGTACGCCGAGGACCCGGCCGGCTACGTCGGCCTCGTCACCGGGCCCATGCTCGACGCCTGCGCCCCGTACGCCCGCTGGATCGACGTGTTCTGCGAACAGGGCGCCTTCGACGGCGACCAGGCCCGCGCGATCCTCACCGCCGGAGCGGCGAAGGGCCTCACCCCGCGCGTGCACGCCAACCAGCTCACCTACGGGCCCGGGGTCCAGCTCGCCGTGGAACTCGGCGCCGCGAGCGCCGACCACTGCACCCACCTCACCGAGGCCGACGTCGACGCCCTCGCCCAGGGCACGACCGTCGCGACCCTGCTGCCCGGCGCCGAGTTCTCCACCCGCGCCCCGTGGCCCGACGCCCGGCGGCTGCTGGACGCCGGGGCGAGCGTCGCGCTGTCCACCGACTGCAACCCCGGCTCCTCGTACACGTCCTCGATGCCCTTCTGCATCGCCCTCGCCGTACGGGACATGGGGATGACGCCCGACGAGGCGCTGTGGTCCGCGACGGCCGGCGGTGCCCGCGCCCTGCGCCGCACCGACGTCGGACGGCTCTCCCCGGGGGCCCGCGCCGACCTCGCCGTCCTCGACGCGCCCAGCCACGTCCACTTCGCCTACCGGCCCGGGGTGCCGCTGGTGACCGAGGTGTGGCGCGCCGGAGTCCGCGAGGTCTGAGACGGCGACGGCGTCAACAAAAAAGGGGGCGACGGGAAGGGCCGGGAAGAATTCCGGCCGCGCGGGACATGCCCATGGCACGTGCGGGTACCGGGTACACGGAAGGGCCCGTCCCGAGACCATTCGGGGCGGGCCCTTCACGCACAGCAGCAGTGCACGGAAAAAGAGCGGGGCGTGGGCTACTCGTCGAGCGTCAGGCCCCTGCGCAGCTTCACCAGCGTGCGCGACAGCAGGCGGGACACGTGCATCTGCGAGATGCCCAGTTCCTCGCCGATCTCCGACTGCGTCATGTTGGCCACGAACCGCAGGCTGAGGATCTGCCGGTCGCGCTGCGGCAGCCGGGCGATCATCGGCTTCAGGGACTCGATGTACTCGATCCCCTCCAGGCCGTGGTCCTCGTAACCGATCCGGTCGGCGAGGGCGCCCTCCGAGTCGTCGTCCTCGGGCTGCGCGTCCAGCGAGCTGGCGGTGTACGCGTTGCTCGCCGCCATGCCCTCCACGACCTCCTCGCGGGCGATGCCGAGCTTCTCGGCCAGCTCGCTCGGCGTCGGCGCCCGGTCGAGGCGCTGCGCCAGCTCGTCACCCGCCTTCGCGAGGTCGAGCCGCAGCTCCTGGAGCCGGCGCGGAACCCGCACGGACCACGAGGTGTCACGGAAGAAACGCTTGATCTCACCGATGATCGTCGGCATCGCGAAGGTGGGGAACTCCACACCGCGCGTCAGCTCGAACCGGTCGATCGCCTTGATGAGCCCGATCGTGCCGACCTGGACGATGTCCTCCATCGGCTCACTGCGGGAGCGGAACCGGGAGGCGGCGAACTTGACCAGGGCCAGGTTCAGCTCGACCAGGGTGTTGCGTACGTAGGAATGGGCGTGCGTGCCCTCCTCCAGCAGCTCCAGCCGCTCGAAAAGGGTCTTGGAAAGGGCCCGTGCGTCCAGCGGCCCCACCCGGTCGAACGGCGGGATCGTCGGCAGGTCTGCCAGTCCGGGCAGCTCCGCGAGGGGTCCGGCGGCGGGGGCGAGGGGCCCCGTGTCCGCGCTCTCCGTGCGTTGCGTGGGGATGGTCGACGTCGCCGGTTTCGCCTGCGATGCGTCGAGCTGGGGTGACATGATGTCCTCCATCGTTCTCGGCATATGGCTGCCGATGCCAATACGTGCACTGCGGTGTGCGGCGCCTCCAAAGCCGGCCGTGTCGAATGCTGTGCTTCTAGCCCTACCGGTTCGCACTGACCAGCCGCAAGTGCCAATTGTTGCCAAATGTCCCTTTTCGGGGTGATGTTCGGGTACCGAGACAGGTAACGAAGGCGTAGTGTTCGAGGGCGGCGGTGTGCGCTCAACAGCGGTTAGTCAGCTGGGATGAGCGCTGAGTCAGCACTGAGTCAGCACTGAGTCGGCCCTGAGTCGACACCGGGTCAGCGCTCGGTGAGCACGCGAGTCAGAGCCGCCGCCGCCCGTACGGGCGGCGGCGAGAAGGTGGAGAAGCGGCGGGCGCGGCAGTGCGCCGGCCGCCGTGACAACGGTCGGGAGACATACGGCATGGACCGCGGGACGGTCGGCAGCGCGAACCGGGGACGGCTTCGCGTCGAGGTGCGCACCGAAGGGCCCTGGGCCGTCGTGACGCCGGCCGGTGAGCTGGATCACCACACGGCCGAGCTGCTGCGCGAGCCACTGGAGGCCGCCCTCGACGAGGGCAAGGCCAAGATCGCCATCGACTGCTCCGGTCTGGAGTTCTGCGACTCCACCGGGCTCAACGTCCTGCTCGGCGCCCGCCTCAAGGCGGAGGCGGCGGGCGGCGGCATCCATCTTGCGGGCATGCAGCCCGTGGTGGCGAGGGTGTTCGAGATCACCGGCGCGGACGCCGTCTTCACGGTGCACGCCACCGTCGAGGACGCGCTCACCGGCTGAACCCGGCCCCGGGGCCCGCCCCGCGCCCGGCGGACACGCACGGTCACGCTCTGCGGCAGGCCCGGCGCGCCCGGTCGCGCGGCGGCTGATCCGCAGGTGTCCCGGGCGAGCAGCCGGGCAGGAGACCCCCGAGGCCCCGATACCCCGGCCCCCACGGACCGCACCCGTCCCACGGGCGGAGGGTCCCGCGGACCGGACCAAGCAGTACCCAGGCCCCTGGCAGAACCCGGGCCCGCACCCCACGCGGGCCCGACAACACGAATTGTCGAAGTGTGTGCACTCAGAACTGGCGAATCGGTGAGGTGAAGCGCTGATGAGCACCACCCGGCCGCAACTGCCGGACGACCGCCCGGAACAGGGCGGTTCCGGCGTTGACGACGGGGCCGGGCCGGCCGCCGCCGTCGGGCGGCAGACCCGCAGGCTCACCCTCGTGGGCGCCAGCGGAGTCGTGCCGTTGGCCCGCGACTTCGCCCGCGAGGCGTTGCGCGCGTGGGGCTGGACCCCGGCGACGGGCGCCGACCGCAAAGCGGCCGCCGAGGACGTCCTGCTCGTCGTCTCCGAGCTGGTCACCAACGCCTGCCTGCACGCGGAGGGGCCCGAGGAGATCCTCGTCTCCACCGACGGCAAGACCCTGCGCATCGAGGTCTCCGACCTCGGCAGCGGCGAACCCGCCCCCCGCACCCCGCACCGGGCCGGGCGCCCCGGCGGCCACGGCATGTTCATCGTGCAGCGGCTCTCCACCGACTGGGGCGTCCTGCGCGTCCCCGGAGAGGCCGGGAAGCGCGTGTGGGCCGAGGTCGCCGCACCCGTCTGAGGCGACCGGGCCCGGGCGTCCGTGACGCCGGGTGACCGAGTGGCCGAGCGCACGCCCTGACGCCGAAGGGCACCACGGACTCGTTCCGTGGTGCCCTTCGGCGTTGCCCTGTGGCCCCTGACGGCCGCGCGGACGGCCCGCCCGCCGCCGTCCTCGCGAGGGCCGCCCCGTTCAGGCCCCGGCCTCCAGGCGCAGGCCCGTCAGGGTCAGCTCCAGCGCGGAGCGGAACTGCTCGACGTCGTCGTGGCCTTCGAACTCGTCGACGATCTCGTGCACGAAGGGGAACTCCTCCGCGTCCAGCTCCCGCCAGGCCTTGACGAAGCGGCCGAGGAACTCGTCGCGGTCCGTGGCGCCGTCGAGGATCTCCTGGGGCGGCTCCTGGCCCATGTCGACGGCGGAGCCGACGACGACCCCGATGATCGCGGACACGGCGTGGAACCGCTGGCGCGCGCTGAGTTCGAGACGGAGGGTCTGCCGGCCGAGCCGGTCGTACAGGCGCAGGGAGTTGCCCTGGACGTTGGTGTTGCGCATGAAGTAGGCGCCCAGCCACGGCCGGTCGACGATCGCGTCGAAGAGCGTCAGGGCCATCGCGCGCAGGTCGTCGATCGGGTCGGCGCTGTCCGGCAGCGCCTCGACGTCGGCCAGCACCTCGCCGATCACGTGGTCGGTGGCGCGGTCGAGCAGTTCCTCCTTGCTTGAGACGTACCAGTAGATGCTGGCGACGCCGCCGCCGAGGCGCTGCGCGAGCGCCCGGAACGTCAGCGCCGGAGCACCGGCCTCGTCGAGCAGGGCCACCGCCTCGGTGAGCACCGACTCCATCGAGTGCGAAGCGCGTCGGCGCCCCTCGCCCGGACGTTTCTGCACGCGTGCCATGGCTCACATCCCTGTGCGTCTTGCGCAGTATCGAACGTTGTTCTATCTTAACTCATCGTACGTTGTTCGATAGTCGAACCGCGTTCGACTGGAGGGCTTTCATGACTACTACCGCCACGCCGCACACCACCCCGTCACGCACCTACACGTCCCTGAGCGCGGCGTGGATTCCGCTGGCGGCGCTGTGCCTGGCCTTCTTCGTCGAGATGGTCGACAACACGCTGCTGTCGATCGCGCTGCCCACGATCGGCCGCGACCTCGGCAGCGGGACGACCGCGCTCCAGTGGGTCACCGGGGCCTACTCGCTGACCTTCGGCGGCCTGTTGCTCACCGCGGGCTCGATGGCCGACCGGCTCGGCCGCCGTCGCGTGCTGCTGGTCGGGCTCGCCGTGTTCGGCGCGCTGAGCCTGTGCGTCGTCCTCGTCACCACGGCGGGCCAGCTCATCGCCCTGCGGGCCGCGCTCGGGGTCGCCGCCGCGGCGATGGCCCCGATCACCAACTCGCTGGTCTTCCGCCTGTTCGAGGACAAGGCCCTGCGGATGCGGGCCATGACGGTGATGATCGTCGTCGGCATGTCCGGCTTCGTCCTCGGGCCGCTGCTCGGCGGCACCGCGCTGGCCCATGTGCGGTGGGAGTGGCTGCTCGTCGTCAACGCGCCGATCGCGGTGATCGCGTGCATAGGCGTCCGGCTCGGCGTCCCGGCCGACCGGCCCGAGGACCTGACCAAGGACCGGCTCGACCTGCCGGGCTCCGTCCTGAGCGTGAGCGCCATCGGCCTCGCCTGCTACTCGCTGACCAGCGGTGTCGACCACGGCTGGGCCTCCGCGGCCACCCTCGCGTCCGTCGTCGGCGCCGTCGCGGCCGCGCTCGCCTTCGTGTGGCACGAGCGGCGCAGCGCGGCACCCATGCTGGACCTGAAGCTCTTCTCCAACGGCACGGTCCGGGGCGCCGCCATCGCGCAGACCGGGACCTCCATCGCGATGGCCGGCGTGATGTTCGGGCTGATCCTCCACTTCCAGTACGCCTACGGATGGAGCCCGGTGCGGGCCGGCCTCGCCAACCTGCCGATCATCGTGACGATGCTCGTCGCGACCCCCCTGTCCGAGTGGCTCGGGCGCCGGTTCGGCCACCGCGTCGCCTGCCTGGTCGGCGCGGCCTGCCTGGCCGGTTCGCTCGCGGGTCTCTCGTGGGGCGTCGACCACGGCTACGCCGCCATCGCCACCTGCATGGTGCTCATGACCGTGGGGCTGCGCACCGTGATGACGATCTGCGCGGTCGCCCTCGTCGACGCGATGCCCAGCAACCGCACCTCGATCGGCGCGGCCCTCAACGACACCGCGCAGGAGGTCGGTTCCAGCGTCGGTACCGCTCTGGTCGGCACCCTGATCGCCGCTCTGGTCACCACCCAGCTCCCGGCGGGCACCTGGAGCGGCGGCCTCGTCGCGTCCTTCTTCCACGGCGAGCGGGTCACCTACGCCCTGCTCGCGGTCGTCGTCGGACTCATCGCGGCGGGCGGCGCGCTGAGCCTCACCAACTCCCGCACGGTCGAGGAACCGGCCGACTGACCGATGCGGAGGAGCAGGGGCCCGCGAGGGCCCGGCCCCGCCCGTACGCCGACGCCGAAGGGGCGGGCCCCGGAGTTCCGGGACCCGCCCCTTCGGCGTTGTCGCGCACCGCGTCGGACGCGGTCGGCGAGGGTGCTCAGTGCACCTCGCCCATCTGCGCCTTGACCTGCCTGCGGTACATGAAGACCGCGAGACCGGCGAGCGCCGCGAGCGCCGCCTCGGCGGCCACGATGCCCGTCTTGTTGAGGTCGGCCCCGGCCAGCGACATCAGGCTCGTCACGCAGTCGCCCGCCGTCACGGCGAGGAACCACACGCCCATCATCTGCGAGCTGTACTTCTCCGGGGACATCTTCGTCGTCACCGACAGGCCCACCGGGGACAGGCACAGCTCACCGACGGTCTGCACGAAGTAGATGGCGACCATCCACATCGGGCTGACCCGGCCGCCGTCCGTCGTCTGCATGAGCGGGATCATGAAGACGAAGAAGGAGACGCCGATCAGGAAGAGGCCGGAGGCGAACTTCGTGACCGTGCTCGGCTCCTTGCCGCGCCGGTTCAGCGCGAGCCAGATCCAGGCGGTGACCGGGGCCAGCGCCATGACGAGGACCGGGTTGACCGACTGGTACCAGGAGGTCGGGAAGTGGAAGCCCAGCAGGCTGTTGGTGGTCCTCTCGTCCCCGAACAGGGACATCGTGGAACCGCCCTGGTCGTAGATCATCCAGAACAGGGCGGCGGCCACGAAGAACCAGATGTACGCCGACATCTTCGACTGCTCGGCCTGCGAGAGGTCCTTGTCGCGCTTGATCCGGGCGAGCACCCACACGGGGATGACCAGACCGGCCACGGTGATCGGGACCAGCGCCCAGTTCAGCGTGTAGACGCCGGTGGCCACGAGCACGCCGTAGACCACGGCGGCCACGATCAGCCAGGTCAGGCCCTTGCGCAGGACCGACCGCTTCTCCTCGGCGGAGATCGGCTTCGGTACGACGCTGCTGACCGGGTCCAGGTGCCGGCTGCCCAGCAGGAACTGGACGAGGCCCAGCGCCATGCCGAGCGCGGCGATCCCGAAGCCCAGGTGCCAGTTCACGTTCTCGCCGACGGTGCCGATGATCAGCGGTGCGGCGAAGGAGCCCACGTTGATGCCCATGTAGAACACCGTGAAGCCGCCGTCACGACGCGGGTCGTCCGGCCCCTGGTAGAGGTGACCGACCATCGTCGAGATCGTGGACTTCAGCAGGCCGGAACCGATCGCGACCAGGACCAGGCCCCCGAAGAAGGTGCCTTCGCCGGGCAGGGCCAGCGTGAGGTGGCCGAGCATGATCACGCCCGAGGCCACGGCGGTCGTCTTCCGCGGGCCCCAGAACCGGTCGGCTATCCAGCCGCCCGGCAGGGCGAGGAGGTACACCATCGCCAGGTAGATGGAGTAGATCGCCGTGGCCGTGCCCGCGTTCATGTGCAGGCCGCCGGGGGCGACGAGGTACAGCGGGAGCAGGGCCCTCATGCCGTAGAAGCTGAAGCGCTCCCACATCTCGGTCATGAAGAGGGTGGCCAGTCCGCGGGGATGGCCGAAGAAGGTCTTCTGGCCGCCGGCGGTACCGGCGGCGTCCTTCGTCAGGCTGGGCGCCATGGTCGTTCCTTGCGGTGGGGGGCAGCCGGCACCGGCACACCGGGAGACTTCCCACGTCCGACGCGGTCCACCCCGTTGGGGAGGGTGGCGAGGAAGTACCGGCGCCCCGGGAACCACGCCCTGTGCGCTTCCTCGCGCGCGGGGCCCGGCCACAGGTCGTTGACAGAGGGCCGCCCATGAGGAGACGGCCCGGACGTGCCGGCCCCCGGACCTCCCGGCGGGCACGGACACAAAAGGACCTGTTCGCGGGCAGAGCACACGAAAGGTCCGGGAAAAGTGCGTCAGACTCGAATCACCCTACGGCATGAAACCGGGCGACAAGGAAGCGTTTGAGACATCGATCACAGGTGAGCAAGGGAACTCTGCCTTCTTTCCAAGGCCGCACGCCCTTTTCTCCGTGCTTTCCAGTGGGTCCGGCCCAGCCCCGTCCCGGCGGCACACAGAAGATCCACAGGGGCCCCCGAGCGGCCCCACGGCCTGCGGCGTCAGCCCGCGAGGGGGCTGACGCGCGGTCTACCATCAGTCCATGACCCGTGTACTGCTCGCTGAGGATGACGCGTCCATCTCGGAGCCCCTGGCCCGCGCCCTGCGCCGCGAGGGCTACGAGGTGGAGGTGCGCGAGGACGGCCCCACCGCACTCGACGCGGGCGTGCAGGGCACCATCGACCTCGTCGTCCTCGACCTCGGGCTGCCCGGGATGGACGGACTGGAGGTCGCCCGCCGGCTGCGCGCCGAGGGCCTCGCGGTACCCATCCTCATCCTCACCGCCCGCGCCGACGAGGTGGACACCGTCGTCGGCCTGGACGCGGGCGCCGACGACTACGTCACCAAGCCCTTCCGCCTCGCCGAACTGCTCGCCCGGGTCCGGGCCCTGCTGCGGCGCGGCGCCTCCGAGCCCGCGCAGCCGCCCGCCACGCACGGCGTGCGCATCGACGTCGAGTCGCACCGCGCCTGGATGGGCGACGAGGAGTTGCAGCTCACCGCCAAGGAGTTCGACCTGCTGCGGGTCCTGGTGCGTGACGCGGGCCGCGTGGTGACCCGCGACCAGCTCATGCGCGAGGTGTGGGACACCACCTGGTGGTCCTCCACCAAGACCCTCGACATGCACATCTCCTGGCTGCGCAAGAAACTCGGCGACGACGCCGCGAACCCGCGCTACATCGCCACCGTGCGCGGCGTCGGCTTCCGCTTCGAGAAGAGCTGAGCCACGGCGGCCTCCGGCACCGGCGCCGCGCCCGCGGCCCCGGTGGACCGCCCCGCCGGGGCCGGGGCATCGGCCGGGGCCGGCGCCGCGCCCCCGCACAATGGGTCCATGCGCCGACGACTGATCCAGTCCACCCTCGCCGTGGTGCTCGTCGTGATCGCCGTCTTCGGCGTCTCCCTCGTCATCGTGGAGACCCAGACCATCACGAGCACCGCCCAGGAACGGGTCGAGTCCGAGGCGGTCCGCCTCGTCTCCATCGTGGACAGCCGGCTCATAGGAGAGGAACGGATCAGCGCGGAGATCCTGCGCGACCAGGTCGACCCCGAGCGCTACGCCGTCGTACGGCTCAGGAACCGCGAGCCCCTCGCCATCGGCGACAAACCCCGGGGCGAGGTGATCGAGGCGACCGAGCACGGCGAGGCCGGGGAGTCCGTCACCGTCCAGGAACCGCGCTCCGAGGTCACCCGCGAGGTCGGCCGGACCCTGCTGATCATCGCGCTGGTCGCGCTGCTCGCCATCGTCGCCGCCGTCCTGCTCGCCGTCCGCCAGGCCAACCGCCTCGCCGCCCCCCTCACCGACCTCGCCGAGACCGCCGTACGCCTCGGCTCAGGAGACCCGCGCCCGCGCCACAAGCGGTACGGGGTGCAGGAACTCGACCGGGTCGCCGACGTCCTCGACGCCTCCGCCGAACGCATCGCCCGCATGCTCACCGCCGAACGCAGGCTCGCCGCCGACGCCTCCCACCAACTGCGCACCCCGCTCACCGCGCTGTCGATGCGGCTGGAGGAGATCACCCTCACCGACGACCTCGACACCGTGAAGGACGAGGCGACGATCGCCCTCACCCAGGTCGAGCGCCTCACCGACGTCGTCGAGCGGCTGCTCACCAACTCCCGCGACCCGCGCACCGGCTCCGCCGTCTCCTTCGACCTCGACGAGGTCGTCAAACAGCAGGTCGAGGAGTGGCTGCCCGCCTACCGCAACGAGGGCCGCGCGATCGTGCGCTCGGGCCGGCAGCGGCTGCGCGCCGTGGGCACCCCCGGCGCGGTCGCCCAGGTGCTGGCCGCGCTCATCGAGAACTCCCTGATGCACGGGGGCGGCACCGTCGCGCTGCGCACCCGCGTCATCGGCAACCAGGCCGTCATCGAGGTCACCGACGAGGGGGCCGGAGTCCCCGCCGACCTCGGCGCCCGCATCTTCGAGCGCGCCATCTCCGGCCGCAACTCCACCGGAATCGGCCTCGCGGTGGCCCGCGACCTCGCCGAGGCGGACGGCGGGCGCCTCGAACTCATCCAGTCCAGCCCGCCCGTCTTCGCCCTGTTCCTCGCCCGCACCCAGCCGCGCCGGGCCACGAGCGAGGACGAGGGGAACGAGGGGGGCGGGGCGGGGACGGTGCGGTAGACGGCCGGGGCCGTCGCCGTCCGGCCCGCCGTGCCGTCTCGGCCGGCTCAGTCGTCTCAGTCGACGCGCGCGTGCCGGGCCGCGCGGTGGCGGCCGTTCCTGCCGTGGCCGGGGCCCGCGCCGGGGCGGCCGGGGGTGCGGCCCTCGGGGGCGCCGCCGCGTGCGACGACCGGCGAAGGGGTCAGCGAACCGTGCACGAGCCCCCGGTGCGGCTCGGCGACGGTCAGGACGGACTCGGCCTGCGCCACCGGGTCCGGGGCGGGCAGCGTACGGAACACCCACGAGCGGTACGACCAGAACCGGAACAGGGTCGCGACGCCGATCCCGACGAACTTCATGACGTTCGACTGGAGCGGGGTGTCGAGCCCGAAGCCGTAGGTGCCCAGGTAGAGCACCCCGTTCTCGATGACCAGGCCCACGACGCTGAACGCGGCGAAAAGGATCAGTTCCCGGGTCCGTCCGGTCTTCTCGCGGTCGCGGTAGGTGAAGTAACGGAACCCGATGTAGTTGAAGACGATCGCGACGATGGTCGCGATGATGCTGGCCCGGACCACCGGCACCGAGGTCGCGTGGCGCACGATGTTGAAGGTCAGCAGATTGACGAGGACGCCCGCACCGCCGACCGCGCCGAACTTGGCCACCTCCGCGCCCAGTCGTCTCAGGCGCGAGGAGTGGGGCAGGGCACTGTCGTTCGTCATATGGCGCTCGGTCCCTGTCTGGGCGATGGAATACCCGCCATGCTAACCAGCGCCGCCCCCCGTCGCCCGGGCACCACGGCAAAGAACGAACGCACTCGGTCAACGGCCGATCACTCTCGGAGGGAACGCGCAGGTGTGACGCGGGTAACCGGAAGAGAGGAAAGTACGCCCGGTCCCGGCCGGACACCGGCGCGTCCCGTCCCACCGCGCCGGGCCGATACCCTGGAGCGGTGACATTTCCGGTAGTCGGCATGGTCGGCGGTGGCCAGCTCGCGCGCATGACGCACGAGGCGGGCATCCCGCTTGGCATCAGGTTCAAGCTCCTCAGTGACACCCCCCAGGACTCGGCGGCACAGGTGGTGAACGAGGTGGTGGTCGGCGACTACCGCGACCTCGACACCCTGCGCGCCTTCGCCCAGGGCTGCGACGTGATCACTTTCGACCACGAGCACGTGCCCACGGAGCACCTGCGCGCCCTGGAGGCGGCCGGTATCCCCGTGCGGCCGGGCCCGGACGCGCTCGTGCACGCCCAGGACAAGGGCGTCATGCGGGCCAGGCTCACCGAGATCGGAGCGCCCTGCCCGCGCCACCGTCTCGTGAGCGACCCGGCGGACGTGGCCGCCTTCGCCGCGGAGGGCGACGGCTTCCCCGTCGTCCTCAAGACCGTGCGCGGCGGCTACGACGGCAAGGGCGTGTGGGTCGTGCGCTCCGTAGAGGACGCCGAACCGCCCTTCCACGCCGGGGTCCCGGTGCTCGCCGAGGAACTGGTCCCCTTCCGCCGGGAACTGGCCGCCAACGTCGTGCGCTCCCCGCACGGGCAGGCCGTCGCCTACCCGGTCGTCGAGTCCCAGCAGGTCGACGGCGTGTGCGACACCGTGATCGCGCCCGCGCCCGGGCTGTCCGAGGAACTCTCCGGGCAGGCCCAGGACCTCGCGCTGCGCATCGCGCGCGAACTCGGCGTCGTCGGCCACCTCGCGGTCGAGCTGTTCGAGACCGAGGACGGCCGCATCCTCGTCAACGAACTCGCGATGCGCCCGCACAACTCCGGGCACTGGACGCAGGACGGAGCGATCACCTCGCAGTTCGCCAACCACCTGCGGGCCGTCCTCGACCTCCCGCTCGGCGACCCGCGCCCGCGCGCCCGCTGGACGGTCATGGGCAACGTCCTCGGCGGCGACTTCCCCGACATGTACTCCGCGTACCTGCACTGCATGGCCCGCGACCCGCAGCTCAAGATCCATATGTACGGCAAGGACGTGAAGCCCGGCCGTAAGGTCGGCCACGTGAACACCTACGGCGACGACCTGGACGAGGTGCTGGAGCGCGCCCGTCACGCAGCCGGCTACCTCCGAGGGACGATCACCGAATGAGCACCACCACCGGACCTCTCGTCGGCGTCGTCATGGGCTCCGACTCGGACTGGCCCGTCATGGAGGCCGCCGCGAAGGCCCTCGACGAGTTCGGGATCCCCTACGAGGTGGACGTCGTCTCCGCGCACCGCATGCCGCGCGAGATGATCGCGTACGGCGAGGACGCGGCCGACCGGGGCCTGAAGGCGATCATCGCCGGGGCCGGGGGCGCCGCCCACCTGCCCGGCATGCTCGCCTCCGTCACCCCGCTGCCCGTCATCGGCGTGCCCGTACCGCTCAAGTACCTCGACGGCATGGACTCCCTGCTGTCCATCGTGCAGATGCCCGCCGGGGTGCCGGTCGCGGCCGTCTCGGTCGGCGGCGCCCGCAACGCCGGACTGCTCGCCGCCCGGATCCTCGCCGCCCACGACGAGGAACTGCTCGGCCGGATGCGCGACTTCCAGCAGGACCTGAACGCCCAGGCCACCGAGAAGGGCAAGCGGCTGCGCGCCAAGGCGCAGGGCGAGGGCGACCGCTTCGGCTTCGGCAAGTGAGGCCGGGGCACACAGGGCGGCGGTAGTGGGCGTCCGGAGCCTCGCGCGCGTGCCGTGCGGGACCCGCTCCGGACACCCCTGAGCCGCCGGGTACATCAGCAGGCCGCGAGGGCCCCGCGCGGGCCCGGTAAGTTGAGGACACGATGACGACCGACCGTCTCGAAGAGGCGCGTGCGCTGCTCGCCGACCACCCCGTGATCGACGGGCACAACGACCTGCCCTGGGCGATGCGCGAACAGGTCCGCTACGACCTCGGCGCACGGGACATCGCCGAGGACCAGCGGACGTACCTGCACACCGACCTCGCCCGGCTGCGGCAGGGCGGGGTCGGCGGACAGTTCTGGTCCGTGTACGTCGAGAGCTCGCTCAGCGGGGACGCCGCGGTCGCCGCGACCCTCGAACAGATCGACTTCGTCGACCAGTTGCTGGCCCGCTACCCCGAGGCCCTCGCCGAGGCCAGGACCGCCGACGACATCGAGCGGGCCCGCACCTCCGGCCGGGTCGCCTCCCTCAAGGGCGCCGAGGGCGGCCACTCGATCGCCAACTCCCTCGCCACGCTGCGCGCGTTCTACGCGCTCGGCGTGCGCTACATGACGCTCACCCACAACGACAACACCGACTGGGCGGACTCCGCGACCGACAAGCCGGGGGTCGGGGGCCTGTCGGCCTTCGGCGTCGAGGTGGTCCGCGAGATGAACCGGCTCGGGATGCTCGTCGACCTCTCGCACGTCGCGCCCAGCACGATGCACGCCGCGCTCGACGCGAGCGAGGCCCCGGTCGTCTTCTCGCACTCCTCGGCCCGCGCGGTCTGCGACCACGTGCGCAACATCCCCGACGACGTCCTGGAGCGGCTGCCCGCCAACGGCGGGGTCGCGATGGCCACCTTCGTGCCGAAGTTCATCCTGCCCGAGGCGGGGGAGTGGACGCTGCGCGCCGACGAGAACCTGCGCGCGCAGGGCTTCCACCACCTCGACACGACGCCCGCCGCGATGGCCGCGCACCGCGCCTTCGAGGCCGAGCACCCGCGCCCCTTCGCGACGGCCGCGACCGTCGCCGACCACCTCGACCACATGCGCGAGGTCGCCGGCGTGGAACACATCGGCATCGGCGGGGACTACGACGGAACGGCGTTCACCCCCAAGGGACTCGACGACGTCTCGGGCTACCCGCACCTGATCGCGGAACTCCTCGGCCGGGGCTGGTCGCGCGCCGACCTCGCCAGGCTCACCTGGCAGAACCCGGTCCGGGTGCTGCGGGACGCGGCCTCCGCCGCCCGCGCCATCCAGGAGCACCGCGGCCCGTCCAACGCGACCATCGAACAGCTCGACGGCCCGCGCGACTGAACCACCGAGGCCGGAGCGGGCCGCAGCGCCCGCCCCACCCTCCCCCGGAGGCCGGGCACTTGCACCGTCAAGCGCCCGGCCTCCGGCGTGAGCTGACCGGTTGATCGTCGCGCTGGCCGAATTCCGCCCGGCCCGTAAACCCGGGCGCGCATTGGCCTGTACCTATGACCCGACCGTCGTTAGGCTCCCCTTCACGGCGCCCCAGCAGGGCTTCGGGGCTCCACTGTTCCGCCCCCACTTCTGGAACAACGAAGGGCCAACCCCTATGCACCGCAGTAGAGTTGTGCGCTCCGGCCTCTCCGCCCTCCTCCTGTTCGGCGCTCTCGCCGGTACCGGCGCGGCCACCGCCGCCGCCTCCGACACCCCCAGCACCTCCCCCGCCGTGAAGCCGTCCGCGAAGCCCGCCTCCGACGGCGTACTCGCCGCCATGCAGCGGGACTTCAAGCTCACCGCCCCGCAGGCCGAGGCCAGGCTCGCGGCCGAGAAGAGCGCCGCCCGCGTGGACCTCGCCGCCCGCAAGGCGGCCGGAGGGGCGTACGCGGGCTCGTGGTTCGACGCGGACAGCGGGAAGCTCACCGTCGCCGTCACGAAGGGCGCCGCGGCCTCCGCCGTACGCGCCACCGGGGCGCGCGTCACCACCGCCGAGCACAGCGCCCGGCAGCTCGACGCCGTCAAGTCCCGCATCGACAAGCTCAAGGCGCCCGCCGCAGTCACCGGCTGGCACATCGACCCCCGTACCAGCCGCGTCGTGGTCGAAGTGCTCCCCGCCCGGCAGTCGGACAACGATGTCCACGCCTTCCTCGCGAAGGCGAAGGACGCGGGCCCGGTCACCGTCGCCGAGGCGAAGGGCGCCGCCGAACGACCCCGGCCGCTCGCGGCCGGCACGGTCGGCGGCGACCCCTTCTACACCGGCAACGTCCGCTGTTCCATAGGCTTCTCGGTGGTCGGCGGCTTCGTCACCGCCGGGCACTGCGGCCGGCCCGGCCAGGAGGTGCGCGGCTGGGACAACAGCTACGTCGGCAACATCCAGGGCTCGACCTTCCCCGGTGACGACATGGCCTGGGTCAACGTCGGCAGCGGCTGGTGGACCACGCCCGTCGTGATCGGCTGGGGCACCGTCTCCGACCAGCTCGTACGCGGCTCCAACGTGGCCCCGGCCGGCTCCTCGATCTGCCGTTCCGGCTCCACCTCGCACTGGCACTGCGGCACCGTGCTCGGCCTCAACGAGACCATCAACTACGCCGACGGAGCGGTCTACGAGGCGACCCGCACCAACGTGTGCGCCGAACCCGGCGACTCCGGCGGCTCGTTCATCAGCGGCGACCAGGCGCAGGGCGTCACCTCCGGCGGCTGGGGCGACTGCGCCTCGGGCGGTGAGACCTGGTTCCAGCCGGTCAACGAGATCCTCGGCCGCTACGGGCTGACCCTCCTGACCAGCTGACCTCCCCGCACACACGGAAGGCGACCGGGGCCCGGCCCCGGTCGCCTCTTCGCGTGAGTGCCCGTCGCGGCGGACGGCCTTCGGCTCTCAGGCCCCCGGGCGCCCCATCGCCCGGTACGTCCAGCCGGCCTTGCGCCAGCGGTCCGGGTCCAGGGCGTTGCGGCCGTCGAGCAGGATCCGGCTCCCCACCACCTCGCCGAGCGCGGCCGGGTCGAGGTCGCGGAACTCGCGCCACTCGGTCAGGTGCAGGACGACATCGGCGCCCCGCACCGCCTCCAGCGCCGAGTCGGCGTACCCGAGGGTCGGGAAGAGCCGGGCCGCGTTGTCCATGCCCCGGGGGTCGTACACCGTGACCTGGCCGCCCTGGAGGTGGATCTGCCCGGCCACGTTGAGCGCGGGGGAGTCCCGTACGTCGTCGGAGTCCGGCTTGAAGGCGGCGCCCAGGACCCCGACCCGTACGCCGAGGAAGCTGCCGCCGGCGATCTCGCGGGCCATGTCGACCATCTGGCCCCGGCGCCGCATGTTGATCGAGTCGATCTCGCGCAGGAAGGTCAGCGCCTGGTCCGCGCCCAGCTCACCGGCGCGCGCCATGAAGGCCCGGATGTCCTTCGGCAGACAGCCGCCGCCGAAGCCGATCCCGGCGCGCAGGAACTTGGGGCCGATCCGGTCGTCGTACCCGAGGGCCTCGGCGAGCCGCGCCACGTCGCCGCCCGCCGCCTCGCACACCTCGGCCATCGCGTTGATGAAGGAGATCTTCGTGGCGAGGAAGGAGTTGGCGGAGACCTTGACCAGCTCGGCCGTCGGGTAGTCGGTCACCAGGAACGGGGTGCCGTCCGCGAGCGCCGTGGCGTACACCTCGCGCAGCAGGGCCTCGGCCCGCTCGCTGCCCACGCCGACGACGATGCGGTCCGGGTGCAGCGTGTCCTTGACCGCGTAGCCCTCGCGCAGGAACTCCGGGTTCCAGGCGAGTTCCGCGTCGGCGCCCGCCGGGGCCTTCTCACGCAGCAGCGCGGCCAGCCGGGCGGCCGAACCGACCGGGACCGTGGACTTGCCGACCACCAGCGCGGGCCGCTTCAGGTGCGGGGCCAGCGAGGAGACGGCCGCGTCGACGTAACTCATGTCGCACGCGTACTCGCCGTGCTTCTGCGGGGTGTTGACGCACAGGAAGTGCACGTCACCGAAGTCCGCGACCTCCTCGAACGAGGTGGTGAACCGCAGCCGTCCCGTCGAGCCCTCGATGCCGGGCACGTGCCGCCGCAGCACCTCCTCCAGCCCCGGTTCGTACATCGGGACCTCGCCGCGGCTCAGCAGCTCGACCTTCTCGGGCACCACGTCGAGCCCCAGCACCTCGAAACCCAGTTCCGCCATCGAGGCGGCGTGGGTCGCGCCGAGGTAGCCGGTGCCGATGACGGTGATCCTGGGCGGGGTGGCCATACGGGTACTCCTGATCGGACGGCGAAGTGCGCTGCCCGAGCATATCCGTGCGCCCCCGCCGCGCCCGGGGCCCAGCCGTCGAGGGGCTGTCGGGAAGCTCACGCGCCGATCGTCCCGAGGCCGTAGGCCGGGCGGGCCGGGCCGCCTATCATCGGGGTTACTCAACGGTAGTCAGCTGCGCGGTACGCGCGGTGAGCACGTGGGAAGACCTGGGAAGACCTCGGCGCCAAGGGAGACAGCTGTGTCCGACTTCGATCTGTACCGTCCGGCGGAGGAGCACGACATGCTCCGGGAGACGGTCCGTGCGCTGGCCGAGGCGAAGATCGCCCCGTTCGCTGCCGAGGTGGACGAGCAGGGCCGTTTCCCGCAGGAGGCGCGGGACGCGCTGACCGCCGCCGACCTGCACGCCGTGCACGTGCCCGAGTCCTACGGCGGTGCGGGCGCCGACGCGCTGGCCACCGTCATCGTGATCGAGGAGGTCGCCCGCGTGTGCGCCTCCTCCTCGCTGATCCCGGCCGTCAACAAACTCGGCTCCCTGCCCGTGATCCTCTCCGGCTCCGAGGAACTGAAGGCGAAGTACCTGGGCCCCCTGGCCCGGGGCGAGGCCATGTTCTCCTACGCCCTGTCCGAACCCGACGCCGGCTCGGACGCCGCGGGCATGAAGACCAAAGCCGTACGCGAGGGCGACACCTGGGTGCTCAACGGCGTCAAGCGCTGGATCACCAACGCCGGGGTCTCCGACTACTACACCGTCATGGCCGTCACCGACCCCGCCCAGCGCTCCCGGGGCATCTCCGCGTTCGTCGTGGAGAAGAGCGACGAGGGCGTCTCCTTCGGCGCCCCGGAGAAGAAGCTCGGTATCAAGGGCTCCCCGACCCGCGAGGTCTACCTCGACAACGTGCGTATCCCCGCCGACCGCATGATCGGCGCCGAGGGCACCGGCTTCGCCACCGCGATGAAGACCCTCGACCACACCCGCATCACCATCGCCGCCCAGGCCCTGGGCATCGCACAAGGCGCACTGGACTACGCCAAGGGCTACGTGCGCGAGCGCAAGCAGTTCGGCAAGCCGGTCGGTGACTTCCAGGGCGTGCAGTTCATGCTCGCCGACATGGCCATGAAACTGGAGGCCGCCCGCCAGCTCACCTACGCCGCCGCCGCCAAGTCCGAGCGTGTGGACGGGGACCTGACCTTCTTCGGGGCCGCCGCCAAGTGCTACGCCTCCGACGCCGCGATGGACATCACCACCGACGCCGTCCAGCTCCTGGGCGGCTACGGCTACACCCGCGACTACCCCGTCGAACGCATGATGCGCGACGCCAAGATCACCCAGATCTACGAGGGCACCAACCAGGTCCAGCGCATCGTCATGGCCCGCAACCTGCCCTGACCGACGGCGCGACGACCGAGTGGTGAAGCGGTGGCCCCGGGCGCGCCCGGGACCACCGCTCGCTGAGCGGCCGCCGACAGGACCGTCCCAGGACGGCCGTCACACCGCCGCTCGCCAGGGCCACTTGGGGGGGCGAGGCCCGAGGCCACGTACAGGAGGAGCTCCGCGACGTACGCGAACGCCGCGAGCCGCCGCAGGCCCGGCCGCCTCGGCGTCACGACCAGCTCCCGGCCGCCCCGGTCCACCGCCCGCGTGAGGCCCCGCCGGTCACCGTCCCACCCCCGTACACACGTCTTCGTCCCGGTTGCCCGCCGGTGCCGCGTGTCCAAGGCGCCCGCCGCGGCGTTGTCCACTCCGTACGGACCGTCGCAGAGAGGGAACCCCGTGAAGCACGCCAAGCACGCCAAGCGCTCGCACACCGCGCAGTACGCCAAGGCCGCCGCCGTCGTCACCGGCGCGGTGCTCGCGGCGGGCGTCGCCGCCCCCGCGTTCGCCGCCCCGTCCCCCGTCCAGTCGCTGCCCGTCCTCGGCGGGACCCTCGGCGGGCTCTCCGGTGGGGAGGTGCACGAGACCCCGCTGGACGACCCGCAGGTCGGCAAGGTCGTGCACTCCGTCGAGCAGACCGGCGGCGCGCTCGTCGGCCAGCTCATGGCGGCCCGCGCCGGGGGCCACGGCCAGGGCAACGCGCCGATGGTCGGCGGGCTGCCGCTCAGCGCCCTGCCCATCAGCTCGCCGCTCGGCTGACGCCCGCCCCGCACCCCGCTTCGCCCCGCCCCGGCCGGCCCGCCCCGCGCGCGTCCGCCGGGGCGCCCACGTCTTGCGGAAGGTCCCGATGGACGACATCACCACCCGGCCCGCCGACCGTTACGAGGCGCTGGCCCGGCACGAGGAACGGCTGCGGCGCGAGCGTCGCCAGGCCAGGGCCGTCGCCGTACGGCAGGCCGCGTTCGACGCCCGCCGCCCGCCCGCCGGACGCCGCAACGCCGCGCTCGACGCGCTGCTGCCGCCCGCCAGGGAACCCGTGGCCGCCCGGGCCCCGGCGGGGAAGGGCGACCGGGCGGCCGGGTACGTGGGGGGCGTCGGCGCCCGCCCCGCCGCCGGCGGCTTCGACGCGTTCGCCGACTCCGCCATCGCCGTCGTCCACCCGGCCGCCGGACAGGAGGTCGACCTCGACCTGCGCCTGGGACCGCCCCCGGCCGCCCCCGCCCGGCGGCCTGTCCGGCCCGAGCGCCCGCCGCTGCCCGCGCGCGGCACCCTCACGGACGCCGCCGAGGACTTCGAGGGCGCGCTGCTGCCCGACACCGTGCTCGACGCCGCCGAGAGCGGCGCGCTCAGCGTCCGCGCCGTGTCGGTGCGCGCCGAGCGCTCCCGCCGCCGCGGACTGCCCCGCAGGGACGCGGTGTGCGTCGCGCGGTACGGCCCGGGGCTGCTGCTCGCCGTGGCCCGGGGCCAGGGCACGGCGGCCCGCGCGCACCTCGGCGCCGAACAGGCGTGCCGCCTCGCCCTCGCCCACGTCGTCCGCGAGGCCGCGACCGTCTCGGCCGCCCTGCGCGCGGGCGACGCGCACGCCTTCAGCGCCTTCGCGGACCGCGCCGTCACCTCCGTCGGCGCCCTCCTCGAACACACCGCGCACGGCGCCGGCCACGCCCCTGGCGCGTACGCGACGGCGCTGCGGCTGCTCCTCGTACCGCTGGAGCCGGACGGCGGCGGCCCGGGGCTCATCGCCGTCGGCGAGGGCGGCACGGCACGGCTGCGCGAAGGGATCTGGGACGCCGGTGCCGGGGCGGGCGCCGGCACCGGGAGCCTGCCGTACGGGCGGGGCGGGGCCCGGCCGCCGGTGGCCCGGCTGCTGGAGCCGCTGCGCCCCGGCGACGTCCTGGCCCTGGGCACCGAGGCGCTCGACGGCGACCGGCTCACCCGCGAGTACCTCGCGACGGCCTGGGGCGAGGGCCCGGTGCCCGAACCGGCGGAGCTGCTGCGCCAGGTCCAGCACCGCGTCCCCGCCACGACGGCCGACGCCGACCGCACCGCCGTCGTGCTGTGGCGGAGGGCCGGCGTCCGGGCGGACGGCGCGGGCGGCTAGTGCCGCAGCAGGCAATGTTCGCCCCGTCGCGACGCCCGGCACGTCCTCTCGCCGCACCGGCCGAAAACCCAAGTACGTCCAGTACTAGGGCTTCCGGCCGGCGCACCGAGAGCACGCACCGGACGCCGCTCCTTCACGGGCAAACATTGCCTGCCACGGCACTAGTGTGATGCGCCAGAACTCCTGAGGGTTAGTAAGTACCCTGTTGTCATGTCGCATTCGGGGCCTTCTGCTGTGGCGATCACGTTGTCCGAGGCCGAGCGTGCCGAGTTGTTGCGCCGGACAGAGGTACCGCACCGGCGCTCGGCTGAGAAGGCCCGCATCATCCTGGCGTGCGCTGAGGGCATGTCAAACGCTGGAGTCGCACGGCTCGTGGGTGTCCAGGCCAAGACGGTCGGCAAGTGGCGTCGGGCTTTCGCGGCGGAGCGGATGGCCGGGCTTGAGGACGCCGGGTGGATTGGCCGGCCGAAGCCCGACCTGATCCTCGACGAGACCGAGCGCAGGCAGCTGCAGCAGTGGGCGCGGCGGGCGAAGACCGCTCAGTTCCTCGCGTTGCGTGCCAGGATCGTGCTGCGCTGCGCGGAGGGCGGGACGAATCAGCAGGCCGCGGCCGACCTCGGAATCGACAGGTCGACCGTGGACCGCTGGCGGGCCCGGTTCATCGCGAAGCGCCTCGATGGTCTGCATGACGAGCCGCGCTCGGGCCGGCCGCCCTCGATCCTCCTCGACCAGGTCGAGGAGGTCGTCGTGGCCACCCTGGAGTCGGTCCCGGGCCAGGACACGCACTGGTCGCGGGCCTCGATGGCCCAGCACACCGGCCTGTCGAAGTCGACGGTCGGGCGCATCTGGAAACGGTTCGACCTCAAGCCCCACCTGCAGGACTCCTTCAAGCTGTCCACCGATCCGCAGTTCGTCGCCAAGGTCGTCGACGTTGTCGGCCTGTACCACCACCCGCCCGAGAAGGCGGTCGTGCTCTGCGTGGACGAGAAGAGCCAGATCCAGGCTCTGGACCGGTCCCAGCCGGTGCTGCCGATGATGCCGGGTATGCCCGAACGCCGCACCCACGACTATCTGAGGCACGGCATCACCAGCCTGTTCGCCGCCTTCAACATCGCCGACGGCACCGTCATATCAGCACTGCACCGCCGCCACCGGGCGATCGAGTTCAAGAAGTTCCTGATCCGGATCGACAAGGCGGTGCCCGCCGGACTCGACGTGCATCTCGTCTGCGACAACTACGCCACCCACAACACCGCCGACATCAGGACGTGGCTCGGCAAGCACCCCCGTTTCCACGTCCATTTCACCCCCACCGGCTCCTCGTGGATGAACCAGGTGGAGCGGTGGTTCGGCCTGCTGACCGACAAGCTCATCCGCCGAGGCGTCCACAGGTCCGTGAAGGCCCTGGAGGACGACATCACTGCGTGGATCGACACCTGGAACGAGAACCCACGGCCCTTCACCTGGACCAAGACAGCCGACGAGATCCTCAACTCTCTCGCCGACTACCTCACCAAGGTCGGAACCACCGGCCAGAAAACAGAGCAGAACTAACCCTCAGGAGTTCTGGCGCATCACACTAGTGTCCTGCGCCTGAAATCCTGGCAATATATTTCGATAACGAGTTCAGGATTTCATCGGCGCTCTTGGTCCATGTGAACGGCTTGGGGTCCT
>NZ_JBFALS010000003.1:0-396446 GCF_040656295.1 Streptomyces sp. NPDC049954
CTCAACAAACCGGATCATCGCAGGTCACGGGGCACCTTTTGCATGCGATGACAGAACGTCACAGTTCCTGGAATTCATGGTGAAACGCCGAGGCTTGGCGTACTGGTCCACCTTCACGATCCGGTCGGTGGTCTCCGAGCCGGGCGACACCACCTCGACGACCAGCAGTACGTGCTCGGGGCGGGTGGGCGTGAGGTCGATGGTCTCCGACCGGTAGACGATGACGTCCGGACGGCGGTTGGTGAGGGGAACATCCTGCAGGCGGACGTCGAAGTCCGTGTCGGCGTTCCAGTCCGGGCCTGCGGCTGCGTCCAGGGCGTTGGCCAGGATGCGGGCCAGCCGGTTGTGGCGCTTGGAGGCGCTCGGGCCCACGACGACCATCCCGTCCACGATCTCGATGCCGGCGCACTGCTCCTCGGACCAGGAGTCGTACTGCTCCGCGCTGATCTGCGTACGCATCCACGCGGGCGCCACCATCTCGGCGGTCATGGTGTACCTCCTTCGAGAGGCCTCGGCAGGTCCGGCGCTGCTGCGCCAAGCCTACTGTTCCGAGGTGCCGGGCTGCCTGACTCGGAGGGGAAGGAGCCGCCCACCATGTCATGGCGCATAAGCGCAATTCGGCCAAGCGAGGCGGGCTCGTCAGTGTTTCACCGGTCGCGGAAGACGCTGTGAGAGGCTGGGGCGCATGAACCGGTTGGCTGGTGTGACCTCGCCTTACCTGCTTCAGCATGCCGACAATCCGGTCGACTGGTGGCCGTGGGGACCCGAGGCGTTCGAGGAAGCGAAACGGCGTGATGTACCCGTTCTGCTGTCGGTCGGCTACTCCGCGTGCCACTGGTGCCACGTCATGGCGCACGAGTCCTTCGAGGACGAGGCCACCGCCGCCGCCATGAACGCCGGATTCGTCAACATCAAGGTCGACCGCGAGGAACGGCCCGACGTCGACGCCGTCTACATGGAGGCCGTGCAGGCGGCCACCGGGCACGGCGGCTGGCCCATGACCGTCTTCCTCACCCCCGAGGCCGAACCCTTCTACTTCGGCACCTACTTCCCGCCCGAACCGCGGCACGGCTCGCCCGGCTTCCGGCAGGTCCTCGACGGAGTGCGCTCCGCGTGGAACGACCGACGCGACGAGGTCGACGACGTGGCCTCCCGCGTCACCGCCGACCTCGCCGAACGCCGCCTGAACGTCCCCGGGAACAGCACACTGCCCGGCGAGGACGTCCTCGGCGCCGCCCTCCTCGGGCTCACCCGCGACTACGACTCCACCCACGGCGGATTCGGCGCCGCCCCCAAGTTCCCGCCGTCCATGACCCTGGAGTTCCTGCTGCGCCACCACGCGCGCACCGGCTCCGAGGGCGCCCTCCAGATGGCCGTCGACACCGCCGAACACATGGCCCGCGGCGGCATCTACGACCAGCTCGGCGGAGGCTTCGCCCGCTACTCCGTCGACCGCGAATGGATCGTGCCGCACTTCGAGAAGATGCTGTACGACAACGCGCTCCTCACCCGCGCCTACACCCACCTGTGGCGCACCACCGGCTCCGCGCTCGCCCGCCGCGTCGCTCTGGAGACCGCCGACTTCATGGTCCGCGAACTGCGCACCCCCGAAGGCGGCTTCGCCTCCGCCCTCGACGCCGACAGCGACGACGGCACCGGCAAGAACGTCGAGGGCGCCTACTACGTGTGGACCCCCGCACAACTGCGCGCCGTCCTCGGCGAACAGGACGCCCGGCTCGCCGCCGCCCACTACGGAGTGACCGAGGAAGGAACCTTCGAGCACGGCAGCTCCGTACTGCGGCTCCCGGCCGGCGACCACCACGAGTACGGCGGCCCCGACCTGGAGGCCCTGGACCCGGACGGCCCCGGCCCCGACACACCCGGCACCGGTGACGACCGCAGGCGAGGCCCGCTCCTGGACGCCGAGAAGCTCCACTCCGTACGCTCCCGCCTCCTCGAAGCCCGCGCCGAACGCCCCGCCCCCGGACGGGACGACAAGGTCGTCGCTGCCTGGAACGGGCTCGCCGTCGCCGCGCTCGCCGAGACCGGAGCCGCCTTCGACCGGCCCGACCTCGTCCAGGCCGCCGTCGACGCCGCCGACCTCCTCGTCCGCCTCCACCTCGACCCGCACGCCCGGCTCACCCGCACCTCACGCGACGGACGCGGCGGCACCAACGCCGGAGTCCTGGAGGACTACGCGAACGTCGCCGAAGGCTTCCTCGCGCTGGCGTCCGTCACCGGGGAAGGCGTCTGGGTCGAGTTCGCCGGCTTCCTCCTCGACATCGTCCTCGACCAGTTCCGCGACGACTCCGGCGCCCTCTACGACACCGCCGCCGACGCCGAACGGCTCATCCGCCGCCCCCAGGACCCCACCGACAACGCCACCCCCTCGGGCTGGAACGCCGCCGCCGGAGCCCTCCTCTCCTATGCCGCGCACACCGGCTCGGACGCCCACCGCACCGCCGCCGAACAGGCCCTCGGCGTCGTCAGCGCACTCGGCCCCCGCGTACCCCGGTTCATCAGCCAGGGACTCGCCGTCGCCGAAGCCCTGCTGGCAGGCCCCTACGAGATCGCCGTCGTCGGCGACCGCGAGGACCCGCGCACCCGCGCCCTGCACCGTACGGCGCTGCTCGCCACGTCCCCCGGAGCGGTCGTCGCTGTCGGCGCCCCCGGCGAGGAGCCCGAGTTCCCGCTGCTCGCCGACCGCCCGCTCGTCGACGGCGCCCCGGCCGCGTATCTGTGCAAGGGCTTCGTGTGCGAACGCCCCGAGACCGACCCGGAGGCCGTCGCCGAACGCCTCGGCAGCCGAAGCTGAGACGGGCGGGTGGGGTGCCTGCCCGGGCGTGCACCCCTGTGCGGGGCCGGGGGGCACCACGTCCGGTGCCGGTCAGTCGCGGAGCCAGACGCGGAGATCGCCGAGCGGGTGGAAACCCGCCGCGAGCGCCCCGGCCAGCGCTTCGCCGGACTCGTAGCCGACAAGCGGGGAACCGGGAAACAGCAGGGCGGCGGCACCGACGACCGCTTCCAGCACCTGCGGCTCCTCGCCCTCCCGTACGGCGAAGAGATTCGACAGACCGATCGCACCCGCCGCCTCGTTGAGGACCGCCCCGCCACACAAGGAGCCGTCCTCGTCCCGCACCTCCAGGACCCGTACTGAAGGCTCGTCGAGCAGAGCGGCCCGAAACACGTCGACGGGCTCCTCGCTCCACACCCGCTGCCACCGCTCCAGGATTTCGGTCTCCCGCACGGCAACGGCCCGCAGACGAGGGGACGGGGACCGACGCTCGGCCTCCGGCAGGTGTATCCAGGTCGCCGAGAACAACTCGGAGAACCCGTACGGCGACAGGTCCAGGCACGCGTAACTGTCCTTGACCGTGGTTCCGGAGCCCGCGCCGTCGAGCAGGCGGGCGACCTCCTGCGCACGGGCGGCGTGGCTCAACGTCACCGCGTCCGGGTAGTACGGGGGAGTCGGACGCCCACTCCACCACACCCCGGAACCGAACGTGCCCGGCCCCTCATGGGTCGCGCACACAGTGGAACACCAGGCCGCATTGTTGAGGACGGCGGCGTCCAAGGGCGAAAGGGGAGGAGAGGGGGGAGAGGGAAGAGTCCCCGGGATGGTGGGGACTGGCGGCTGACTGGGGGAAGTCGACTGCTCGGGGCTGGACTTGGGTGGCATCGGGTCAGGGTGTACGCCGGGGGGCGGTTGGGCAAGCGGGTTTGGTGGGGGAGGGGTTCCCTGCCTAGTGCCGCTTGTCCTTCTGGGGCCCCCCTCCCCTCCCCTCCCCTCCCCCTCTCCGCCCCTGCCCCTGCCCCTGCCGCCTCTGCTTCCGTTGCAGGCCGTGCACCGGGTCCATGGGGCGAGGGCCGGGCGGAAGCGGTCGAGGACGTCGCGCAGTTGTTCCTCGGGGCGGTCGCTGTAGACGTAGGCCCCGGCCCACAGCTCCCGGCGGCGCAGCAGCCCACGGTCCCGGCTCAGCAGGACGCGGCGGTCGGCCGCGGAGCGGGCGGCGAGCGCGGGGTCGCCGATGTCCAGCGCCTCGTAGTCCGCGTCGACGCCGAGCAGGCGCAGGCGACGCGCCAGGGTGCCGAGATGGACGTCGAGGAGGAAACGCAGGGGAGCCCCGGGAACGGACTGCGGACGGTCCATCGGGCGGACCTCCACCGACTCCCCGGCCGCCGGTATGTGGGCGCGGCCGACCGGGCCGCCGTCCACGAGGAGGGCACCGACCTCGGTCAGCGGCAGGCCGAGGGACTCCACGACGTGGCCGAGGGTGGACGCCCCGTCCGTCGTGGCGGTGGTGGGGCCGTGGCGGCGGCCGGCGGGGACGAAGGTCTCCAGGCCGCGCCCGAATGCGATGACGATCTGCGGTCCGTTCACGCAGCCAGACTGGCATGGCGGGGCGACGGCTGCGCGGAGTTGTCCACAGGGGCGGGATGGTGGTCGTACAAGCAGTTCGGGCGGGCTTCGCGGGGGAGGTGCTGAGGGGGCGGAGGTCGTCCCCAGCGCCCCCGGGCAGCCCGCTCCCGTTCCCCCGCCCTTTCTCCTGTCCGTTCTTCCTCCCTCTCCCGTCAGAGCACGACGCCCCCGTCAGGGCGCGAACGCCTCCGTCAGGCCGCGAACGCCCCCCGTCAGAGTGCGAACGCCTCCGTCAGAGTGCGAAGCCGTTCGCGAAGGGGGAGAGGGCCCGGTCCACGAGGTCGGAGAGGTTGTCCTCGTGGTGGTGTTCGGCCCAGTACAGCGTGGTCTGGGACATCGCGCCGATCAGGCCCATCGCCACTGCCCTCACCTCCAGCTCCCCGGCGTCCCTTCCGGTGCGGGCGGCGATGACGCGGCACAGCATCGCGGTCGTCAGTGAGAAGCTCTCCAGCATCCTGGCGCGCAGCGCGGGCACCTCGTTCAGGAGGCGGGAGCGGACCCGTACCTCGTCGGCGTGGTTCTCGTACTGGTCGCGCAGCACGTGGTGCATCACCTGGCGCAGCGACTCGACCAGCGACTCGTCGGCGGGCCGGTTCGTCAGGGCGTCCTCCAGCAGCGGGTCGTACTCCTCCGTGAGGACGATGTCCTCCTTGGTCGGGAAGTACCGGAAGACTGTGCTGGGGGAGACCTCGGCCGCCTCAGCGATCTGCTCGACCGTCGTGCCCTCGTAGCCCTGAGCCGCGATCAGGCGGTAGGTCGCGGTCCGGATCGCCTGACGGGTCTTGATCTTCTTGCGTTCCCGAAGACCCAGGTGGGGAGTGGTTGCGGTCGCCGGGGACTGTACCGATTCCATGGCCTCATTGTCGGCCATCCCCGATGGGCGGGGCTATGCCCGGTGGCGTTCCGCGCCGTCCGCGACTGTGCCATCAGCTCGGCCGCCGTCCTTGTCGCAGCCGGTGCACGCCCCGCCGCCCCTTCTGTCCGCCTTGTCCGCCGCCCCGCCCGCCCTCTCCTGTCTGAAGGCAGTCGCTGGCAATTACTACTTTCAGTCAAATGTGGGGAGCCTTCTCCATTGTCCGAGACGTGTGTCACGCTGTGATGACGGTTGGTGAACCGAAAGTGATCACGGGATCGCGGAGGGCGCGAGGAGACGAGGAGGAGGCTCATGACGGGTGGTGCGCTGCGGGAAGGCGGGCGGACGACGCGTGCCAGGGCGGATGCGGAGGCGGGCGCCGAGGCATGTGCCAGGTGGGGAGGCCCCGGTTCCCGGGGTGGGGCGCGGTGGCGGGTGCTGCGGGAGGTGGTCGCGTTTCTCGCCGTCGCGGCCGCTGTCGTGCTGGGGTTCCTGGCCGGCGGGGCCTTCGTCGTGTTCGTCGTGGTGAGTGCCGGGGTGGCGGCCCTGACGTGGCGGGTGGCCGTGGCGTCGAGGCCGCCACGGCCACCGGGGGTGCGGCGGGCGCGGCCGCGCGCCCGGGGGTACTGGGGGTCAGGCGTGCTGGTAGGCCACCAGCGAGATGCCGACATAGTGCACGACGAAAGCCGCGAGCGTGAGGGAGTGGAAGACCTCGTGGAACCCGAACCACCGAGGTGAGGGGTTGGGGCGCTTGATGCCGTAGATGATCCCGCCCGCGCTGTAGAGCACGCCGCCCACGACCACGCACACCAGGACGGCGATCCCGCCGGTCCGCATGAAGTCCGGCAGGAAGAACACCGCGGCCCAGCCCATCGCGATGTAACAGGGCGTGTAGAGCCAGCGCGGCGCACCCACCCAGAACACTCGGAAGGCGATCCCCGCACCGGCCGCCGCCCAGATGCTCCACAGCAGCCACCGGCCCGTGCTGTCGGGCAGCAGCAGGAGCGTCAGCGGCGTGTACGTGCCCGCGATGATCAGGAAGATGTTGGCGTGGTCCAGCCGGCGCAGCACCGCGCCGGCCCGCGGCCCCCAGTCGCCCCGGTGGTAGAGGCCGCTCACGCCGAACAGCAGGCACGCGCTCAGCGTGTAGATCCCGCAGGCGACGCGGCCGCGACCGGAGTCGGCGAGGGCGGTCAGGACGAGACCCGCGACGACCACCGCCGGGAACATCCCGGCGTGCAGCCAGCCCCGCATTCTCGGTTTCACCACGGCGGGAAGGGCGATCTCGGCGGGCTCCCCCGAGGGGGCCGGGTGGTTCGGCGTCGCGTCGGACGCGGGCGCAGTCATATCGGCATCGTAAGCGAGGGCCTCGCCGTCTCCGAGGGTGCCCTGGAGGCGAAGGCGCGAGGCCGAGGTGCAAGGCGGAAGTGCGAGGCCGAGGTGCAAGGCGGAGGCGTGGCGGTCGCGGAGGGTGGGGGAGCGGTGGCGTCGGGCCCCGGTGTCGGGCCGGACGGGGTCGTGCCCTGCGTCACTCCGCTCAAATGTGAGGCCCCCTGGACAGATGGGCGAGAACGGCGCAGGATCATATGAGTGCGGTCGGCACCGGATGAGCGGCTACGAAGCATCCGGGTCGCAGCCCCCAAGGGGCACAACCCTCAGACCCCTCGCTTAGGAGCGATCGTGGCGCGCGACATCGCGGCTCCCCAGTACTCCGACCCGGACACCCCGCTTCCGACGGACACCCCGGCTTCGACAGGCACCCCCGCCTCTGCGGGTACCTCGGCCTCTGCGGGTACCTCGGCCTCTGCGGGTACCTCGGCCTCCGCGGGTACCTCGGCCTCCGCGGGTGCCTCGGGTTCTTCGGCGGTGGCCGCCCTCACCGTCGATCCCGGGCCCTCGCGTACCCGTCACCGGGCGCTCGTGGACTGGGTCGGCGAGATCGCCGCCCTCACCGAGCCCGAAGCGGTCGTCTGGTGCGACGGCTCCGAGGCCGAGTACGACCGGCTCAGCGCCGAGCTGGTCCACAAGGGCACCTTCAGGAAGCTCGACCCGACGCTGCGCCCGAACTCGTACTACGCGGCCTCCGACCCCTCGGACGTCGCCCGCGTCGAGGACCGGACCTTCATCTGCTCCGCCAAGGAGGAGGACGCGGGGCCCACCAACCACTGGCGCGACCCCGCCGGGATGCGTGAGGTCTTCCGTGGCAAGGAGGGGCGGGGCGGCGTCTTCCGCGGGTCGATGCGCGGCCGGACCCTCTACGTCGTCCCGTTCTGCATGGGGCCGCTGGGCTCCCCGCTGTCCGCGATCGGCGTCGAGCTGACCGACTCCGCCTACGTCGCCGTGTCCATGCGCACCATGACCCGCATGGGGCAGGACGTGCTGGACGAACTGGGCGAGGACGGGTTCTTCGTCAAGGCCGTGCACACCCTGGGCGCCCCGCTCCAGGAGGGCGAGGCCGACGTGCCGTGGCCCTGCAACCCCACGAAGTACATCTCGCACTTCCCCGAGGACCGCGAGATCTGGTCCTACGGCTCGGGCTACGGCGGCAACGCGCTGCTCGGCAAGAAGTGCTACGCGCTGCGCATCGCCTCCGTCATGGCCCGCGACGAGGGCTGGCTGGCCGAGCACATGCTCATCCTCAAGCTGACCCCGCCGCGCGGCGAGAGCAAGTACGTCGCCGCCGCCTTCCCGAGCGCCTGCGGGAAGACGAACCTCGCGATGCTGGAGCCCACCGTCAAGGGCTGGACCGTCGAGACCATCGGCGACGACATCGCCTGGATGCGGTTCGGTGCGGACGGCAGGCTGTACGCGATCAACCCGGAGGCCGGCTTCTTCGGCGTCGCACCCGGCACCGGCGAGCACACCAACGCCAACGCGATGAAGACGCTGTGGGGCAACGCCGTCTTCACCAACGTCGCGCTCACCGACGACGGCGACGTGTGGTGGGAGGGCATGACCGAGGAGCCCCCCGCCCACCTCACGGACTGGAAGGGCCAGGACTGGACGCCGGACTCCCCGACGCCCGCCGCGCACCCCAACGCGCGCTTCACCGTGCCCGCCGCCCAGTGCCCGATCATCGCGCCCGAGTGGGAGGACCCCCGGGGCGTGCCGATCTCGGCGATCCTCTTCGGCGGGCGCCGCGCCTCCGCCGTACCGCTGGTGACCGAGTCCTTCGACTGGAACCACGGCGTGTTCCTCGGCGCCAACGTCGCGAGCGAGAAGACCGCCGCCGCCGAGGGCAAGGTCGGCGAACTGCGCCGTGACCCCTTCGCGATGCTGCCCTTCTGCGGCTACAACATGGGCGACTACATGGGGCACTGGATCGACGTCGCCAAGGGCAGGGACCAAGCGGAACTGCCGAAGATCTACTACGTCAACTGGTTCCGCAAGGACGAGTCCGGCCGCTTCGTGTGGCCCGGCTTCGGCGAGAACAGCCGGGTCCTCAAATGGATCGTCGACCGGCTCGACGGCAGGGCCGAAGGCGTCGACAGCCCGATCGGCGTGCTGCCCGCCAAGGGCGCCCTCGACACCGAGGGCCTGGACCTGTCCGAGGCCGACCTCGACTACCTGCTCACCGTCGACAAGGACGTCTGGCGCGAGGAGGCCGCCCTCGTGCCCGAACACCTCAACACCTTCGGCGAACACACCCCGAAGGAACTGTGGGACGAGTACCGGGCGCTCGTACGACGTCTGGGCTGAGCCCCCAGGGCCCCCGGCTCCACCCCTCGGCAAAGACGGGTCCCCTCGTACAACGGCGTGCGAGGGGACCCGTCTCCCACGCGGCGGACCCACCGGTCACCGGTACGGGATCGCTCAGGCGGCGGCCAGCGCCGGACTGCCGCCCGACCCGGATGACACGGATGACACGGAGTGGCCGGCGGGGTCGGAGTGGCCGACTGCGCCGGTGCCGTCGGTCCGCGCGGCGTGCGCCTCCATCCGGCGGGCGGCCAGGATCGCCACCGTCGTGTCGGCGCGCGAGGCGGCCACGACCAGGGCCCGGCCCGCGAGCGCGTGCGCCCGGACGTGCAGGGCCGAGAGCGCCGGCTCGTGGATCGCGCGGACCACGGCCGCCGAACGCGCCGGGGCGTCCCCGCGCCGCAGCCTGGCGATGTGCCGGGCAAGCTCCCCGGCCGCCTCGTCCAGGTCCCCGGCACCGTCGTCGGGGGAGAGGGAACGCAGTTCGTCGGTCACCGCGAGCAGGGCGGCGAGATGGCCCGCGAGCTGGATGTCCAGCTCCTCCTCGCGTGAACGGTGCGGGAAGGAAGCCTGGTCACCGGCCGGAGAGTGCACCGACTTGCTGCGGATCGGTTCATACATGGGGGCCTCCAGGTGGTATCTGGGGGCCATCCTACCTTGGATCGTGTCTAAGTTAGAACGTGTCCAAAGTGGCGCCGTGGACTTTCCCGGTGCCGCGCGCCGTGGCACCGGGCGCGACCGGCTCAGGTCTGGCTGTAGCCGTCCAGGAAGTGCCCGATCCGGGTCACCGCCTCCGTCAGGTCCTGGACGTTCGGCAGCGTCACGATCCGGAAGTGGTCCGGGTCCGGCCAGTTGAAACCGGTGCCCTGCACGACCATGATCTTCTCCTTGCGGAGCAGGTCGAGGACCATCTCGCGGTCGTCCTTGATCTTGAAGACCTTCGGGTCCAGGCGCGGGAACAGGTACAGCGCGCCCTTCGGCTTGACGCAGCTCACCCCCGGAATCCGCGTCAGCAGCTCGTACGCGGTGTCGCGCTGCTCCAGCAGCCGGCCGCCCGGCAGGACGAGGTCGTTGATCGTCTGGCGCCCGGTGAGCGCCGCGACCACCCCGTGCTGCCCCGGCATGTTGGCGCACAACCGCATGTTCGCGAGGATCGTGAGCCCCTCCAGGTACGAGGTGGCGTGCGCGCGCGGACCGGAGACCACCATCCAGCCGACCCGGTAGCCCGCGACCCGGTACGCCTTCGACATGCCGTTGAAGGTGAGGGTCAGCAGATCCGGCGCCAGCGCGGCCGTCGGGGTGTGCGTCGCACCGTCGTACAGGATCTTGTCGTAGATCTCGTCGGAGCAGACGAGCAGGTTGTGGCGGCGCGCGATGTCGGTCAGGCCGCGCACCATCTCCTCGTCGTAGACGGCGCCCGTCGGGTTGTTCGGGTTGATGATGACGAGGGCCTTGGTGCGGTCGGTGACCCGGCGCTCCACGTCGGCGAGGTCCGGCATCCAGTCGGACTGCTCGTCACAGCGGTAGTGCACCGCCGTACCGCCCGCCAGCGAGACCGCCGCCGTCCACAGCGGGTAGTCCGGGGCCGGGACCAGCACCTCGTCGCCGTCGTCCAGCAGACCCTGCATCGCCATGACGATCAGCTCGGAGACGCCGTTGCCGATGAAGACGTTCTCGACGTCGGACTCCACGCCCAGCGTCTGGTAGTGCATCGTCACCGCGCGGCGCGCCGCCAGCAGGCCCTTCGCGTCGCCGTAGCCGTGCGCGGAGGACACGTTGCGGAGGATGTCCTCCAGGATCTCCGGCGGGCAGTCGAAGCCGAAGGAGGCCGGGTTGCCGGTGTTGAGCTTCAGGATGCGGTGACCCGCCGCCTCCAGCCGCATGGCCTCGTCGAGCACCGGGCCCCGGATCTCGTAACAGACATTGGCGAGCTTCGTCGACTGGATCACCTGCATGTCGGTCACCTTACGGCCGCGTTAACCGGGCTGCGAGGCGATTGCCCCGCACCCCCCGGACCGCCCCGGACCCGCTCGCCGGGTCACGGCTTCCTTTCCCACGCCGTCCCGCCCGCCCGGCGTGGCTTTACGGTGCCCAGCCCCCGGACCGGCTTGGAATGTGGCGGTCCGCTCCCCGCGCCCGCCCGGTCGCGTGAGTTCCGCCACCTGTGAGCACGGACACCCGGGAGCGGCGGGCCGAGGACCCGGGCGCGGGATACGGATTCGTCGCCCCGGGCGCCCGATGGTCCTCGACCTGGCACGGCGCACCGGTCCGGCCGGGGACGCGGAGCGCCGAGCGTTGAGCCCGCGCCCCGGCCTGACCCCTCCTCCGGTCACCCCGCAGCGCCCGGCCCCGTCCCGGCGGTCCCCTCCGGCTCCTCGTCCTCGGCCGTTCTGCTGCCCGGCCAGCCGGGGCAGCAGCCCGTCGTCTCCAGCAGGCCGCTGATGCGGTCCGGGGAGACCGGACGGGAGTACAGCCAGCCCTGTCCCGTGTCGCAGCCCATGCCGCGCAGCCGCTCCGCCTGTCCCCGCGTCTCCACGCACTCCGCCGTCACCGACAGGCCCAGCCGGTGCGCCAGCTCCACCAGCGCCTGCACGATCACCTCGTCGGCCCGGTGCGCCTCGCCGGGCGGGGCGTCCGTCTCCCCGGCCGCCTCGCCCCGTGTCTCGTACGGGAAGCCGCGCACGAACGATCCGTCGAGCTTGAGCACCGACACCGGGAGGCGGCTGAGGTACGACAGGTTCGAATAGCCCGTGCCGAAGTCGTCGATCGCGATCCGCACCCCCATGTCGCTCAGCTCCTGCAGGGCGCGCAGCGGCCTGCCCGTCTGCCCGACGACCGCCGACTCCGTCAGCTCCAGTTGCAGCAGCTCCGGGGACAGACCCGTCTCCTTCAGGACCGTCGCCACGTCCCCCACCAGGTCCGAGTCCCACAGCTGCCGCACCGCCACGTTGACGCTCACGAACACCGGCGGGCTCAACGGATGGTCCCGCTGCCACGCGCGCGCCTGCGCGCAGGCCGTACGCAACACCCAGCGGCCCAGCGGGACGATCGAGCCGTCCTGCTCCGCCAGCTCGATGAACCGGCCCGGAGCGAGCCGCCCGAACCGGGGATGACACCAGCGCACGAGCGCCTCGACGCCGTGCAGCGTGCCGTCCTTCAGGGCCACCAGCGGCTGGTACTCCAGCTCGAACTGCCCGTCCTCGACCGCCGGGCGCAGCGCCGAGGACAGCACCTGCCGGGTACGGCACCGCTCGGCGCGCTCCGCGTCGAACAGGGTCCAGCGGTCCCGGCCGTCGCTCTTCGACCAGCGCAGCGTCGCGGTCGCCGCCCGCATCAGGTCCGCCGGGCTCGTCTCGCACGCGTGCCGCTCCACGACCCCCACCGAGGCCGACAGGGACAGCCGCCGACCCGCCACCTCGAACGGCTCCCGCACCGCCCGCACCGCCGACTCGGCGAGCGCCGTCACCTGCTCCTGACCACGGCAGTCCTCGATCAGCAGGCCGAACTCGTCCCCGCCCAGACGCGCCACCAGCGGCACCGGGCCCGGCCCCGGGGCCGCCGCCCGCGCGCACCCCGTCAGCCGCTCCCCGACCATGCGCAGCAACCGGTCCCCGACCGGATGCCCGAAGGTCGCGTTGAGCGCCTCGAAACCGTCCAGACCCAGACAGCACAGACCGACCCGGCCCGAGTCGCCGCGCCGCCCACCCTCCTCCAGCGCCTGCGCGAGCCGCACCAGGAAGTGCGCCCGGCCGGTCAGCCGGGTCACCGGATCGTGCCGGTGGGCGTGGCGCAGCCGGGTCCGCAGCTCGTGGCGCAGGCTCACGTCGTGCACCGAGAGCAGCACCGTGTCCTCGCCCGCCATCCGGTCCACGGACACCTGCGCCCACACCACCCGGCCCGCCGGAAGCCGCAGCCGGCGCACACAGCGCAGGTGACTCCTGCGGCCCCGCAGCAGGTCCCGGTACCCGCGAGCCGAACGCGGATCGGCGGACAGCCCCGTCAGCTCCCCGGCCGCCCGCCCGGTCAGCCCCTCCGGGCCCACCGCGAACAGCTCACGCAGCGAGGCGTTCGCCGAGACGATCCGGCCCGCCGCGTCCACCACGGCCATCGGCAGGGGAGTGCTCGCGAACACGGCGCGGTAACCCACTCCAGGGACCGCTCCGGCCGCCTGTGGAGCGGCCGCCTGTGGAGCGGCCACCCCCGGAGCGGCCACCCCCGGAGCGTCACGCTCGGTGAGGCCGAGGCGGTGGCTGTCCGGGGCGCCGCCCGGGTCCGGCGGATGCGCGGCGAAGGTCGGCGGCAGGCCGGTGCCGTCTCCCCCCGGCAGGTCCGCGCCGGCCGCGACTGACGGTCCCTCGGACGTTCCGTTCACCGCTCGCTCCCGCCGTTCGCCAGGGTGTCCGTACTGGAAAGTGTGCCGATCATAGAGGCCGACCGGAGGGCCGTTCCAGTGATTCGGGGGCGTGTGGAGCGCACGGAACCCCAGGTCCGACCACCGATGTTCACTTGCCTCCCGGCCTTGTCCTTCGAGGACGTGAATGAGTCGTTCCCCGACCGAATGTGACGCTGCGTGAAAGGGGAGGGTTTCGCTCGCCCGCGTGCCCGCTCACTCGCCCGGGTCAGATAAACAGGGCATGAGTAAATAAACCTCCGCAAGGTGGTGGACGTGTTCCGCCCCTCGCGCCCGCACCTCCGCGTACCGCGCCAACTGCCCCCGGGGACCCGCCCCCGAGGCCGTCGGTGGTGGCGTCGCGCGCGGCCGGGACCGGTCCCGCGCGACCCCGGCCGGCGCCGCCCCGCCGCCTTCCCCGACCGCCTGCGCGACGGATTCACCGGCGCCCCGGACGACGTCGCCTCGCGCGCCCCCGCCGCACCACCCGGCCTCCCCCCGGGCCCGCCCGGTTTCGCCGGACCGCCCGCGCCCCGCGAGCCCGGGCCGTACCCGGGCGGGTCCGCGCGCCACCGGCTGTCCTGGCCCCGGCGCGCCGCGGCGGCCGTGACCGCGCTCGCCGCGCTGGCCGCCTGCTCGCTCGTCGCCGCCCCCGCCCTCGCCGACCTGCGCGCCGGACCCTGCGCCCTGCCCCGCACCGCCGCCCACCACTCCGAGGGCCTCAACACCTGGAACGGGTCCTACCCGAGGCCCGACGGGCGTCTCGACGCAGTCCTCGTCTACCTCTCGTTCCCCGGCACCGACCCCGCGACCAGCCCCCGGCAGCTCAGCGGCGACTACTTCCCCGCCACCAGCCGCTTCTACGACACCGCCTCCTACGGCCGCACCCGGCTCGTACCGCACGTGCGCCCCGACTGGGTCCGGATGCCGAAACCCGCCGCCGCCTACGCGATACAACGGGACTGGAACGGCGGACAGCGCTCCGCCTACCTGCGCGACGCCCTCGCCGCCGCCGACCCCGGCACCGACTTCGCGCGCTACGACCTCGTGTACTTCGTCGCCGACCCCGACGCGCCCGGCGTCAACTCCGACGCGACCAAGGTCGTCAACCTCGGCGAACCCCTGCACGCCGACGGCAGGGCCCTGCGCCGCATCGTCACCGTCTTCGAACAGCACCCGCCCGACCACAACGTCCTCGCCCACGAGACCGGACACGTCTTCGACCTGCCCGACCTCTACCGCCGCCCCGCCGACGGAAAGGGCGACTGGGACACCCACGTCGGGGACTGGGACCTCATGGGCAGCCAGTTCGCGCTCTCCCCCGACTTCCTCGGCTGGCACAAGTGGAAGCTCGGCTGGCTGCGCGACACCCAGGTGTCCTGCCTGCGCGGCACCGGCACCACCCGGCTCAGCCTCGCCCCGCTGTCCGCGCCCGCCGCCCCGCCCGGCGTCCGGGGCGCTCCCCGCCTCGCCGTCGTCCGCACCGGCCAGTACACCGCCCTCGCGATGGAGATCCGCACCGCCGCCGGGAACGACCGGACGACCTGCACCGAGGGACTGCTGCTGTACGAGGTGCACACCGACACGGCGTCCGCCGAGGGCCCCGTCAAGGTCCTGGACGCCCACCCCGGCAGCGGCGCCTGCGAGGGCACCTCCGTCCTGCCCGCCCTCGCGGACGCCCCCGTCGGCGTCGGGGAGACCTTCTCCGTACCGGGCCGGACGCTCCAGGTCGCCGTGGAGGGCACCGGGCCCGACGGGGAGTGGACCGTCCGCGTCACCCGCACCCCCTGACCCTGACCCGGACCCCGGGCATGCGGAAAGGCCCCCCGCTCGCGCGAGGGGCCTTTCCGTGTCGGTGCGCCGCCAGGGACTCGAACCCCGGACCCGCTGATTAAGAGTCAGCTGCTCTAACCAACTGAGCTAGCGGCGCCTGCTGACGTCGTAGACATTAGCACCCTGGTCGACGGGAGGAAAAATCGATATCCGCACCTCCGACCTGGCCGCCCGGGAGGCCGCCCACAGGAGCACCTCCGGGCCCGGCAGCCAGGGCGCCGCCGAGTCCGGGGCGACGAGCCAGCGCGTCTCCTGACCGGCGTCCGGGGACGGCTGCGCGGCGGGCAGCGTCACGACGTCCCCGGCGCCGTGGCACAGCAGCGGCGGTACGGCGTACCGGTGGCGGCCGCCCCATTCCTCCCAGCGCAGCAGCGAGAGCAACCGGTCCCCGGTACCGGGCGCCGCGAAGATCAGCACCCGGTCCCTGCGGACCACGAGCGGGCCGCAACCCGGCCCCTGGGCCCACAACCGGTCCACCACGCGGCGGCCGAACAGAGCCGGGGCGTTCACCAGGTCGAAGGCCGTGCCGCACGGCACGACGAGCGGTGAACCGGGCCGGTCGTCCCACCGCGCGAGGGTCTCCTGCGGACGCGCCGTCGCCGAGGCCAGCCACCGGGCCCCGGCCCGCGTCATCCGCCCCGCGTCGTCGCCGCCCGCCAGGGACGTCTCCCCGCCTCCCGGCACCACCTCGTCGGTGCGCCGGCCGGTCCTGCCGCTCATGGTGTCGAGATCCACGCTGCTCATACCCTCACGGTCCCCCCGCCCGCGGACGCGTTCCACGAACTTGGCGGAAACAGGGACAGAAAGGCGGGGCGAGGCGTACGGTGCGCGGTCACCCGGCATATGCCGGATGCGGACGGCCCCGGGCACCCGCGCGTACGGGGCTGTCGAGGCTGCCGCGCGCGGCTGGGCCGCGGCTATTTCTCGACCGCGCCGCGCAGCAGGTCGTGGCCGAACTCGATCATCTTCTTCGCGTAGTCCTCGGTCCACTCCGCGCGCTCCGCGATCGCCGCCGGGGTGAGCCGGTCGAAGCGGCGCGGGTCCGCGAGCTGGGCCGCCGCGAGCGCCTGGTACTCCAGCGAGCGGTCCGCCGCGGCGCGGAAGGCGTGGGTCAGCTCCGTCGCCCGGTCCAGCAGCAGACGCGGATCGTCGATGTCCTCCAGGTCGAAGAAGTGCTCGGGGTCGGCGGCCGCCGCCTTCGGCTCGAAGAGCAGCGGCGCGGGACGCGGCCGCGGCTGCCGTTCGGGCTCCGCCATGAGGGTCCTCCTGTCGTACGCGTACGGTTCGTGCGGTCCCGCGGGGGTCCGCTGGTCGTGTGTGCGGCCGGGCGGTGGACCACCCACCATTGTCCCCCGCACCGCAAGGACGAGCCTTGGCCCAAGGTCGGTGGCGCGGGGGGACGCGCCCGGTCCCCGTGCTGTCAGCAATCCAGGCCCACGCGATGTTCCGCGAGATGGGCCAGGACCGCGTGGTTGGCCTCCCAGCCGTCGGGGAAGCGCAGGGTGACGCCCAGCTGCACCGGCTCCGTCGACGGATGCTCGTCCAGCAGTTCGGCGACGCCCGCCCGGCACACCACGACGCACGCGTGCCGGTGCCGGGAGGCCAGGACGCACAGGCGGCCCGTCTCCAGATGGAAGGCCGTCGCGTCCGGGCGGCCCGACAGCGGGTGCAGGACCACCGTCACGTCGTACTCGCGGCCCTGGAGCCGGTTCGCCGTGTCGACCGTGACCTCGGTGATCCCGAGGCGCGACAGCGCCGCCCGGACCGCCGCCGCCTGGTCGCGGTGCGCCGTGCCCACCGCCACCCGCGCCGCCGTCACCGGCTGCGGACCGCCCTCCTCACCCGCCGAGGCCGCGACCCCGCCCCGGTCCAGCAGGCGCCGCACGACCTGCGCGACCGCCGCCACCGCCTCCGGGTCGGTACGCGGAGTGTGCCGGGCCGGCAGCTCCAGCAGCCCCCAGCCGGACAGCGCCGCCTCGTCCAGCACCCGGTCGTGCGCCGAACCGTCCCCCGCGACCCCGAAGCCCAGCGTCCGCTCCCCGGGCCCCGTACCGCTGCGGAACGGCGTGTACGGGTAGAAAGCCGCGCTCACCAGCGGGGCGGCCGAGGCCGGCAGCCGCCAGGACACCGGCAGCCGGTGCTGCGGCAGCCCCGGATTGTGCGCGAGCAGCGTCGCCACCGCGCTCGCCGAAGGGTCGTAGGACAGCCCCGCCCACTGCTCGGCGCCCACGATCGAGAACGGGTCCAGCTGCCCCGGGTCACCCACGAACAGCGCCCGCTCGAACAGCCCGGCCACCGCGAGCAGCGCGTCCGAACGCATCTGGTACGCCTCGTCCACGATCGCGTGCGGCCACGGCTCGACGTCCTTGACGTGCGCCCACTTCGCGGCCGTCGACACCACGACGGGCAGTTCCGCGAGGTCCCCGACCGCGCTCGACGTCCGCACCTGCTCCAGCGCGTCCAGCGCCGGGTCGTACGCGTCCTGGTCACTGCTGTGCAGCCGCCCCACCGGCAGGCCCGGGTCCTTCGCGGCGAGCCGCAGCACCAGGTCGTCGACCTGCGCGTTGGTCTGCGCCACGACCATCAGCCGCCGCCCGGCCGCAGCCAGCTCCAGGGCCGCCCGCACGACGAGCGTGGACTTGCCCGCGCCCGGCGGCGAGTCCACCACCACCCCGCGCTCCGTCCCGTGCAGGGTGTCCGCGAGGATCGCCTCCGTGGCCCGCGCGGCGAGCGCCGAGGGGTCGAAACCCCCGCCGGCCCCCGCCGCGGTCGCGGCGGTCGTCGTCGTCACAGCAGGTCCTCCTCGGTGACCGGGTCCGGCGGTTCCGGCAGCGGTACGTCCTGCGGACCGGACGGCGGGCCGCCGTGCGTCCACGGGGTGTCCTCCGCCTCCGGCAGCGCCGCCCCCGGCCGCTGGTCGTGCGCGAAGAGCGTGAAACACACCGTGGCGCCGACCTCCGGCACCGACCCCTCGGCGGGCTCCCTGCCCCGGCCCATCCGGTCCAGGACCCTCAGCACGAGCGCCCCCTCCTCGTCCGTCCGTACGTACTGCGCGGTCTGCGGCTTCCCGTCGAGCACCCGGAACACCTTCATGCGCTCGGCCACCTGCGGACGGTCATCGGTGCGCAGGGTGAGCAGCGGACGGGGGCTGGGCCGTCTGCTGTCCGTGTACGTCATCTCGACGCCCGTCACCTCGCCCACGAACGCCTCACCGGACAGCCGCCTGGCCGCCATGACCAGCGGGTCGTCCAGCGCCTCCTGGGCGTCCAGCCGGGCCTGCTCGCGTTCGCGCGCGGCCAGCTTGCGGGCGGCCGTCACCGCGTCGTCCCGGCGCGGCTGCGGCGGCTCACCGGCCGCGATCCGGTCCCGGTGCGCGGTGTACGACCAGCGGTCCCTCGTCCACCGCTCCTGCGCGTACCCGCCCTCCGGCAGCTCCCGCAGCAGGTCCAGGCCCCGCCACACCGCGTCCCAGGTGGGCCGGGTACGGCTGAGGACCAGCCCGCCGATCTCCCGCTCGGCGGCCGACAGGGCGCCCAGCAGGCGGTCCGCCTCCCCGCCCTCCTCGGCCCCCGCCAGCGCCGCGCGCGCCCGGTCCCAGCGCTCGATCGCCGGGGCGAGCAGCCGGTTGTCGAAGGCCGGGTCGGTCGCGGGACCGGCCGGTGGCAGCCGCAACTGGCCCTCCCCGTCCCGGTCCAGCTCCGCCGCGAGCGCCGCCTCCGCACCGCTCAGGCCCTCCGGCGGGTCCAGCCACGCGAGCAGCGCCCCGAGGTGCTGGTCCTCCAGATTGCTCTGCCCCGTCGCCCAGTGCCGCGACAGCAGCTCCGTCATGGGCAGCAGCAGCGCCGAACCCGGCACCCGCGAGCGCTCCCCGAAGTGCGTGAGCCACCGGCCCAGCAGCGGCACGTGCGGCGGCGCCGGATAGGGCGCCTCCGGGTCCTGCTCGGCCGTACGCCGGAACCGCATCGAACGCCCCAGCAGCCGCAGGAACTCCACGCCCGGCCGGCTCGGCACGATCAGCTGCGGGGCGTCCTTGCACAGCTCCGTCTCGACGGTGACCCGCTTGCCCGTCCCCGGATCGGTCTCCTTGCGCTCCACCGCCTCCACGTCGCCCGCGAACCCGTCGACGTACGGCAGGACCACCGAGGCCAGCGCGGACAGGAAGCCGAAGCGCAGCTCGCGGTCGCGGGGCTGCGGGACGAACAGCAGCCGGGGCTCCGCCCGGTCGCAGCCCACGAGCGCGCCCAGCGGGGCGCCCGCCTCACCGGCCGTGACGAGCGGCACCAGGACCAGCGGGCGCGGGGACAGACGCCGGTGGCGCACCGTGGTCAGCGCCTGGGCCCGCCCCGTGTGCACCGCCTCCAGCCGCGCGAGCGTCGAGATCAGCGACATCTCAGACCTCCCACCCCGGACCGGCCCCGGAAGCGGCGACGGCCCCCGCCAGGGCCTCCTCGCGCAGTTCCTGGGCCCGGCGCAGGGCGGCGACCGCCGGGTCGGCCGGGTCGCCCGCCTCCCCGTGGGCCGCCGCGAGCACGTCCGCGACCGTCGTCAGACCGCCCAGCTCGCCGCGCACCGTACGGCCGAGCGCCGTGACCGCCCCCGCCCCGCGCGCCCGCGACCGGCAGTGGAACGCCAGCTCGCAGGCCGACAGGCACTCCGGCGCGTACACCGCGGGAACCGCCTCCACCGCCGCCGTCAGCTCGTCGGCCGGAAGCTCCGTGTCGAAGGCCGTGCCCTCCGGCAGGGCGCCCGCGATGTCCTCGACGCGGGTGAGCCGGGACAGCTGCCTGCGGGTCACCGCGAGCTGCTTGCGCACATCCACGGCGGCCCCCGCCGGGAGGTTCGAGAAGTCCTTCGGGCACACCAGCAGCACCCGCTCCCGCACGCGCGGCGCCGGGTCCAGCCGCGCCGCGACCTCCTGGAGCGCCAGGACGTACACCGCCGACTGCCGGGCCGCCGCGCCCACCTTCGTGGGGTCCGCCGCCCCGTCGATCATCGGGAAGGACTTGATCTCGACCACCGCCCACGAACCGTCCGGGGCGACCACCACCGCGTCCGGCTCCAGGAAGGCGGGGGAGCCCGCGACGTCCAGCGCGAGCATCGGGTGGTCCAGCAGCGTCCAGCCGCCCTCGGCGACCGCCTCCCGCAACGCGAGCGCGGTCCGCGCCGCCCGCCCCTGCGGACCCGCGGCCGACAGATCGGGCACGCGCGCCAGTCCCGGCACCGGCTCCGGGCCACCGCCCAGCCGCTCGTGCGTCAGGCGCAGCAGCTCGGCGCCGCCGTCCGCCTTGACCCGGGCCTCGAAGGCGTTGCCGCGCATGAAGGCGAACTGGGACTGGCCCGCGTCCGAAGGGGCACCGAGCGCCCGGGCCAGCTCCGCCTTGTCGACGCCCGCCCCGTCGAGCAGGGCCCGCCGGTCGCAGCCCGGGTTCGCGGCGAGCGCGGCGAGCGCGCGGGCGTCCAGCGGCCGGGCCGGGACCTCCGGTCCGCGCAGCTCAGCGAGCCGCCGCCGGAGCCCCGTCCGGTCGCTCTGCCGGGGCAGGTCCGCGCCCCCGGTCGGCTCCTGGGGCGAGGGGGTGCTGCTGGGGTATTCGCTCACCCGCCGAAGTCTCGCATCCACCACCGACAACCGGTTCGCGCACCGCGACCGGGGACGCCCCAGGAACCTTCCCGGTGCCCGCAGAGGCGCCCTCCACCGGGGAGCGCGCCACGAGCACGCTGTGCTCCGCGGCGCCGCCAAGACGCACCCGTACACGCCCGGCCCAGCGCAGGACCGGACGGCTCAGCAGCGCGCCCGCGCCCATCACGGCCACCCCCGCGAGCGCGTCCAGCAGATAGTGGTTGGCGGTGCCCATCACCACGAGCGTCGTGACCAGGGGGTAGACGATCCCGGCCGCGCGGGCCCAGCGGCTGCGCCCGTGCCGCCACAGCATGACCCCGCACCACAGCGCCCAGCCCACGTGCAGACTCGGCATCGCCGCGTACTGGTTGGTCATCCCGCCCAGCCCCCGCGGGGCGCTCGCCTCGCCGCCCCACCAGCCGTACGAGCTGTAGTGCGCCATCGTGTCGACGAAGCCGTGCCCGGCGGCGAGCAGCCGGGGCGGACAGGTGGGCAGCAGCGTGAAGCCGATCAGCCCGATCATGGTCGAGGTCATGAGCCAGGTGCGGCCCGCCCGGTACACCGCCGTCCGGTAGCGGAACAGCCAGACCAGGACGGCCGGGGTGACGACGTAGTGCAGGGAGGCGTACCAGAAGTCGGCGGGAATCCCGAGCCAGGGCTCGCGGGTGAACAGCCGGTTCAGCGGGTGTTCGGCGTTGATCCGGAAGAACTTCTCCACCCGCAGGATCGCCAGCCCGTGGTCCACGGCCTGCGCGACGTCCCCGCGCGCGACCAGACGGCCCGCCGAGTACGCCCCGTACACGAGGAGCAGGAGAGGTATCTCCGTCCACCAGCGCAGCCGGGTCACCCCGGCCGGCCCCGTGTCGGCGACCGGTGCCTCGGTCCGCTGCATCCGATCGCACTCCCTATCCCTGGCCGGCGGCGGCCGACTGCGGCGCCCCACTTTACGACGTATGCGGTTGTCCGCCAGGGGCTGGTACCGGCGCCCGCACGACCTCGCACGTCACGCCCTCGCCTGCCCCGCTTCACGCCGTCTTCATCCCGGGGGCGGCGATTCATAGGACGCGACAGGACGCGCCGGGGTTGCCCCTGGGGCGGGAGGGACGAGCGGGGGCGGTGCGGGATGATGGGGTCCGCGTGCGGGGGCCCGGTTCGCGGGCCGCGCGCGCACCGGTAATCCGGCGCCTCCGGCCGCACGCCCGGCGGTGCCCGTACGACGAAAGGTCCCCCTCATGGTGCCGCGCGTCCTGCTCGCCCGTCACGGACAGACCGCGTGGTCCCTGTCCGGCCAGCACACCGGGCTCACCGATGTACCGCTGCTCGACGAGGGCCGGCAGGGCGCGAAGCTGCTCGGCGACCGGCTGCGCGCGCGGCCCTACGACGGGCTGCCCTCCGCCGTCGTCCGCACCAGCCCGCTCTCCCGCGCCGCCGAGACCTGCGAGCTGGCCGGTTTCGGCCCGCGCGCCGAGGCCTGGGACGCGCTGCGCGAATGGGACTACGGCGACTACGAGGGGCTGACCCCGGCCGAGATCCAGGAGCGCCGCCCCGGCTGGCACATCTGGCGTGACGGCGTGCCCGGCGGCGAGAGCGTCGGGGAACTCACCGCGCGGGCCGACTCCGTGGTGCGGCTGCTCAAGGAGACGGCCGAGGAGGAGGGCGCGGACACCGTGCTGCTCTTCGCGCACGGGCACATCCTGCGCGCGGTGGCCGCGCGCTGGCTGGAGCTCCCGCTCGACTTCGGGGCGCGCCTGCGGCTCAGCCCGGCCTCACTGTCGGTGCTGGACTGGGCGTACGGGAGGCCGGCTGTCGCGGCCTGGAACGAGACGGGTCATCTTTTTCCGTAGGGGTCCGTAGGGGTCCGTAGGGGTCCGTAGGGGACGGGGCCGGGCCGTGCCCGGATCGAGCCGATTGAGCGCGGCCTCGACGGTGTGGCCCCTTCCGCCCTCCGGGCGGTGTCCTCAATCGCCGGACGGGCTCAAGAGAGGGCGTGGTTCGGGGGAGCGGGTGGCTCGGGGAGCCGGACGGGCCAGGAACTCGGCCAGGAACCCGTCCGGGCCAGGAACCTGTCCGGGAACCCGCCCGGGCCAGGAACCCGGGCGAACTCAGAAGCCGACGCGGTGAAGCCGAGCGGTCAGGTGCAGGCGGCCGGGCTCACGTGGGGCGGCGCTGGGGCGGGCAGCGGTCCAGGAAGGCCGCGACGCCTTGTAGTTTGCGGTGGCGGGTCAGGGAGTGGCTGGTGCGGTTCAGCATCGCGCGGATGCGGGGGGAGCGGACCTCGCCGAGCAGGGTCAGCACCCTGCTGCCCGCCTCGGCCGCCTCCTCGGGCCGGCCCGCGCGGGTCAGGTCGTCCGCCAGCTCCGCCGTGTAGAGCGCGATGTTGCGGGTGAAGTCCGGGGTGCGGGAGGCGGCGACGGCCGCCGCGCGGCGGGCGTGCCGGGCCGCGCGCGACCAGTCGCCCAGCGCCGACCAGCACTGCGCCTCCAGGCCCTCCAGTTCGGCCTCGCCGTAGAAGGTCATCCACTCGGGGTCCGCGTCGCTGCCGCCCCTGCCGAACAGGGTGTGCGCTTCACCGAGGGCCCGTTCGCACGCGCCGCGGTCGCCCAGGCCCGCCCAGCCGCCCGCCTCGCGCAGCGAGAGCAGGGACAGCAGCCGGGTGGAGGACAGGTGGCGGGCCGCGCGCTGCGCGGCCTGCGCGGCGCGGATCGCCTCGCGCGGCCGGTCCACGTCGCGCGCGAGGAAGGCCGTGTTGCAGAAGGCGTGCGCCTCCAGCGCGGGATCGCCCGCCATCCGGGCGCCCGCGAGGGCCTCCGCGTAGTGCGAGCGGGCGTCGTCGAAGTGCCCGGAGTCGTGCGCCAGCCAGCCCACCGAGATGGACAGTTCGCCCGCCCCGGCCTGGAGCCGGTCGGTGGTGGACTGCCGGACGGCGCCCGTGTCGAGCAGTTCGTACGCGGTGCGCAGCGGGCCCGCCGCGCGCTGGTACAGCCCCTCGGCCCCGTGCCGGTCGTCCAGGACGCGGATCTGCCGCACCGCCTCCTCGACGGCCCGCGCCTCGCTCTCCCCGGGGTGGTGGCCGGGGCGCGGGGCCACTCCGGCGAAGGGATCGGGCAGTTCCCGGGGCGCGGGGGCGCCGGAGCGCTGCGCGGGCAGCGAGGCCGCCGCACCGGCCGGCGCGGCCAGGGACAGCACGCCGATGGAGGCGGCGGCGACCGAGGCGCCTGAGGTCATGAATGCGCGACGCCGCACGTCGCTCTCCTCGTCACTCTGATTCTCGTACCGCGGGTCGTCCGCGGGGTGCGCGGGGTGCGCGCCCACGACGGCCGCCCTCCGTCCCCGGACCGCCGAGCGCGGTGCGAAACCGAGGTCACTCAGGGTTCTGCCCGGGAACATGTGCAGGAACACCCGTTCGTAGGCGTAGTTGGGGCAGCGGATCTCTCCGGACTCCACGCGGCCGATGTAGCGCGCGTCGCACGAGACCCCCTCGCCGATCTCCCGCGCCGCCCGGCGTACCGAGGCCGCGAACTCGCCGGGGGAGAGCGTCCCCCGTAAGGCGCGGAAGGCCGCGTTGGGCCGGGGAGCCGTTCCGGAACTCCCCGGTGAGGCTGACGAAGGTGACAGTGGTGCCGACGACGCCATGGCCGAGCCCTCTCGTGCGGTTCGTGCGGGCCGGGCCGGCCGCTGCCCCGCGACCGGCCTGTTCCGACGGAGCAGAAAGGTACCCGTTGTGACGAGGCCAACACGCTGGGTTTCCGTACAAACCGGATATCTCACCCTTGATCTGCCATGAAACGCCATCCTTTGCGGCGGCGTGCCGCCGTAGCCCTTGACGAACTGGCGCGTTGAACGCGGTGGGGAGTGAGGAGCCGCCGGACGGCTCCGATTCGATCAAGGAGGGGTTCCCTTGTCGGAGTCCACGACAACGTCTACTTCGTCCACCGCCACCACCGCCACCGAAGCCAGGACCGCCACTGCCACCGCCACCACGAACGCCACCACGAACGCCGGTACGACCGTCACGGACGGTGAGGACGCCCCCTCGGGGCCCGAGCAGGGCGGGGCCGTCCCCTGGGACCTGGTGACCGTTCCCGCGCGGCACGGTCTGGAGGCCGTCGACATCCTGCGCCGCAGCGCGCCCTCGGTGGGCCCCGTGGTCCACGACGGCACCTGCGCGACCCTCGGCTTCCTCGTCCCGCAGGGCACCGCCGACGCGTGGGACGTGCCCGGCAGCGCCTGTACGGAGACGGCGGGCCGCGGCATCACGCTGCCGCGGCTCGACGCCGAGGGGAGCGGGACGGGCACCGGGCACAGCGCGTGGCTGCTGCCCCCCGGTGAGGGCGGCGAGGTCACCGACCCCGCCGTACTGCGCCGCGCCCTCGGCGAGGCGGCCCGCACCATCGAGGCGGTCGACCGCTGCCACTGAGGCCGTCGCCGGGTCGTGCCCGCGCGCGGCGGACGCGGGCGGCGCGCGTCCTCGGCCACTTCCTACAATGGGCGGGTGGCACGGAAGAAGAGCGCGGCGCCGGACGTCGCCGCACCGGTGGACGGCGGGCTCGCGGAACTGGTGCCCGACCGGGACCGGCCGCGCTCCTGGACGCTGACGCTGGACGGCGCCCCCCAGTCGCACGTGGACCTCGACGACCCGACGCGGCTCGACTTCGGCTACCAGCGCCGCATCGGCCACCTCATCGACCTGCTCGCGCCGGCCGGCAAACCGGTGCACGCCCTGCACCTGGGCGGCGGGGCCTTCACGCTGGCCCGGTACACGGCCGCGACCCGGCCCCGCTCGACCCAGCAGGTCGCCGAGGTGGACGCGGGGCTCGTCGCGTTCGTCCGCAGGGAGCTGCCGCTCGACCCGGGCGCCCGGATCAGGGTGCGCTCCCTCGACGCGCGCGCCGCGCTCGCCAAGGTGCCGGACGGCTGGGCCGACCTCGTGGTCACCGACGTCTTCGCGGGCGCCCGCACCCCCGCGCACCTCACCAGCACCGAGTTCCTGGACGAGGTGCGCCGGGTGCTCGCGCCGCAGGGGCGGTACGCCGCGAACCTCACAGACGGGCCGCCGCTGGCCTTCCTGCGCGGACAGGTCGCGACGGCCGCCGCCGTCTTCCCCGAACTCGCCCTCGCCGCCGACCCGGCCGTACTGCGCGGCAAACGCTTCGGCAACGCCGTCCTGTTCGCCTCCCTCCCACCGCTCCCGGTCGCCGAACTCACCCGGCGCATCGCCTCCGACCCGCACCCCGGCCGCGTCGAACACGGCCGGGGCCTGGCCGGCTTCACGGGCGGCGCGAAACCCGTACGGGACGCCGACGCGGTCGCCTCCCCGCCACCGCCCGCCTCCGCGTTCTCGTAGTCTCCCGCCGCTCCCGAGGCTCTCGGACCGGCCGGGGGCCGCGCCCCGCGCCCGCACCGCGGGAGCCCGCCGGGGCCCGCGCCCGCGCGCCCCGCGCTCCCGCCCCCTCGTCACGCGATCTCCCCAACCGCTCTCCGTATCGGCGGGGTCCGGGGCGGCGGGCATGGGCTACGGTGCCGGTCATGGCACGTGTGCTCGTCGTGGAGGACGACCCGTTCGTACGCTCCGCGCTGATCAGGCATCTGACGGACGCCGCGCACGCCGTGCGCAGTGTCGGCACCGCCCTGGAGGCGCTGCGCGAGGTGGCGCACCAGGGCTTCGACCTCGTGATCCTCGACCTCGGGCTGCCCGACCTCGACGGTGCGGAGGCGCTCAAGATGCTGCGCGGCCTCAGCGACGTACCCGTCATCGTGGCGACCGCCCGCGACGAGGAGAGCGAGATCGTCCGGCTGCTCAACGACGGTGCCGACGACTACCTCGTCAAACCCTTCTCCGCCCCGCACCTGTCCGCCCGGATGACCGCCGTCCTGCGCAGGTCCCGGCCCGGCACCACGGAGTTGCCGCACCTCATAGAGGTGGGCGGGCTGTGCATAGACCCGCAGCGGCGCAAGGCCGAACTCGACGGCGTACCGCTGGAGCTGACCCGCAGGGAGTTCGACCTGCTGACCTTCCTCGCGGGGCGCCCCGGGGTCGTCGTCCCGCGCAGGGAACTGCTCGCCGAGGTGTGGCAGCAGTCCTACGGCGACGACCAGACCATCGACGTCCACCTGTCCTGGCTGCGCCGCAAACTCGGGGAGAGCGCCGCGCGGCCGCGCTATCTGCACACCCTGCGCGGGGTCGGCGTGAAGCTGGAGGCGCCCGTGGCCCAGGCCGGGGCGGGCGGCGTACTGCCCGGCCCGACGGCCTGACCGAGGGGCGGACGTCCACGATGCGCTGGGCCCTGGTCAAGGTGTGCCTGCTCGCGACCACGCTGGTCGTCCTCGCCTTCGCCGTACCCCTCGGCCTCGTCGTCGAGCAGACGGCGCACGACCGGGCCGTCTCCCGGGCCGAACGGATGGCCGCCGCGATCGCCCCGACCCTCTCGGTGACCACCGAACGCGGGCCGCTGGAGCGGGCCATGGCGACGGTCGCCGAGGGCGGCCCGGACCGGCTCGCGGTGCACATCCCCGCCGGGGCCGGCGCCCCCGCGCAGGAGGCGGGACGGCAGCGGGCCGGCGACGGCGACATCGACACCGTGCGCCGCACCGGGCACACCACCTCGGTACCGGTGCCCGGGGGCCGCGCGCTGCTGCGGCCCGCCGCGCTGGGCACCGGGCAGATCGCCGTGATCGAGGTGTACGTGCCGCAGGGGGAGGCGGGGCGCGGGGTGACCGGCACCTGGCTGCTGCTGGGCGGGGTGGGGGTCCTGCTCGTCGTCGGGGCGGTCGCGGTCGCCGACCGGCTCGGGGTGCGCATGGTGCGCCCCGCCACACAACTCGCCGCCGCCGCACAGGAGCTGGGGGAGGGGCGGCTCGGGGTGCGGGTCGCGGAGCAGGGGCCGGCCGAACTGCGCATGGCCGCCGCCGCCTTCAACTCGATGGCCGACCGGGTCACCGGACTGCTCGCCGCCGAACGGGAACTCGCGGCCGACCTCTCGCACCGGCTGCGCACCCCGCTGACCGCCCTGCGGCTGAACGCGGCCTCGCTCGGCAACTCCCCGGCCGCCGAGCAGACCCGCAGCGCGGTCGAGCAACTGGAGCGCGAGGTGGACACGTTGATCCGCTCGGCGCGCTCCGCCCACACCGCCGGGAAGCGGCCGGACCGGGCGTGCTGCGACGTCGCCGAGGCCGTACGGGAGCGCATGGCCTTCTGGTCGGCGCTCGCCGAGGACGAGGGGCGCGCCGCCCGCGTCTCGGGCGTCGGCCGGGCGGTGTCCGTACCGGTGGCGCGCGGTGAACTGTCCGCCGTGCTCGACGCCCTGCTCGGCAACGTGTTCCGGCACACCGAGGAGGGCACGGCGTTCGCCGTCGACGTCGTCGAGGGCGCCGCGCACGACGCGGTGTTCGTGGTGGTGTCGGACGCGGGCCCCGGTATCGGCGACCCCGGGAAGGCGCTGCGGCGCGGCGGCGGGGCCGGGGCGCCGGGCTCCACGGGCCTGGGCCTGGACATCGCCCGCCGCCTCGCCGAGTCCACCGGCGGGGACCTGCGGATCGGCCGCTCGGCGCTGGGCGGCGCGGAGGTGCGGCTGCGGCTGCGGACCCGGGCCGGGGACGCGGGGGACACGGCCGCAGTGGGCGCCGCGAACGGGAGCGGCCACCGGGGCGGCGGGGCCGCGTCCTTCTTCAACTCTTCGACCCGGGTCGCTGATTCGGGACGTTGACGCGGGAGGTGACCCGGGACGTTGCCTCGTCAACGTGGTGCGACGCGGGGTGCGGACCCGGGGGCGTTGACTCGGGCCTTCGAGGGACGGCAAGGGCCCGGGGGTTCAGCGAGGGTTTTAACACGGGCCCACCGCCGGGTTAAGCGCACCTTAAGAGGCTGGGCCTCGCGCGCCCGCCGCACTAGCGTCGCCCTCGCTCCCCTCCCCCACGGGGAGCCCCCGCAGGCCCCCCGTCCGGGACCGTGCGGGACCCCACGAGGTTCCCCGCCGGGAACCCCACAGGGAACGCGCGCCCCGGCCGGCCCTCCCCCCACCCGGCCGGGGCGGGCCCCTGCCGTCAGGAGCGGGCGGCGCGCCATCCGGCCGCGCAGTCGCCGAAGATCCCGCGCAGGTGGTGGCCGATCCGCAGGTGGTCCTCGTCGTTCCGGCCTCGTCGTTCCGGCTTCGTCGTTCTGCTGGAGGCAGTCGGCGAAGTCCTTGCCGCGCGTGCGTTCCGCCTCGGCGAACAGGTCGCCTTCGACGTAGTCCCCGGCCCGCCGCGGATCGTCGGCGATCTTCCTGCGGAATGCGGACGCCTCCGAGGAGCAGGTCGAGGCGGATCAGCCGGCGGGAAGGGCGGGAGAACCGGACAGGTACGTAACAGGCGAAGCGGAGAAAACGGCAGCCGCCGGGGCGCTCGCCCGGCACGCGCGGGGCGTGGTGCCGGACGGCCCGCTGCCCGCATCGCGGAGGCGGGGGTGGTGTGCGCGGGGCGTGCGCGCACAATGGAGGCCGCGCGGGCCGGAGCAGCGGGGAGAGGTCATGGCACACACATCGCGGGGTCGCTCGGCGGGGCGGCCCACGCTGGAGGAGGTCGCCGCGCGGGCCGGCGTCGGGCGCGGCACCGTCTCGCGCGTCATCAACGGCTCCCCGAAGGTGAGCCCCCGCACCCGTGCCGCCGTCGAGGCCGCCGTGGCCGAACTCGGCTACGTACCGAACACCGCCGCCCGTGCCCTCGCCGCCAACCGTGCCGATGCCATCGCCCTCGTCGTGCCCGAACCCGAGACCAGGTTCTTCGCCGAGCCCTACTTCTCCGACATCGTGCACGGCATCGGCGCGAGCCTCGCGCAGACCCCGCTGCAACTCCTGCTCACCTTCGTGGGCGGCGAACGCGAACGCGGCCGGCTCGCCGGCTACCTCGGCGCGCACCGCGTGGACGGCGCCCTGCTGGTCTCCGTGCACGCCGACGACCCGCTCCCCGACCAGCTCGCGGAACTCGGCATCCCGGCCGTGATCAGCGGCCCCCGTTCGGCCGCCGAGACGCTGCCCTCCGTCGACTGCGACAACTACGGCGGGGCCCGCGCCGCCGTCGAGCACCTGCTCTCCCAGGGGCGGCGCCGCATCGCGCACATCACCGGAGAACTCGACGTGTACGGCGCCGAACGGCGGCTGGCCGGCTACCGCGAGGCGCTGGCCGACGCGGGCGCCCACCCCGCCCTGGTGGCCGACGGCGACTTCACCGAGGAGTCGGGGCGCCGGGCCATGGCCGAACTCCTGGAGCGGGAACCGCGCGTCGACGCCGTCTTCGCGGCCTCCGACGTCCTCGCGGCCGGCGCCCGGCAGGTCCTGCGCGCGGCCGGCCGGCGCACCCCCGAGGACGTCGCCCTCGTCGGCTTCGACGACTCCGCCATCGCCCGCCACCTCGACCCGCCGCTCACCAGCGTCCGCCAGCCCATCGTGGAGATGGGGCGCGCGATGACCGGTCTCCTGCTGAGCCGGATCGCCGGCCCCCGCCCCGCCCCGGGCCGCGCCCGCGCCGACCGGTGCGACGCCCTCGTCCTGCCGACGGAACTCGTGGTCCGCGAGTCGAGCTGAGGGCGGGGGCGTACGACGGCCCGGTGTGCCCTCCCGCCGCGAGGCGGGTGTGCGGTTCAGTCCTCCGAGGCGGGGCCGGTACGCCGCGGGCGCCGCTGCGGCAGCAGGAAGCCGGCCGCGATCAGCCAGGCCAGCCCGGTGAAGCGGGCGATCGGCAGCAGGACGGCCGCGCCGTCCAGCAGCAGCGTCAGCGTGGACAGTTCGGCCAGGGCCGCGATCACGAGCCCCGTCCAGGCGAGCGGCCGGGGCAGCAGTCCCGCGAGCAGCCCCGGCACGGCGACCCCGGCGAGCAGCAGGCCCAGCGGTACGACGTGGCCGGGGCCGCCCGTCAGGAACGCCAGGTACTGCACGGCCCGGACGACGCCCGGCTCCCCCAGCACCTCGGGCCGCGACAGGGACCACTGGAGCAGTCCGGACGTGAGCAGACCGCCCGCCGCGAGCAGCCCGCCCGCCAGGGCGATCGTCGCACCGGGCGCCCGGACCCCGAGCCGGTGCAGTCGCGCGGAGGCCGTCGCCGCGTAGAGCGCGAGCGGGACCGCCGAGGCGAACTGGAAGAGCCCGCCCGCCCGCGCCGCCCACGGATGCGCGCGAAAGTGGTCCAGACTCTCTGCGGCCTCCCCGAACGGCGAGGGGAACGGCGTCCCCTTCGCGATCAGCGCGCTCACCGCGAGGCCCAGGACCAGCAGCGCGGCGCTCACCACGGCCAGCGCCCCGAGATGAGGACCGCCCTGCGTCCCCGCCGACCGCTCCGCGTCGTGCTTCTCCCGCGTCGGGACTGTCATGACCCCCACCACCATTCGTAATAGTGAATGATTCACCCCTCTGAATCATTCTCGTTGGATTACGATAGCGTCATGCCAGGAGAGCCGCAACGCACCGAGATCCAGCCGCCGGGGCCCGAACCGGAGTGGTCCGCCGTCGAGGCCCGCTCGCCGCGCGGCGCCGCCTTCCTGCTCGCCCAGGTCGGCGCGTACGCCGCGCAGCGCTTCGCGGAGCGGGTGGGGGAGCTGGGCGTCAGCCCCTCGGACGTGGGTCTGCTGCGCCTCGTCGCGCGGCGTCCCGGGCTGAGCCAGCGGGAACTGGCGGGGGAGCTGGGCGTCGTGCCGAGCCGTGTCGTCACGCTCATCGACCAGCTGGACCGCGGGGGCCTGGTCGAACGCCGCCGCTCCGCACGGGACCGCCGCCACCACGAGCTGCACCTGTCACCGGCCGGCGAGGAACTGCTCGCCCGGATGCACGAGGTGGCCGCGGACCACGAGGACGCCCTGCTCACCGGCCTCGACACGGAGGAGCGCACGGCGCTGCGCGAACTGCTCGGCCGGATCGCCCGGGAACAGGACCTGGCGCCCGGCGTGCACCCGGGCTACCGGCAGGGCGGCGTACGGCGCTGACGGGGAGCGAAGGGACCGGGCGCCGTCACCGGCCCGGGCCGCGCTCCGCCCCTTGGGGTGGCACCGGGCCCGCGAACGGCGGGAGACACGGCGGCGCCCCCAGGCGCGGCGCCCCGGAGGACGCCGCCCCTGGGGGCGCGGTGCCCGGCACCCGAAGAGACAGGCGTGCCGGGAGCTGTGTCAGGCGGTTCTACCAGTCGATACGGCCGTAGCCGCCGTCGCCGTCGCCCTCGGTGGTCCAGAGGTGGCCCCACAGGATTCCGGAGGGGCCGTCCTCGGGCAGGGTGGCGAGGTACACGCTGGGCTCGGCCCCCTGGGCGGCCGTGCGGACACCGCGACCGCCGGTGAAGTCCGTGGCGGTCCAGCCCGGGTTGGCGCAGTTGACCTTGATCGGGGTGTCCCGCAGCTCCTTCGCGTACATGGCGGTGAGCATGTTGACCGCCGCCTTGGAGGACGGGTACTGCGCGGAGGGCGGCATCATCGAGCCGAGCGGGCTCTTGGTGCCCATCTGCGAGGAGATCGAACCGACCTCGCTGGACACGTTGACGATGCGCGCCGCCTCGGCCCGGCGCAGCAGCGGGAGCATCGCGTTGGTCACGGAGACCACGCCGAAGACGTTGATGTCGTAGATGGCCCGCATGTCCTCCAGCGAGGTCTCGCTCGGCAGGGACCTGCGGCGCGCGACGCTGGACGTCCCCGCGTTGTTGACCAGGATGTCCAGACGGCCGTACTCGGCGTCGATCCACGCCGCCGCCCGCGCGACGGACTCCTCGTCGGTCACGTCGAGCTGCACGAAACGGGCGTCGGCACCCTCCGCCCGCAGCGAGTTCTCGGCTTCCTTGCCGCGGGCCTCGTCCCGCGCGCCGATCAGGACGGTCACGTCCAGCGCGGCCAGCTGCCGCGCCGTCTCGTAACCGATCCCCTTGTTGGCCCCCGTGATCAGGGCGGTCTTCTTCGTCATGTCTTTCACGCTACGCCGCTCACCTGTGAGGCGGGGAAGCCGGTCGGGCCGAGCCGGCCGGGGTCAGCCCGCGTGCTCCAGCACGTCCTGCGCGACGTCCTTCTCCAGCGCGGCCCGGACGAGCGCCGCGGCGAACACGGCCGGACCCGCGTCCCCGGCGAGCCGCGCGAGACGGTCCGGGTCCTGCGGCAGGCCCAGCCGCTCCGCGCCCTGGAGCGCCTTGGCGTCGAAGCGGGGAGCCAGTTCTGGCCACACCGCCTGCGCCTCGCGCAGGAAGATGTCGACGCCCGCCGGGCCCATGCCGGGCGTCTCGCGCAGCCCGGAACGCAGCGCGCCCTCGTCGCCGTCCGCCTCCTCGCGCAGCCGCCGCAGGTCACCGCCGTGCGCGTCGAGCAGCCGCTCGGCACCGTCCCCGAGCTGGGTCGCGGTCCGCTCGTCGTACCGCCGGTAGTGGCCCTCGCCGAGCGCGTCGACCCGCTCCTGCCAGCTCGCGTCGGCCATGGCGCGCGGGCCGCGCATCCCGTCGTGGAACAGGGCCCGCGCGGCGGCCACCGCGACGGAGGCCCGGATCCGGGCGCTGAGCAGCGAACTGAGCACGAGCAACTGGTACAGCGGCTGCGGGGTGTCCTTGAGCCTGATCCCCGCGTCCTGGGCGTAGGTGCGGCCGTGCCGTTCGAGGAGAGTGGCGGCGACGGCGGACTGCGAAGCACTCACGTGCGGTCTCCCTTCGTGCGGATGTGTGCGGACAGGAGCTTCGTGCGGATGCGAGCTTCGTACGGATGCCCGCGGATGCGAGCGGTGGGGGCCGGTCAGGTCTGCTGGTCCTCGACCTGCCGCAGCGTGCGGCCGGTGCGGGCCGAGCGGGCCCGGTGCGGGTCGGGGGTGCCGTGCGGTTCGGGGCGGGCGGTGCGTCCCTTGTCCCTGGCCTTGATCAGCAGCCAGGCCTCCTCGCCGTCGGCGCCGGTACGGAACCGGGTCAGGGCGTACTCGCCGTGCAGCTTGTCGCCCTCCAGCCAGAAGGTGGCGTGCCCGCGCTCCAGGGCCTCGGCGAAGGGCAGCGGCCCGCCGTGCTTGTCGTGGCTCAGCGGCCGGTAGGTGCCCTGGTCCCACACGATGACGGTGCCCCCGCCGTACTCCCCGGCCGGGATGACCCCCTCGAAGGTCCGGTACTCCAGCGGATGGTCCTCGGTGGGCACGGCGAGCCGTTTGTCGCGCGGATCGCCGGACGGCCCCTTGGGCACCGCCCAGGACCTGAGCACCCCGTCGACCTCCAGCCGGAAGTCGAAGTGCATGCGCCGCGCGTCGTGGATCTGGACGACGAAACGCGCCGCGGGACCGGGCGCCCGGTCCCGGCCCGCAGGTTCGGCGGTGCGCGCGAAATCGCGTCGGCCGCGGTACACGGACAGCGGCCGCGCGTCCTTGTCCCCGTGCTGAGACTGCCCCATACGAGGCCCCTTCCCGGAGGGAACCGGTTCGCACCTTCACTGTGACGCGGATCGGGCGCGGGCGCGCGCGGGAAGGAACGAGCGCGGGGAAGCAAGGGGCGCGGGCAAGGAAGGGGCCGGACGTGTCACGGTGACACCGGGCCCCGGGCGCTCAGGAGGCGAGCAGCTCCCCGGGCAGAGCGATTTCCCTGGTCGCGCGGCGAGCGGGGTCGACGGCCACCGCACCCTCCTGCGACACGACGAGCCAGCCCGCGCCCGTGCGCCGGAGACCGTCCGCGTCGGTCAGCCCCGGCAGCCGCAGACGCGAGGTCTCCTTCCCCGAGTCCGCGTCGAGCAGGACGAGGTACTCCCGGCCCTGGTGGAACACCGCCACCGCGACCGAGCCGTCACGGTCCACGGCCAGCTGGTCGACGCGTCCGCCGTCCGCCTCGACGACCAGGGCCCCGCCCCTGCGCTCCGCCCGCAGCGTCCCCGGTCCGGTGGAGGTTCCCGTGGACGAGCCGGCGAGGACCGGGACTCCGTCGGCGCAGGCGAGCTGCTGGACCTGGAAGCCCTCCGGCACGGGCGAGGTCTCCCGGACGCGCCCGTCCACCAGGTCCACCGTGGCCACCGGGGCCCGGCCCCCGTCGTCGCCCGTGTCCCTGGTGACGCACAACCAGTCGGAGGCGGGATCGGAGGCGGCGAGCGCGATGGTGCCGGGCAGCCGGACCGTACGTTCGGTGGCCCAGTCCACGGGCTTCTCCACCAGGATCGTGCTGCCACGCCCCTTCCCGTCCCCGCCGCCCTCCGTCTCCCCTTGGCCTCCTCCGTCCGGCAGCCCGGGGACGACGGCGACCCTGCTGCGGCCCGGGAACAGTCCGTGGACCGCCGCGAGAGAGGCGCCCTGCGCGGCCACGGCCCGGTCCGCGCGGTCGAGCCGGTAGAGGCGGTCCGGCTTCCCGCCCGAGCGCGGGACCGCGATCATCCACCTGCCGTCCGCGAGCCGGACGATCTGCGGTGCGAGGGTGTCGTCGTCATCGGCCTGCGCGGGGACGACGACGAGCGGTTCCGCGGTGCCCCGGTCCGGGTTCACGCCGACCACGGTCAACTCGCCGCCCACCTTTGACAGGACGAAGGAACGGGCGCCCTTCCAGTCCGTGCCCAGCTCCACCCCGCCGGGCCCCGCCGTGCACCCGGCCAGGACCGGCACGGCCAGCAGCCCGAGCACCCCCGAGGACAGCACCCCGCCCCACCCGCGCCGGCCGCCCGGCGCGCGCCCCCTGCGGTACCCGCTCATCGGCTCACCAGTCCTTCATCGCATCGGTGGGAGAGAGCGCCGCCGCCCGCCGGGCCGGCAACAGCGCCCCCGCGACGACGACCAGCAACAGCGCGCCGACCAGGGCCAGGGCGGTTCCGGCGCCCGGGAGGGCGACGACCGGGCCGACATACGCGGCCGTATCGGCCCGGCCCCGCAGAACGGCGGTCGCCGCACCGCTGAGCGCGGCACCCAGCACCGTGCCGAGCAGCGCGGCCGTCGCACCGGCCAGTGCCGCCTCCAGGACGAGCAGCCCCAGTACCGACCGCGTACGGAAGCCGACGGCCTTCAGGATGCCGATCTCACGCACTCGCTGCCGCGCGAGCGCCCCGGTCACCGTGGCCGCGCCCGCGAAGGAGAGCAGCCCGAGGACCACGACCAGGACCCTGCCCACCGTCCGGACGAGTTCGAGGACCGAGGGCAGCGCGTCCAGCTCCTGGCGCAGGGTGGTGGCCGGATGACCGAGTCCCTGAATCCGGCGCTGTACGGAGGCCACCTGGTCCGAGGAGGTGGCGACCACCGTCAACTGGTCCCAGCCGACCGTGCGCAGGAAGCTCTCGGCGGGCATCCCGGCCTTGGCCGCGGCCCAGCGCAGTACGGTCGCGTCGTCGGCGTACGCGGCATCGGGGCCGTCCAACTGCCAGGCGGGGTCGTACAGTCCGACGACGCGGACGGTGTCGGAGACGCCGGTGCCCTGGCCCCGGGCCAGGTAGCGCGTGGTCTCGACGCCCACCCTCCGCCCCAGCTCGGACCGCAGGCTCTCCCCCTGGGCCCTGGCCGGGAGGACGATCTCGCCCGCGCGCAGCGGGAACAGGTGCGGGCGCACGGAGTCGAGGACGGGCGGGGACATCGCGGCCCGGTGGGTCGTCGCGTACAGCAGCACCCCGCTCACCCGATCGTCCTTCAGCCCGAAGGACACCTGCGCGCGGTGCTGGACCGCGGCCACCCCGGGCAGTGCCGCGAGCCTCTTCTCGGTGTTCGCGGTCAGTGGTCCGGTGCCGGACCGGTCGTCGTCGCCCTGATCGACCTTGACGCTCCGGTTGGCCCAGCTCTCCTGCACCTCCCGGTCGGTGGCCTCCTGCGCGTGGTCGGCGATGCCCGTGGACGCCAGGCACACCGCGACGGCGAGGGCCACCAGCACGACCAGGCCGTACAGGCGGCGGCGCAGGGCGATCACATTGGACGCGGCGAGTCGCAGCAGGCTCATACGGCGTCCGCCTCTCGGGGTGCGGGCGTCTGGGCGCCGGTCGTGTCGAGCCTTCCGTCGGCGAGATGCGAGACGGCGTCGGCCACCGAGGCGACGGCCCGGTCGTGCGTGACGATCACCACTGCCCTTCCCTCGTCGGCCAGTTCGCGGAAGAGCCCCAGGAGAAGTTGCTCGCTGTGTCCGTCGAGGCTGCCGGTCGGCTCGTCGGCGAGGACGACCCGCGGGTCGTTGACGAGCGCCCGGGCCAGCGCCACCCGCTGCTGCTCGCCGCCGGACAACTCGCCGGGACGGTGCTCCGCCCGCTCCGCGAGCCCCACCCGTTCCAGCAGCTCACGGCCGCGCCGCAGCGCGGCGCCGCGGCGCCGCGCCGAGGGCAGCACCACGTTGTCCAGCGCGGAGTGCTGCGGCAGCAGGTTGGACGACTGGAAGACGAACCCCAGCTCGTGCCGGCGCAGATCGGCGAGTCGGGCGTCCCGCAGCCCCGTCACGTCCTGGCCGTCGAGCAGGATCCGTCCGGAGCCGGGCGGGGTGAGCAGCCCGAGAACGTGCAGCAGGGTGCTCTTGCCCGAGCCGGAACGCCCCGTCAGCGCGCTGATCCGACCGGCGTGAACGTCGAGGCTGACCCCCGACAACACGTCGATTCTGCGTCCGCGCGAGAAATAGGACTTGTCCACGGCTTCCGCCCGAAGAGGTACGTTCACGCGCGTGCCTCCCGGGTCGGCTCTTCGCTGTCCACCTGTCACTTTCCTTCCGTCGCCGCTGGGGCGGCACTGGGGGGCAGGGCGCCGAGCGCGCCGCGCGTCTGCCGGTCCAGGGCCCACACCGCCCAGGTGGTCCGCAGATCACATCCGGGGTCCGGGCCGCCGGTCCGGTAGAGGTCGGGGGTGCCGGGACACCCCTTGTACGGGCCGACGCCTCGGCGCAGGGCTGATCGGAGGCCGTCTTCGAGGTCGCCGCCGAGTATCAGATGGGCCCGGACGACCTGCGCGTAGTCGTGGACGGAGGTGAACCGCGCCGGGTTCCTGGCCCACGGGGCGAGTGCCTTCGCGGTGACCCAGTCCGGGACGGCGTCCCCGTGGTGCGCGGAGCGCAGACCCACGACGAGAGCCGCGACGGCCGCCACCCGCGATGGGGTGTTCAGCCGCCACCGGCGGACGGTGGGCACCGGTACGGAGCCGCCCGCCTCCACGCACTCCATGACTCCGCGCTGCCACTGGGGGGCGTTGTCGACGGTCAGGGGTGTGGGGAGCAGGCGCCGGTCTTCGCATGCCGGGCTCGCCGTGGGGCGGCCGGGTGGTCCGGCAAGGCGGCGCAAGGCCGCGCGGGCGCGGTCCCCGTCGTCGTCCGGTCCGTGACCGGCGGACCGGGCCGTGTCGTCCAGCGCGAGCGTCAGCCTCCGGTCCCGCGTCGTCCAGCCGGCCAGCGAACGCAGTCGTTCGACCCACAGGGAGGCGTCCAGACTGCCGGAGTACGTGTCGGGATCACGCACCGTTCCGTTGCGGAGACGGTTGCCCTCCAGACGGCGGCGGGCAGCGTCGAGAGCGGGTTCCGCGGGTCCCGTGGACCGCAGGATGTGCACGGCGTAGAACAACTGCTCGTAGTCCAGGGTGCCCGCGTTGTGGCGCAGCACCTGGCGCCAGGCGGCCGTGTCCAGGACGGGGCGCTCGCCCGAGGACTCCCGCACCTGTACGTAGCCGTAGGTGTCGACGAGCCGGGCCGTGCGTTCGTCCGCGCTCAGGGAGGTGAAGCGCTCCATGGACGGCGCCCTCAGCCGCGCGAGATGTTCCGGTACGGGCTGCGACAGCAACCGCAGGGAGGTGGCCAGGGCCCCGGCCTCGGAGAGGTCCTCGGTGGAGTCCGCGAGTCGCCTCAACCGGCCGGCTGTCGCCGAGATCGCGTCGGCGGGCAGGTCTTCGAGGGCGCCCACCGCGTGGAGGACTTCGAGGGCCGCCCAGGTACTGCCGACGAGGGCGGCGGTGTCCCGGGTGTCGAGGTCGGGGTCCTGGTAGAGGCCGTCCTCACGGCGCAGCCCCCGTACGGCCTCCACGTCCGAGGGGCCGAGCACACGGCTCGCCCCGGCCCGCCGGAAGGCGATGAGCGAGTAGCGGCCCCACAGCGCCGACATGGCCACCGCTTCCTCGTGCAGGGCCGACTGCTCCTGATCATTGAGGGAGACCCGTGGTGCGGAACCGGTCTCCGCCAGCGCCGCGAGCGCGTAGGACTGGGCCTCGACACCGGCGGGTTCGTTCCTCAGAAAGGGGTGGTAGTAGAGGCCGTTCTGTGAGCTGACCAGGGCCTGGAAGTACTGCCCCGCTTCCGGGTCCGTCCGGCCGGACACGTGGTCACCGGACGCACAGGAGCCGAGTACTAACCAGAGGGGGATCACCGGCAGCAACCGGCGAAGGGATGTCACTTCGGAGTCCTTGTGTCCGGCCGTGCGCGCTCAGGCCGCCCCGGCGTAGGCGCACTTCGTGCTGAACCTGATCCTGCTGGTGATCTGAGCGGAACCGCAGCTCTTGGTGGACACGTACGTCGTCGTCTTGCTGGGACGCATCTGACCGCTGGTGTCGGAGATCCAGGTCCCGCTGTTCTTCCAGGTCACACGGCCGAGCGCCCTGTTGACCATCTTGAGCGTGGCCTCCGGGTTCTTCGAGATCGTGATGCTCACCCGGATTCCGTGGGCCTGAAGATCGGCGACGTTCTTGATCCACTGGGCCTTCCTCGGGGCGGTGCCCTGCATCTTCGTGGACGCCTTCCAGTCGCACGCGGTCACATAGGTGCCGCAGTGCCAGGCGTTCACCGACATCCTGTTCCCGCCCGGGATGTTCCAGGAGCCGGAATCGCTGGTGGCGTGCGCGTTCGGGCCGGCCCCGAGGAGACCGGCGCTCAGAGCGACCGCGCTCGCGGCGCCCGCGATGAGGCGGGTGCGAGCTGCTCGAATCTTCATGTTGTCCCCGTTTCCCCGTGGTGTCCCGCTGCCCGCGCAGAGCCCCGGACGGCTCCGGCGGAGGCGTCCGGCCAGTGGTGGCAGACCGGCGCGCGAAGTGGGCGCAACCTTCTCATAAAGTCGATCATGTGGGCAAAGCGGTTGAGTCGGGGTGGAATGGTCGAACGTGTGCCCGTGCAGGGGTGGTCCGTCGGGTCCGTCGGGGGGCGGTCCTCGGAGGGTTCCGGTGGGCAGGGGGGAGGGGCGGGGAGGCCGTAGCCTGGAGGCATGGCCTCGTTCTCCGCCGCGTTTCCCGACCCCGACGCCTCGGCCGTGCCCGAGGTCGAGGAGCTGGCCCGGATGCTGGAGGGGCGCGGGATCGTCGTCCTCAGTGGTGCCGGGCTGTCCACCGAGTCGGGCATCCCCGACTACCGCGGGGTCTCCGGGACGCTGCGGCACCACACCCCTATGACGTACGGGGAGTTCACGGGCTCCGAGGAGGGGCGCCGTCGCTACTGGGCGCGCAGTCACGCCGGGTGGCGGCGCATCGCGCGGGCCGAACCCAACGCGGGGCACCGCGCGGTCGAGGCGCTGCGCCGCTCCGGGCACGTGTCGGCGGTGATCACGCAGAACGTGGACGGGCTGCACCGGGCGGCCGGGACCCGGGAGGCCGTGGAACTGCACGGGGGCCTGAACCGGGTCGTGTGCCTGGACTGCGGGCGGATCACCGCGCGGGCGGAGCTGGACGTGCGGCTGCGCGGCCTCAACGGGGACTTCGCCGCCGCGGGGGAGGGACGGGTCAACCCGGACGGTGACGTGGAACTGCCCGAGGACGTCGTGCGCTCCTTCCGGATCGCGCCGTGCGCCGCCTGCGGCGGGGTGCTCAAGCCGGACGTGGTGTTCTTCGGCGAGAGCGTGCCCCGGCCCCGGGTCCAGCGCTGCGTCGACCTGGTCGACGCGGCACGCGGCCTGCTGGTCCTCGGCTCCTCGCTCAGCGTGATGTCCGGACTGCGTTTCGTCCGGCAGACGGCGAAGGCGGGCAGACCGGTGGCGATCGTGAACCAGGGCGCGACCCGCGGGGACGACCGGGCCGGTCTCCGTGTCGCGCTGCCTCTGGGGTCGGTCCTCCCGGCCCTCGTGGAGCGGCTCGGAGCCCGGCGGCCCGCCGAAGGGTGACGGCCCGCGCCGCCGCGCCCGGTCACCGGTGCTCGTACGCCCCCAGATCCGGGTGCCCGTCCCGCGGCAGACGGTCGGCGTCCAGGGCGGGGGCCTCCTCGGGGGCCTCGTCGGGGACGCCCCGGTCGATCGCGGCGCTGCCCGGCCGGAGGTGGAAGTCGCCCGCGCCCGGATCGGCGAAGAGCGGGTCGCCGCCCCGGTTGGTGCCACGGCCGGTGGCGGCCGAGTAGTCGCCCACGAGGAGGTTGCCGCTGAACCGGGACCGCCCGGACGGGGAGAAGTCGGCGGCCCGTTCACCGGGGGCGGCGGCCACGATGTTGCCGGTGACCGTGACGTCCCAGGCGTGGACCGCCGTCAGATCGCTGGTCAGCTCCGCGCTGCGCACGTTGTGGTACAGCGTGTTGTGGACGAGGTCGACCCGCCCGCTGCGGTAGACGACGGCGCCGCGCCCGCCGTTGTCGTAACTGACGTTGTCCTCGATCAGGGTGCGGCCCGTGTAGGACGCCTGACGGAGCGGGGCGCCGTGGAAGCCGGCGTTGTCGAAGGAGTCCACGATGATGCCGTTGCCGTCGGTGATCCGCGCGAAGTCCCCCGAGGCGCTCGGCACGAGGTTCTCGTTGTCGTAGGTCAGGTTGCCCTTGATCACCATCTTGTACGCGGTGGTGTTCCCGTCCGAGTTCCAGGCGCTGTTGAAGGAGATGCCGCTGCCGCCGAACGGGGACCAACGGGAGTTGTGGGCCGCGATGTTGTAGGCGACGGTGACGTAGTCCGCGAACTGGGCGCTGATCCCCACGAGCGGGCAGCGCGTCACGGTGTTGCCCCAGATCCGCACGTGGTGCGGGCGGCGGGGCGGCTGGGCCGTCCGCTGCTCGTCGGCGGCGATGCAGTTGCCGTTGAGGGCCTGGTCGTGCGTGTCACCGCTGCGGGCCCGCGCCCGCTGCGCCGCCGTCAGCTCCTCGCTGTTGCCGCGCACCGTGAACCCCGACACGGTCACGTACGAGGCGTGGACGTGGATGCCCTGCCAGCCCGAGGCCCGGATCAGCGGCCGGGTGCCGGGATAGGCGGCGTACGTGATCCAGTGGCCGGGCGTCCCGGAGGTGTCGATGCCCAGTACCGAGGACGCTCCGGGTGCGCTGTAGGTCCCGCCCACCACCAGTACGGTGTCGCCGGGCCGGGTCAGGCCCGCGGCGCGCTGAAGGGTGCGTACGGCGCTCGCGCGCGACAGCCCGTCCGCCCCGTCGTCCCCGGACGGCCCCACGTAGAGGTAGCGCCCGCCCTGTGTCGGCGGCATCTCCGTACCGGACCAGGACGGGCCTCCGCTGCCCGCGCCGACCCCGCCCGGCCGCAGCGGTGCCGGGGAGTGCGAGGGGGCGGAGGGCGGAGGAGCGGGAGTGGGGGACGTCCGCTTCGGCCGGGGCGGGCGGCTGCGGGTGGGCGTGGGTTCCCCGGAGGCCGGCGCCGCGGCCTGCGTGCGCGGGGCGGCGGCGACCGGTCGTGCGGGCCGCTGCTCGTCGCGATGGAAGACGGCCACGGCGAGACCCACCCCGGCGACCACCGTCAGACCGAGGACGGCGGCGACGAGGGAGGGCTTGGCCATGACGGCCTGCGCGAGAGGCCGGAGGTGTCCGGCCCCGCCGGGTACGGCACCCCCTGGCGACGCCACCGGACCTGCCGCCGCCGCGCCCCCGCCCGTCGAGGCGGTGAGGGCCGAGTGGCCCAGGTGGGCCGGGGGGACCAGGAGCGGGAAGGACGCCAGCAGCATCTCGGGCGCCACGAGCGCCTTCGCCGTGGAGCGGCACCGCGGGCAGTGGTCGATGTGCCGGGCGAACCGCTTGCGCCACAGGGCGGACCGCTCGCGCGGCCAGTCCCGCACCAGATCCGCCAGGGACGGGCACCCCGCGCCGCCGGCCGCCGCCCCGACGGCCTCCTCGATGTGCCGGGCCGTGTCCAGCCGGCTCCGCATCCGTTGCAGACGGACCCGCGTGTGGGCGGCCGACACCCCGAGCGCGGGGGCCAGATCGGCCCGCTCGATCGCTCCCGCCTGCACAAGCCACCACAGGTCGAGCAGCTCACGGTCCTTCGGCTCCAGCCATGCCGCCGCTCTCGTGAACGCCTGCCGCTGACGGCTGAGTTCCACCCGCTCCACGAGCCGGTCGTCACTCTCGCCCGCGACCTGTCCGGCACGCTCCACGCGGTCCACGTCGAGTTCGGTCAGCCAGGCGCGCTGCGTGCTCAACTGCGCCCCTCGGCGCCGCGTCTCGCGCAGGGCTATCGACAGCAGCCACGAGCTGAACCGCTCCGGTCTGCGCAGCCCGGGCAGCCCCCGGACCGCCCTGATCAGCGTCTCCTGCACCACGTCGTCGGCGTCGGCGGGCGGCAGACTGCGGGCCGCCACGTGGTACACCACCGGCAGGCTGGAGCGCAGCAGTTGATCGAGTGCGGCCTGGTCACCTCTCTGGGCCGCCCGCGTCAGCGCGTCGTCAACAAGGGGCACGGTCCGTCTCCTGCTGTTCGTGCGGCGGTCCGCTCGGGGTGCCGCAGGCTGTGGGGGGTGGGGGGGCGTACGTCCTGGTGTACGGGGGTGGGGGCTGTACAGGGGTGGGGGCGCCAGGCTACTTCCGGAGGGCGGGGGCGCCGCCGTGGGCGGCGACGCGGGTGAGGGCGGGGATGCCGCTGGGGTTCGGGTCCCCGCTGCGGGCCCCGCTCCGGGCCGGGGCCCCGCTCCCGTCCGTGACCCCGCTCCGGCTGGGCACGCCGGGTCGCGGGCCGCTTCCCGGAAGGCGGCCGGTCGTCCCGCCCGGCACCCTGCCCGTACCGCCCGGTGCCTTGGCCGTCCCGCCCGTCCCGCCAGGTCCGCCCGGCACCCTCCCCCCACCGTCCGGCGTCCTGCCCGGTCCGGCCAGGGCCGCGACGGCCGTGCGTACGCCGAGCCACTGGCGTTCGGTCTCGTCGACCCAGTGGGCCAGCGCGCGCCCGGCCGGACTGAGCGACACCCGGCGTGTGGTCCGCTCCAGGAGCCGGGCGCCCAGCGTCTTCTCCAGCCGCCGCACCCGCTGGGACACCGCGGGCTGCGCCACCCGCAGCCGCGCCGCCGCCCGCGTGAAGCTCAGTTCCTCGGCCACGGCGCGAAAGGCCGTCAGGTCGTCCCAGTTCATGGCGGCTCGCGGCCCGGACATCTCGGCCGCAGGGGGAAAAGGCATCGGTGACTCCTCCGGTCCGGCCGGCGTATTCCGGCCTCTCACCTGCACAGACCCGCGCGTGCACCACGGCGTAACAGAAATCCGCAGAAGTTGTTCACGCGATCTCGCGGGGGCTTCGGGGCGGCTTCGAGGGGTGCCCGGCGGCCGCGGACCCCGCTCCGCTGCGCGTGACCGTCATTGATCACAAGCCCGTCTGAATCAGAAGTACTGTGCACGTCCTCTTATAAGGCCAGGTCAGAGCGGTGGTCACAGGCAGGGGGCCGGGCATGAAGGCTGCCGCGGCGGGCTCCGGGGCTGCGACACCCGGCTTCCACTCCCCTCCACGGCGTTAGTGTCGCCGCGTTCCTCCCCCTCCCCCCTCCCTCTCCCTTCCCCCCCAGTCGGCCGGCCCTCCGTCCGGCCTGCCCGGACGGTCCCGCACCACGGCCCGCACCACTGGCCCACACCACTGGCCCGCACCACTGGCCCGGGCCACCCCGCACCGCAGGCCCTCGGCACCCCCCCACCCACGGCCTACCGAAAGGCACCCACCATGAACCGAACGCATCCGCTCCGCCCCTTCCTCGCCCTCGGCGTCCTCGCGGCGCCCCTGGGGCTGTTCGCGGCGGGCCCCGCCCAGGCCGCGTCCACCACGTACTACGTGAGCCCCTCGGGCTCCGACACGAACTCCGGCACCTCCGAGAGCGCCCCGCTGAAGACCCTCCAGAAGGCCGCCGACCGCACCAAGCCGGGCGACACCGTGTCGATCATGGGCGGTACGTACACCGAGTCGGCGCCCGGCCGCGACATCCTCGTCATCAAGCGCTCCGGAACCGCCGGCCAGCCGATCACCTACCGCGCGCACCCCGGCAGCAAGCCGGTCATCCACCCGGTGAACAGCTGGAACGGCGTCAACGTCGCCGGCGCCTCCCACATCGTCATCTCCGGGCTGGAGATCGCGGGCGACTCCTCGCGGATCAGCCTCGCCGACGCCGAGCGCAACGCCGGACGCGACGACCCGCGCTACAACACCAACTGCCTGAACATCCACCGGGACGGCGACAGCGGACCGGCCCCGCACGACGTACTCGTCACCGGCAACGAGGTGCACCACTGCCCGGGGGCCGGTATCTCCGCGATCGACGCCGACGAGGTGACGGTCGACCACAACAAGGTCCACGACACCTCCTGGTACACGCACTACGCCACGAGCGGCATCTCCTTCCTGCGCGCGCTGGACGCGAGCCCCGGCGACCCCCAGAAGTACAAGATGCGGATCACCGGGAACGTGGTGTACGGCAACGAGACCAAGGTCAAGTGGGGCAACTGCGGCTGCTATTCGGACGGCAACGGCATCATCGTCGACACCAACCAGAACAAGCCCGAGGGGACCGGCGCCGACTACCAGGGGCGCACCCTGGTCGCCAACAACGTCACCTTCGACAACGGCGGTTCCGGCATCCACAGCTTCAAGTCGCAGCACGTGGACATCGTCAACAACACGGCGTACTACAACTCCCGCTCCCCGCACCTGGATTACGGCAACATCTATGCCGCGTACAGCCGGGACGTGCGGCTGCTGAACAACGTCTCCTCCGTCCGTCCCGGCGAGCCCACCAACAGCAACGGCAAGAACGAGGACGTCACGTACGACTACAACGTCTACTTCGGCGGCAAGACGCCCGAGGTGAAGGGGCCGCACGACCTCGTCGCCGACCCGCGTCTGGTCCACCCCACGACCGACCCCGCCGCGGCCGACTTCCGCCCGGGCGCCAACTCCCCCGCCCTGGGAAGCGGCACGCCGTTCCCCGCCGTACCGCAGGACATCACCGGCCGCGACAGGGACTCGGCGCAGGGCTGGGACCGGGGCGCCTACGCGAAGGGCGCGACCGCTCAGGCCGGCACCCCGGGCGCCGGTTCCGCTCCGGCCGCGAGCGCCGCCCCCGGTGCGGCCGGCACGACCGGCGCGAAGCCGCAGGGCCGGCCCTCCGCGCAGGGGGAGACCGCCGCGCGGTCCGCGCAGGACGGAACGCCTTCACCCGCCACCCCCGCACCCGCCACCCCCGCACCCGGCGCCCACGACTCCCTGGCCTCCACCGGCTTCGACGCGGCCCCCGCCCTCACCGGGGTGGCCGCCCTCGCCGCGGGCGCCGGCCTGCTCCTGTGGCGCCGCCGCAAGCCCGGTGGCCACGCCCGCTCCGGTTCCTGAGCACCGGGCCGGCGGCCCCCTTACGGAACGGTGACGTGTGGTCCCCGCAGGCCGCTTCGCCGCCGTCGCGGCCCTAGCGTGGCGCCATGCGTGTACTGGTCACCGGCGGTGCCGGGTTCATCGGGTCCCATGTCGTCGAGGCCCTGACGGCTCGCGGGCACGAGGCCCTCGTGTTCGACGTGCGGCGCGAGCCGGGCGCCGACGTACGCGATCCGGAGGCGGTCGCGGCGGCCCTGGCCGGGGTGGACGCCGTCTGTCACCAGGCGGCCATGGTCGGCCTCGGGAACGGGGTCACCGACGCGGCCGAATACGTCTCCCGCAACGACCTGGGGACGGCCGTGCTGCTGTCGGCCATGGCCGGGGCGGGCGTGCGCAGGCTCGTCCTGGCCGGTTCGATGGTCGTCTACGGCGAGGGGCGCTACACGTGCCCGGAGCACGGGGTGGTGCGGCCGGGCCCCCGGGCGGCCGGCGACCTGGACGCCGGGCGGTTCGAGCCGCGGTGCCCTCGGTGCGGGGCCGAGGTGGTGCCCGGGCTGGTCGCGGAGGACGCGCCCGCCGATCCGCGCAACGTGTACGCCGCGACCAAGCTCGCCCAGGAGCACCTCGCCGCGGCCTGGGCGCGCAGCACGGACGGGACCGCGCTGTCGCTGCGCTACCACAACGTCTACGGACCGCGGATGCCCCGCGACACGCCGTACGCGGGCGTCGCCTCCTTCTTCCGGTCGGCGCTGGGGCGCGGCGAGGCACCCCGCGTCTACGAGGACGGGCGGCAGCGGCGGGACTTCGTCCACGTACGGGACGTGGCGGCGGCCAACGTGGCCGCGCTGGAGGCCGATCCGGCCGGCGGCACGCTGCGCGCGTACAACACGGGCTCCGGAACGCCCCGCACGGTAGGGGAGCTGGCGGAAGCCCTGGCCGGGGCGTGCGGCGGTCCGCAGCCCGTGGTGACCGGGGAGTACCGGCTGGGGGACGTCCGGCACATCACCGCCGACTCGGCGCGGCTGCGCGCGGAACTCGGGTGGAAGCCCGAGGTCTCCTTCGCCGACGGGATGCGGGAGTTCACGCGCGAGGGGTAGCGCGGGCGAGGGCCCGGAGAGGTCCCCGGCCCGGTCAGGGCGCCGTCGGCAGGGTGACCTCGAAGCGGCAGCCGCCCGGGATGTTGTGGACCGTCGCCCGGCCCCGGTGCGCCTCCACGATGCCCCGCACGATGGCGAGGCCGAGTCCCGCGCCCGCCGGGGGCGTCCGGGCGTGGGTGCCGCGCCAGCCGGTGTCGAAGACGCGCGGCAGGTCCTCCTCGGGGATGCCGCCGCAGCCGTCCGTCACGGACACGACGGCGCCCTCGGGGGTCCTTCGCGCGCCGACCGCGACCGTGCCGTCGGCCGGGGTGCGGCGGATCGCGTTGACCAGGAGGTTGCCCAGGACGCGGCTCATCTCCTTGCCGTCCACCTCGACCGGCACCGCCTCCAGATGGCCCCCGACCAGCCGCACCCCGTGTTCGCGCGCGAGCGGGTCCGCCCCGGCGAGGGCGTCGCCGACCAGGTCGTACAGGGAGATCCTGGCCGGGCTCAGCGGCAGCGCCCCGGCGTGGATGCGGGACAGCTCGAAGAGGTCGCCGACCATGCCGTTGAGCCGCTCGACCTCGGTGCGTATCTGCCGGAGATAACGGTCCGGTTCGGTGGCCACCCCGTCCTCCAGGGCCTCGGCCATGGCGCGCAGCCCGGCGAGGGGGGAGCGCAGGTCGTGCGAGATCCAGGCGACGAGTTCGCGCCGGGACGCCTCCAGGGCCCGTTCGCGTTCCCGGGAGGCGGCGAGCCTCGCGCTGGTGGCGGCCAGCTCCCGGCTCAGCTCGTCCAGTTCGGCGGTGGCCGGGGTGTGCGGCGCGGTGAAGTCGCCGTCACCGAACGAACGCGCGGCGAGCGTGAGTTCATGGCTGCGGGCGACGACCCAGCGGCCCAGCACGAGCGCGGTGGCGAGGGAGACGACGGCGGCCATCGCCACCACCGTGGTCACGACGGTCAGGTCGTGCGGGGACAGGAACATCGCCCAGGACACCGCGAGCGTACCGGCGAGCATCGCGACGACACCGACCGCGGAGACGACGGCGAGCGAGGCGGTGAGCGAACGGCGGCGCAGCAGACGCAGCGCGGCGGCCCCCACGAGACCGGTGGAGGCGGCCCCGAGGAAGGAGTACAGGGCGATGAGGAGGGTGTCGTGCACGGGTGGTCCGTTCTTCGGTGACGTCGTGGCGGGCCGTCAGCCACGCGGTGCGGGCGGCGTCGGCCCGAAGCGGTAGCCGACGCCCCAGACCGTGTGGATCAGGCGGGGACGGGCCGGGTCCTCCTCGACCTTGCCGCGCAGCCGGCGGATGTGGACGGTGACGGTCGACAGGTCGCCGAAGTCCCAGCCCCACACCTCGCGCATCAGCTCCTCGCGGCTGTACGCCCGGCCGGGGTGGCGCAGGAAGAAGGTGAGCAGGTCGAACTCCCGCAAGGTGAGCGCGAGTTCGGTGCCGTCGCGGCTGGCCCTGCGGGCGGCGGGATCGACGGCGAGGCCCTCGGCGCGCACCGGGCGGCGGTCCGTGTCCGGGTGGGTGCGGCGCAGCACCGACTCCACGCGCAGCACCAGTTCGCGGGGGCTGAAGGGCTTCGTGACGTAGTCGTCGGCGCCGACCTCCAGGCCGAGGATGCGGTCGTCCTCGTCGCCGCGCGCGGTGAGCATGATGACCGGGACGCGGTGCAGGGCGCCCATCCTGCGGCACACCTCAAGGCCGTCCATGCCGGGCAGCATCAGGTCCAGCACCACCAGGTCCGGGCGGTGCGCGGCGGCACGGGCGAGGGCCGTGGGGCCGTCCCCCGCGCGCTCGACGACGTGACCGGCCCGGTCGAGGTACCCCGCGACGACCTCGGCGACGGTCGGGTCGTCGTCGACGACCAGGATCCGGGCCGGCGTACCGGGGGCCGCCGCCCCGGTGGGCTCGTGTGACTCCTGCATGCCCCCCAGCGTGGCACCCCGGGGGCCGCGCACCCGGGGGCAGGGGCGTGGGAGACGGGGACGTCCGTGTTTCGTAAGGAACGAGAGTCCGGAATGCCCGTTCCTCGTTCCTAGGATGAAAGCCGTGACGAACCCACCACCGGCAGTCGACGTGATCCTGCCCTGCCTCGACGAGGCCGCAGCCCTGCCCTGGGTGCTCGAACGCGTACCGCCCGGGTGGCGCGCCCTCGTCGTCGACAACGGGTCCACCGACGGATCGGCCGCCCTCGCCCGCGACCTGGGCGCGCGGGTCGTGTCCGAGCCGCGACGCGGCTTCGGCGCCGCCTGCGCGGCCGGACTGCGGGCCGCGTCCGCCGACATCGTCTGCTTCTGCGACTGCGACGCCTCGCTCGACCCGTCCCTCCTGGTGCCCTTCGTCCGCGAAGTGCGCGCGGGGGAGAGCGACTTGGTACTCGGACGCCGCCGTCCCACCGCCTCGGGCGTCTGGCCCGCCCACGCCCGCGCCGGCAACCGCGTGCTCGCCCGCATGCTGCGCCGCAGGACCGGCCTCGCCCTGCACGACCTCGGCCCGCTGCGCGCCGCCCGCCGCGAGGCGCTGCTCGCACTGGACCTCACCGACCGGCGCAGCGGCTACCCCCTGGAGATGGTGGTGCGCGCGGCCGACGCCGGCTGGCGCGTCACCGAGCACGACGTGCCCTACCTCCCGCGCACCGGCGCGTCGAAGGTCACCGGGACCTGGCGCGGCACCTGGCACGCGGTACGGGACATGCGCCGGGTACTGGCCCGGCCGCCCGCCCGCGAGGCCGCGCCCGGGAACCCCGCCGCCGCGACGGAACCGGCACGCGTACCGGCACAGGACTCCGCACCTGCGCAGAACCCTGCGCAGGACCCCGCACCGGAAGGACGCACACGGTGACCACGCTCCTCGTCATCGCCAAGGAACCCCTCCCGGGCCGGGTCAAGACGCGGCTCACCCCGCCGTTCACCCCCGTGCAGGCGGCGCGACTGGCCGAGGCGGCCCTCGCGGACACCCTGCGCGCCGTGGCCGCCGCCCCGGCCACCCGGCGCGTCCTGGTCCTCGACGGGGCGCCCGGGCCGTGGCTGCCGCCCGGCTTCGACGTCGTACCGCAGTGCGCGGGCGGCCTGGACGAGCGGATCGCGGACGCCTTCGCCGGGTGCGCGGGACCTGCCCTGCTGATCGGCATGGACACCCCGCAGGTCACACCCGGACTGCTGAGCGTCGACTTCGCCGACTGCGACGCCTGGTTCGGCCCCGCCCCCGACGGCGGCTTCTGGGCGCTCGGCCTGGCCGCACCCGACCCGGGACTGGTGCGCGGCGTGCCCATGTCGACGCCCACGACGGGAGCCGCGCAGCGCGAACGGCTCGCCGGCGCCGGACTGCGGGTCCGCGAACTGCCGGCGCTGCGCGACGTCGACACCGAAGACGACGCGCGGGCCGTCGCCGCCCTGGCCCCCGGGAGCGACTTCGCCGCGTGCCTGGCCGAGTGTGCGGCGGTGGCCTGTCCATGAGCGCACCCGTCGCGACCGCCGCCGCGCCCTGGGCCACGGCCGACCCGTACGCCGTCGCCCTGCGCGCGAGCCGGGGCCCGCTCTTCCTGCGCCGCACCGACGGCTGGCTGCTGCCGCTGGAGGTGGAGCGCTGGTGCGCGCGGGCCGACGCCGTCGACCACGAGGTCCTCGACCGCTGCGAGGGCGCCGTCCTCGACGTCGGCTGCGGTCCCGGCCGCCTCGTGGCGGAACTGGCCGCGCGCGGCCACACCGTCCTCGGCGTCGACGTCAGCGAGGCCGCCGTCGACCGCACCGAACGCCTCGGCGGCCCCGCGTTGCGCCGCTCCGTCTTCGAACCGCTGCCCGGAGAGGGCCGCTGGAACAGCGTGCTGCTCATGGACGGCAACATCGGCATCGGCGGCGAACCACCGGCCCTCCTGGCGCGCGTGACCCAGCTCCTCGCGCCCGGCGGCCTGCTGCTCGCCGAGACCGCGCCGGTGGACGTGGACGAACGCGCCCACGTGCAGGTCGTCGACGCCACCGCCGCCCACGGCGGGCGCGTGGACAGCCACCCCTTCCCCTGGGCGCGGCTGGGCACCGAGGCCGTGCTGCGCTACGCGGACCGGGCGGGCCTCGTCCCCGTCGCTCAGTGGTCCTCGGGCGGACGCCGCTTCGCCGCGCTGCGCGCCCGCAGCGCGGACCGGGCCAGCAACAGCGCCGAACCACCGAAGAGCACAGCGGTCACCAGCAGCCAGCGCCCCAGGAAGCCGTCCGCCGACAGGCCGGTCGCCGAGCGGTAGCGCGCGGCGGCCGCCCCGCTGATCTGCGGGAACCACACGAGCAGCAGCAGGAGGGACAGCGCGGCCGGGACCCGTACGTACCCGGCCCACCGACGCCGCCCCACCGCCCCCGCCGCCCGCAGCAGCGCCCGGTCGGCGGCCGAGTAGAGCGGCAGCAGGACGAGATCGTGCAGCAGCGCCGCCCCCACGATCCACAGCGCCACCCCGAACCAGTCGCCGGAGAACAGCCGTACGCCCGCGTAGGCGGCGAGCGCGAACGAGGCGGCGAGCAGCAGGAGTTCGAGGGGACTGCCGAGCCGCGTCCGCCACGCCGCCGCCCTGCCCTCGCGCCCGCTCCCCATGGTCACAGCCTTCCGAAGGTCAGCCGGGCCACCCACTTGGTGTTCAGCACCCCGGGCGCGGCGGGCACGATGATCCGCGCCGGATAACCGTGGTCGGGGGACAGCTCCTCGCCGTTGACGTACAGGGCGAGCAGGGACCGCGGATCGGCGACCTGGTTGGCGCGCAGCGCGGCGTGCCGGAACGCGCCGTGGCGCTGGAGGGACTCGACGAACACGTCCGGCGCCTCGCCCGCGTGGCCGACGAGCGCCGCGAGGTCCCGCAGCCGCACCCCGCGCCAGTCCTGGTCGGACGTCGACCAGCCCTCCACGCAGGCGATGGGCAGCGCGGCACGGTGCGGCGTCATACGCTCCAGGTCGGCGCGGGCGAGCCGGACCGTCCCGCCGCGCCCGGAGACGGTCAGGCGCCAGGCGTCCTCGCCGGTCTCCGCCGCACGGACGCCCGCGTAGGCGGCGGTCTTGTTGATCTGGAAGCCGCCCGGACCGCCGGGTTCGGCGCCGCCGTGCGGAGCGAGCAGCGCCGTACGGCGCAGACCGTCGAAACCGCGCCCCGCTGTCGTGGCGAACAGCAGCAGCGAGCCGCCGCCGACGAACCACAGAGCCCCGCGCCGCGACACGGACGGCGGATCCGGCCGCGAGGCCACCAGCCCGCCCGCGTGCCGTGGACGCCGTGGGTTCCGCAGGGCGCGCACCTCGCGCACGGCGGTCGGCACCTTGAGCGCCGCGTGCGCGAGGAACGCGGCCATGAAGACCCAGGCCCCGTAGAAGTGCAGCGGGTAGAACGAGCCGGGGAAGACGTAGTCGAGCTGCACGTTGAGCACCCCCGTCGCGAACACGAACAGCCCACCGCCGACCAGGAGGAGCAGCGAGACACGTTCCAGCGCGTGGCTGAACGAGCGCAGCGGCGGCAGCGCGAACAGCCGGGGCACCACCGACCACAGCTTGGCCAGCAGCACCGGGATCAGGGTGATGCCGAAGGTGACGTGCACCCCCTGGCTGAGCCGGTACAGCCAGTACGGGTGCGTCGGCCAGTCGAAGAGCCACAGGCCCAGCAGGCCCTTGCCGGGGGTCTTGTCGTTCACCGGTGACAGGCCGGGGTTGTACGCGGCGTACGAGAGCAGCCCCGTCCCGAACAGCACGGTGACGCCGAGGAGCAGCACGAGACCGAGGACCGAGGTGAAGCGGGGCCCGCGCAAGGGACTGCGCCAGAAGTCCGCGGACGCGGGGGAGCGGAAGGGGACGCGCATGCCGCGACGGTAGGCCGGAACACCCCGCCCGCGGGGCCCGCGACCCATGACGAAACGCTGACGTCCGGCCCGTCCCTCCCCGCCCCGCGGCCCTTCCCGGCCTACCGTCTTCGCTGTGACCCGCACGAAGACCCCCACGAAGCCCGGCCCCGGGCCCCGCAGCACGCCGCCGGCCGGCACCCCCGCCCCCGCCGGGACCAAAGGCGGCCGCCGGGACCTGTACGCCGTCGGGGCGGTCGTCCTCCTCGTGGTGGCGGCCGCGTTCGTCGGCCGGCACATCGAGCAGACCCGCCACACGCTGCACGTCGGCTGGCCACCGCTGTACGCCAACTGGCTGCCCCACGTGGGGCCCGGCACCCCGCTCGCGCTCGCCGTCGCGGCGGCCACGGTGGCCTACGGCCCCACGCTCGCCACCACGCTGCGCTGGCGCACCCTCCTCACCGTGTCCTGGGCGACGGCCACCGCCTGGATCCTCGGCCTCGCGCTCGTCGACGGCGTGGACCGGGGGTTCGCCGGCCGTCTCACCACCCGGTACGAGTACCTCCGGGTCGTCGACCGCTTCCACGACATCCCGGCGACCCTGCAGGACTTCACGCGCCACATCCTCATCGACTCCCCGCAGCACTGGCCCCCGCACACCGCGGGACACCCGCCGGCCGCCCCGATCACCTTCGTCCTGCTCGACCGGATCGGCCTCGGCGGCGGCGGCTGGGCCGCGTGGTGGTGCGTCCTCGTCGGCGCGACCGGATGCCTCGCCGTCCTGGTCACCCTGCGGGCACTCGCCTCGGAGGAACTCGCGCGCCGGGCGGCCCCCTTCCTCGTCCTCGCACCGGCCGCGGTGTGGATGGGGGTCTCGGCCGACGCCTACTTCGCGGCCGTCGCCGCCTGGGCCGTGGCCCTCCTCGCCCTCGCGGTGACCGGCCGTCACCCGGCGTGGGCGGCGGCCTCAGGTCTGCTCTACGGCCTGACCTGCTACCTCTCGTACGGCCTGACGCTGTACGCCCTCATCGGGGCGGCGGTGCTGTTCCTCGGACGCCACCAGGTCCGGGCCCACCCGGCGCTCCTCGCCCTGCCCCTGCTCGCCGGCTTCGCCGTCGTCGTGACGGCCTTCACCTGGGCGGGCTTCAACTGGTGGGAGGCGTACCGCCTGCTGACCACCCGCTACTACCAGGGCGCGGGCGGCGTCCGCCCCTACAGCTACTGGGTGTGGGCCAACCTCGCCTGCACGGCCCTGGTCGTCGGCCCGGCCACGGTGGCGGGCCTGCGCCGCACACCCGCACTACTCCTGCGCCGGACACCCGCACACGCCCCCCGCCGCCACCTGGCCCTCCTCACCTCGACCGCCCTGCTCGCCCTCCTGCTCGCCGACCTGTCCGGCATGAGCAAGGCCGAAACGGAACGCATCTGGCTCCCCTTCGCCCTGTGGCTCCTGGCCACCGGCGCCCACCTGCCCCACCCCCGCGCCTGGCTCACCGCCCAGGCCCTGCTGGCACTCGCGGTCAACCATGCGCTGATCACGGGGTGGTGAAGGGCCCGGTGTCGGCGCCCCAGCCGCCGAACTCGCCCCACACCAGGTAGCCCATGCGGTCCGCGTGGTGGAGGAAGCGTTCCTCGAACACCTTCTGGTGGAGGCGGGCGCCGTTGAAGCCGGCGTCGAGGGAGAGCTGGATGTCGCGGACCAGCGCCGCGTCGTCAGGCGCGGTCATCAGCCCGTCCCACCCACTCCGTCACCACCGGCCTTCACTCGATGCCCGTGTTCGTCAAGGCGGGCGGCATCCTGCCCACCCGCTCCCACGATGTCACCGATTACGACCGCCGCCTGCTGACCGACGTCACCCTGTCCGTCGCCCCCGGCTCGTACCGCCTCTACGAGGACGACGGGACCACGACGAGCGAGTCCCGGTCCGCCACCACCACCGTCCGCTACGAGGAGAAGGGCGCCGCCCGCACCGTGTCGATCGCGGCCGCGCGCGGCTCCTTCCCCGGCCAGGTCCAGAAGCGCACGTGGACGCTCTCCCTCCCGGGCACCACCCACGCCCCCACCGAGGTCAGCGCGCACGGCGTACGGCTGTCACCGGACGCCTACCACTGGGACGCCGAGACGAGAGCCCTGACCGTCAAGCTCCCCCGCCACACCGTGCACGCCCCGATCACCGTGACCGCCCGGTAGGGCCATCCGGCCGACGAAGAAGGCCTCCACGCCCTCCATGGGGACAAGGGGCTGATGCCTCCCGCTCCTTCATCCCTTCATCGCGGCCTACGGGGCGACGGGCACCACTACGGATCCCGGACGCCGGAGCCGGATCTCGGGCCGCCGTGCGTCGGTCCGGACCGTGACACCGGGCTGACGACGCGGCCTCCGGTGCGGCTCTGTCCCAGGAGTGCCGGGGGCACGGTTGCGCAGCGCACAGGTCGACAGAAAGGCGTCGAAGAGGCGGTCCGCGGCCCCGTCCGCGCACACGGCTACGAGCCCCACCTCGCGCGCGCGGTGCGGTACGACGACGGCTCACCTCTGCTTGTGCGGAGGTGAGCCGCGTCGGAGCGGGCCGTGAGGGACGAGGTCGGTGCTCTCGGGCCCAGTCCTGAACGTCATCGGCTGTGAGGTTGCCGATGGTGGGCGGGCTCGTTGTCCGGCAGGACTGGTGTGGACGAACAGCGAGCGGTGGCGGTTCACCTCTCGCGAGCGGTCGTCCCGGGGCCGTTGGTCGATGCCGGTGAGACGCTCGACGTACCGCCGGGCCCAGACCGTGAGCGGCATGTGGTTCGGGGCCTCGTCAGGCTCCACGAAGCCCCGTCCGGGGGCCCAGCCGTGCGGCCACTGCTGGCCGTGCGCGTCCACCAGCTTCTTGAACGCGTCTGCCGAGCCCTCTTCCGCGAACCCTTCGGACTCCCAGGAGCCGCCGCGCCCGCCCCGGAGCCGGCGGATCCGAAAGCTCGGGGTGCCGCTCCTGCTGATCCGCTTGCTGATCGTCGCCATGGCCGGAACAGCAGAATGGCCCTTGGCCTGCGAAACCGCAGGTCAAGGGCCATTCCTTCAGAGGGTGAGTGACGGGACTTGAACCCGCGACTTCCTGGACCACAACCAGGTGCTCTACCAGCTGAGCTACACCCACCATGACCGGCGTCTTTCTGACCGGCCGAGAAAAAGTGTACAGGGTGATGAGGGGTGCTCGTGCACACCTTTTCCCGGGGGCGTGCGTGAACGGTTCTGCGGGGTGTTCGGTGAGGTCAGGACGGGGGCAGGGTGTGCTTGGCGGCGATCGCTCTGGCGGTGTCCGAGTCGGGGCCGGGGTGCGGGACGAAGACCGCCTCGCGGTAGTAGCGCAGCTCGGTGATCGACTCGCGGATGTCGGCGAGGGCGCGGTGGTTGCCCGCCTTCGCGGGGGCGTTGAAGTACGCCTTCGGGTACCAGCGGCGGGCCAGCTCCTTTACCGAGGAGACGTCCACGATGCGGTAGTGGAGGTAGCCCTCCAGCTCGGCCATGTCCCGGGCCAGGAAGTTGCGGTCGGTGCCGACCGTGTTCCCGCACAGCGGGGCCTTGCCCGGCTCCTTCACGTGCTCGCGTACGTACGCGAGCACCTGCTCCTCGGCCTCGGCCAGCGTCGTACCGCCCGCCAGTTCCGTGAGGAGGCCCGAGGCGGTGTGCATGTCGCGCACCACCTCGGGCATCGTCTCCAGCGCTTCGTCCGGCGGGCGGATCACGATGTCCACACCGTCACCGAGGATGTTCAGCTCGGAGTCGGTGACGAGTGCGGCCACCTCGATGAGTGCGTCCTTCGCCAACGAGAGGCCGGTCATCTCGCAGTCGATCCACACCATGCGGTCGTTCATATGTCCTACCCTACGGGGCGCTCCCGCTGACCCGGCAGCGCGCCGCGTCCCAGAGCTCCCGCGGACAGCGCCTCGGCCCGCTCCCGGTCCTCCGGATACGGGGACGGGACGCCCGGTCCCGCGGGGCCCGGCCGCCTGAGCTGGGCCGGCACCGAACCCGTCTCCCCGTTGCCCAGGGAGCCGGTCACGGACAGCGCGGGGCCCACCGGCTCGGCGGTCCGCTCCTGCTGCGGTCTGCGGGCCCGGTAGGCGGCCCGGTAGGCGGCGGGGGAGGAGCCGAGCTGGCGGCGGAAGTGCCCGCGCAACGCGACCGGCGACCGGAAACCGCAGCGGCCCGCGACCTCGTCCACCGAGTAGTCCGAGGTCTCCAGCAGACGCTGGGCCTGGAGCACCCGCTGGGTGATCAGCCACTGGAGCGGGGCGGAGCCCGTCAGTGAGCGGAACCTGCGGTCGAAGGTGCGGCGGCTCATGTAGGCGCGCGCGGCGAGCGTCTCCACGTCGAACTGCTCGTGGAGATGCTCCAGCGCCCAGGAGACGACCTCGGCCAGCGGGTCGGCCCCGATCTCCTCGGGTAAAGACCTGTCCAGGTAGCGCTCCTGGCCCCCACTTCTGCGCGGCGGCACCACGAGCCTGCGGGCCAGCGCGCCGGCCGCCTCGTTGCCGTGGTCCGAGCGGACGATGTGCAGGCACAGGTCGATGCCCGCCGCCGTACCCGCAGAGGTCAGGACGTCGCCGTCGTCGACGAACAGCTCGCGCGGGTCCACGTGGACCGAGGGGTAACGCTTCGCCAGCGTCGGGGCGTACATCCAGTGCGTGGTCGCGGGCCGCCCGTCGAGCAGCCCGGCGGCCGCCAGGACGAACGCGCCCGTGCACAGGCCGACGATGCGGGCGCCCTCCTCGTGGGCACGGCGCAGCGCGTCGAGTGCCTCCTCGGGGGGTGGCGCGGTGATCGAGCGCCACGCGGGGACCACGACCGTGCCGGCCCGCGCGACGGCCTCCAGGCCGTGCGGGGCGGTCAGTTCGAGTCCGCCGGTGGTGCGCAGCGGTCCGTCCTCACCGGCGCACACCAGGAGGCGGTAGCGCGGGACCCCCGCGTCCTGGCGGTCGATGCCGAACACGGACAGCGGTATGGAACTCTCGAAGATGGGGCCGCCGCTGAACAGCAGCACCGCGACGATCTCGCGGCGCCTGCGGCCGGCCAGTTTCCGAGCCGGGGCCTCCGGTGCGGCAATGGCGTCTTGGCTCATGGCGCTAAGCCCCCCTCGGTGGTCGTTGCACCCCGTTCTTGTCGGGCGTTTCGCTCCTGCACGTTTCCCCTCGGTCCTGCACGAGTCCCCCGCCGTACGACAGTCATGATCGAATCTACTGTGTCCCGTGATGCCGACGTGACCAGTTCGGCACCGCGCACTATGTCGACATGGCAACGTGGCGTAAACCATTCGATCACGAAGCGTTGCACTCCATCAGCCCGCTGGGAAGTGCGCCTTCGGCCGGTGGCCAATCCCCGTAGGGTGTGCGCGCGCCGCGCGCCCCTTTCCTTGCTGGTGGCACGGGGGTTGGGGAGGCTCGTACAGGGGGCAGGGGCAGGCCGCAGAAGTTGGCCGAAAAGATACGGGAGCGTGTGCGGGAATGCGTCATTCCTCCGGAGCGCGCACCCGGGCCTGAAGTGCGCCCGAGGTGCGCCCCTCTTCCGGCTCGCGCGCCCCACGCGTCGCGCGCGCCCCCTCTGCGCAGGCTACCTGCCGACCCGTCAGTAACCTTGCTGGGCAGATGTGCTGACGCTGTGCCATTCGAGCGGTGGGGGAGTGGGGGCGGCGGGGCGATGGCGTCGGGGAGGGTCCGGCGTACCTAGGGACCCTCGCTCCCGCCCCCGCGCGCCGCGAAGGGCGGAGCAGACGCCCTCCCGCCGCCGGAAAGGGTCCGGAGCGCGACGGGAGCGGGAGGGACGGGCCCCGGGCCGGCCGGGGCCCCCGCGGGGCCGAGGAGCGCCCCTTGCGGCCCCGGAGTCCGACGCGGCGAACGGCGCGCCGGGCGCGCGGGGCGGCCCGCGCGGTCGGGCCCGCGGCATCGACCGCCCGCCGCCGGTCCGTTCACCGGGGTGAGGCCCGGTGAAACCCGTTGCCGCCCCGGGGGGAACGCGGGGACGGGCGGGGCCGGTTCCGGGGAGTCCCGGGCGCACCGGCCCCACCTGCGCGCCCTGCCGTGCGGCCCGCGCCGCACCGCGTACCGCGACCGCTTCCGCGCCCCGGCCCGGGCACAGGCCACCGACCATTGCCAGACGGGCCCCGCCTCGTGCATGCTCCCTGGAACGCGCCGGGCCGAAGGGTCCGCGCACGGGCCGCAGAAGGAGTGACGCCGTACCCTGGGGGGTATGCGGTGGGGAAGACGATTCCCGGACAGCTCCACCGCCCGGTGAACCTCTCGCAGCCCCAGTTGTCCCGCCCCGTTCCTCCGACCCCTGCCGCTGACCCTCCCACGAGGACTATCTCGCCGAGACACCGATGGCCGGTCACGAATACTCCGAACCCGCGGACCGCAAACGGCAGGTCGCCGACTCCTCGGCCGACCCCCTGGCGGTGGAAGAAACCCGTCACTCCTGCGACCCGGCCTTCCGGCACGGCGTCGTCGTCGGCTTCGACGGATCGACGTCGAGTGAGCGGGCGCTCGCGTACGCCGTCGGCCTCGCGCTGCGCTCCGGCTCCGGGCTGATCATCGTGCACGTGGCCAACCGGCTGCCGACCACGGTGTGGGCCGGTTGCGAACCCCCCGTCTTCGTCGACGTCCCCGACCACCGCACCGAGGTCCTCGGCCTCGAACTGGCCTGCGCGGACTACCTGTGCGACGTGCCCTGGGTGCTCGTGGAGCGGGGCGGCGACATCTGCCACGAACTGGAGGAGGTCGGCAAGGAGTACGAGGCCGACGCGATCGTCGTGGGGACGACGCACGGCGTGGTAGGCCGCATCTTCGGCTCCGTCGCCGGCCGCCTCGCCCGCCGCGCCCGGCGCCCGGTCATCGTCATCCCGTGACCGCCCGCTCCCGTACGGCCGCCCGCTCCCGTACGGCCGCAGGCGCGCGCAGGGCCGGGGCACGGTCTCCGCCGTGTCCCGGCCCTGCGCCGGCTCGGTGCGAGCGGCGGCTACTCGACCGTCACCGACTTCGCCAGGTTGCGCGGCTTGTCGATGTCGCGGCCCATCGCGAGGGCCGTGTGGTAGGCGAAGAGCTGGAGCGGGATGCCCATGAGGATCGGGTCCAGCTCGTTCTCGTTCTTCGGTACGACGAGGGTGTGGTCGGCCTTCTCCTGGTGGCGGTGCGCGACGGCGAGGATACGGCCGGAACGGGCCTTGATCTCCTCCAGCGCGGCGCGGTTCTTCTCCAGCAGGTCGTCGTCGGGCACGATCGCGACGGTCGGCAGGGCCGGCTCGATCAGGGCGAGCGGCCCGTGCTTCAGCTCGGAGGCCGGGTACGCCTCCGCGTGCACGTAGCTGACCTCCTTGAGCTTGAGCGAGGCCTCCCGGGCCACCGGGTAGCCGCGCACCCTGCCGATGAACATCATCGAGTCGGCGCCCGCGTAGGCGGCGGCCAGGTCCTTGACCTCGGCCTCCCGGCCGAGGATCTCGGTGATCTGCTCCGGCAGCCGGCGCAGGCCCTCGATGATCCGGCGGCCGTCGGCCACCGACAGGTCCCGGATGCGGCCGAGGTGCAGGGCGAGCAGCGCGAAGGCGACCGTCGTGTTGGTGAAGCACTTCGTGGACACGACGCAGACCTCTGGGCCCGCGTGCACGTAGATGCCGCCGTCGGTCTCCCGGGCGATGGCCGAGCCCACCACGTTGACGACGCCCAGCACCCGGGCGCCCTTGCGCTTGAGCTCCTGCACGGCCGCGAGCACGTCGTAGGTCTCGCCGGACTGGGAGACGGCGACGTACAGCGTGTCGGGGTCGACGACCGGGTTGCGGTAGCGGAACTCGGAGGCCGGTTCGGCGTCGGCGGGGATGCGGGCGATCTCCTCGATCATCTGCGCGCCGATCTGGCCCGCGTGGTACGAGGTGCCGCAGCCGAGGATCTTGATGCGGCGGATCGTGCGGGCGTCGCGCGCGTCGAGGTTCAGCCCGTCGAGGCGCACCGTCGAGAACCGGTCGTCGATCCGGCCGCGCAGCACCCGGTCCACGGCGTCGGCCTGCTCGGAGATCTCCTTGTGCATGTACGTGTCGTGGCCGCCCATGTCGTACGACTCGGCCTCCCACTCCACGGTGGTCGGCGAGGGCGTCGTACGCGAGCCCTCCGTCGTGTACGTGCGGAAGTCGTCGGCGGTCAGGGTGGCCATCTCGCCGTCGTCGAGGGTCACGATCTGCCGCGTGTGGGTGACGAGCGCGGCGACGTCGGAGGCGACGAACATCTCCTTGTCACCGATGCCCAGGACCACCGGGGAGCCGTTGCGGGCGACCACGATCCGGTCGGGGAAGCCGGCGTGCAGGACGGCGATGCCGTAGGTGCCCTCGATCTGGGCGAGCGCGGAGCGCACCCGGCCCTCCAGGGTCTCCGCCTCGGCGCGCGCGATCAGGTGGGTCAGCACCTCGGTGTCGGTCTCGGAGGCGAAGACGACGCCGTCCGCGGTGAGCCGGGCGCGCAGTTCGTCGGCGTTGTCGATGATCCCGTTGTGGACCACGGCCACCTGCTCGGTGGGGTCGAGGTGCGGGTGCGCGTTGTGGTCGCTGGGGGCGCCGTGGGTGGCCCAGCGGGTGTGCGCGATGCCGGTGGTGCCGGTGAAGCGCTTGGGGACGCGGGCCTCCAGGTCGCGGACGCGGCCCTTGCCCTTGACCATCTTCAGGCCGGGGACCTTGGCCTTGGGGCTCGTGATGACGATGCCCGCCGAGTCGTAGCCCCGGTACTCCAGCCGCTGAAGTCCTTCCAGCAGCAGGGGAGCGACGTCCCGTCGCCCGATGTAACCGACAATTCCGCACATACCTGCTCTGCCCCTCCGGGTGGTGTGACCGGCCGGACGCCCCGCGTCCGGCCACCGGCCGCGCGCGGCGGCTCAGCCGTAGACGATCCGCCGCAGCTGCCGCAGGGACAGCTCGGGCGGGGCCACCGCTCTGCGCGGCAGCTCCTGCGTGATCCGCTCGAAGATGTCCGGGTTGGTCAGGCCCCTGGCCTGAAGCTCCCGGTGGCGGCGGCGGACCCAGTCCTCGGTCGTCTCGTCGAAGAACGCCAGGACGTCCATGACCACCCGGGAGGCCTCGCCCCTGCTGAGCGGGGTGCTCCGCGTCAGGTGGTCGAGCAGCTCGTCCAGGGGGTCCTGGTCCGTTCGGCGTTCGTGCACTCGTCGATATTCACGGGCTCATCTGAATTTCGCAAGAAATCTGCCCGATATCGGGCAAGCACATCATGATCGGCGTGCACGGAAGGGGCACGGCGGGGTCACAGCGGGAGCGCAGTGGGGTCATGGCGGGGTCACAGGCGTTTGAGGACCGCTTGTTTGGCCGCGCTGAACTCCTCGTCGGTGAGGACCCCCGAGCGGTGCAGTTCGCCCAGTTCCCGCAGCCGGCGCAGCAGCGGGTCCGTTCCGGCGCCGGAGTCCTTGCCGGGCGTGCCCGCCGCCTCGGCCACGGCCTCGCGCGGGGCGCCCGGATGCGGGAGGCGGGCCTGTACGGCGGCGCCCACCAGGGCCAGCGTCGCGTCCCTGCGGAAGCCCCACAGCTCCACGGCGTGCGGATCGTACTTCGCGGGCGGCGAGGGGGCGGCGCCGTGCACGGCGAAGCGCAGCCAGCCGTTCTCCATGCCGCTGGACGGCAGCCACTCGACGGACGCGATGTCGCGCAGCGCCAGCGTCCGCGCGCCGCCCGAGGACTTGACCTCCTCCGTCTTCCAGTTCCACTCCAGCCGTACCGTCTCCCCGTCGAAGGCCACGGAACCGTCCCCGGCCGCCGCGCTCACCGGCACCCTGGGGCCGGGCAGCAGGTAGCGCGTGCACGGGCTCTGCGGGACCTGGTCGAGGAGGAGGGCCTCGCGGACCGCGTCGACCACGTACTCGGCGACCCCACCGCGGTCAGCGTCCACCGTCAGCGCGTACGGGTCGGCGCCCTCCGGCAGCCGCTCGCCGGTGACCTGGAGCAGCGGGTCGGCGCCCTCCCGCAGGCGCAGCCGCAGCCGTCCCGCGCGGCGGCCCCGCTCGAAGGAGATCCCGGCCAGCGCCTCCAGCGGCACCCGCAGCTCGCCGAGGCCCCGGCGCAGCAGCCCCACGCTCCTGTCGTGGCCGGGGACGATCCGCAGGAGGTCCCCTTCGAGGGACCAGGTGCCGTCGCGCTGGATGATTTCCGCCATGGGGGGATTCTGGCACCGCCCCCGGCCCCCGCAGACCCCAACGACCGGCGCCGCGCCCCTGGTTCGGCCCCAGACGCACGGCGGCGCCCCCGGGAGGCTCTGGAGTCCCGGGGGCGCCGTCCACCTCCGCCCCTGACAGGGGCCGGCCGGTTCAGGGGGCGAAGGGGGCCAGCGGGTTGTCGAGTTCGCCGATCAGCTGGAGCGCGGCCGAGGGGTCGGTGAGGTCGACCATCTGCTGGTTGTTCCGCAGTTGGAGCCGGTTGAGGCAGGACAGCGCGAAGGTCGGCGCGAACAGGTCGTACCGGGCGAACTTCTCGGCCAGTTCGGGCGCGGACTCCTGGTAGTCGCGCACGCACCGGGCGACAGCACCCCAGAACGTCTCCTCGGACAGCCGGCCCTCGGTGACCAGGTTCGCGGAGAGGAAGCGCAGGAAGCAGTCGACGACATCGGTGAAGACCGACAGCGGTTTCTGGTCCTCGGGCACGTCCACCCGGACCCGCTCGACACCCGGCGGCAGCACCGCCGAGGGGTCCATGACCGCGATCTCCTCCGCGAGGTCCTTGAAGATCGCGCGGCGCACCTCGCCGTCCTCGATCACCAGGATCACGTTCTCGCCGTGCGGCATGAACACGAGGTCGTACGCGTAGAAGCAGTGCAGCAGCGGGGTGAGGTACGCGTGCAGGTAGGAGCGCAGCCACGCGGCCGGGGTCAGGCCCGACTCGTCGATCAGGGCGCCCGCGAAGGAGGCTCCGGAGCGGTCGACGTGGAGCAACGAGGCCATCGTCGCGAGGCGTTCGCCGCCGCGCAGCCGCTCGACGGGGCTCTCGCGCCACAGTGCGGCGAGCATCTTGCGGTACGGCGAGTAGCGGTCGGTCGCGGCCTCGAACTGGAGGTGCCGGTAGCCCACGGCGGCCTCCTCGCGCAGCACGCTCAGACCGGTCTCGCGCAGCACCGGATCGCCCTCGACGAGCTGGGCGAGCCAGTCGTTGATCGCCGGGGTCGCCTCCATGTACGCCGCCGAAAGGCCGCGCATGAAGCCCATGTTGAGCACCGAGAGCGCCGTCTTGACGTAGTGCTTCGTGGGCGCGCTGACGTTGAAGAAGGTGCGGATGGACTGCTGCGCGAGGTACTCGTCCCCGCCGGTGCCCAGCACCACGAGGTGCTCGCGGGCCACCTCGGAGGCGAAGGTCACCGACAGCTTGTTCCACCACTGCCAGGGGTGCACGGGCATGAGCAGGTAGTCGTCCGGGTCCAGGCCCCGCCCGGTGAGCACCGCCGCGAACCGCTCCAGCGTCGCATCGCCCAGCTCGGCGCGGAAGAAGGACTCGTACGTGATGCCCGCGCCGGCCGTGAACGCGGCCCGGTCCCTGCGCGCCGCGAGCCACACGAGGTGGACCGGGCTCGCCGTCTCCGGGGCGTACGACAGGTACTCGTGGACACCGAAGCCGATCCGCCCGTTGTTCGCGACGAAGCAGGGGTGGCCCTCGGTCATGCCGGTCTCGACGTCCTGAAAGCCGGAGCGCGCGAGTTCGGCGGAACTGACCTGCTTCTGCGCGTACTTGAAGCACAGGCCGGACACCGTGGAGGTGATCTCCTCCAGGTACACCGGCAGGATCTCCGCGCTCAGGCCCAGCGACTCGCGCAGCTCCACGCAGAAGTCCATGGCGTCGAGGGGGAGTTCGGCGCCCTCGCGGTGCCGGGTGATCGACTCGGCGGGGATCTGCCAGTGGTCCAGGGCCAGGCGCCGGGCGCGGAAGCGGTACTCGGTGCGGCCGTCGTCGCTGCGTACGAGGTAGGCGCCCGGCTCGTACTCCTCGGGGTGCAGCAGCCGTTCGTGGCCGAACTCGGCGAGCGCCTTGCGCACCACGTGCCGGTTGGCCTCGGCCCAGTGCTCGGGGGTCAGGTGGTCGACGGCGTCGGCGAGGCTCATCGGGCTCCTCCCGTGGCGGCGGCGAACTGCTCGCGGGTGCAGAAGCTGAGCAGCGCCTCCTTCTCCGGTTTGGTGATGCGGCGCGACTCCTCGAAACCGACGGCCTTGTTCAGCGCGTGCACGGCCGTGTTGCGCGCGTCGGGCTCCACGACGACACGGCGCACCGCGGGGTCGGAGAACAGGAACTCCATGACGGTGGTGATGACGGCGAGGGTGAACCCGTGCAGCGGCTGCCCGGCCGGGGCGGTCAGGAAGTGCATCCCGATGTCGCCGGGCTCCGGCTCGTACAGGCCGACGAGTTCGACGTGCGCCGGGTCGTAGCGCTCCACGAGGAAGGAGGGCTCGCCCTCCCGCAGGCCGAGGAAGGCGTCGTGGTGCTCGGCGGCGGCGATCGCGTGGTACTCGCGCTCCACCTCGGGCAGCGTCGCCCCGCCCATGAGCCAGAAGGAGGCCTTCGGGTGGGTGACCCAGCCGTGCAGCAGCTCCCCGTCGCTGTTGGGGTCCACGGGCCGCAGGGTGAACGCGCCGAGGGCGGGGTCGGCGCGGGTGAAGACGGGGGTGGGGGTGCTCATATCAGGGTGCCCTCCGGGGCGGCGAAATCCTGGAACGCGATGGACTTCTCGACCGGGTAGGGGGCGCGGCCGAGCAGCTCACCGATGATGTACGCGTTGCGGTACGCGCCCATGCCCAGGTCGGGCGAGGTGATGGAGTGGGTGTGCACCCCGGCGTTCTGGAGGAAGACACCGCCTCCGCTCATGTCGATGCTGTAGTTGCGTGCCACGTCGAAGCGGCCGTGCGTGTCCTTGCGCAGCCGGTCCTGGACGGGGGCGAGGAACTCGGGGACGCGGTAGCGGTACCCGGTCGCGAGGATCAGCCCCTCGGTGATCAGCTCGTAGTCCCGGCCCTGCTCCTCCTGGCGCAGCCCCAGCGTGTAGCGCCCGCTCTCCTCGTCGTACGAGGCCGAGTTGAGGGAGGTGTTGGTGAGCAGCCGGGTCGGCACCGGGCCCGCCACGTTCTTCTGGTAGAGCAGGTCGAAGATCTCGTTGACCAGGTCCCCGTCGATCCCCTTGAACAGCCCCTTCTGCTCGGTCTCCAGCCGGTAGCGGGTCTGTTCGGGCAGCGCGTGGAAGTAGTCGACGTACTCCGGGGAGGTCATCTCCAGCGTGAGCTTGGTGTACTCCAGCGGGAAGAACCGGGGGGAGCGGGTGACCCAGTTGAGCCGGTAGCCGTGGGTGTCGATCCCGGACAGCAGGTCCTGGTAGATCTCGGCGGCGCTCTGCCCGCTGCCGACGATCGTGAGGGACTCCTTGCTCAGCAGCTCCTCGCGGTGGTGCGTGTAACGGGAGTTGTGCAGGAAGTCCCCGCCCAGGCCCGCGCAGGCCTCCGGGACGTACGGGGGTGTGCCGGTGCCGAGGACGAGCCGCCGGGCGCGCGGGGTGTCGCCCCCGGCGGTGTGCACGGTGTACGTCTCGTCGGACTCGTCCCAGGTGACGCGGGTGACGGTCGTGCCGAAGCGGATGCTGCCGAGTTTCCCGGCCGCCCAGCGGCAGTAGTCGTTGTACTCGGCGCGCAGCGGATAGAAGTTCTCGCGGATGTAGAAGGCGTACAACCGCCCCGACTCTTTCAGGTAGTTGAGGAAGGAGTACGGGGAGGTCGGGTCGGCGAGGGTGACGAGGTCGGACAGGAAGGGGGTCTGGAGGTGGGCGCCGTCCAGGAACATCCCGGAGTGCCACTCGAAGTCGGGCTTCGACTCCAGGAAGAGGCCGTCGAGTTCGTCTATCGGCTCGGTCAGGCAGGCCAGGCCGAGGTTGAAGGGGCCGAGCCCGATGCCGATGAAGTCGTAGGGCTCGCCCGGGTCGCGTCGCGCGCGCGAGGGGAAGGGCCCGGTGGCGGTGTCAGGACGCGTGGACAAGGCTGTCTCCCAGGTACTGCTCGGCGTGGCCGGCGACGAGGTCGAGGACGGCGGCGATGTCGGCCACCGTGGTCTCGGGGTTGAGCAGGGTGAACTTCAGGTAGTGGCGTCCGCCGACGGTGGTCCCGGCGACGATGGCCTCCCCGGAGGCGAACAGGGCTTTGCGGGCGTACAGGTTGGCCCGGTCGATCCGGGCCGGATCGGCGACGGAGCCGGGGACGTAGCGGAACACCAGCGTCGAGAGCGTGGGCCGCACCACGACGTCGTACCGGGGGTCGGAGGCCATCAACGTCCATGCCTCGGCGGCCAGTTCGCACACCTCGTCGAAGAGCTGGCCGATGCCGTCGGCGCCCATCACGCGCAGCGTCATCCACAGTTTCAGCGCGTCGAAGCGGCGCGTGGTCTGGAGGGACTTGTCGACCTGGTTGGGGATGCGTTCCTCGACCGTGCGGCGCGGGTTGAGGTAGTCGGCGTAGTACGTCGCGTGCCGCAGGGTGGCCGCGTCGCGGACCAGGACGGCCGAGGAACTGACGGGCTGGAAGAAGGACTTGTGGTAGTCGACGGTGACCGAGTCGGCGCGCTCGATGCCGTCGATCAGGTGCCTGCGGGTGGGGGAGGCGAGCAGCCCGCAGCCGTACGCGGCGTCCACGTGCAGCCAGGTGCCGTGCCGGGCGCACAGTTCGGCGATCTCGGGCAGCGGGTCGATCGAGCCGAAGTCGGTGGTCCCGGCGGTCGCCACCACGGCCATCGGCACCAGCCCGTCGGCGACGCAGCGGTCGAGTTCGCGGGCGAGGGCCACGGTCTGCATGCGCTTGTCGCGGTCGCAGGGGACGGAGACCACGGCGTCCGGTTCCAGGCCGAGGAGTTTCGCCGACTTCTTGACGCTGAAGTGGCTGACCTCGGAGGCGAAGACGCGCAGGGCGCGGGGGTGGGCCTTGGCCTCCTCGCGGGCCAGCAGCAGCGCCTGGAGGTTGGACTGCGTACCGCCGCTGGTGAACACCCCGTCGGCGCCCGGGCCGAGGCCGATCCGCCCGGCGGTCCAGTCGATGAGCCGGCGCTCGATGAGCGTGCCGCCCGCGGACTGGTCCCACGTGTCGAGCGAGGAGTTGACGGCGGACAGGACGGCCTCGCCGAGCACCGCCGGGATGACCACCGGGCAGTTGAGGTGGGCGAGGTAGCGGGGGTGGTGGAAGTAGACGGCGTCGCGCAGGTACAGCGTCTCCAGCTCGTCGAGGGCGGCGGCGCTGTCGTGCAGCGGGCTGTCGAGGTCGACGGCGTCGATCCGGGGAGCGAGCTGGTCGGGGGTGGCACCCGTGAAGGGGCGGCGGGTCCCGGCGAGCCGTGCTGCCACGCGCTCGACACCTTCGGTGACGGAGCGGCGGTAGCCCTCCGCGTTCAGGTCGTTCAGGAGCTGGGACCTGGGCGCGAGAAGACTCATGGAAACGGTCCTCCTGGGTGAGGGGACGGAGCGGGGGGCTGGACTTAGGTAAGGCTAACCTAACATCGAGATCGCGGCGGCCCGTGCCGGGGGTCTGTCCGAAACCTGTCGCCCCGTCAGGTCCGCACCCGGGTGAAAGGGGGCGGAACGCCGCCCGAACTGGCCTTCGTGCCACCGGACATGACGAGAAGCCGCCGGTGCCCCGGCGGTCTCTCGCGGCTCTCCTAGTCGGTTTCCTGCCGCACCGCGCTCGCGCGCAACTGCTCCTCGCTCATCCCGCGTTTCCAGTACCCGGTGAAGGTGACGGAGCGCCGGTCGAGTCCGCGCTCGCGCACGAGGTGCCGGCGCAGGGCGCGCACGGTGCCGGACTCGCCCGCGATCCACGCGTACGGCGCGGTGCCGCGCAACCGGTGGGCGCGCAGCGCCGCGAGGCTGTCCGGGGTACCTGGGGTGGTGCGCGGCAGCCAGGTGACGCGGGCGTCGGCGGCCGTGGTGAGCGGGATGCGGCCGGCCTCGTCCCCGACCTCGATCCACACGTCGGCGGGCAGCCCGGGCGGCAGCGCCTCCAGGATCGCGGCGGCGGCCGGCAGGGCCGTCTCGTCGGCCCACAGGACGAGCGAGTCGGCCTCGGCCGGCGGCCGGAAGCGGACGGCGCTGTTGTCGCGGATCGCGGGTCCGAGGACCAGGACCCGGTCGCCCGCGACGGCCGAGGCCGCCCAGCGCGAAGCGGGGCCGCCGTCCCCGTGCAGCGCGAAGTCGATGTCGATCTCCGTCCCGCCCTCCGGGGTGACCCGCCGGCCGCGCAGGGTGTACGAGCGCATGACGGCCCGTACGTCCTCCGGCAGTTCGCGCCACGCCGCGAACCAGCCCTCGCCCGCCTCGGCCGGGACCACCGGCTCCCGCTGTCCGGGGTGCGGCAGGAAGAGGGACAGCGACTGGTCGCGGCCACCGGAGGCGAAACCCCCGACGGGCGCGCAGCCCGCGGGGACCGGCCCCGGCGGCGCCCCGAGACGGACCCGCAGGAGTGAGGGGCTCAGCCGCTCCGTACGGCGCACCGCGAAGGCGAAGAACCGGAACGGGACGGCCGGTCCGGCCCCGGGTCCACGATGCGGCGCACCGGTGGCGGGAGCGGCGGCCGGGCGGTGGACGGTCGTCGTGTCGACGGCGGTCAAGTGCGGACCTCCTGCGGGTGCGGTGCGCGGCGGACAGTCTCTCGCGAGGAACCGGTGACGGCCGGGAAGGTTAGCCTAACCTTAGATTCGCTCGTTGGGGAGAGGGCCCTCGCGCACACCAGTCCCCCCGGTCACCCGAGGGGGGCCGACTTCACGCCCGGGGGTGCCGGGGCGCCGCTCAGTCGCAGTCGTCGTCCACCGGCGTGAACGTGAGCTTCCCGCCCACCGGGGTGCCCTGCGCCTTGCGGTAGACGTCCCGCTTCACCTCGTACCAGACACGGTCCCTGGCGCGGTCGCCGCCCACGTCGTTCAGGGCGACGCACCACAGGTCCTTGTCGTGCGTGTGACAGCGCGTGGAGGAACTCTTCCGCGACGTCGACTTGCGGGACTTCTTCGAGCACGTCCGCTCGTGGTCCACGCTGTGCCGGACCTCGGCACGCTTCCCGCTCACCGCCTTCTTCCCGCCCCCGCACGCGGACAGCGGCAGGACCAGCAGGAGCGTGAGCGAGGCGGCGGTGACGGTGGTGCGGACGGTACGGCGCATGGTTCCCCCTGGAGGTGGCGCACGGAGTGGTTCTGCCGTACAGGTCACCCGGGCGGCCCCGGAAGGTTGCGTTCCGGTGGTGGACAAACGCCGACGGGCAAAGCGCGGCTGCGGCCCTCGTCCCGCTGTCGTTGGTAGGTTCCCCGCCATGATCCGTAGAGCTGTCGTGCCCGCCGCCGGGATCGGGTCCCGGATGCTTCCCCTCACCAAGGCCATGCCCAAGGAGATGCTGCCGGTCGGCGACCGGCCGGTGATCGAGCACACCGTCCGGGAGCTGATCGACTCGGGCGTCACCGACATCACCGTCGTCGTCTCCGGCGGCAAGGGCCTCGTGCACGACCACTTCCGCCCGGACCCGGTGCTCGTGGGCCGGCTGCGCGCCGAGGGGCACGGCGACTACGCGGACGCCGTCGAGGAGATCGGTGAGCTCTCCCGCAGCGGCCACCTCACCTACCTCGACCAGCAGGGCCCCTACGGCAACGGCACGCCCGTGCTCAACGCGGCCCGCCACCTCGGCGACGAGCCGCTGCTCGTGCTGTGGCCCGACGACGTGTTCGTGGCCGAGGTGCCGAGGGCGCGTCAGCTCGTCGAGGCGTACGACACGACCGGCGGCCCGATCGTGGCGCTCATGGCGATGGAACCGGAGGAGTCGCGCCGCTACGGCGTCCCCGTCGTGGAGGAGGACCTCGGGAACGGGCTCATGCGCATCGCGGGCCTAGTCGAGAAGCCCGCGCCCGAGGACGCGCCCTCCTCCTTCGCGGCGGTCGGCGGATACGTCGTGACGCCGCAGATCATCGAGGAACTCCAGGCCATGACCGACCGCTGGTACGAGCGGCCCGAGGGCGAGATCTACCTCACCGACGCCTTCCACACCTGCGCGGCGCGGCACTCCGTGCACGGCAAGGTCATCCACGGCCGCTGGTACGACACGGGCAACCCCTCGGCGTACCTCACCGCCCAGTTCGCCCACGCCCTGGCCGACCCCGCGTACGGCCCCGCCCTGCGCGAACTGGCGCGCCAGAGCGAGCACCGGCAGGTCTGAACGGGCCGGGCGGGGCGGCGGTGGGCCCGAGGGCGGTCAGGCGACGGTCGAGTGCCCGCCGGGCCCGTGACGGGCCGTGAACGCGAACGAGGACGAGTCGCCGTCGAGGCCGATGGCGAGGGACGCGTCCAGGGCCTTCGCCAGCCGGGTCAGCAGGGGCAGGGCGGGCAGCGAGTCACCGCCTTCGATCGCGGAGATCTGCGGCTGGTTCATCCCCGCCCGCCTGGCCACCTCGGCCTGCGACAGCCCGAGTGCGGTGCGTCGATCGTGAACCGCCTGCCCCAGGGCCGGCGCGCGCACCCCCGGGTCCGCCACTCGGCGTGCTTCTCTGCCTCGCTCCTTGTCGTCCTCGTCGTCCCTCGTGGTCCGGTCGTAGGGGTGTGAGGCGGGGGAGTGCTCCGCCGCACACACCTCCCGAGCCGTCCGGAGGAGGCAGCGTACGGGGGAGGTGGGCGCCACGCACAAGGCGTCCGGACGTCCGTGCGCCGGTGGCGCGCGTATGCCACCCTCGCCCCGAGAGGCCCCGAGAGGCCCCGAGAGGCCCCGAGAGGCCCCGAGAGGCCCCGAGAGGCCCCGAGAGGCCCCGAGAGGCCCCGAGAGGCCCCGAGGCCCCCGTGCCGGCTACGCCGCCGTCGGCAGCCCCAGTTCGCGGGCGATCAGTATGCGCTGGACCTCGCTCGTGCCCTCGCCGATCTCCAGGATCTTGGAGTCGCGCCACATGCGGGCCACCGGGTACTCGTTCATGAAGCCGTAGCCGCCGTGGATCTGGGTGGCCTCGCGGGCGTTGTCCACCGCGATCGTCGAGGAGTACAGCTTCGCGAGGGCCGCCTCCTTCTTGAAGGGCTCGCCCAGGGCCAGGCGGCTGGCCGCGTCGCGCCAGGCCAGGCGCGCGGTGTGCGCCTTCATCTCCATGTCGGCGATCTTGAACTGGACGGCCTGGTTCGCGCCGATCGGGCGGCCGAAGGCGTGCCGTTCCTTCGCGTACTTCACCGACTCGTCCACGCAGCCCTGCGCGAGCCCCGTCGCGAGCGCCGCGATGGCCACCCGGCCCTCGTCCAGGATGCGCAGGAACTGGGCGTAGCCCCGGCCCTGTTCGCCCAGCAGGTTCGCGGCGGGGACCCGTACGTCCTGGAAGGACAGCTCTCTCGTGTCGGAGGCGTTCCAGCCGACCTTCGAGTAGGGCGCGGCCACCGTGAACCCCGGCGTGCCCGAGGGCACGATGATCGCTGAGATGCGCGGGGCGCCGTCCTCCTTGCGCCCGGTGACGGCCGTGACGGTGACCAGGCCCGTGATGTCGGTGCCCGAGTTGGTGATGAAGCACTTCGAGCCGTTGATCACCCACTCGCCGCTCGCCTCGTCCAGGACGGCCGTCGTCCGGGTGCCGCCCGCGTCGGAGCCCGCGCCCGGCTCGGTCAGCCCGAAACCGCCCAGCACCTCGCCCGCGCACAGCTTCGGCAGCCACGCGCGCTTCTGCTCCTCGGTGCCGAACAGGTGGATCGGCATCGCGCCGAGCGAGACGCCCGCCTCCAGGGTGATGGCCACCGAGGAGTCGACGCGGGCCAGTTCCTCCAGCGCGATGCCGAGCGCGAGGTAGTCGCCGCCCATCCCGCCGTACTCCTCGGGGAAGGGCAGCCCGAACAGGCCCATCCGCCCCATCTCGCGGACGATCTCGTAGGGGAACTCGTGCCGTTCGTAGAAGTCCCCGATCTTCGGGGCGACGACCTCGTGCGCGAACTCCTCGACGGTGCGACGGAGTTCCTCGTGCTCGGCGGAGAGGCGGTGGTCCAGGGACATGCGGCGTGCTCCTTGGGGAGAGGGGACGATCAGGCGGGGCCGAGGGCGCGGACCGTGCGGGAGGGGGAGGGGCGGCCCAGGTGCTCGGCCATCCACCGGCTGGTCGAGACGAGTGCGTCGAGGTCCACGCCGGTCTCGATGCCGAGGCCCCGCAGCATCCACACCAGGTCCTCGGTCGCGAGGTTGCCGGTCGCGCTCCTCGCGAAGGGGCAGCCGCCCAGGCCGCCCGCCGAGGCGTCCACCGTCGTCACCCCGTGCTGGAGCGCGGCCAGCGTGTTGGACAGGGCCTGCCCGTACGTGTCGTGGAAGTGCACGCCGATCCGGCCGGTCGCCACGCCCGCCGTGTTGAGCGCGCTCAGCAGCGCCGTCACGTGGCCCGGGGTCGCGACGCCGATCGTGTCGCCGAGGCTCAGTTCGTCGCAGCCCATGCCGAGCAGGGCGCGCGCGACCCGCACCACCCGCTCCACCGGCACGGCGCCCTCCCACGGGTCCCCGAAGCACATCGACAGATAGCCCCGGACGTGGCAGCCCGCCCCCTTGGCCCGCTCCACGACGGGGGCGAAGACGGCCAGGGACTCGTCCACGGTGCGGTTCAGGTTGGCCTTCGCGAAGCTCTCCGTGGCGCTCGCGAAGACCGCGACCCGGTCGGCCCCGAGGGCCAGCGCCCGCTCCAGGCCCCGCGCGTTCGGCACCAGCACCGGCAGCCGCACCCCGGCCCCGGACAGGTCCGCGAGGCGCGGGAACAGCTCCTCGGCGTCGGCGAGTTGCGGGACCCACTCGGGGCGGACGAAGCTCGTCGCCTCGATGGTGTCGAGACCGGCAGCGGCCAGCCGGTGCGCGAACTCGGCCTTCACCCCGGTCGGCACCGTCGCCTTCTCGTTCTGCAACCCGTCGCGCGCGCCCACCTCGTGGATACGGATCCGGGCGGGCAGCCCGGGCGCGGGCACGGTCATGGGCAGGGCGACCGCGCTCATGCCGGGACCTCCTCGCCCACGGGGCTGACGGCCTCGGCCGGGGCGGTGACGACCGCGAGGACCTCGTCCATCGCGACCGTGCTGCCCGCGCGCACCGCCAGCTCGGTGAGCGTCCCCCCGTGCGGGGCGCTGATCACGTGCTCCATCTTCATCGCCTCCACCACCAGCAGGCTCTGACCCGCGCTCACCACGTCGCCGACCTGCGCCTTCACCACCGTGACCGTGCCGGGCATCGGCGCCGTCAGCGCCTCGGCGCCCGGCCCGCCGCCCGCCGCGCGCAGCGCCGCGAGCACCGGATCGTGGTCCCGTACCTCCCACGCGTCGCCGTCCCGGCCCAGCCACTGCCCGGCCCGGACGAAACGCACGCGGCGCCCGTCCACGGTCACCGTGACCTCGGTGTCGGTGACCTCGGCGTCCGCCGGGGCCTCGTACGTCACGGGCTCCTCGCCCGGGACGCGCAGGGGGACGAGGAGCGGTTTCGCGGGGCCGCCCAGGCGCCAGCCGTCCAGGGCCGCGAACGGGTCGGGCGGACCGGCCTCGGCCGGGACGAGCGCCGCCGCGCGGACGGCCGCCGCCGCGAGGTACACCGCCTCGGGCACCTCGTCCGGGATCAGCCCGGCCGCCTCGCTCTCCACGAGGCCCGTGTCGAGGTCCCCCGACACGACCCGGGGATGGGCCAGCAGCCGGCGCACGAAACCCGCGTTGGTCGGCACGCCCAGCGTCACCGTGCGGGCGAGCGCGGCCCGCAGCCGGCGCAGCGCCGTCTCCCGGTCCGGGCCGTACGCGACGACCTTCGACAGCATCGGGTCGTAGGCGCTGCCGACCTCGACGCCCTCGCTCAGCCCCGAGTCGGTGCGCAGCCCGTCCCCGTCCGGCTCGCGGAGCGCGAGCACGGTGCCGCCGGAGGGCAGGAACTGGACGGTCCCGTCCAGCACGGTCACCGTCTCGGCGCAGATCCTGGCCTCCACCGCGTGACCGGTCAGCGCGATCTCGTCCTGCGTGAAGGGCAGCCGCTCCCCGGCCGCGACCCGCACCTGCCACTCGACCAGGTCCAGGCCCGTGACCAGCTCCGTCACCGGGTGCTCGACCTGGAGACGGGTGTTCATCTCCATGAAGCAGTACCCGGACGGGTCGTCGCCCGGCACGATGAACTCGACCGTGCCCGCGCCCGTGTAGCCGCACGAGCGGGCCGCCTGCACGGCCGCCTCGCCCATCGCCGCGCGGGTCGCCGCGTCGAGCAGGACCGAGGGCGCCTCCTCGACGATCTTCTGGTGCCTGCGCTGGAGCGAGCACTCGCGTTCGCCGAGGTGCACGACGTTGCCGTGGCCGTCGGCGAGGACCTGGATCTCGATGTGCCGGGGCCGTTCGATCCAGCGTTCCACGAGCAGCGTGTCGTCCCCGAAGGAGGACCGCGCCTCCCGGCGCGCGGCGGCGATCTCCTCGGCCAGCCGCGCTGGTTCGTGGACCAGCCGCATGCCCTTGCCGCCGCCGCCCGCCGAGGGCTTCAGCAGTACGGGCATGCCGATCTCCCGGGCCGCTTCGGCGAGTTCGGCGTCGCTCAGGCCGCTGCCCGAGGAGCCGGGCACGACGGGGACGCCCGCCGCCCGCACCGTCTCCTTCGCGTGGATCTTGTCGCCCATCAGCTCGACGGCCCCGGCGGGCGGCCCGATGAACACGAGTCCGGCCTCGGCGCAGGCCCGCGCGAAGCCCGCGTTCTCCGCGAGGAAGCCGTAGCCGGGGTGCACGGCCTGCGCCCCGCTCGCCCGGGCCGCCGTGAGCAGCGCGGGAATCGACAGGTAGCTCTCGGCGGCCGCAGCCGGGCCGATCCGCACCGCCTCGTCCGCCTCCCGTACGTGCCGGGCACCCGCGTCCGCGTCGCTGTACACCGCGACCGAGCGGATCCCGAGGGAGCGCAGGGTGCGGATCACGCGGACCGCGATCTCCCCCCGGTTGGCGATCAGAACCGTGTCGAACATGGCACCTCTCTCGGACTTCGCGGTATGTGCGGTGGCTGGGCTGGGGCGCGGGTCGCGGGGCCTGCTGCGGCCGGTCACATGCGGAAGATCCCGAACCCCGCCTCGCCCTTCTGCGGCAGCGGGGCGTGCGCGCAGGCGCTCAGGGCCAGGCCCAGCACCCGCCGGGTCTCCAGCGGGTCGATCACGCCGTCGTCCCAGAGCCGGGCCGTCGCGTAGTAGGCGTTGCCCTGCTCCTCGTACTGGGCGCGGACCGGGGCGCGGAACGCCTCCTCGTCCCCGGCGGACCACTCCTCGCCGCGCGCCTCCAGCTGGTCGCGCTTGACGGTCGCGAGAACCGAGGCGGCCTGCTCGCCGCCCATCACGGAGATCTTGGCGTTGGGCCACATCCACAGGAAGCGGGGGCTGTAGGCCCGGCCGCACATCGAGTAGTTGCCCGCCCCGTAGGACCCGCCGATCACGACGGTCAGCTTCGGGACGCGGGTCGTGGCGACGGCCGTCACCATCTTCGCGCCGTGCTTGGCGATGCCGCCCGCCTCGTAGTCGCGGCCGACCATGAAGCCGGAGACGTTCTGGAGGAAGAGCAGCGGGATCCCGCGCTGGTCGCACAGCTCGACGAAGTGCGCGCCCTTCTGCGCGGACTCCGAGAACAGGATCCCGTTGTTCGCGACGACGCCGACCGGATGCCCCTGGACGTGCGCGAAACCGGTCACGAGGGTCTGCCCGTACTCGGACTTGAACTCGTGGAACCGCGAACCGTCCACGACCCGGGCGATCACCTCGCGCACGTCGTACGGGGTCCTGGAGTCGGCGGGCACCGCGCCGTACAGGCCGTACGGGTCCACCTTCGGCTCCTCGGGGGCGCGCACCGCCCACGGGGAGGCGCCGCGCCCCGGCAGGGTCGCGACGATGTCGCGCACGATGCGCAGCGCGTGCGCGTCGTCCTCGGCGAGGTGGTCGGTGACGCCCGAGACCCGCGAGTGGACCTCGCCGCCGCCCAGCTCCTCGGCCGTGACGACCTCGCCGGTCGCGGCCTTCACGAGCGGCGGACCGCCCAGGAAGATCGTGCCCTGACCGCGCACGATGACGGCCTCGTCGCTCATCGCCGGGACGTACGCCCCGCCCGCCGTGCACGAGCCCATCACGGAGGCGATCTGCGGGATCCCCGCCGCCGACATGCGCGCCTGGTTGTAGAAGATCCGCCCGAAGTGCTCGCGGTCGGGGAACACCTCGTCCTGCATCGGCAGGAAGGCGCCGCCCGAGTCCACCAGGTACACGCAGGGCAGCCGGTTCTCCAGCGCCACCTCCTGCGCGCGCAGGTGCTTCTTCACCGTCATCGGGTAGTAGGTGCCGCCCTTGACGGTCGCGTCGTTCGCGACGACCACGCACACCCGCCCCGAGACCCTGCCGATCCCGGCCACCACCCCGGCGGCCGGGGCGGCGCCCCCGTACAGGTCCTCGGCCGCGAGCGGGGCCAGCTCCAGGAAGGGCGAACCGGGGTCGAGCAGTCCGTCCACCCGGTCGCGCGGCAGCAGCTTCCCGCGCGCCACGTGCCGCTCCCTGGCCCGCTCCCCGCCGCCGAGCCGGGCCCGGGCCAGCCGGTCGCGCAGCTCCGCGACGAGCGCGGTGTGCGCCGCCTCGTTGGCCCGCCAGGTCTCCGAGGAGGGATCGGCGGCGGTGCCCAGCACGGGCGCCCGCCACTCGGCGCCCCCCGAGGGAGAGCGCTCTGCCGTCGTCTGTTCCGCCATGCGGTCGAGCCCCCTCGCTGGCCGGGCCGCGCCGCCCGGCGGTTAGTGAGCGTTAACGTATGGCGCTCAGGTTAACGAGCGCTAACGGCCTTGTCTACAATGGCTTTTCATGAGCACCAGGCCAGTGGGCGCCGACGCGCCGACGAGACGGGACCAGATCCTCCAGGAGGCGGCCCGCCTCTTCGCCGCGCGCGGCTTCCACGGGGTCGGCGTCGACGAGATAGGCGCCGCCGTGGGCATCAGCGGCCCCGGGCTCTACCGCCACTTCCCGGGCAAGGACGCGATGCTCGCCGAACTGCTGGTCGGCATCAGCGAACGCCTGCTCGCGGGCGGCCGGGCCCGCTTCGGCTCCACCGGGGGCCCGCCCGAAGCGGTCCTCGACTCCCTCATCGCCGGTCACATCGACTTCGCCCTGGACGACCGCTCCCTGATCGTCCTGCACGACCGCGAGCTCGACCGCCTGCGCCCGGAGGACCGCCGCCGCGTGCGCCGCCTCCAGCGCGAGTACGTCGAACTGTGGGTGGAGGCCCTGCGCAAGGCCCGCCCCGACACCGCCGAACCCACCGCCCGCGCGACCGTCCACGCCGTCTTCGGCCTGCTCAACTCGACCCCGCACCAGCCGGGCGGCGAGGCGATGGGCCGCGAGGCGATGGCGGCCCTGCTGCACCGGCTGGCGCGGGGGGCTTTCGGGACGGTGTGAGGGGCCGCCGTGTCCCTACGGTGGCGGTCCTGCATCCGTATGGCGGCGGGCCCTATGTGCGTACGAGGAGATCCGCCCGCCCCCGGTACCGCTCCACGAGCCGCGCGTTGGCCTCGTCCGAAGCGGCGACCCAGCGTTCGGCGTCCGCCGGGGACTTCCCGAACCGCACGTGGCGGGCCACGAGCCGCCGCACCCGGACCTCCGGCTCGGGCGCGAGGAACCACGCCTCGTCCAGCAGGCCCCGCACGCCGGCCCAGGGCCCCTCGTCCACGAGCAGGTAGTTGCCCTCGGTGACGACGAGCGGGACCTCGGCGGGGACGGCCACGGACCCGGCCACGGGCTCCTCCAGGGCGCGGTCGAAGGCGGGCGCGTACACCACCTCGCCCGGGACCGGCGCGCGCAGCCGCCGCAGCAGGGCCAGGTACCCGGCGGCGTCGAAGGTGTCGGGCGCGCCCTTCCGCCCGGCCCGCCCCAGCCGCTCCAGTTCGGCCTGCGCGAGATGGAACCCGTCCATCGGCACGAGCACCGCGTCCGCGCCCAGCCCCGCCACGAGCCGCTGCGCGAGCGTCGACTTCCCCGCCCCGGGCGCCCCGGCGATCCCCAGCACCCGCCGCCGCCCGGGAACGACGAGACGCCGGGCGCGGTCCACCAGGTGACCGGGGGAGGGGGAAGGGGAGGGGCGAGGGGGCATGCGCGGCATTGTGCCCGCCGGACTACTTGCGCGTCAGCACGGCCGGGTCCAGCTCCACGGGGTACGGAGCCGTGAGGCGGCTCGTCGCACCGGGGAGCGCGGTGGTCACTTCCCGGTAGCGCCCGCCCTCCAGTTCGTGGATCACGAGCAGGGGCGCGGGAGCGAGCTCCAGCCGCCAGAAGTGCGGAATGGCGGCTTCGGCGTAGAGGAACGGCTTGACCTTGCGGTCCATGGACCGGTTGCCGGGGGAGACCACGTCGACCACGAGCCGCACGGCCTCCGCGTCCAGGCTCACGGGGTCGTCGTCGGTGGCGGCGCTGTCCACGACGACGAGGTCGGGGACGGTGAGACCGGAGGGAAGGACGACGTTGACGGCCTCCAGGACCTCCACCGGGGCCCCGGCCGCCAGGGCGGCGGCGCGCAGGAGAGTGTGCAGGTGGTACGAGGCCCGCTGATGGCGGATTCCGGGCGCAGGTGACACGACGAGGGACTCCCACATGAGTTCGTAACGGTTCGCCCTGTCCTCGGGGAGAGCCAGAACGTCGGCGACCGTCCAGGGCCCGGTGTGGTCCATGGCGACACTCATCCCTGTACGCCTCCTCTTCCGGTCGGCGGCCTGCGCATGCCTCCGGCGGGTGTGGTCCCAGCGTACGAGGTCCTGGCTCGGTTCTCTGCTGAGAACCCGGCGCGGGCGATACCTCGTACGCAGGTGCGGCCCCCGCGCGTAGAGTCGGTCCCGGCCCGATTCACCACCCCCGGAGGTGCCCCATGACCGCTTTCATCCCGCTCGGGGAGCTGACGGCCGGTCCGCCGCCGGAGGCCGAGCCCGAGCCCGTGGGGATGGACCCCGTCGTGGACGGCGAGGACGAGCTGGACGAGGACGAGATGGCCGCGCTCATGGTGTCGACCCGGGCGCAGCGGCCGCGCGGCGGGGACGGGGCCTGCTCGGTGTGACGAGGGCGTCGTGCCCTCGCCGGGCGCACGCCCCCGGAGGGTCCGCGCGCCGCCGCCGTCCGCTCTGGACACCCGCAATACGTACGGGTAACTTCAAGGTGAGCGGGCGCTTAGTATGTCCCGGCGCCCCGCCTGTGCACGTACCGCGCGGACCGGCCCCGTCGGCCGCCGAAGGAGGGTGGCGTCAGTGCGCCGTACCGTTTACAACGAGGACCACGAGGCGTTCCGGGAGACCATCCGGGCCTTCATCGAGGGCGAGGTCGTCCCGGTCCACGAGGAGTGGCTGGCCGCCGGGCAGGCGCCGCGCGACTTCTACTACAAGCTCGGTGAGCTGGGCATCTTCGGCATCGAGGTGCCCGAGGAGTACGGCGGGGCCGGCGAGGAGTCCTTCAAGTTCCAGGCGATCCTGAGCGAGGAGACGGCGCGCGCGGGCGTGTCCTTCGGCGGTTCGGGCGTGCACGTCGCGCTGTGCCTGCCCTACCTCAAGGCGTACGCCACCGAGGACCAGAAGAAGCGCTGGCTGCCGGACTTCGTGGCGGGCCGCACCATGTTCGCCATCGCCATGACCGAGCCCGGCACCGGCTCCGACCTGGCCGGGATGAAGACGACGGCGAAGCTGTCCGAGGACGGCACGCACTACGTCCTCGACGGCGCGAAGACCTTCATCACCGGCGGGGTGCACGCCGACCGCGTCATCGTGTGCGCGCGCACCGCCCCGCCGAAGGAGGACGACCGCCGCTTCGGCATCTCGCTGCTGGTCGTGGACACCACGTCCGAGGGCTACGCGGTGGGCCGCAAGCTCGACAAGCTGGGCCTGCGGACCTCGGACACGGCCGAGCTGTCGTTCAGCGACGTCAAGGTCCCCGTCGAGGACCTGCTCGGCGAGGAGAACAAGGGCTTCTCCTACCTCGGCCAGAACCTCCCGCAGGAGCGCCTCGGCATCGCCGTCGGCGCCTACGCGCAGGCCGCCGCCGCCATCCGCTTCGCCCAGAGCTACGTGCAGGACCGCACGGTGTTCGGCAAGCCGGTCGCCGCGTTCCAGAACACCAAGTTCGAACTGGCCGCCTGCAAGGCCGAGGTCGACGCCGCCGAGGCCGTCGTGGACCGGGCCCTGGAGGCCCACGACCGCCGCGAGCTGACCGCCGCCGAGGCCGCGAGCGCCAAGCTGTTCTGCACCGAGGTCGCCGCCCGCGTCATCGACCGCTGCCTCCAGCTGCACGGCGGCTACGGCTACATGAACGAGTACCCGATCGCCCGCCTGTACGCCGACAACCGCGTCAACCGGATCTACGGCGGCACCAGCGAGGTCATGAAGATGATCATCGCCAAGAGCATGGGCCTCTGACCGCGGTGAGCGAAGCACTCGACGATCTCCTCGACCTGCTCGACCTGGAGCGGATCGAGGAGGACATCTTCCGGGGCCAGTCGCGGCCCGCCCTCGTGCCCCGCGTGTTCGGCGGGCAGGTCGCGGCGCAGGCGCTCGTCGCGGCCGGCCGCACCGTGCCCGCCGACCGGTTCGCGCACTCGCTGCACGCCTACTTCCTGGTCGCGGGCGACCCGGGCGCGCCGATCGTCTACACGGTCGACCGCATCCGGGACGGACGCTCGTTCACGACGCGGCGGGTCGTCGCGATCCAGCACGGCCAGCCGATCTTCCACCTGTCCGCCTCCTTCCAGACGTACGAGGAGGGGCTGGAGCACCAGGCGCCGATGCCGTCCGCACCGGAGCCCGAAACCCTGCCGACCGCCCAGGAGTTGCTGCCGCGCTACGGGGACGCGATCGGCTCCCCCGAGGTCGTGCGCAAACTGCTCCAGGCCCGGGAGGCCGTGGACCTGCGCTACGTCGACGCCCCGCCGTACGCGACGGCGGGACAGCCCCGAGAGCCCCGCTCCCAGGTGTGGTTCCGCACCAACGGCAAACTCGCCGACGACCCGCTGCTGCACGTGTGCCTGGCCACCTACGTGTCCGACATGACGCTGCTCGACTCGGTACTGCTCGCCCACGGGCGCGGCGGCTGGGTCGTGGGCGACGTCGTCGGCGCGAGCCTCGACCACGCGATGTGGTTCCACCGCCCCTTCCGCGCCGACGAATGGCTCCTGTACGACCAGGAGTCCCCCAGCTCCTCGGGCGGCCGGGGCCTGGGCCAGGCCAGGATCTACACCCAGGACGGACGGCTCGCGATCTCGGTGATCCAGGAGGGCGTGATCCGCGTCCCACGCGAACGCTGACGGGGGGCGGGGGCGTGCCCGAAGGGACTGTCCCGAAGGGTTCGGCCCCGTTCAGAAGGTGCCCTCGCGCTTGGCCCACTCGGCGAAGCCGCCCGGCTTGAAGGGCAGCCGGTACCCACTTCTGAGCAGGTCGTCGACCATCTCGGACACCAGGGTGACGGTGAGCTGATCGGTGCGGATCGCCTCGCACATCAGCCCCAGGCTGCCGCGCACCAGGACAGGTCGACCCCGGGCGGCTTCGACGGCCACCCGGTCGTCGACGACCGCCACGGTGCCCGGCGGCAGGCTCTCGGCCAGCGCCAGTACGCCGCATTCCCCGACGTTCCGTCCGTTGTCACCGACCAGGTGGCTCGCATAGTGGGCGAAGGCGCGTAACTGGGCCGGAGAGTCCAGGGTGACCGTCGTGATCCAGTCGGCGCCGAGCACGGCGTGCAGGTGGGGATGGCGGTCCACTCCCCTGCGTACCTCTTCCTCGACGACGTCGGGGATCAGTACGCGACAGCCCTTGAGCACGCTCTTGAGGACGCCGAGCCACTGTGCCTTCGCGAAGTGGCTCAGGGGACCGGTGTCCAGCACATAAGCCGTCCCGTCCTCGGTCACGACGTCACGTTCCAGATCTCCGACTCCTGCACAGGGGGGAGATCGGGGAGAGCGGCTTCGTCGAAGGTGCCGTGGAGCAGGGCCAGCGCCCGGTCGGCTGTGATCACCTCGCGGCGGTAGAGCTTCAGCACGGCCCGCGCGTACGTACGGGGCAGCGCGACCGGCGCGAGGTCCTGGCGGACGACGAGGTTCTTCTCCACGATGTCGGCCTGCTTCGTCTGGACGTGGCGGATGTCGTTGGCGCGGCTGCCGTCCGCCATGCCGAGCTCGACGAGCCTGCGCGCGAGCGTTGCCATGTCCACCCCGTAGTGGCTGGCCGCACGCACCGCGGCGTCGCGCCACGTCTCGCCGGGATCGGACAACCACGCGTTCCAGCACTCCCGCAGGCCCTCGGCGGGGACGAGCAGTGCCCGCGCGAACCGGTCCAGTCTCGCCTCGATGCCCTGGGCCTCGGCGGAGATGCGCCAGTCCAGGGAGAACTCGTCCGCGATGAGGTAGTGGCCGAGTTCGTGCGCGGCTGCCAGGCGGCGACGGCCCACCAGCCTGTGCCCGTTGACGACGGCGACCCCACCGCGTCTGAGCAGCACCGTACCGGCATCCGCGCCCTCTTTGAGGTCCACGGAGAAGATCAGCAGCCCGATGGCCGACACGATGTGTGAGAAGTCGTGAGCGGGCTGCCCCGGCGCCAGTCCGAGGAGCTCGCGCGCGCGGGTCGCCAGTTCCTCCGCTTCCTCTGGGGTGCCGGGGCACGGCAGGGGGTCCGGCTGTCGCGCGACCAGCTCCGGGCAGTGGCCGGTGACGAATTCGGTGTCGCGAGCGACGGATTCCAGCTTCGTGTCGATGGCCTGCCGTGCCACCCCTTCCTGCGCGCCCCGGTACGAGGCGAGAGCCGGCGGTGACTCCTCGACGAACCACTCCACCCGCCGCCCCAGCTCACGCGCGATGGCCACCAGCTCCACGGCGCTCACCCGGCGACTGCCCGACTCGATCTTCGCCAGCGCCGTCCGCTCCATGGCGGTGGCGGCCGCCAGCTGCGCCTGAGTGACGCCGTGCTCCGCCCTGGCCTCGGCGACGCGTGCCCCGATATCCATTGTGCGAATTTAGCACAGTGCACCCTTTCTGGTAACTGTCTGTGCGTGAACGTTGGCTCAGGGTGGGGACCGACTGGTTCAGTGGGCCGGTACGCGCGGTGTGCCGGCACGACACGGGCGGCCGACGTGGCGTGTCCAGCCGCTCCCGACTGCCGCCGCTCGGCATACTGCGCGCCTATGAGCAGCAGGCATGGCCCACCGGGACCTGTACCGGAGCAGCCCCGAGAACCGGTCGCCAAAGACGGGGTCGCCCCCGGCGGCAGCCCTGCCGGCGGCCGGACCGGCGACACCGGGGAAAGCACCTTCACCGTGCTCGTCGCGGCCGGGGCCAACCTCGGGATCGCCGCCGCCAAACTCGTCGCGGGGCTCATCAGCGGGTCCTCCGCGATGCTCTCCGAGGCCGCCCACTCGGTCGCCGACACCGTCACCGAACTCCTCCTGCTGCTCGCCCTCAGACGCAGCGTCCGGCCCGCCGACGAGGAACACCCGCTCGGCCACGGACACGAGCGCTACATCTGGGCGCTGCTCGCTTCGGTGGCGACCTTCGTCGGCGGTGCCGTCTTCTCGGTCTACGACGGGGTCCACACGCTGACCCACGGCGAGAAGATCGGCAACCCGGTCGTCTCGTACGTCGTGCTGGCCCTCGCCTTCCTGCTGGAGGGCTACTCGCTGCGCACCGGGCTGCGGCAGATGGCGGGCGAGGCGCGCGCCACCAGCGTCCCGTTCCGTCACCACCTGCGCTGGACGACCGACACGACGGTCAAGGCCGTCGTCCTGGAGGACTCCGCGGCGCTCGTCGGACTCGTCCTGGCCGCCGCCGGGCTGACCGCCTCCCACCTCGCGCAGGACGGCGTCTACGACGGGATCGCCTCGATCCTCATCGGCCTGCTGCTCGTGTGGGTCGCCTGGGTCCTCGGCCGCTCCAACGCCGAACTCCTGGTGGGCCGCCCGCTGCCCCCGCGGGTGCGGCAGGCCGTGCGCGAGGAACTGCTCGCCACCGCCCACGTCGAGGCCGTCCTCGAACTCGTCACCCTCGTGCAGGGCCCCGAGGAGGCCCTGGTCGCCGCGAAGATCGACTTCAAGGACGCCTCCACCGCCGCGCAGATCGAGTGGGCCTGCGAGAACGCCGAGAACCAGCTGCGGGAACGCTTCCCGCAGATCCGCCGCGTCTACCTCGACCCGACCCCGGGCGGCGGACAGCGCAGACGGGCGGGGCTCAGCCCGTGGGGGGACGCGTGAGCGTGGCCGGGCCCGTTCCGCGCGGGCCCCGGCCACGGGGAGAGGCCCGGTCTCAGGCGGGACGCAGCCGGTAGGCGTACGTGTAGGAGCGTCCCGCGTGCAGCAGGTACTGCTCCAGCGGTGGCGCGCCCCACGAGTCGTTGCCGCCGACCCCGGTCTGGCGGTGGTTGATCCCGAGGACCGTCTCCGCGCGGCGCCGGAGTTCGTAGGGGTGCTTCGGCCCGTCGAGGTCGAACGGGGAGTAGTGCAGCGCGCTCGTTTCCAGGAAGGGCTCGTCCCCGGAGGGATCGGCCAGCACCACGAGCCCGGCCCCGGACCGGTCCGTCAACGAGAAGCGGCGTACGCCGGTCATGTTGCCCATCTGCTCGGGCCGGACGTACGCGGCCTCCTGCCGGTCGACCGTCGACCGGTAGCGGCCGACGAAGGCGGCGGTGTGCCGGTCCCAGTAGTTCTCCTGCGGTCCCCGCCCGTACCAGTCGATCTGCTCGAAGCCCTCGGGCACGGTCAGCAGGGCGCCCACCAGCGGGAGGTCGGGCAGCCCCTCGGGCGCCTCCAGGGTGTGCCTGACGTCGATGCCCGCGTCGCCGCGGAAGGTGAAGACGGTGGTCCAGGTGGACGGCGCGGGGGACGTCGGGAGCGAGCAGACGACCCGGACGGTGACCTCGCCGCGGGAGGGCTGCTCGGCGCTCACGGACGTGACCTTCCGGTCGGTGCCCGCCTTCCGCCACGTGCGCAGCGAGTCCTGGGTGCCGCGCCCGATGTCGTTGTCGGTCGGCCCGCGCCAGAAGTTCGGGACGGGGCCGCCCGCCAGGAGGAGCCGCCCCTTCACCCGGTACGACTCCAGTGTTCCGGTCGTCCGGGAGAGCACCGCCTCGACGTCCCGCCCGCCGACCCGCAGGCTCCCCCCGGTCTCCTTCAGGGTGAGGGCGGGCAGGCGGGTGGGGTCCGGTTCGGCCGGAGCGTGGGCGTGCCAGTCGAGGGCGAGTTGCTCGGCGGCCACGGTGTGCCCGGCCTCGGCCCAGCGGGTCCTGGACTTGAGCACGAAGGAGACGTTCAGCCAGTACTCGGCGCCCGGCTCGGGGGAAGCGGGTGCGTCCACCGGCAGGCGGACGGTTTTCTCCGCGCCCGGCGCCACGTCGGGCGGCGCGAGGACTCCGTGCTGCGTCCGGTGGCCGTCGCGGGTCACCTCCCATCGCAGTTCGTACGCGTCGAGCCCGCTGAACAGGTGCTTGTTGCGTACCTTCACCGTTCCGGCCGCGAGGTCGGCCGCGGCGACCTCCACGGGCTGGTAGACCTTCTTCAGCTCCAGGAGGCCGGGATGGGGCGTGCGGTCCGCGTCCACCAGGCCGTTGCAGCAGAAGTTGGCGTCCGTGGGGTAGCCGGAGTGCCAGTCGCCGCCGTACGAGAGGTAGGTGTGCTTGGCGTCGCCGGGCACCGGCAGCCGGATCGCCTGGTCCACCCAGTCCCACACGAAGCCGCCGTGCAGGTTCGGGTAGCGCTCGAAGATGTCCCAGTACTCCTTGAGGTTGCCGTTGCTGTTGCCCATCGCGTGGGCGTACTCGCACAGGATGAACGGCGTCTGCTCGCCCGACTTGCCGTACGCCTCCACGTCCGCCGGCTTCGTGTACATCTCGCTGTGCATGTCGGCGACCGCGTTCATGCCCTCGTAGTGCACCGGGCGGGAGGAGTCACGCGCGCGCACCCAGTCGGCCATCGCCCGGAAGTCGGAGCCCTCGCCGGCCTCGTTGCCCAGGGACCACACGACGATGCTCGGGTGGTTCTTGTCGCGCTCCACCATCGAGCGGATCCGGTCCACGCACGCGTCGGTCCACTCGGGCAGCGAGGCGGGCACGGTGTCGCGGACGCCGTGGGTCTCCAGGTTCGTCTCGCCGACCACGTACAGGCCGTACTCGTCGCACAGTTCGAGCCAGCGCGGATGGTTCGGATAGTGCGAGGTGCGCACGGCGTTGATGTTGTGCTGTTTCATCAGCCGGATGTCCTCGACCATCCGCGCCTCGCCGACCGCCTGTCCGTGGTCCGGATCGGTCTCGTGGCGGTTGGTGCCGCGCAGCATGACCTGCTTGCCGTTCACCGTGAACCGGCCCGGCCCGCAGTCGACTTCGCGGAAGCCGGTCCTGGTCCGCTGGACGTCGACCACCTCGCCGGCGGCGTCGGTGAGCGTCACGACCAGGGTGTAGAGGTTCGGGTCCTCCGCCGACCAGAGCGCGGGCGAGCGGACGTCGGCCCGGAGCGTCACCTCGGCGTCCTCGGCGCCCGGGGTGACCTCGCCGCTGAGCGGACGGTCCAGGACGCGGCGCCCCCCGGAGTCGAACAGCAGCGCCTCCACGCGGTACCGGCCGGTCTCGCCGCCCCGGCCGCGTACGGTCGTGGTCACGGTCAGGACGGCGTCCCGGTACACGGCGTCCAGGGCGGTGCCCACGAACAGGTCCCGCACGTGGACGGGCGGGACCGAGTACAGGTAGACGTCGCGGAAGATGCCGGACAGATCGATCATGTCCTGGTCCTCCAGCCAGCTGCCGTCTGACCACCGGTACACCTCGACGGCCAGGCTGTTGGCGCCCGCCCGCAGGTACTCGGTGACGTCGAACTCGGCGGGGGTGTAGCTGTCCTCGCTGTAGCCGACGCGCTTGCCGTTGACCCAGACGAAGAACGCCGACTTGACGCCCTGGAAGGAGAGCAGGGTGCGTCGGCCCGACCAGCCGCGGGGCACCGTGAAATCGCGCCGGTAGGAGCCGACGGGATTGAACTCCCGGGGGAGCTGAGGCGGTTCCGGTTCCTCGTAGCCGACCCACGGATAGCGGATGTTGAGGTAGATCGGCTCCGGCCAGCCCTCGATCTCCCAGTTCGACGGGACCTTGATGTGGTCCCAGTCGCTGTCGTCGTAGTCGGGCTCCTCGAAGCCGGTGGGGCGTGCCTCGGGGTTCTTGGACCAGTGAAAGCGCCATTTCCCGTTGAGGGAACGGAAGTAGGGCGACTTCTCCAGGTCCCCGCGCACCGCGGCGGAGACGTTCGCGTACGGCACCAGCCGGGCCCGCGCGGCGTCCCGGTTCACCTGGAAGACCCGCGGTCTGGCGTCCCATTCGGGGCCGGCGGCGGCGAAGGCCCGCTTCTGTGTCGCGAAGACCGCCCAGCCCGCGAGAGCGGCGCCCGTGGAGAGGACGGAACGGCGATTCGGTCGGTATGCGCACATCGAGCGGCTCCGAACGGAAGGCGACAAGAACCATCAGCATCAGACGTGAAAGCACGCCCGCGCAAGGGTCCTGCGTCACCCGCTACGGCAGGAGGCGGACCGCGCGCGGCCGCCCCGCACGGTCCCGCCCCCTCATCCGGTGTGCCCCGGCCCCCGGCGCTCAGTACGCCCGGTCGGCCCCCGGCAGCCCCGCCGCGTTCAGCAGGTACGCGGTCATCGGCTCGTAGAAGCGCGGGTCCCTCACGTGGTCGTCCAGCGGGACCGTCACCTGCATCGTGCCCTCCAGTTCGCCCAGGAACAGGGCCGGGTCGTTGCAGTCCGCGTAGCCGATCGAGTCCAGGCCCCGCTGCCCGGCGCGGCCCGCCCAGCCGTGGTCGGCGACGACCAGGTCCGGCTGGGGCCGGCCCGCCCGGTCGAGGCCGTCCAGGATCGCGCTCATCGGCTCGGGGGAGTGGGTGTGCCACAGGGAGGCCCCGCGCTCGAACACGGCGACGTCGGCGAACTGCACGACGCAGCCCTCGTCGGCGTGCAGACCACCCGGGATGCGCACCACCTCGCAGCCCGCCTCCCGCATCGCCTGCGCCGTACGGCGGTGCAGGTCCAGCAGGGCACCGGGGTGGCCGGTCGCGAACAGGACCCGCTCCCCGCCCTCGGCCGCCTTCCGCAGACGGTCCGCCATGCGGTCCAGTCCGGCCACCGTCAGCTCGGGATCGATCGTGTCCTGGCCCTGACGGAACTCCGGGTCGTCGACGACCCCGCAGCGTTCGGCCATCACGGCCAGGACGTCCTGCTCGTCGCTCCAGCGGTCGCCCAGCTCCAGGCCCAGCCACCAGTTGCGGTCCCCGTTGGCCAGGTGACGGTAGTGCGCCAGGTTGTTCTCACGCGGCGTCGCCACCTCACCCGAGATGCGGGTCTCGATCAGGTGGTCGACCAGTTCGGCACGGCTCGGTATCGGCATGCCCCCATTGTGCCGTGAGGCCCTGCCACCGGCCCGGGTGCGCGGCGGATCGGGCGCGCGGTCTCCGCGTCCGTGGGCGCGGTCCGCATTCCCCGGTCGAAGTCCATCGTTTTGATTTAATGGTCCGGCACGTACCGGCGGCACGGTGGCCCGGAGCCGCGCCCCCCTCTTCCAGGAGCGGACCATGAAGAGTACGAGCGCCGGCGCGGAGCCTGCTGCGGGGCCGCCGAAGGGCGCGAACGCCGCGCCCGCGAGGGGGGCGATCCGGCGGGGCACCAATCTGCCGCGCCTCGGCGGCTTCAACGAGTCCGTCGTGCTGGACGCGATCCGCCGGCACCCGGAGGGGCTCAGTCGCGTCGAACTCGCGGGCGCCACCGGGCTGTCCGCGCAGACGATCACCAACATCACCCGCCGCCTCCTCGACCGCGGGATCGCCCGCGAATCCGGCAGGCGCAGCGTCGGCAGCGGCAAGCCCCGTACCCTGCTCCGGATCGTGTCCGGGGCGCGGTACGCGATCGGCGTGCACCTCGACCCGGCCGTCCTCACCTACGTCCTGCTCGACCTGCTCGGCACGGTCACGGCCCGCCGCCGCGAGCCCGCACCGTACGACGCGGGCCCCGAGCGGGTCGTGGCGGGGACAGCCCGGTCCGTGTCCGCGCTCCTGGCCGAGTCAGGGGTGGACCGCGACCGGGTGCTCGGCCTCGGGATCGCCGCTCCCGGGCCGGTGGACCTCGCCCGCGGGCTCGTCGTCGGACCGCCGGGTCTCCCCGGCTGGGGCACGGTCGCGCTGCGCGAGCGGCTCAGCGAGGCCACCGGTCTTCCGGTGCTGCTCGACAAGGACGTCATCGCCGCCGCCGTCGCGGAACACTGGACGGGAGCGACCACCGACAGTCGCGACTTCCTCTTCTGCTACCTCGGCACCGGCTCCGGCATGGGGCTGGTCGTGGACGACTCGGTGTTGCGCGGCTCCTCGGGCAACCTCGGTGAGACCGGCGGGCTCTGCGCCGCCTGCTCGACCCGCGCCCTGGTCGACGAGGCCGTCGAACTGGGTGCGCTCGACGACGGGTTCAGCACCACCGTCCCCCGGGACGCGCATCGCGGTATGCGGCGGCTCGCGGAACTCGTCGCCGAGGGCGAGCCCCGCGCCTGCGGCCTCGTGGACCGCTGGGGCGTACGGATCGGGCGCGGGGCCGGCGCGGTCGCCGACCTGCTCGACTCCGCCACCGTCGTCTTCGGCGGACCCGTGTGGCCGCTGCTCGGCGGCCGGCTGCTGCCCGCGATCGAGCCGGTGATCGCCGCCTCGCCGTTCGTCCGGCGCGCCCGCCCGGTCGCGGTCACCTCGTCGGCGATCGGGGAGGACGTGGCCGCGGTCGGTGCCGCCTGCCTCGTCCTCGACCAGGCGCTCTCCGCGCAGCCCAAGTCACTGCTGCTGGGCTGAGCCGTCGGTGACCGGAGCGGGTGTCGGTCTCGTGACCGGACGGCTCGTGACCAGATGGACGTGTGACCGGGCGACCTGTGGCCGGGCGCCTTGTGATCAGGTGGCCGTAACCAGATGAGACGGGAGCGTCAGAGATGAACCACGAAGAGCCGGGGCGTAGCGAGTCCGGCGGACGCGGAAGGCCTGGGGGCGCCCCCCTCGGCGGGCGAGACACCGTCCTCGTGACCGGCGCGTCCGGCGGGATCGGACGGTTCGTCGTGACCGCGCTGGCCGACGCCGGGTACCGCGTGGTGGGCGCCGACCGGGAACGCGGCGAGGCGGACGACGGCTGTGCGCGCTTCGTGACCGGGGACCTCGCCGACGCCGCCACCGTCACCACGTGCTTCACGGCCGCCGCCGAGGAGGCCGGGCCCTCGGGGCTCGCCGGGGTCGTGCACCTCGCGGCCTACCCGGCGCCCGGCCTCGTCGCCGAGGACGAGACGCTGCGGACCAACGTCCTGGCCGCGTACCTCGTGTTCCAGGAGGCGGGCCGGCGCGGGGTCCGCAGGATCGTCGCCGCGTCCAGCGCCTCGGCGGTGGGCCTCGCGTGGGCCGACCGCGAACTGCACCCGGCGTACGTGCCCGTGGACGAGGAACATCCCGACCTCACCGTCGACTCGTACGGACTGTCCAAGGTCATGACCGAGCAGGCCGCCGCCTTCACGACACGCCGCTGGGGCACCGACACCGTCCTGCTGCGCTTCCCGTTCGTCGGCGCGGGCGAGCGGCTGCGCGCCCGGCTCGACGAGGTGCACGCCGACCCGGGGAGCAACAGCAAGGAACTGTGGGGCTGGCTGCACACCGAGGACGCGGCGGGCTCCGTGCTCGCGGCGCTCACCGCCAGGCTGAGCGGCCACCACGTCGTCAACGTGTGCGCCCCGGACAGCGCCGCCCTCGAACCGAGCCTCGACCTGCTGGCCGCGTACCACCCGGACACCGAGGTGCGCGAGGGCTTCGGCGGACACGACACCTTCTTCGACACGCGACGCAGCCCGGAACTGCTGGGGTTCGTCCCGCGCCACACCTGGCGCTGAGCGCGGAGGGCGGGGCGCCGCGTCCGTGCGTGGACGCGGGGCGCGTGGACGCGGGGCGGGGCGGGGCGTGGACGTGGCGGCGGCCCGTGGGGACGCGGCGGGGGCGGGCCACCAGCGGCCCCGTGGGGTGGGCCCGGTGCGGTGGATCGCGGACCGCGCGCAAGCCGAGCTGCGGCCCGCTGCCGAGCGGCCGAGCGGCCGAGTGCGAGCACAGGGAGGAGCCCGGCCCGCCCCGCCGTCGGCGGCTCCGCCGGGGACGGCTCTGTCCCCGTGACCTGAGTGAACCCGCGTCCCCCGTCACTTCGTGACCTGGGCTCACCGCCCCTGCGTCCGCCGCTGCCTTCTGGCGCCGTTCCCGCGTTCCCGCGTTCCCGCGTCCGGCCGCCCCCCGCCCCGGTGTCCGTCGCCCGCCCCCGCCACCTGCGCGAACCTCGCCCGTGCCGACCGCGCGGCCCCCCGGCTACAGTCGGGGGCGCGCCACCCGTTCCGAGGGCGATCCCCCCGGCCACCTGCGGCGCTTCCGACACGGCGAAGGCATCCACCATGAGCGAGCAGCAGCACTCCGGGTCCCAGTCCCAGGCCACGGCCCCGGCAGACGGGCGGCCCACCCCGCGCGGACCCGTCGACTCCTCCCGTATCCCGCGCTACGCGGGCCCCGCGACCTTCGCGCGGCTGCCCCGGCTCGACGAGGTCGGGCAGGCCGAGGTCGCCGTCGTCGGCGTCCCCTTCGACACCGGCGTCTCCTACCGGCCCGGCGCCCGCTTCGGCGGCAACGCCGTCCGCGAGGCGTCCCGGCTGCTGCGCCCCTACAACCCGGCGCAGGACGCCTCCCCGTTCGCGCTCGCCCAGGTCGCCGACGCGGGCGACATCGCGGTCAACCCGTTCGACATCGGCGAGGCCGTCGAGACGATCGAGGGCGCGGCCGGCGAACTGCTCTCCACCGGGGCCCGCCTCATGACGCTCGGCGGGGACCACACCATCGCCCTGCCCCTGCTGCGGGCCGTCGCCGAACGGCACGGACCGGTCGCGCTGCTCCACTTCGACGCGCACCTCGACACGTGGGACACCTACTTCGGCGCCGCCTACACGCACGGCACCCCGTTCCGCCGCGCCGTCGAGGAAGGCATCCTCGACACCTCCGCGCTCTCCCACGTCGGCACCCGGGGCCCGCTCTACGGCAAGCAGGACCTGACCGACGACGCGAAGATGGGCTTCGGCATCGTGACCTCCGCCGACGTCATGCGGCGCGGCGTCGACGAGGTCGTCGACCAGCTGCGTCAGCGCATCGGCGACCGCCCGCTGTACGTCTCCGTCGACATCGACGTCCTCGACCCCGCGCACGCCCCCGGCACCGGCACCCCCGAGGCCGGCGGGCTCACCTCCCGCGAACTGCTGGAGATCCTGCGCGGGCTCTCCTCCTGCCGGCTGGTCTCCGCCGACGTCGTGGAGGTCGCCCCCGCCTACGACCACGCCGAGATCACCGCCGTGGCCGCCTCCCACACCGCGTACGAACTCACGACGATCATGTCCCGCCAGATCGCCGAAGCCCGGAAGGACCCCGCGAACCAGTGACCCACGACCACGACCTGGAACTGCGCCCCACCGACGAGCAGACCCGGGCCGCGCTCGATCCGCCCGCCGGACGCACCGGCGGCGACCTCGTCGTCGAGACGCTGCGCGGGCTCGGCGCGACGACCGTCTTCGGACTGCCCGGGCAGCACGCCCTCGGCCTGTTCGACGCGGTACGCCGCTCCGCGCTCGGCTACGTCGGACTGCGCGTCGAGAACAACGCGGGCTTCGCCGCCGACGGGTACGGGCGGGTCACCGGCGAGGCCGCGCCGCTCCTGCTGTCCACCGGGCCCGGCGCGCTCACCTCGCTCGCCGCGCTCCAGGAGGCCGCCGCCGGCAGCTCCCCGGTGCTCGCGATCAGCAGCCAGGTCCCGGTCGCCGGGCTCGGCGGGGGCCGCCACGGCTACCTGCACGAACTGCGCGACCAGGAAGCCTCGTTCCGGGGCGTCGTGAAGTCCACCCACACCGTGCGCACCGCCTCCCAGATCCCCTCCGCGATCGCGGCGGCCTGGGAGTCGGCGCTCACCGTCCCGCACGGCCCCGTCTGGGTCGAGATCCCGCAGGACGTCCTCACCGCCGAAACGGTCCTGCCCGAGGTCAACGCGCCCGACGCCTTCCCGCCCGACCTCGTGCCGCGCCCCGAGCTGACCGCGCTCGCCGCGCACTGGCTCGCGCACGCCGAGCGGCCCGCCGTCCTCGCCGGGGGCGGCGTCGTACGCGCCGACGCGGCCGGGAAACTGCTCGCGCTCGCCGAACACCTCGACCTGCCCGTCGTCACGACGTACGGCGGCAAGGGCGCCTTCCCCTGGGAGCACCCGCTCTCCGGGCAGTCCTGGATCGAGGACCGGCACACCACCGAGTTCCTGGAGGACGCCGACGTCCTGCTCGTCGTCGGCTCCGGGCTCGGCGAACTCTCCTCGAACTACCACAGCTTCGCGCCGCGCGGCCGGATCGTGCAGATCGAGGCCGACCTCGGGAAACTGGAGTCCAACCACCCGGGCCTCGGCATCCACGCCGACGCCCGCCTCGCGCTGACCGCCCTCCTGGAGACCGCCCCGCCGCGCAGCGAACCGGGGGCGCCCGAGCGCGTCGCCGACCTCCTCGGCAAGGTCAGGGCCCGCATCGACGCGCAGGACCTGACCCTGGAACAGGACCTGCTCGCCTCGATCCGGGCGGCGCTGCCCGACGAGGCGCCGAGCTTCTGGGACATGACGATCCTGTCGTACTGGGCCTGGGCCGCCTTCGACGCCCGCCGCCCCGGCACGATGCACTCGGCGCAGGGCTCCGGCGGGCTCGGCTACGCCTTCCCCGCCGCGCTCGGCGCCGCGAGCGCCGACCCGGCCCGCCCCGTCCTCGCCGTCTCCGGGGACGGCGGCGCGATGTACTCGCTCGCCGAACTCGCGACCGCCAGGCAGTACGGACTGCCGGTGACCTGGCTCATCGTGGACGACGGCGGCTACGGCATCCTGCGCGAGTACATGACCGGCGCGTTCGGCGAGACGACCGGCACGGAACTCGCCCGCCCCGACTTCCCGGCCCTCGCCGCCTCCTTCGGCGTCCCCGCGACCCTGACCAGCCCCGAGCGGCTGCGCGCCGACCTCGCCGAGGCACTCGCCGCCCCCGGCCCCTCGGTCGTCGTCCTCCCGGCCGTACCGAGGATGTTCAAGGAGAGCTGACGGCGCGCACGGGCAGCTGAGGGAGCGGGGCCGCGAGGGGAGTCGGCGGGAGGGGCCGGGCACGGCTCCCGGCCCCCGGGGGTTCACCCGGACGGCCCTGGCCCGCTGGCCGCGCCCGGGGTGCCGGGACAGCGTGGGAGCCGTCCCTGCCACACCCCTCGTACCCCGTCCGCAGGGCGCGCAGCGCGTGTGCCCCGCCGGCCGGCGGTCAGGACCTGGAGGACCGTCCCGTGCCTCACCGCGCCCGTACCGTCCGTGCCGTCCTCGCGTGGGTGACGGGTTCCGTGCTGCTGGCGACCGGCTGCCAGACCGTCGCCGGTTCCCAGGCCGCGCAGCAGGCGGCGACCGCGACCGCGATGCCCACCCCCACGACGACCGCGACCGGCCCGGTCCGCCGGCTGTGCACGCGGGCGACCCGGACCGGCTGCTACACCTTCGACCAGCTGCGGCAGGTGTACGGCGCCAAGGCGCTCGACGCCAAAGGCACCGACGGCGAGGGCACGACGGTCGCCGCGCTCAACGTCGTCGGCTCCCCGCACCTCGCCGAGGACCTGAAGACCTTCAGCTCCGCGATGCGGCTGCCCGCCCCGGACCTGACCGTCGTACGCCAGTCCCCGGGCGAGGGCAGACGGGCCGCCGCCTTCGACTGGAGCGACGAGACCATGGTCGCCATGGCCCGCGAGGCCACCATGGACGTCCAGGCCCTGCACGCCATGGCCCCCAAGGCTGACCTGCGCTTCTACCAGGTCGACCTGGAGCAGGCGGACGCGGCGAAGGGCATCACCCCGCGCGCCATGGACCTCATCGCGCGGGCCGTCCGCAAGGCCGTCGCCGAGAACAAGGCCGACGTCCTCTCGCTCAGCTTCGTCTTCCCGGAGACCGGCGACCAGAGCGCGCACGTCGCCCGCATCTACCGCGATCTGCGCCCGGTGTTCGACGAGGCCGCTTCGAAGGGCATCACCGTCGTCGCCGCGACCGGGGACGAGGGAGCCGCCCCCGGCGCCGCCGAGGCCGCGAAGGCCGGACGGCCACCGGTCCGCACCGTGTCCTGGCCCGCGAGCGACCCCGGCGTGACGGCCGTCGGCGGCACCCGGCTCACCCTGGACGACAAGGGACGGCGCCACAGCCCCGACACCGTGTGGAACGACAAGGGCGGCGCCACCGGCGGCGGCACCTCGGTCCTCGCGGCCCGCCCCGACTACCAGGACGGCGTGAAGAGGGTGACGGGGGAGCACCGGGGCGTGCCCGACGTGTCCCTCACCGCCTCGGCGACCGGCTCCACGATGATCTGGTTCACCCACGACCGCACGTCCTCCTGGACCCCCATGCTCGGCACAAGCCTCTCCGCACCCCTCTTCGCCGGCCTCACCGCACTCGCCGCGCAACAGGCCGACAAGCGACTGGGCCCGGTCAACGCGACCCTGTACGGCGCGATCCAGGCCGCCGACCGCGCCGGGCTCGTCGACGTCGTGAACGGCATCAACGGCGAGGCCGGCTACCGCGCCGAACCCGGCTACGACCTCGCGAGCGGCCTGGGCACGGTGGACGCCACCCGCCTGGTCCCGGTACTGGCCCAGGGACAGTGACCTGTCAACCAGCAGCGCCCCAACAACCAGCCCCTCCGGCGCCTGGCTAACCAGCCCCTCCGGCGCCTTGCCTACCAGCCCCTCCGGCGCTTGAGGAGCGGGGCCCGGGGCGGAGCCCCGAGTCGTCCCGCCCGGCCCGGCGGCACAGGAACAGCGCCCCAACACCCAGCCCCTCCGGCGCTTGAGGAGCGGGGCCCGGGGCGGAGCCCCGAGTCAGTTCCCTCGGGCCGGCGGAGCCACCCGGCGGAGCCCGAACGTAACGGCGGGATGAAATCCGCACGTGAACGCGTTCCCCCTCCGGCGACACGGATCAACAGGAGGCACGCGTGGCGGCGGGAAAACCTATCGGTACGGAACACGGCTCGGCAGACGGCAGGACCCCGCCCCCCGACCCCCGGCAGGGCCCCGGCTGGGCCCGGCGGCTCGCCGGCTACGCCTGGCGGTACAAGAGGGACGTCGTCATCTCCCTCGGCGCCTCCCTCGCGGGCATGGCCGTCATGGCCCTCGTCCCGCTCATCACCAAGATCATCATCGATGACGTGATCGGTGACGGCAGCCGCCCCATGGGCACCTGGGCCGGCGTCCTCGTCGGCGCCGCCGTCGTCGTCTACGTCACCGCCTACCTGCGCCGCTTCTACGGCGGCCGGCTCGCGCTCGACGTCCAGTACGACCTGCGCAGCGAGATGTACGCCAGCATCACCCGGCTCGACGGCCGCCGCCAGGACGAACTGTCCACGGGCCAGGTCGTGGGCCGCGCGACCAGCGACCTCCAGCTGATCCAGGGCCTGCTGTTCATGCTGCCCATGACGATCGGCAACGTCCTGCTGTTCGTGATGTCCCTGGTCATCATGGCGACGCTGTCGCTCCCGCTGACCCTCGTCGCCCTCGCCGTCGCCCCCGCCCTCTACTTCATCGCCCGCCGCTCCCGCACCAAGCTGCACCCCGCGACCTGGTACGCGCAGGCGCAGGCCGCCGCCGTCGCCTCCGTCGTGGACGGCGCCGTCTCCGGGGTCCGTGTCGTCAAGGGCTTCGGGCAGGAGGAGCAGGAGACGGGGAAGCTGCGCGAGGTCGGCCGCCGGCTGTTCGCGGGCCGGCTGCGCACCATCCGCCTCAACGCCAGGTACACCCCGGCGCTCCAGGCCGTTCCCGCGCTCGGCCAGGTCGCGATGCTCGCGCTCGGCGGCTGGCTCGCCGTACGCGGTCACATCACGCTCGGCACCTTCGTCGCCTTCTCCTCCTACCTCGCGCAGCTCGTCGGCCCCGTGCGCATGCTCGCCGTCGTCCTCACCGTGGGCCAGCAGGCCCGCGCGGGCGTCGAGCGCGTCCTCGAACTCATCGACACCGAGCCCTCCCTCCAGGACGGCACGAAGGAACTGCCCGCCGACGCGCCCGCCACCGTCGAGTTCGACGACGTCGGCTTCGCGTACGAGGAGGGCCGCCCGGTCCTCGACGGCTTCTCGCTGGAGATCAGCCCCGGCGAGACCGTCGCCGTCGTCGGCTCCTCCGGCAGCGGCAAGTCCACCGTGTCGCTCCTGTTGCCCCGCTTCTACGACGTGTCCCACGGGGCCGTCCTGGTCGGCGGCCACGACGTGCGCGAACTGACGCAGTCCTCGCTGCGCTCCGCGATCGGCCTGGTCCCCGAGGACTCCTTCCTGTTCTCCGACACGATCGGCGCGAACATCGCGTACGGCGTGCCCGGCGCCACCCGGGAGCAGATCGAGACGGCCGCCCGCGCCGCCCAGGCCGACCGCTTCATCCGCGAACTGCCCGAGGGCTACGACACGACCGTCGGCGAACACGGACTGACCCTGTCCGGCGGACAGCGCCAGCGCGTCGCCCTGGCCCGCGCGATCCTCGCCGACCCGCGCCTGCTCGTCCTGGACGACGCGACCTCCGCCGTCGACGCCCGCGTCGAGCACGAGATCCACGAGGCGCTGCGCGGCGTCATGGCGGGCCGCACGACCCTGCTCATCGCGCACCGCCGCTCGACCCTCGGCCTCGCCGACCGCATCGCCGTCCTCGACAAGGGCCGGCTCGCCGCCGTCGGCACGTACGAGGAGCTGGAGGCGGGCTCCCCGCTGTTCCGCCGCCTGCTGACCGACCCCGACGAACTGGGCGCCGTCTCACCGGGCCACCCGCTCCCCGCCGACCTGCCCGAGGACGAGTCGGTCCGCGCCGAACTCGACGCCGAGTACGACGCGGAACGCGGCATCACCCCGCAGCTGTGGACCGGCGACCGCACCCCGCGCGACACCGCCCTCACCGGGATGCCCGCGACACCCGAACTGCTCGCCCAGGTCGAGGCGCTGCCCCCGGCCGAGGACCTGCCCGGGATCGACGAGGCGCGCGCCGTCGCGGGCGAGGACTCCTACGGGCTGCGCCGGCTGCTGCGCGGCTTCGGCAAACCGCTGCTGCTGAGCCTCCTGCTGGTCGCCCTCGACGCGGGCCTCGCCCTCGCCCTGCCGGTCCTCATCCGGCACGGCATCGACGACGGCGTCAACCGGCTCGCGCTCGGCGCCGTGTGGACGGCGGCGGGCCTCGGCCTGGCCGCCGTACTCGTGCAGTGGGCCGCGCAGATCGGCGAGAACCGCATGATGGGCCGCACCGGCGAACGCATGCTGTACTCGCTGCGCCTGAAGATCTTCGCGCACCTCCAGCGGCTCGGCCTCGACTACTACGAGCGCGAACTGACCGGCCGCATCATGACCCGTATGACGACGGACGTCGACGCCCTGTCCTCGTTCCTCCAGACCGGACTGGTCACCGCCTTCGTATCCGTCGTCACCTTCTTCGGCATCATGGCCGCGCTGCTCGTCATCGACGTGGAACTCGCCCTCGTCGTCTTCGCGACGCTGCCCGTCCTGATCCTCGGCACCGTCTTCTTCCGGCGCCGCAGCGTCAAGGCGTACAAGCTGGCCCGCGACCGCATCTCGGTCGTCAACTCCAACCTTCAGGAGATGGTCGCGGGCCTGCGCATCGTCCAGGCGTTCCGCCGCGAGGACACCGGCTACGAGACCTTCCAGAGGGACGCCCGCGCCTACCGCAACGCCCGCATCCGGGGCCAGTGGCTCATCTCGGTCTACTTCCCCTTCGTCCAGCTCCTGTCCACGGTCGCGACCGCGCTGGTCCTGATCGTCGGCTCGCACCGCATCGACGCGGGCACGCTGACGACGGGAGCACTGGTCGCCTACCTCCTCTACATCGACCTGTTCTTCTCGCCCGTCCAGCAGCTGTCGCAGGTCTTCGACGGCTACCAGCAGGCGACCGTCTCGCTGGGCCGCGTCCAGGAACTCCTGGTCGAGCCCACCTCCACGGCGAACGCGGAGCGGCCCGAACCGGTCGGCGAGCTGCGCGGCGAACTCGCCTTCGAGCACGTCGCCTTCGCGTACGGCGAGGAGACCGCGCTGCACGACGTCGACCTGCGCATCCCGGCCGGGCAGACCGTCGCCTTCGTCGGCGAGACGGGAGCGGGCAAGTCCACGCTCGTCAAGCTCGTCGCCCGCTTCTACGACCCGACCTCGGGCGCCGTCACGGTCGACGGCCGCGACCTGCGCGACCTGGACCTGGCCGGGTACCGCCACCAACTGGGCGTCGTCCCGCAGGAGTCGTACCTGTTCGCGGGCACGATACGGGACGCCATCGCGTACGGCAGGCCCGAGGCGAGCGACGCCGAGGTCGAGGCGGCGGCCCGCGCGGTCGGCGCGCACGACATGATCGCGACCCTGGACGGCGGCTACCTCCACGAGGTCACCGAACGCGGCCGCAACCTCTCGGCCGGACAGCGCCAGCTCATCGCCCTGGCCCGCGCCGAACTCGTCGACCCCCGCGTCCTGTTGCTCGACGAGGCCACGGCCGCGCTCGACCTCGCGAGCGAGGCGCAGGTCACCCAGGCCACGGAACGCGTCGCGGGCCGCCGCACCACCCTCGTCGTCGCCCACCGCCTCACCACGGCGGCCCGCGCCGACCGCGTCGTCGTCATGGACCACGGCCGCGTCGCCGAGGACGGCACCCACGACGAACTCCTCGCCCTCGACGGCACGTACGCCCGCCTGTGGCGCACGTTCATCGGGGAGAGCGAGCCGGTGGACCTGGTCAAGCCGAGTGCCCCCGGCGACCCGGGTGACCCGAGCGACCCGGAGGAGCCGGTGGCCGTGGGGTGAGATGAGGCGGGCGAGGGCGGGCCGGGCGGGGGCGGGTCGGCGGGGCGGGTCAGGGCGCCGGGGTCACAGCTCCCTGCGCAGCAGAACGCACATCGTCTCGTAGCGGCGGACCGACCCGTCCGGCCCCTCCTCGTCCCAGGCGTCCGGCTCCCGCCCGTACGCGACATAGCCCAGCCGCTCGTACAGGGCCCGGGCCCGGGGGTTGTCCTCCTCCACGGCCAGCTCGGCGGTGCGCAACCCGCGCTCCCGGACACGCTGTTCGGCGGCGCGCACGAGCAGCGTCCCCAGGCCCCGGGACTGCAACGCCGGGAGCACGGCGAGCTGCCACAGCGTCCCGGCCCCCTCGGACACCTGGTAGTCGACACCGCCGATCGCCACCGGCAGGCCGACAGGAGTGCACACGGCCAGATAGTCCACCTCACCGGCGGCGGCCCGCACCAACTCCCGCTCCACATGGCGCAGATGGGTGGCGGAGCCGGACCAGCCGCACGCGGGCAGATCCTGGGGCCGCAGATCGCGCACGGTGACAGGCAGGATGACGGTGGCGTCGGTACGGCTGCTGCTCTCGTGAGTCGTCACACCCGAAGCATGCCGCCCGCGCCCCGGGCACGACAACGCGTTTCTGGGCGACTTGGCGGGCGGGCCACATTCCGCCCCTGGTGAAGACCGGCCCACCCGGGCAGGCGCGTCACTACAGTCCGGTCGCATGACGACGACGGTCACCACGCGCACAGTCACCTACCCGGCCGACGGTCTGACGATGACCGGCCACCTCGCACTCCCCACCGGTACCGGTCGCCGCCCCGCGGTCCTGATCGGGCCCGAGGGGATGGGGCTCAGCGACATCGAACGCCGCCGGGCCGACGCCCTGGCCGAACTGGGGTACGTGGCGCTGGCCTTCGACCTCCACGGCGGGCGCTATCTGGACGACCCGGAGGAGATGCGGCACCGCTGCCTGCCGCTGCTCGCCGCCCCCGGCCGGATGCGGGACATCGGCCACGCCGCCCTCGACGTCCTGCTCGCCGCCCCACGGACCGACCCCGGCCGGATCGCCGCCATCGGCTACGGCACCGGGGGCGCGATCGCGCTGGAACTCGGGCGCGCGGGAGTCGCACTGCGCGCGATCGGCACGGTCAACGGCCTGACCACGGGCCGACCGGGCGAGGCGGCCGGCATCCCCTGCCCGGTGTGGGCCGGAGTCGGATCGGAGGACCCGATCATGTCCGCCGCACAACGTGACGCCTACGCGGCCGAGATGCAGGCCGGGGGCGTCGACTGGCGCCTCACGATCTACGGCGGCGCCCTGCACGCCTTCCACCACCCCCCGGTCGACCACGCCACACCCCCCGGCGTCGGCCACCACCCGCAGCACGCGCGACGCGCCTGGCACGACATCCTCGCCCTGCTCGCCGAGTGCCTGCCGGTGGCGGGGGCCGGGTGATCCGGAACGCCGTCGTGACACGACAAAGGGCAGCACGACGAGGAGCCTGAGAACCGACGCGCGGCCCCACCGTGTGCTTCACGGTGGGGCCGCGCGCCGTGGCGTGCGGGACGCTCAGACGGTGCCGCGCCCCGCGCCCTTGACCCGTGCGACGAACCCGGCGAACGCGGTGGCGCCCACGGTGAGGACGGGACCCCTCTGGTCCTTGGAGTCGCGGACGGGAACGACTCCGTGGGAGGTGATCAGGTCGGTGGTGATCTCCACGCAGCTACCGCCGTTGGAGCTGTAGGAGGACTTGAACCAGCGGAGGGATTCTGTTGTCACGCGACGCCCTTTCCTGGTCGCTTGAGCATGGACACGCACTGATCCTGGAGTGGTACGCCTGTAGGGCGACAGTGTGGCGGTCAGACGCTCCGGGGATGCGTGTTCTTGACTCCCGCGACGAACCCGGCGAACGCCGTGGCGCCCACGGTGAGGACGGGACCGCTCAGGACCTTGGAGTCGCGGACGGGGACCACTCCGTGGGAGGCGATCAGGGCGGGGGTGACCTCGACGCACTGGCCACCGTTGGCGCTGTAGGAGGACTTGAACCAGTGGAGGGATTGGGTTGTCACGAAGTGCCCTTTCTCAGCCGCTTGATCGTGGAAGTGCGCTGATCCTGGAAGGTCCTACGCCTCCGGTGCCGGTTCGTACGGCGGTCAGGCGGTCTGCGGGTGGGTGTCCTTGACGCCCGTGACGAAGCCGGCGAACGCGGATGCGCCGACGGTCATGACGGGGCCGCTCAGGACCTTGGAGTCGCGGACGGGGACCACCCCGTGGGAGGTGATCAGGTCGGCGGTGACCTCTACGCACTGACCGCCGTTGGCGCTGTAGGAGGACTTGAACCAGTGGAGGGATTGGGTTGTCACGAGGTGCCCTTTCGTACCCGGTTGATCATGGCCACGGACTCAGCCTGGGAAAGCGCTTCGGCCTGTAGCTGATGGTAGGCCGTGAGGAGCGGACCGACGAACCGCATATCGCGCTCCAGGTGTCCCGAGTGGGCGGACTCCGCATAGGCGACCTGGGAGCGATCAGGCGTGGTGAGTAGCGTGACAGGTGTGTAGAACGAGCGGCGCTCGCCCAGTTCGTACGGAGCGATCTGCACAACAGTGTTGGGCATCTCCGCGATCTCCCCGAGCCGGTCCAGTTGCTCGGCCCAGACCTTCGGTCCACCGACGAGTTGCCTGATGCAGCTCTCGTCCAGCAGCACGTAGATCTGCGGGGCCGGTGTCCGTTCCAGGGATGCCTGTCGTTTCGCCAGCAGAGTCAGCCGTTCCTCCTCCTGCTGCTGAGTGATCGCGCCCCGCCGTACGGCGCCCGTAGTGATGGCGGCGGCGTACTCCGGGGTCTGGAGCAGGCCCGGAACGACGCCCATCTCGAAGAGCCGGATCTCTGTCGCCCGCCCCTCGTGCACGACGAACTCCGGAAACCCGTCGAGTATCGCGCTGTTCCGAGTCGCCGCCCCCTGCCGGGTCATCGCGTCTCCGGTCCCGAGCGCCTTGTCAACACTTTCCGTGAACCTGGCGGTTGGAGTTCGCGCACCAGTTTCGACGCCCGAGATGTGCGAGGCGGAGTAGCCGGTGTGGTCGGACAGGTCGTCCTGGGTCCAGCCCCGTTCCTCTCTCAGCCTGCGCAGACGCTCACCGAAGGCGGCGCGCGGCCCCTCGTCCGGGTTCAGTTGCTTGCGGTTCGACACCCTCTGACCAACTTTCCTTCAGGCGCGCGGAGGTTGAAGTCGTCCTGATGGCCCATCAGTCTAGGCCCTCCCAGTAGTGGAATGACTACGGAGAGGAGTTGCCCGTGCCTGCGAAGAGCGGTCTTCCGAGTGAGCGAGCGGCGGCGGGAGGCGACGCGGACCCCGGCGCCACCGCCGAGTGCCGGACGTGTGCGGGGTTCGAACTCGCCCGGGCCGCCGCCGAAGCCGAGCGCGACTACAGCAGGGCGACGGACTGCCGGGTGTTGCTGCGACGCCATCAGCAGACGCCGGACTGTGTACGGGGTGCGTCGTGACCACCCCGGTGTCAGGGGCCGGGCCCGAACCCCGGCGTCGTGCGGCGTCCACGCCCCAACCCGGCTGGAGGCGAACGGAGTTCAACCCCATGCGCTTCCCGCCGTGCGAGTGCCCGCGCTGCCGGGCGGGCGAAGGTCGCGGGGACGACGCCGTGGTGCTGAAGCGGCTTCCAGGACGGGACACCGAGGAGGGCGAGCCGCGGCGTCCGCCGGAACGGCCGGAGTGACGACGCCCCCGTAGGCCCTTCCTGTCGACGGGGGTCTACGGGGGCGGCAAGGGGACGGCCGTCCTCCGTCGCAACCGCCGCCCCACCCGCCCGCGTCCCCCACCTCGTACATCCGTACGGTGGTGGGGGATGTGAAGGAAGGTGCGGGAGTGACAAGAAGTGGTGACCGGGGAAGGGCGGGAGCGCGCACCCTGACCGCCGTCCTCGCCCTGGGCACACTCCTGGTCCTGATGATGCTCACGCCCGCCACGGCGACCGCCGCGACCGGTCACTGCCGGGGGCACCTCGTCCGCACTCTGCGCTTCTCGACGGGCACCCTGACCGTCCACCGTTCCGGCCCCTACGTGTGCGCCCAGACGCAGGCGCGCAGCACCCGCACCCGCACCACGATGTCCGTGACCGTCCAGGCCCGGGGCAGCCGCCGGGTCGGCAGGAAGGCCCGTTACACGGCCCGCACCCCACCCGTCACCGTCCACGCGGGAGGCCGCTCGATCCGGGTGAGCGGGGGAGTGGGCCGGGGCTCGGCGCACAGCGGCTGGTTCGAGGGCTGAGACACCGGCGGACCGGTGCGGCGCCTCTCTTGTACTGTCCCGGTGTCCCACGCCGAGGAGGCCGACCCATGGACGTCACCACTGCCCGCGCGGGCCGACCGGTCGACCTGCCCGTCCTGCTGGTCGCGGTGGTCTGGGGCTCCAGCTACCTGGCGGCCAAGGGGGTCACCACCGCGCACACGGTCGTGGCGGTCCTGGTCCTGCGTTTCGCCGTGGCGCTCCCCGTCCTGGTGCTCACCGGGTGGCGGCGCCTGCGCGCACTGAGCGCCGTACAGGTGCGCGGGGCGCTGCGCCTCGGCCTGATCCTCTCCGTGATCTTCCTGCTGGAGACGTACGGGGTCGTGCACACCTCGGCGACCAACGCGGGCCTGATCATCAGCCTCACCATGGTGTTCACGCCGCTCGCCGAGAGCCGGCTGAGCGGCACCCGGCTGCCCGCCCCCTTCCTCGCGGCCGCCGCGCTCTCGGTGCTCGGCGTCGCGCTGCTGACGCAGGGAGCCGGGTTCACCAGCCCCTCGGCGGGCGATCTGCTCATGCTGGGGGCGGCGCTCGCCCGCACCGCGCACGTCCTGGTCATGGCGCGTTCCCGGTCGGTGCGCGGGGCGGACGCGCTGTCGCTGACGACGCTCCAACTCGGCGGCGCGGTCGCCGTGTTCTGCGTCCTGTCGGCCGTCCCGGGCACGGGTGCCTCCCCTTGGGCGACGGCCTCCGGCTTCGGCGCGGGGGACTGGCTCGGGCTCCTCTACCTCTCCGCGTTCTGCACGCTGTTCGCGTTCTTCGTGCAGATGTGGGCGGTCCGCCGTACCTCCCCCTCCCGCGTCAGCCTGCTCCTGGGCACCGAACCGCTGTGGGCGGCGGTCATCGGCATCGCGGCGGCCGGCGACCGCCCGGGCTGGTTCGGCCTCGCGGGAGCCCTCCTGGTCCTCGTCGGCACGGCGTGGGGACGGACGGTGACGGGACGGCCGGTCCGGGAACACCCCGAGGAGCAGGTGAGCGCCCCGGCCCCCGCTCCGGCCGCCGACGCCGCGGCACGGGCGGAGTAGGGCCTGCCACGAGGGGGACGGACGGTGAGGGAAACCGCGATAAACCCGGCGACGTCGGCGCTCACCCCCGGGATACTGGTCTCCCATGGATGAGGTAAAAGTCGTCGTCGCCCACTCCGAGCGCGCGACCCTGCGCGTCGGCGACGTGTTCCTGAAGGTGGACGCCGATCAGGCGCGTGTCGACGTCGAGGTCGAGGCGATGGGCCTGGCGCCGGTCCCGACCCCGGAAGTCCTGTGGCGCAAGCCGCCCGTGCTCGCGATCGCCGCAGTCCCGGGGACGACGCTCGGGCGCCTCGGCGGGCCGTCGACCGGGTCACCGGCGGCGTGGGCCGCGGCGGGCGCCGCCATCCGCGAGCTGCACGACGCGCCGCTGCCACCCCGTCCCGGCCGCGCCGGCCGCGGCATCGGCGCGCTGGCGGCGGAACTCGACCACGAGTGCGAGCTGCTCGTGACGAACGGCGTCCTGCCCGCCGGCCTGGTCACCCGCAACCGCCGGGTCGCCGAGGCCGCGCTGCGACCATGGACTCCGGCGTTCACGCACGGCGACCTGCAGATCGCGCACGTCTTCGTCGACGGCGACGAGGTCACCGGCATCATCGACTGGTCCGAGGCGGGCCAGGGCGATCCCCTGTACGACCTCGCCACCTTCACGCTCGGACACGAGGAACACCTCGACGACGTCATCGCCGGCTACGGCACCGCCGTTGACCTCGACGTGATCCACGCGTGGTGGTCACTGCGGAGCCTGCTGGCGGTCCGCTGGCTGACCGAGCACGGCTTCGACCCGTCCGCGCCGGGCTGCGAGGTCGACGTGCTGAGATCCCGGATGTGAGGTGGCGCGAGCCCACGCCGACGGCGGCTCAGGAGGTGCCCGACGCCCGCACTCGTTCCCGCCGATCGCGTCGACCCCTCGACCGCGTCGGCCCCTCGACCGCTGTGCCGCCCGCGCCGCGCCGCACCGCGCTGTGCCGGGACGTGGCGCATGGCGCGGCGGGTCCGGCACGCACGGATGCTTCCGCCTCCGGTTCAACCCCGTCGGCACCGATCGAGTGCGGCACGCAGACGGTGGAGACCTTCCGCTCTCCAGTGGTCGCGGTCGGGCATCTGGTCGCTTCGACGCCAGCGCCAGGCCGAGAACAACGCCCAGTTCAGGGCACGGCACTGGTGAACCAGGCCGTGGTCAGCCCCCGCGTAGTACTTCGCCACGTCCTCGGGCGCGTGGGCGAGGTCGAACTCGACCGGCCCACGGCAACAGGTGGCGAGGTCCACGAGAAGCGGCCCCTTCCTCGTGTTGAGGAGGTTGCCCGGATGCGGCTCGCCGTGCAACAGCTGCTCATCGGCCTGTTCGGCGCCGATCGCGGTGCTCAGTCCACGGAGTGTGCCGCTGAGAAGTTCCCGGTCGGGATCGGCCAACTCGGGAGACGTGTCCCGGTCGTTCACCTCTCCCAGTGCCACGGCGGCTCGATCGGTGAAGTGCGGCGCGGCCACCTCGATCTGCCGCAGGGCGGCGTGATGCCGCACGAGCGCGTCCGCGTAGTCCCCCGGCGCGATCTCCGTCCCCACGGGTTCGTAGTAGGTCCAGAGCGAGATCGCCAACCCGTCACGCACGTGGACGCGGGACTCGGTCCGAGGGTCGAGCGCACCCACCGGAGCGTCGACGTCGGAGAGACGGCGGGCAAGCTCCACTTCGAAACGGGAAGCGGCCAGATGCCCCAGAGGCGCGACCCGGGCCAGGACACCGCAGGGGATCAGGCGCAGCGCGACACGGTCCGAGTTGTGCACGACTACTACCTCGTCGACCTGAAGGCCGAGTTCCACAGTGGTCGCCCGTGCCGCCTCCACCGCGCGGCGCAGTTCCCGTGACTTCATACGTCTCTCCTCAATGAGCACGCGCACGGCTCCGGCTCCGGCTCGCGTGGCAGGTCCGGCGGTAGCCCCGACCCACGAGCAGGATCAAGGTCTACGGCCGGAGGTCGCACTGGTACCAAGTACCTGACCTGCCGCCGAGATCGGCTGGGGCGGCAGGGCCGACCGGGACGAACCCGGCCTTGGCCAAGACCTTCTGGGACGCGGCGTTGTCGTGGGAGGCGGCCGCCCGCAGAGTGAGCAGGCCGTGCGACGCCGACGCCGTCCGGCACAGTTCCCGGACGGTCGCGGTCGCCACGCCCCGGCCGGCGACCCGCTCCGCGACCCGGTAGCCGAGTCCGGCAGTGCCGTCCTCCATGTCGTACAGGTTGAACCTGCCGAAAACCGAGCCGTCCTCGGCGAGGAGCACGTAGAAGGCGCAGACACCGGCCTCCTGCTCTGCCAGCAAGGCGTCGTACCGGTCGGTGAACTGGTCGAAGAAGTCGTCGCCGCGATCGGAGACCGAGGCAGCGAAGTAGGAGCGGTTCGCCAGCTCGAAGGCCATCACCGCCGGGGCGTGGTCGGCACGCAGTCGCATCAGCTCGGGCATCGCCCGACCCTACCCGGACCGTGCGGGGAGACCACCGGTGAGGGACGCATGAGGCGAGGAAACCTGACGGGAACCCGGCGGACGCCCACTGCGGTGCCCCTCCTGCTTCGTGCTTCGGGTGAGGCGGGGCCCTATGCACTGAAGCGCCGAGCGGCGGGTGCCGGGACGAGGGGGCCGGGGCGCCCTCCCCGCTCCCGCTCGCTACTCCTCACCTGTCCCGGGCGCTGAACGATCCTCGGTCGGCACCTCGCCGAAGGTGATCACGACCGGCGCGTTCGCCTCCGCCCGTGCACGGGCCGAAGCCGCCGCGATCTCCTCGTAGGTCCATTCCCGGTACAGGCGCTCCCCGTGGGCGTCGGTGATGTCGATGACCACGCTGGTCCACTCCTCGGCGGGCTCCTCGGGGACGAGTCCCAGCTCGTACGTGGCGTCCTGGAGGAGGGATTCGGTGACGCGTACGCCGGTGAGTCTCTCGGCCAGAGCGAGGACCGCCGCCTTCTCGTCGACGTCCGGGGCGCTCTCGTCGTACTCTCCCCCGGCGGTCAGCGGGAAGCCGACTTCCCGCAGCAGGGGCACCAGTTCGTCGGGGGAGTGGCCCTCGCGCGACGAGGAGCCCTCGAACGTCGTACGCAGCTCACCGTCCTCGAACCAGTGGAAGAGGTCGATGGGCTTGCCGCCGTTGGTCGAGTGCGCCACGACCCGGCCGCCCTTCGACAGCGTCTCCACGCACGGCGCGGTGATCCCCAGGCCACCGTCGATGCCGAGGACGAGTGTCCAGTCGCCGTTCTCGCCCGGAGCGATGAAGGCGCCCGCGACGTAGGACTCGTCCCAGGAGTCGTCCACCTCGTCGCGGTGAGCGTCGTCCGCCTCGATCAGCCCGGCCGTTCCCTCCCCGGTACCGTGCGGCTCCGCCTTCATCGCGCGCAGCACCTCTCGCGGGGACCACCCCCGTATCAGTGTCAGCGTGTACCCGCTGTCCTGCATGAGGCGGAAGAGCGGTGAGGTGCCGATCCAGGCGTAGTCGTGCGCGGTCACCGAGTTCATACGGTGCAGTGTGCCCGGCGCCTCTGACAACGCCGGTGCGAGCCGGTTTCTGACGCCGTTCGTTCCGCAGCGGGGCGGCCTGCCTAACTCCCGCTGGGCGCCTGACTCAGGTCGACCACGCAGAAGATGTTGTCGTCCGGGTCGGCGAGGACGACGAAGTCGGGGTTCTCCGGATAGGAGTCCCAGTCGACCGCCTTCGCGCCGAGGGCGATGAGGCGGTCGACCTCCGCCGCCTGCTCGCTCGTCGTCCCGGTGAAGAGGTCGAGGTGGACGCGGGGGTGGGACTCCGCCGGGGATTCGCTGACCATCAGGCCGAGCGCGCGACCCGAGCCGTCGGCGTGGTGCAGGGTCTGCCAGGTGTCGCTGCTCCACTCCGGGGCGGCCACCAGGTTCAGGGCCGACGTCCAGAAGGCGGCGGCGCGGTCGAGGTCCGTGACGCCGAGGACGGTGATGCCGAGTTTCAGCACGAGGTGTTCCCAAGTCGGTGAGGAGGTCCTGTCGTTCGCAGCACGTTACGTCAACGGCTTCCGTCAGCGTGTTCCCCCTCTGGTCCGTTGATACCCGACTGTTGAACGAGCGGTTTTGTTATTTCACTGCCCCAAGTCAGGGTGAGGGTTGCAATATCGGCAAGTCGGATCAAAGGAAGATTACCTCGGGTGTTTCATGTAGTTCATTACGGCATATTCTGTGGACGTGTGGCCGCATTGAGAGCAATGGACCGGCCGTCGGAGTATCAGCAGAAAGCGGGGAAACTCATGAAAAAGGCCCTTGGCTGGCTTGCTGTCGTGGTGATTTTCAGTCTGCCGCTGTCGGGCACGGCACACGCCGAATCCGCGTTGCCGGCCAAGCCGAAGGCCTGGCACGCCACGGCCAGTTGCGAGGTAGAGGAGATCGGAAAGAAGGACCACGGGAAGCGGCACGTCAAGAAGAGCGCCACCGGTCGCAGCGCCGGTGAGGCGAAGAAGGCGGCTCAGCGCAAGGCGCAGGACGAAGTGAGCAGAAGGTACGGGAAGGGATTCCGTCTGCATCACTGCACCTTCCGAACTGTGCGCAAGTAGACGGTGAAGGCCCGGACGGACTGTGAATAACCGAGAAAAGAAGAAGCTCCCGAGGTGGCTCTCTGTGGCTGCCGAAGAGGGACGAGTTGGCAGGCTCAAGAAACTGCTGGCTCTCGGGGCAGACCCAAACCAGCGCTACGACGGGATCACTCCCCTGTTTTTGGCGTCGGTCCAGGGGGAGCTGCGCTGCGTCGCTCTGCTGCTGGAGGCGGGGGCCGCCCCGAACGAGGAATCGGGCGGCTGGCGCGACGGCTTGCCGCTGGCGGCAGCCGCCGGCAAGGCCGACCTCCCGATGACCGAACTCCTCCTTCGGTACGGCGCAGACCCCCTTCTGCCCGAGAGTGGCGGTCTCTCCGCTCTGGACTGGGCGAGGAGCTGGGAGGAAAGGGTCGAGGAGCACCGGGCGGTGGAGGAAGTGCTCATGGCGACTCTTCCATCTGAGTGACGGTGGGGTCGGCGAACAACCGGCCCCATTCGTCTCGGCGCTCTTCAGGTGCGCTCGGTCAGCCCCAGTTCCCTGCGACAGGTAGCGATGTCGAGTACGGCCGCTGATTGTTCCGGGGGCTCAGGCTCATGCGGCTCGACATGACTCATTCCGAGCGGCGGCTTCGATGGGCCAACGTATCAACTTGACGTCTTTGCTCAAGAATTTCTCCCCTAGCCTCGATCTTTCGTGACGGCTCGTCAGGTCAACTGGTGGGCCGTTTCGGTTTGTTGTGCCAGTTGCGGGCAGACGGACGACCCGGCTGTCGCGTCGGGTGGGCGCCGGGTTCCACGGCTCCGGTCATGGTGGTGCTGCTGGTCGGGACGGGAACGTGCTGGTCAGCCAGGGTTCGGGAGGGCGTCGAGCCGTGCGATCGCGCCCGTGATGATGTCGGTCCAGGGCCAGTGCCGGGCGAATCTCAAGTGGCGACGCCGGCCGGTGGTGACGAACTGGGCGGCGGCGGAGAACAGGCGGAGCCGCAGCCGGCTGGGCTCCCAGAGCCGCGCCTTCCCGGTCAGAGCAAGCATCGGCATCCAGGCCAGCAGGTCGAGTGCGAGCTGGACGATCTCCAGCCAGATCTGGTTCTGTGCGGCATCGTGCAGGGGGAGGTTGCGCAGGCCGGTGGCGCGGGCGTTTCGGATGCGGTCCTCGGCGCGGGCGCGTCGGCGGTGGCGTAGTTCCAGGGTCTCGATCTTCTCGCCGGTGGTGTTGGTGGCAAACGCGGTGAGCCGCAGCCCGTCGGCGTCGGTAAACCTCAACTGGGCTCCGGGGTACGGGCGTTCCTTGCGGACGATCAGCCGCATCCCCTTCGGCCAGCCGCCGAGCACGTCACCGTCGAGCTCGGCGACCCAGGCACCCTCACGGATGGCTCCGCCGGGCTCGACGGCCACCGTCCAGGCGGAGGCGGGAATCCGCAGGACGGCCTGGTGGATGGCGTCGGTGATGGTCATCCCGACCGAGTAGGACAGCCACCGGCCGCGTTGGGCGAGCCAGGCCACGAACTCATGGGTGCCGCCACCGGAGTCGGTGCGGATCAGTGTCCGGCGTCCGCGACGGTACTTCTTCGGCAGCTGAGCCAGGGCCAGTTGGGCGGTCGCCATGTGATCGGCGGCGGTGTTACTGCCCGCGTTACCGGGCCGCAGCAGAGCCGCGACCGGCTCCCCGCTGCCACCCGGTCCGTGGTCGACGAAGGCCATCAGCGGGTGGTGCCCGAAGGTCTTCTTCCAGGTCGCGGTGGCGTCCTGTTTCTCGGAGTGCGCCAACACGAGCACCCCGTCGATGTCCACGATGACCTGCCCGGCCACGTTCGGGGCCGCTGACCCGGCCAACTTCCACACGTGGTCGCGGACTTGTGCTCGCGCGGTGCGGATCGCAGTCAGGGCCTTCGGCCCGGCCGAGGCGAGGGCATCGATCAGGCGGGAGACGGTGGGATCCGAGGCCACCGCACCGAACACGGCCGGCTCGGCCCGCAGCATGCCCACATCGGCCAGGCAGTCACCACCGAGCGCGACCGCCAGGGCCACATCCAGCAGAACCTTCCCCGGATCGTGCACCGCCCGCGCCTTGCGCCACGGCGTCAGCGCCGCCGATATCGCATGTTCCAGCCCGGACTTGCGGACCGTCTCGACCAGCAGGACACCGCCGGCCTGCGAGACCACGGCGCGGCCACCGCCCCCGACGCGGGCGCGTGGGTAGGAACCGATACGCTTCTTCACCTGGGAAGTGCCTCCGACGGTGGCGGGAACAAGGGCCTCAACAATCCTCATTCTCGCTGGTCAGAGGCACTTTTCGTATGCCCGACCACCCATCGGACAGCCCGCTTCATGAAAGCGCGAGGCTAGCAAACAGGCAGTCTTGCTTTTGCCTTGGGCTTGAGAGATGTGCGTTCAGGAGGATGACGTGTCAACGCGACCTCCGGCGGTAGGAACAGCCTGAGCGCAATCTCAATGACGCAGTTGCGGAGCAGGACGCCAGGGCGGTGGTACCCGCCGCCCTGGCTGCCCAATGTCGTCGTGAGGTCACCTACTGTGTGGGGGCGAGCTGCTGCTTCTCACTGTCGCTTCGCGTATCTGGACGGCATGTTCCGGCTTCGCACTCCTCGGCCGGCGTTCGGCCCGCTGCCGTAGCCCGGCCCAGGCGAGGCACGCCGCAGCGGCTGTACACGCCGCAGCGATGCCGACAGCCAACTGGTAACCGTGCAGAAAGGAGTCTGCAGCCGACTGCTCGAAGCGGGCTCCGAGTTCGTGCACGGGACAAGGCCCCTCCTCCCCGCCGCCGAAGCTGACGCAGCGCCGCATGACCTGGGCTTGCGGTATCCACCCCGGGTAAAGGCATCGGTGTTTGCGCGGCTGGTCACAGCAGCCGGGGGCCGGCCGGAAGCGGGCCCCTTATGGATAGATGACCTGGACGCTCTCCGCTACGGGTGAAAAGCCCAACGCTTGATATAGCGAGTTGCTGGCGGGGTTGGTGGCGTCGGTGAAGAGTACGACCGTGTCTACCCCGGTGGCCAGGGCATGTTGCACCGCAACCGTGACGGCTGCGCCGCCGAAGCCTTGTTTCCGGATGCCCGGTGGTGTGTAGACCGGTGTGATCCTGACGCAACCACCTGCTGGAACGGATGCACCGGCCAGCGCAACTGGCCGTTTGTCAGCCACCCACAGGAAGAGACCTCCACATGCGATCCGATAGTCGACTGCTGTACCAATGTCTCCCGATGCCGTACCTGTCTCCTCGGCGAAGCACCGGAACCAGTCGACTAGCAGATCCCGGTCGGCAGCGGTGGCAGGTCGTCCGCTGCCAGCGGGGCAACGTTTAGGGCGGATGAGTCGCCCAAGCTGGTGCAGCTTCTGCTGCATCTCGCTGGCCCTGGACGTCCTGATCAGTTGTTCCCAACGGGATGTGAACTCTTCGACTGCCGATCGCGGGCCCTGGACAGAGCTGACAGAGTTCCCAGCTTCGGCGAGCCGAACGGCAAGCTCGCGCGCAGCGCTCGGCGGCATGGATCCCAGGAGGAGCGAATCGCCTGCGGCATAGCAAAAGCTTCCTGCCACGGACCCGTCCACGGCAGACCACCACCCCGCGGTCTGCGGTGGGCGGTTGATCGGTGGCGTCATCATGAATCGTTCCATGACGCTGAGGATCAGCGTGTGTCCGCCTGGATCTGATAACCACAACTCCCTAGCCCACCGGTCGGTTTCTGCGGGATTGTCGCCAATCGTCCAGGGCATTGGTGCTCCTTGTGAATTTCGGCCTAAGTACACCGATGTTGATTCGTCAACCTGCCAGACGGTCAGGCCGTCTCCCGGATTCAGCACGCCGGCGCGAGGATGTCCACAAAGGACTGAAGGGGCAGGGGGCGTCCACTCTGCAGAGCAGCGTCCGTGTGCGGACGGTCTCGTCGTCACTGACCAGCACGATATCGCCACTAAGTTGGCCGGTGCCCGTCCTGCCACTGGCCAGCGGAGACGAGCGTTCAACGACCCCCCGGAGCTGGGCGGCAGTGGACCGCGGTCGCGTCGTCGGCCGGGCCGAGCCGCGTCCAGGATCGCGGTCCAGGACGTGGCACCCGGCTCCAGCACGGCCACGAAAAGGAGTAGGGCGAGCCCGGGATGAACTGCGAGGCGGTCTTCGCTGGGCCGTAGATGTGGCAGAACGCCCGGTCCGCCGAGCACGGCGCTTCCGAGCTGAGCCACGGCGACACATCGACCGCCAGGACCAGCCAACTACCGTCGAAACGCGGCAGCGACAGGCCGGCCAGCACCGTCTACAGGCGGCCGGCATCGAGCCAGCCGTGTTCAGTCGCCGTACATCGCTCCGTGCCCACGACGATGCTCGGGCAACAGTGTCAGGTCCCCGTGCCGGCTCATCGAACGGCTCGCGGAGGGGATACAGGCACGTGGGTTGATCATGTCCGAACGTCGGGGCACTAGCCTTTCGGCGGATGTGATTGCTGACCTGGCGGCGCAATTGGGGCACATGCTCGACCCCGCCGGATGGGTCGAGCCGCGACCACAGAGGCCCGCCATCACGCGTCACCTTGCAGGTCTGGCACTGTGAGCTGTTTCCAACCTCAGCTTGAGCAGGTCAGATACAGGGTGAGGACCGCACCCGCAGCAACCGCTTCAAGCGCTTAACACTTCGCGAAGCGCTGCAGGCGGTCGCGAGCCGGCAGGTCGGCAACGATGACGAAAGGCGGATCAGCGCGCCGGCTCCGACGTGCCTTGCGCCTGGTCGCGGCCGGCGACCACCAGGTATCCATCGCTCTCGGGGTCGAAGGTGGTGGACTGCACCGTGAGCCCGACACTTCGCAACTGCGCCACGAGGTCCTCGTACCGGTAGGGCCAGATGGACAACCGCTCCGAGCAGGCTCGCACTGCCCCATCCGGCTCGATCTGGGCGACCACGATCTCGAGGAAGTGTTCCTCCTCCCAGCGCTGCTCGATCTGCCAGTAGTAGCTGACGACCGCATCGCGGTCGTTGCGGCGGATGAGTCGATCACGGACGTCTACCCGTGAGCCGGCGGAGCGCACGAGCTCCCAGTTGCGTGAGTGGAGCACAAGGCGTCCGCCCGGTTTCAGCAGCCGCGACATCGCTTCCAGTGCGGTCAGGCGCCCGGCTGCGCCCTCGGCGTGCCCGAGCGAGTTGCCGACGCAGAACACCAGATCGAACGTGGAGTCCTCCAGGTGGTCGGGCAGCTCGTCCCAGCTCGCGCGGAGGGCTCGAAGCGAGACACCCTGCTCGTCGGTGACCTTCTCGGTCCGGCGAACCATCCCACTGCTGGCATCTGCGGCGACCACGTCCAGGCCAAGACTCGCCAGCCCGACGGCGAGCTGGCCGGTTCCACATGCGCAGTCGAGGACACGCGCGTTGGGCGGCACAGAGCCCACGACATCGCTGTAGTAAACCGCGGCTGCCTCGGCGGGGGTCAACCTGTCGTCCCCGATCAGCCACTCGTATACGTCGGAAAGCGCCCCATAACCAGCCACCGCGAAACCTCCATCACTCGACGACACGCGGGCGAGACAGCGCTGCGATTCGGACCTTGCGCCTCGCGCTGTGCCGGGCCGTATCAGCGAAGCATTGAGCAGGACCCAACCACCTCCGGCCGCTGAGACTCCACCGGATTTCGTGGGAAACCGCGGCACGCCGCACCGACGCAGGTCCCCACTCCACCAGCACCCCATCGGCCACGATGGGGACAACGAACCCTTCTCAAGCTGCGGTGCCTGACCGCGAGTTGGACTGTCCTGCGCAACGACGAAGCTCCTGGTAGACGGGTTCTCGTCCAAGATCACCCTTATCCGCCAGGAGCTTCGCGTGCTTGTCTACCCGTCCTCGATTGATCTGTCCAGCCGCACCCTGCGGTTCCTGACCGGACAACTGACAGCCCGGCGGCAGGAGATCGGAACGCGGTGGCGGCGCCTTCCCGCCGCACGTCAGGCACTGCTCGCCCTGGCCCATCTACGGTGCGGTGACACCTACGCCCAGCTCGCTGCCGGGTTCGACATCGGGATCGCGACCGTCTACCGCTACATACGTGAAGCCGTCGAGGCCCTGGCCGCCCTCGCCCCGTCCCTGGCCGAGGCGATGAAGACGATCCGGACGAAGGCGTTCGTGATCCTCGACGGCACCCTGCTGCCGATCGACCGCATCGCCGTCGACACCCCGTACTACTCCGGGAAACACAAACGCCACGGCATGAACGTCCAGCTCCTCACCGATCCGTTCGGACGGCTGCTCTGGGCCTCGCCGGCTCTGCCCGGCTCGGCTCACGACCTGACGCCGCGCGGCAGCACGGCATCATCGAAGCCCTCGCCGATGCGGAACTCAAATGCTGGGTGGACAAGGCATATCAAGGCGCCGGCGGACCCGTCCGCGTACCGTTTCGGGGCCGCCGCCTCAAGCGATGGAAGCGTCGCCACAACACCACCCACGTCAAGATTCGCTGCCTCGGCGAGCGGGCCGTGGCCACCAACAAGGGCTGGCGCCTCCTGCGGAAGCTCCGCTGCAGCACCAACCGAATCACCGACGTGGTGAAGGCCGTCCTCGTCCTTCACCACGCATCAGCGTGAGGTTGGAAAAGGCTCCTTGCAGTACGAGAGGTCTTCGCGCAGGGAGCAGGCCAGGGCCCAGTCACTCTGCTGGTGGAAATCGGACTGGCCGCTCTGTTTGAGTGAGTCCCACAGCCGCTTGGCGATCGGATGCAAGTCGCGGTCAGCCGCTTCCTCGTATTGCTCTTCTCGCTCACTATCTGTGACTGCTTCCTCCGGGACTCTCCGACCCGGTATCAAGCTGTCCGGCCCACGGGGGGAATGTCAGCCTGACGGGAACGGATGGCTGGAGGGTGTGTACCGCGACGACACGCCGGTCACTCAACTGGACGGCCGGATCAGGCCCGAGGACGTGACAGAGAGGCACGTGACCGGTTCGCCCTCGTCGTCGTCCAGCGGGGCCCTGTCCGCCTGTGGGACCGGGTCGAACGGGCCTTGCGATGCTGGCAGGCCGTCGGCGAACCTCATCAGGAGGGGTTCGGCATCACCGTGTCGGCCGCTGGTCAGCGTGTGTGGATCGGTGCCGAGGACGGGCCGGGCTGGGACCTGCCGATCTGACGGGCAGTGACCCGGCTCAGCTCACCCACCCGCCCCCGGCCCCACCCACGCCGTCAGCCCCGTCCCCGGCACCCGGAGAGGGCGCCAGTCCCGGGCGTAGGGCGGGGGGCCGCTGCGGGTCGCGGCCAAGGCGGCTGTCGGGAGGCGGGCAGCCGTCGCGGTGAGCTGGGCGCCGGTCAGGTTGCGGTTGTTGCCCTCCAGGTTGCCCGAGGCGCAGCCCGCGTAGTAGCCGACCGGCGGGGCCTGTGCGCCCGTCACCAGGCAGGGGGCCGTGACGCCGTGCGCGTTCAGGGTGTCCGCGACCTTCGCGTAGCGGGCGGTCGTGTCCCGGGCCACGTGGAGGTTGTGCCAGAAAGGGTTGGCCTGGGTCGCCAGGTGCAGGCACAGGACGGCGGTCACCGCCCCGGCCGCGTACCGGGGGCGGCGGCCGGCCACCGCGTCCAGGAGGCCCGAGGCCAACGGCAGCGCCAGCAGGGCGTACGCGGGGAGGAAGAAGCGGGGCGCCGAGTAGCCCAGCGTCAGGAGGTACGGGGCGCTCAGGGCGGTGGCGCAACCGGCCGGGAGCCAGGTCGCGATCCGGCGGCCGCGCCGGGCCCGTACGCACACCGCCGCCGCGAGCAGGGGCAGCGCGAGCCACCACCACGTCAGCCACGGCTGGGTCAGCTCCACCGTGCACGGGCGGCACAACAGCGGCCCGTTGAGGCTGCGCCAGGCGTCGCCGCCCGCCCAGCGCAGGCCCATGTCGCCCTGCACCGCGCTCGACACCCGCAGCCGCTCGGCGATCCCGCCCCACCGCGCGTACGCCTCCACGACCCACGGCGTCGCACCCGCCGCGAGGCCGCCCGCCACGGCCGCGAACGGGCCCGGGGCGCGCAGTGGGCGGTGCAGGACGCTCGCGAGGAGGAGGGGCAGGGCCAGCCAGCAGCCGTCCGGGAAGCGCAGCAGTGTCGCTCCGGCCACCGTGCCCGCGACCCCGACCAGCAGCGCCCGGCGTGCCGGACCGGACGCGGCCGCCGCGCGCAGCAGGCAGCCCGAGGCCGCCACCGCGCACATGGCGACCCACAGGTTCGGCATCGCCTGCGGCCCGTACAGCAGCGTCGACCACACCGTCGCGAAGAGCCCCGCCGCCAGGGCGCAGCGCCCGGCGCCCAGCAACGGCCGCCACACCGCGAACGCGCCGTACAGCGCCGCCGCCGCGAGCACACCGAGCCACAGGTGGACGGCCGGCGGCCAGTGCGTGAGCCACAGCGCGGGAGCCGCGAGGTAGCTGATGCCGCGTGAGCGCGGGGCGCTGAAGTAGGCGGCGGGCCGGTGCGGGTCCACCTGCGACACGTACACCGTCTCGTCCCAGCCGAGCCCCAGCCACGGCACCACCCCGGCGAGCTGCGCGAGCCCGTACGCGAGTGCGACGAGCCCGAGCAGCGGCAGCGCGCGCGTGCGCGGAGGCGTCGCCGGGCGGGGGAGGGCGGGGGGAGTCAGGGCTGCGGGGACGGTCATCGGCGGACACTCCACAACGGCTCAGAGCTGGTCGTCCCCCGCCCGACCACCCTCACCCAGCCCCGGGCCGCCCTCCCGGACGACGCGCCGCAATGCCCGCGTACGAGGGGGTTTCGCGGTGAATTCACCCTTCGCACGTGGCCCTCTGGCGTCACCCCGTCCCGTCGGCTACGTTCCGTCCGTTGCCTGTCGCCGTGCGCGTGACGGACGGCGACCGGCCCGTCGACGACAAGGAGGCCCGGTGGTCGGGAAGACGCTCAGGGGGCTGCTCGCCCTGCTGTTGCTCGTGGTCGGGGCGGTGGGCCTGAGTACCAGCGCCGCCGTCGCCCAAGGGGGAGCGGCGCGAAACACGGCCGGCATCGCCGACATCAAGGAACGGCTGCTGTCCGTTCCCGGGGTGAGCCTCATCGAGGAGAAGCCGTACGACGGGTACCGCTACTTCGTCCTCGGCTACCGGCAGCCCGTGGACCACCGGCACCCCTCGCGGGGAAGCTTCACGCAGCGCTTCACCGTGCTGCACAAGGACACCGCGCGCCCCACCGTGTTCTACACCGGCGGCTACAACGTCTCCACCAGCCCGAGCCGCTCCGAGCCCACCCGCATCGTCGACGGCAACCAGGTCTCCCTGGAGTACCGGTACTTCACGCCCTCGCGGCCGGCCAACGCCGACTGGTCCAAGCTCGACATCTGGCAGGCCGCGAGCGACCAGCACCGCCTGTACGAGGCGCTCAAGCCGGTCTACGGCAGGAACTGGCTGGCCACCGGCGGTTCGAAGGGCGGCATGACCGCCACGTACTACGAGCGTTACTACCCGAAGGACATGGACGGCGTCGTGGCCTACGTCGCCCCCAACGACGTCGTGAACGGCGAGGACTCCGCGTACGACCGCTTCTTCGAGCACGTCGGCACCGCCGAGTGCCGCGACCGGCTCGACGCCGTGCAGCGCGAGGCGCTGATCCGCCGCGAGCCGCTGGAGCGCAAGTACGCCGGCCTCGCCGCCGAGCAGAAGTACACCTTCACGACCATCGGCAGCCTCGACAAGGCGTACGAGGCCGTCGTCCTCGACCTCGTGTGGGGCTTCTGGCAGTACTCCGGCGAGGCCGACTGCGCCGACGTGCCCGACGCGCGCACCGTGAGCGACCAGGACCTCTTCGCCTACGTCGACGAGATCTCCGGCTGGTCCTTCTACACCGACCAGGGCCTTGAGCCGTACACGCCGTACTACTACCAGGCCGGCACCCAGCTCGGCGCGCCCACCATCGCCCTCCCGCACCTCAAGGGCCTCACCCGCTACGGCTACCAGCCGCCCCGGAACTTCGTACCGCGCTCCATCCCCATGCGCTTCGACTCCAAGGCCGTCCCCCAGGTGGACAACTGGGTCAGGCACCAGGCCCGGCACATGCTCTTCGTCTACGGCGAGAACGACCCGTGGGGCGCGGAACGGTTCTCCGTCGGCCGGGGCGCGAAGGACTCGTACGTCTACACCGCGCCGGGCGCCAACCACGGGGCCAACGTGGCCGGACTCGTCCCCGCCGAACGCGACAAGGCCACCGCCCGCATCCTCGACTGGGCCGGGGTCGCCACCGCCGCGACGGCCGCCGACCCCTCGACCGCCACACCCCTCGCCCGCTACGACGCGACCCTCGACCGCGGCCACCTGGAGCGGGAGATGACGCTGCGGCCCTGAGCCCGGCCCGCACCCGGAACCCCCGCAGTCGCGTGTAAGGGCCCCGCCCGTACGGAATCCGTTCCGTACGGGCGGGGCCTTCGCAGCTGTCGCGGCGGTACGCGCGCTCAGCGGGTGTAGCGGCTGCTCCACAGACGGCGCAGGACGAGGAGCACCGCGCCCACGCCGAGGGCGAGCAGCGCCGCGAGCCACAGCGGGAGCGGGGACCTCGCGCCCGCGTCCGCCAGGGGCTCGGCCGAGGGCGAGGGCGTCGCCCTGCCTTCCGCGTGGGTGGCGCCCGGACCCGGATGACCGGCCGCCCCCGGCCCCTTCGCCCCGGACGCCGAGGGAGAGGGAGAAGGGGAGGGGGACACGGATGCCGACGGGGATGCGGAGGCGGAGGCCGAGGGGGACGCGCCCTCCGGGGCGGTCGCTTCGGCGGACTTCGCCTTGCCGTCCGCCGCGGCGTCCGTCCCGCCCTTCGTCCCGCCCTTCGTCACTTCCGTTCCGCCTTTCGCGGCGTCCGTTCCGCTGCCGGTCGCCGCCGGTGCCGCCTTCTGCCGCGAGCCCGTCGAGCCGGCCGAGCCCGCAGAGCCGGTCGAGCCCGCAGAGCCCGCGGAGCCGGTCGAGCCCGCCGAGCCCGCGGAGCCGGTCGAGCCCGCCGAGTCACCCGAGCCCTTCGGGGCCTCCGCGTCCGCCGTGCCCTTCGGTCCGCCGGGCGCGCCCGCCGACTGCCCCGGCTCGCTCTGCCGGTGCGCGCAGCTTCCGCCGGGCGCGGTGCGCCACGTGAGTTTCAGGAAGCCGTCGCCGGTGCGGGCGCCGCCCACGTAGTGCGTGCCCGCGGGGCCGGTGCTGGAGCCGCCGCCCCCGCCGCCTCCCGGGAGAGCGCCCGCCCCGCTCGGTCCCGCCCCGCCGCCCCCGCCGACGAGTCCCGCCCCGCCGCCTCCGCCGTTGCCGTGGCGCGGGGTGACGGGGCCCCAGCCCGCGTCGCCGCCGCGCAACCGGCTGCCGTCGCCGCCCGGGGTGCCGTACGGTCCGGCGGGCGAGGTGCCGGTGACGCCGCCCCGTCCGCCCTCCGCGCCGCCCCGTCCGCCCCGGCCGTCCGCCGCGTGGACGCCGGTACCGCCGGGGGAGCCCTTCCAGCCGCCGTTGCCGCCCGCGACCGCGCCGTCCCCGGCCGCGTTTCCGCCGCCCGCACCGCCCCCGCCGGCCGCGATCACGAGGGGCCGGGCGCCCCGGCCGAGGACCGTCGCGCCGCCGCCCCCGCCACCGAGGCGGCCCGCGCTCACGCCGTGCGGCGGGGTACCGGCGCCCCGGCCGCCGCCACCGTGGCCGCCCTTCCCCGCGGCCGTCCGGCCGGCGTCGCCGCCCCGGCCCGCGACGTCCACCGTCAGCACCTCGCCCGGAGTGACCCGTACGGGGGCGACGACCTCGGCGCCCCGGCCGCCCAGGACGTTCCCCGAGGCGGAGCGCGCGTGGCCGCCCTGCGCGCCGAACGCGTCCACGGCCAGCTCGCACACCCCCGCCGGGACGGTGAACCGCCGCGCGGAACCAGTGAACGGGAAGGCCGCCGAACCGGCCGAGGCCCGGGAAGGGGAGGTACTGGAGGTGAGCGGTGACGTCGACTGCGCGGGGCCGGACAGCGTCGCGACCAGGGCGCCGGCGGACACCAGCGTCACCGCGCAGCGCGCCGACAGTGTTCTGAGAGGCCCGAAGGTCATACATGCGGTCATAAGGGAAAAATTAACCGAGCATCATCGTATCTTCGGGTAGTTCTGTCACCCTGCGTGTTGCGTGCGTAGCCGGCCGGTGGACCTCGCTGACGCGACCTCAGTTCCGCCGTCTCCCGCGTCCGGACGGGGTGACGTCCGGGCGCGGGACGCGGACACGCGCTCAGCGTCCCCGGTACGTCAGCCCGTACCCGACCGGGTACAGCTCCTTCGCCGGGTCGTCGGCGCGCGCCACCGGGACCGGGAGCTTCCCGCGCGGGGCGGTGCGGCCGGCCAGGACCCGGGCCGCCGCCCGTACCTCGATGTCCGTCCAGCCGTACGAGGCGAGCAACGCGCCCACGCCGTCCGGGAGATGGGCGGCGTCGTACGGATTGCGCAGCGCCACCGCGACGACCGGGACGCCGCTCGCGACGAGCGCGGAGAGCAGGGCGCGCTGCGGGCTCGTCGCGGTCAGGTTGTACGTCCCCACCACCACGGCGTCCTTGCCGGAGGCGGCCGCGACCGCCGCGTCCACGGTCGCCTTGCCGGGGGCCGTCCCGGTCGCCAGCGCCTGGGTACGGAAACCGAGCCCGGCCAGTTCGGCGGCGAGGACCCGGGTCGGCGGGCCGTCCGAGCCCGAGGGCGAGGCCGCGTCCGCGCCGACCACCAGCAGCTCGCGGTGGGAGCGGCGCGAGAGCGGCAGCAGACCCTTCTCGTTGACGAGCAGTGTCGTGGTGCGCTCCGCGATCCGGTCGGCGGCGGCCAGGTGCGCGCGCGTGCCGACCACCCGGCCCACCGCCCGGTCCTGAACGTACGGATCGTCGAACAGGCCCCTTCTGCGCTTGAGTTCGAGGATGCGGGAGACCGAAGCGTCGATCCGCTCCTCGGTCAGCTCGCCGGAGCGGACCGCCGCGAGGACCGAACGGTGGGCCAGGCCGATGTCCGGCGGGTCGAGCAACTGGTCCACCCCCGCCTTCAGCGCGAGCACCGGCACCCGGTCGTCGCCGTACTTCGTGCGCACCCCCTCCATGCGCAGCGAGTCGGTCACCACCACGCCCTCGTAGCCGAGCTCCCCGCGCAGGACGCCCGTGACGATCGGCCGGGAGAGGGTGGCCGGATCGCCGGAGTCGTCGAGCGCGGGCACCATGATGTGCGCCGTCATGATGACGTCGATCCCGGCGGCCACGGCGGCCCGGAACGGCGGGGCGTCCAGCTGCTCCCACTGCGCGCGGGTGTGGCCGATGACGGGGAAGCCGTAGTGGCTGTCGGTCGCGGTGTCGCCGTGCCCGGGGAAGTGCTTCGCGGCCGAGGCGACGCCCGCGTCCTCCTGATAGCCCCTGACCTGCGCCGCGACCAAGCGTGCGACGGACTGCGGCTGCGAGCCGAAGGAGCGTACGCCGATCACCGGGTTGGCCGGGTTCACGTTGACGTCGGCGTCCGGCGCGTAGTCCTGCCGGATGCCGAGGGCGGCCAGCTCGGCGCCGGAGATGCGCGCCGCCTCCCGGGCGTCGGCGACCGAACCGCCCGCGCCGAGCGCCATCGCGCCCGGCAGCTGCGTGGCGGGCTTCCCGACCCGGGCGACCGCCCCGTGCTCCTGGTCGGTCGAGACGAGCAGCGGCACCGGGACGCGCAGGGCGAGGCCCGCGCGCTGGATGCCGTTGGAGAGGGCGGCGGTCTGCGCCGGATCGCGCACGTTGTGCGCCCACACGAAGTAGATGATCCCGCCGAGGTGGTACTTCGCGACCAGCTCGGCCGGCGTGCGGACGCCGATCTCCTTGAGGTTCGCGTCGATGTCCGCCTGGTCCGGGTCGGTCGCCGAATGGCCGTAGACCCGCATCACGAAGAGCTGGCCGACCTTCTCCTCCAGCGTCATCCGCTCCAGCAGCCGCCGCGTCGAGCTGTGCGGCCGGGGCGCCGCGCCGCTGCCCCGGGCCGGTGCCGCCGCCGCGTCCGTCCCCGGGGCTGCCGCCACCGCGTGCGTCCCCGGGGCTGCCGCCGCCGCGCTGCCGCCGAGCACGGCCTGCGCCCCGAGGACACCCGCCCCCGCCGCCCCGGCCACGAGCACCCGGCGTCGGGCCGGACCCGGACCGCCCTCCTCGCGTCCGTCCTGACGTCCGCCCCGCGCCTCGTCCGCTTCCTGCCGCCTTCTGCGCACCCGCGTTCCCTTCGTGTGCCTGCCGTGGCCGTCGTGGCCGTCGTGCCTGTCCGCGCCCTGCCGCTCGTAAGGTCGTCGCACCGTCATTCAGTACGTCCGTATGCCAGTACGCCTGTACTGCCGTCCGACGATCTGAAAATAACTTTCGAAGCCTTACGGATAACCTGAAGGTAATTACCAGTCAAGAGGGCGTGCGCGAGCGCGTCCGGACGGAGTACAAGCCGTCCACGGACGTGGGCGTGTGCGAGGGCGGGGGCTTGTGCGGGGGCGGGCGAGCGGCAGGGGGCGCCCGCTGTGGAAAGCCGGAGTCAAGTCCGGTCATCGTCAGGAAGGATCATCCGTCCGTACGATCGGGTCCGTGACGCGACGCGAGAACCTGGCACTGATCAGCGGCAGTACGCGGGCCGGCTCGACCAACACGGCCGTGGTGCTGACCCTGCCGGAACTGCTCGGGGACGCGGTCCGTCCCCTGCCGTACCTCGATCTGGGGAAGCTCCCGCACTTCAGCCCGGACGACGACGTCGAACCCCTGCCGCCCGAGGTCGCCCGGCTGCGCGCACTCGTCGCCGAGGCCCACGCCATCCTGTTCTGCACCCCGGAGTACGCGGGAGACCTGCCCGGCTCGTTCAAGAACCTGCTGGACTGGACGGTCGGCGGGACGGAGATCGTGGACAAGCCCGTCGGCTGGGTCAACGCCTCCTCGTCCCCGACGGGGGCCCAGGGCGCGCACCGGGCCCTGCGCACCGTCCTCGGGTACACCGGCGCCGCCGTCGTCGACGCCGCGTGCGTGCGCGTCCCGGTGCCCCGGTCCGCCGTCGACAGCGGCACCGGGAAGATCAGTGATCCCCTCGTGCGCGAGGGGATCACCGAAGCCGCCCGCACGCTCCTCGACGCGTGTCGGTGAGGCGCGTGCCGGTGAGGCGCGTGTCAGTGAGGCGCGTGCGGTGCGGAGCGTGCGGGCGGTGCCGGGCCCGGCCGTGCGTCAGGCCGACTCGCTGAGCAGCCGTCCCAGGTAGAACGCGCCCGCGGCCAACTGCTCGGGCAGCGCGACCGCCTGCGGGTACCAGCGCTTCTCGTACTCCCAGCACAGCCAGCCGTCCCAGCCCTCACGGGTCAGGGTCTCCACGACCTCGGTCAGCGGCAGCACGCCCGCGCCGAGGGCCAGCGGGGTCGTGTCCTGCGCCGAGGCGATGTCCTTGACCTGCACGTACCCCAGGTACGGGGCGAGCGCGAGATAGGAGTCTGCGGGCTGCTCGCCGCCGAGCCACGTGTGCATGACGTCCCACAGGGCGCCCGTCGACTTGTGGCCCACCGTGCCGAGGACGCGGGTGGCCGCCGCCCCCGTGCGGTGCGAGTCGTGCGTCTCCAGCAGGATGCGGACGCCGAGTTCCGCCGCGTACTCCGCGCCGACGCCCAGCCGCCGCGCCGCCGTCGCGTCCGCCTCCTCCTCGCTCTGCTCGGTACCGCCGCCGGGGAACACCCGGACGAAGGGGGCGCCCAGGTCCCGGGCCAGTTCGAGGAGGGCGCGCAGCTCCGCGATCCGGGGCGCGTCCTCGCCCGGCTCGGCCATCGCGACGTAGCCCGCGACGCCGACGATCTCGATCCCGGCCGCCGCGAACTCGCGGACGGCGGCGGCCCGTTCCTCCGCCCCGACGCCCGGGTGCAGCGGCTCCTCGGGGTGGGCGCGCAGCTCCACGCCGTGATAGCCGTTGTCGGCGGCCAGCCGGACCACCTCGGGAATCGGCATCCCGGGCACGCCCAGGGTGGAGAACGCCAGTTTCATGCCACAGCTCCTCGCTCGTTCCATGTCCTGCCGACCGATCTGCCGACCGATCTGCCGACCGATCTGCCGGCCGGCCTGTCGACTGAACCTGCCGACCGGCCTGCCGCCTGATCTGCTGACTACTGAACTACTGACCCGCCGGCCGGCTCGCCGACACCCGCCGGGCCCTTCCGGGGGCGTGCCGATTCCTTCCCGGGCCGCGCGCACGTCACCCTACGGGCAGGTCAGAAGCGTCCGGGCCGCACCGGGCCCGCCCGCTCCCCGTGTCAGTCCCCTGCCCTCGGGGCGGCCGTCGAACCGCGTACCGTCAGCTCACCCGCGGCCAGGGCGACTCCGCCCTCCGGCGGCGTCTCGCGGCCCGTCGCGATGCGGCCCGCCCGCGCCCCCGCCTCGTGCAGCGGCAGCCGTACGGTCGTGAGCGCCGGGACCGCGTCGACACTGAACGGCAGATCGTCGAAGCCCGCGACCGACACGTCCGCCGGGATGCGCAGCCCGCGCTCGCGCAGGGCCGCGCACGCGCCGAGCGCGACCGTGTCGTTGGCCGCGACGACCGCCGTCATCCGGTCCGTCCGGCCGGCCGCCGCCCCCTCCTGCGAACGGTCGAGCAGCTCCAGCGCCGCCCGGTGGCCCGAGGCGCGGTCGTACGGCCCGTGCAGCAGGAGCGCGGGATCGTCGGCGAGAGCGGCGGCGGCCAGCGCCTCGCGGTGGCCCTCAAGGCGGTGCCGCGTCGTCGTGCGCTCCCTCGGGCCCGCGATGTAGCCGATCCGCCGGTGCCCCAGACCGATCAGGTGTTCCGTGAGGGCGCGGGCCCCGTCCCGGTTGCCGAAGGTCAGTGCGGTCAGCAGCCCGGACGTCTCGGGCGCGCTCTCCTCCTCGGCGGCGGGCAGCGGCGGACGGCCCAGCAGCACCACGCGCGTCCCGGCCGCGACCAGTTTGCGCAGCTTCCCCGCCACGGCGTCCCCGTGCTCGGCGGACTCGACCGCGCCGCCCGTCAGCACGACCGCCGCCGCCCGCTGCCGCTGGAGCAGCGTCAGGTACGTCAGTTCGCGCTCGGGGGAGCCGCCCGTGTTGCACACCACGGCCAGCCGCTCGCCCCCGGCCCGGCCGCCCGGACCGCCGATCTCCGACTGCACCGCGCTCGCCAGGATGCCGAAGAACGGGTCGGCGATGTCGTTGACCAGCACCCCGACCAGGTCGGAGGTGGCCGCAGCCAAAGCACTCGCGGGCCCGTTGAGCACGTAGTCCAGCTCGTCCACCGCTCGCAGCACCCGGTCCCTGGTGCTCGCGGCGACCGGGTAATTCCCGTTCAGCACACGGGAGACGGTCGCGGGGGAGACCCGCGCGCGGGCCGCCACGTCCGACAGGGTCACGGTCATCTCGTCCTCCTGGCCATCAGGAGGCCAGTCATACCAGGCATCGCCGGGGGTGTTGCCCACGGAGCCGTCCAGAGGTTAGCTTCAAGGCGTCTAGAAAGCGCTTGCTATCACCTTCGGCGCACTCCAGTACGCCCCTGCCGCCCGGCCCGGAGACCGGCGGGCCCGGGGGCCCCGGGAAAGGACCTTCGTGGAACGCAGGACGGTGCACATCGCCATGAACGGGGTGACGGGGCGCATGGGCCACCGTCAGCACCTCGTCCGCTCGATCCTCGCGCTGCGCGAGCAGGGCGGGCTCGACCTCGGCAACGGCACGGTGCTGTGGCCCGAACCGGTGCTGGTGGGACGCCGCGAGGACGCCCTGCGCGCACTCGCCGAACGGCACGGCCTCACGCGCTGGTCGACCGACCTCGACGCGGTGCTCGCCGACGACAGCGTCGAGATCTACTTCGACGCGCAGGTCACCTCCGCCCGCGAGGAGGCCCTGAAGAAGGCGATCGCCGCCGGAAAGCACGTCTACACGGAGAAGCCCACGGCGACCGGCCTGGACGGAGCGCTCGAACTCGCGCGGCTCGCGCGGGCGGCCGGCATCCGGCACGGCGTCGTCCAGGACAAGCTGTTCCTGCCGGGCCTGCTCAAACTCAAACGGCTCCTCGACGGCGGTTTCTTCGGCCAGGTCCTGTCCGTACGCGGCGAGTTCGGCTACTGGGTGTTCGAGGGCGACTGGCAGTCCGCGCAGCGCCCGAGCTGGAACTACCGGCGCGAGGACGGCGGCGGCATCGTCGTCGACATGTTCCCGCACTGGGAGTACGTCCTGCACGAACTGTTCGGCCGCGTCACCTCCGTCCAGGCGCTCACCGCGACCCACCTGCCGCAGCGCTGGGACGAGCAGGGCAAGCCGTACACCGCGACCGCCGACGACGCCGCCTACGGCGTCTTCGAGCTGGAGGGCGGCGCGGTCGCCCAGATCAACTCCTCGTGGGCGGTGCGCGTCCACCGCGAGGAACTCGTCGAGTTCCAGGTCGACGGCACCGAGGGCTCCGCCGTCGCGGGGCTGCGCGAGTGCCGCACCCAGCACCGCTCGGCGACCCCGAAACCGGTGTGGAACCCGGACCTTCCCGCCACCGAGAGGTTCCGCGAGCAGTGGCAGAAGGTCCCGGACAACGGGGAGTTCGACAACGGCTTCAAGGCGCAGTGGGAACTCTTCCTGCGCCACGTCTACGCCGGGGCGCCCTACCACTGGGACCTGCTGGCCGGGGCGCGCGGCGTGCAGCTCGCCGAACTGGGCCTGCGCTCCTCCGCCGAGGGCCGCCGCCTCGCCGTACCGGAGGTGACGCTGTGACCGGCGCCGTCACCCCGCGCGTCCTCCACCTCCCGGGCGCGGACGGCGCGCTGCGCCCGCACACGCCGGGGGCCGGGGCGCGCACCGCCCCTCCCGCGCCGGGGGCGGCGCCGCTCGCCTCCCGCATCGTCTTCTCCGCCGCGCACGTCGTCGCCGACCCCTACGCGGACATCAGCGCCGACGACCCGGCCGCCGTCGACTGGGACGCGACCCTCGCCTTCCGCCGCCACCTGTGGGCGCAGGGCCTGTCGGTCGCCGAGGCCATGGACACCGCGCAGCGCGGCATGGGCCTGGACTGGCCGGCCGCCGCCGAACTCGTACGCCGCTCGGGCGCCGAGGCACGCGCGGTGGGCGGCCGGATCGCGGCCGGCGCCGGAACCGACCAACTCCCCTCCCAGCCCGGCAAGTCGCTGAGCCTGAACGAGATCCGGGCCGCGTACGAGGAACAGCTGGAGGTCGTGGAGGGGGCCGGCGCCCAGCCGATCCTGATGGCCTCGCGCGCCCTCGCGGCCGTCGCGAAGGGCCCGGAGGACTACCTGTCCACCTACGCCCACCTGCTGCGGCAGTCCACGGCGCCGGTGATCCTGCACTGGCTCGGCCCGATGTTCGACCCGGCGCTGAGCGGGTACTGGGGCGCCGACGACCTGGACGCGGCCACCGACACCTTCCTCCAGGTCGTCGCCGAGCACCCCGACAAGGTGGACGGCGTCAAGATCTCCCTGCTGGACGCGGACCGCGAGGTCGACGTACGGCGCCGGCTGCCGAGCGGGGTGCGCTGCTACACGGGCGACGACTTCCACTACCCCGAGCTGATCGCCGGGGACGCGCGCGGCTTCAGCCACGCCCTGCTCGGCGTCTTCGACCCGCTGGGGCCGCTCGCCGCCCAGGCCGTCCGGGTCCTGGACACGGGGGACGTCGACGGGTTCCGGGCCCTGCTCGACCCGACCGTCGCCCTCTCCCGGCACCTGTTCCAGCGCCCGACCCGCTTCTACAAGACCGGAGTGGTCTTCCTGGCCTGGCTCGCGGGACACCAGGAGCACTTCACGATGGTCGGCGGCCTCCAGTCGGCGCGCTCGCTGCCGCACCTGGCCCGCGCCTACGAACTCGCCGACGACCTCGGCCTGTTCCCCGATCCCGAGCGGGCCGCGTCCCGGATGCGCTCACTCCTCGACGTGTACGGGGTGGCGCGATGACGCGCGAGGCGACGGACGGCGCCCCGGCCCTGGCGCACGAGCGGTTCAGTATCAACCAGATGACCGTCAAGCAGCTCTCGCTCCCGCAACTCGTCGCCGAATGCGGTGCGTCGGGGGTGCGCGGGGTCGGACTGTGGCGCGAACCGGTCCAGGCGTACGGGGTCGAGGCGGCGGCGAAACTCGTACGGGACGCGGGACTTGAGGTCACGACCCTGTGCCGGGGCGGCTTCCTCACCGCGCGCGAGGACGGGGCCAGGAAGGCCGCGCTCGCCGACAACCGGGCGGCGATCGAGGAGGCCGCGACGCTCGGCACGAAGGTCCTCGTCCTGGTCAGCGGCGGACTGCCCGAAGGGGACAAGGACCTCACCGCGGCCCGACAGCGGATCGCCGAGTCCCTGGCCGAACTCGGCCCGTACGCGGCCCGGTTCGGGGTACGGCTCGCGATCGAACCGCTGCACCCCATGTTCGCCTCGGACCGCTGTGTCGTCTCGACCCTGACCCAGGCCCTGGACCTCGCCGCGCCCTTCCCGGCCGAACAGGTCGGCGTGTGCGTCGACACGTACCACGTGTGGTGGGACGACCGGGCGCCCGGCCAGATCGAGCGGGCCGGACGCGAGGGCCGGATCTGCACGTTCCAGCTCGCCGACTGGATCACCCCGCTGCCCGCCGGAGTCCTCAACGGACGCGGCCAGATCGGCGACGGCTCGATCGACATGCGCGCGTGGCGGCGACGTGTGGAGGCCGCCGGCTACACAGGACCGATCGAGGTCGAACTGTTCAACGACGAGCTGTGGGCCACGGACGGCCGCGAACTGCTCGCGACGACGGTAAAGCGGTTCGCGGAACACGTCTGGTAGCGCCCGGGGAATTTTCCTTCCGCCCGTACAACCCTTTGCCCACCAGCCCTGTCGTACTGGGTGTCGGCAGAGCTTCGGGGGGATTCCGGGGGGGATCTGGAAGCGCTGCCACGGGGGTGGGGGAACACCCGAAGGAGCCCGGTTCGGTGACGAACCGGGCTTTTTCACGTCGCGGCGACCACCCCGGGACGCTCAGGCGGACAGCTCGATCCGGTAGTACCGCACCCGCTCGTCACTCCGGACGAAGCGCAGCCCCGCCGCCTCCAGCACGTACCGGGAGGGCGCGTTGCCGTGGTCGGTGTCGGCCTCCACAGCCCGTACGCCCTGGCGCCCGGCCAGCTCCAGCAGCGCGCGCAGCGCCTCGGAGGCGTACCCGTGCCCGCGCGCGGCGGGCACCAGCCCGTAGCCGACACGGACGGTGCCGTGGGCGTCGGCGGGGCCGTGGAAGTCGATCCCGCCGATCGCCGTCAGGGGGCCGCCGGGCGAGGTCTCGCGCAGCCGGATCTCGTACGCCCCGAGCGGCCGGGGATCGCGCCCCCGCGTGCACAGACCGAGGAAACGCCGTGCGGCGGACAGGTCCCCGCCGCCCGGATAACCGCCGTCCACCGCCTCCCCACCCTCCAGAAGACGTGTCGCCTCCTGAGGAGTGAGCGGGTGCAGCGCGAGGCGACGTGTCGTCAGGTCGACGGCTCGGGCGGGCAGGTGCGGGAGGTGGCGCTCGGTGTCGGACACGGGAAGCAGTGTGCCTTCGGGACGGGACCGCTCGCGAGCCGTTTCGGCGCCCGGGTGGGCGGGGGCCTCGCGGCCGGCGTCTCGTCCCGCCTCACCCCGACGTCCAGGCTCCCAGAAGCTCCTGCGGGCCCAGGTGGCGGACGTCGCCACCGGCAACGCACCCGCTGCGGGCCACGGCCAGCAGCGGCGTCGTGTCGTCCGCCCCGGGCAGCTGGGCGCGATGGGCCACCAGGCGCGAGAGATCGCGCCCGTCGAAGGGTTTGTCCTCCAGCCACTTCACCGAGCCGACCACACTGATCCTCTTCGCCACGGGGGAGCGGTCCGCGCCCACGAGGTCGATCTCCGGATCGTTGGTACGGGTCCAGTACCCGCCGACCACGTCGGTCCCTGGGGGCAGGAGCCCGTCATCCGCACCGAGGCGCCACAGGGCCTCCCGGACGACCGGCTCCACGGCCCGGCCCCGCCACGAGGTCCAGCCGGCGCGGACGGTGTTCAGGACGCGGTCGCCCCTGCCCCGCTCGACGGCCGGGATGCCCGGTCCGACGAAGGAGAGCCAGAAGCGCAGGTACGAGTCCTCGATGCGGTAGCGGGTCTCCCTGCTGGGACGGGTGGACAGGGGCAGTTCGGCCGCCACCAGGCGGCGGTCGGTCAGCGTGCCGAGGGACCGGGTCAGCGAGGTGGCCGGTATGTCACCGGCCGCTCGCCTGATCAGCGTGAAGGTGCGCTCTCCGTTGCCGATGGCGCCCAGCACCCCGCGGGCCTGGGTCTCGCCCGGGAACTCGGCCGCCAGCGCGCGCTCACCGCTGACCAGCAGGGCGGAGGTGGGCCTGCGCAGCGCCTGGCCGAGGTAGTCCCACAGCCCCGTCCCCGGCTCCCACTCCTCCAGCACCAGCGGAAGCCCGCCGGAGACGAGGTACGCGTCGAACGCCTCGGCGGCGGGGAGGCGCAGCATCGCGGAGACGTCGGCCGGGTTCAGCGGTGGCACCACCATCTCGGTGCCCCGCTGGTAGAAGGGGCGGCCATAGGTGTTGAGCTTCTCCATCATCGCGAGGTCCGAGCCGATGAGCACGAGAAGCACGGGCAGTCTGGACAGCGTCCGGTCGAAGACCTTCTGGAGAGCCCCCTCGAAAGCCGGGTCGTCCCGCACGAGACAGGGCATCTCGTCCAGCACGACGACACTCGGCCTGTCCGTGGGCAGTGCGGAGGCCACCAGGTCGAGAGCCGCGTCCCAGGTCCGGGGCGTGGGGAAGTCCTGTAGACGCGCGGCTTCCGGCAACGCGGAGCGGGACGCCTCCGCCAGGAAACCCGCCAGGTCCTCGCCCCTGGAGCCGCCCACCGCGGTGAAGAACAGGTGCGGGACCCCGGCCCGCCCCACGAACTCCTCGATGAGCCGGGACTTGCCGACCCGCCGCCGCCCCCGCACCAGGACCGCCCGGCCCGGCCGCCCCGTCCGTCCACCCGCCCGCACGGTGGAGAGCAGATCCCTCAACAGGCCCAACTCGTGATCACGCCCGATGAACCCGTTCACGGCACCCCTCCCTCGGTACGTGGTCATACCTGGCCGATCGAAGACGGATCGGATGGTATCACTGAGGATACTATCCTCGATGATAGTCTCCTGCGGGAACCGGAACGGTCCGCACTCGGCGTTCCGCTCCCCGGCGCTCTCCCGCACTCTCCGGCCGTGTCCCGCGCTGTCACCCCCCGGCGATACCGTCGCCCCATGGCCAGTACCGACACCTCCGGGACCTCCGGGCAGTCCGCCGGGTCCGCTCTCGCCGTGCTCGAAGCGACGCTGGAGCGGATCACGTACGCGAACGAGGAGACCGGGTACACCGTCGCGCGCGTCGACACCGGGCGCGGCGGCGGGGATCTGCTGACCGTCGTGGGGGCGCTGCTCGGGGCGCAGCCGGGGGAGTCCCTGCGGATGCGTGGACGCTGGGGCTCGCACCCGCAGTACGGGCGGCAGTTCGTCGTGGAGAACTACACCACCGTGCTGCCCGCGACCATCCAGGGCATCCGGCGCTACCTCGGCTCCGGGCTGGTCAAGGGGATCGGGCCGGTGTTCGCCGACCGGATCACCCGGCACTTCGGCACCGACACCCTCGACATCATCGAGCAGGAGCCGAAACGGCTCATCGAGGTGCCCGGGCTCGGGCCCAAGCGGACCGCGAAGATCACCGCGGCCTGGGAGGAGCAGAAGGCCATCAAGGAGGTCATGGTCTTCCTCCAGAGCGTCGAGGTGTCGACCTCCATCGCCGTGCGGATCTACAAGAAGTACGGGGACGCCTCCGTCGCCGTCGTCAAGAGCGAGCCCTACCGGCTGGCCGCCGACGTGTGGGGCATCGGCTTCCTCACCGCCGACCGCATCGCGCAGGCCGTCGGCATCCCGCAGGACAGCCCGGAGCGCGTCAAGGCGGGCCTCCAGTACGCCCTTTCGCAGTCCGCCGACCAGGGCCACTGCTACCTCCCCGAGGAACGGCTCATCAGCGACGCGGTGAAGCTCCTCGCCGTCGACACCGGTCTCGTCATCGACTGCCTCGGTGAACTGGCCGCCGATCCCGAGGGCGTCGTACGCGAACAGGTGCCGCCGGACACCGAGGACGGGGAGCCCGTGACCGGGGTGTTCCTCGTGCCCTTCCACCGCGCCGAACTCTCGCTCAGCGGGCAGCTGCGCCGGCTGCTCGACGCGGACACCGACCGGCTCGCCGCCTTCCAGGGCGTCGACTGGAGCGCCGCCCTCGGCTGGCTCGCCCGGCGTACCGGCGCCTCGCTCGCCCCCGAGCAGGAGGCCGCCGTGCGGCTCGCGCTGACCCGCAAGGTCGCCGTCCTCACCGGCGGCCCCGGCTGCGGGAAGTCCTTCACCGTGCGCTCCGTCGTGGAACTCGCCCGCGCCCGCCAGGCCAAGGTCGTGCTCGCCGCGCCCACCGGGCGGGCCGCGAAACGGCTGTCCGAACTGACCGGCGCCGAAGCCTCCACCGTGCACCGGCTGCTGGAGCTGAAGCCCGGCGGAGACGCCGCCTACGACCGGGACCGCCCGCTCGACGCCGACCTCGTCGTCGTCGACGAGGCGTCGATGCTCGATCTGCTGCTCGCCAACAAACTCGTCAAGGCGGTCGCGCCCGGCGCCCACCTGCTGCTCGTCGGCGACGTCGACCAACTGCCCTCCGTGGGCGCCGGGGAGGTCCTGTCCGATCTGCTCGCCGAGGGCTCCCCGGTACCCGCCGTCCGGCTGACCCAGATCTTCCGGCAGGCCCGGCAGTCCGGCGTCGTCACCAACGCCCACCGCATCAACTCTGGTGCGCAGCCGCTCACTCAGGGCCTGGACGACTTCTTCCTCTTCGTCGAGGACGACACCGAGGAGGCGGGCCGCCTCACTGTGGACGTGGCCGCGCGGCGGGTCCCCGCGAAGTTCGGGCTCGACCCGCGCCGCGACATCCAGGTGCTCGCCCCCATGCACCGCGGCCCGGCCGGAGCGGGAGCCCTCAACGGGCTGCTCCAGCAGGCCATCACCCCCGCCCGGCCCGGACTGCCCGAGAAGCGCTTCGGCGGCCGGGTCTTCCGCGTCGGCGACAAGGTCACCCAGATCAGGAACAACTACGAGAAGGGCGCCAACGGGGTCTTCAACGGGACCGTCGGCGTCGTCACCGGCCTCGACCCGGAGGAGCAGCGGCTCACCGTCCTGACCGACGAGGACGAGGAGATCCCCTACGAGTTCGACGAACTGGACGAGCTGTCCCACGCCTACGCCGTGACCATCCACCGCTCCCAGGGCAGCGAGTACCCGGCCGTCGTCGTCCCCGTCACCACGAGCGCCTGGATGATGCTCCAGCGCAATCTTCTGTATACGGCCGTCACCCGCGCGAAGCGGCTCGTCGTGCTGGTCGGCTCGCGCCGCGCCCTGGCCCAGGCGGTCCGGACGGTTTCCGCAGGCCGCAGGCACACCGCCCTCGATCACCGACTCGCCGGACGGCCGCTGACCGGCCTACGGTGAGGGAGTGTCGTGAAGATTCCGGGGCCCTGGGCGGGGGCTGCCGCGACCCCGCCGTGACCTCGCCGGACATCGTACGGAAAAATGATCGATCAAAGCGGTGGGAAACATCACCCCGCCCTTCCGCAACCGGAGACCAAGCGGCAGTATGGCAAGGCTCGACGGCACTGAGTGCCGCCAATAGGGCCAATGGTCGGCCCCGAGTGCACTTTCCTCGGCCATATGGGGGAAGGTAGAGACAGTCAGGGCACCTCGAAGAAGAGGCACTACGTCGGTGAGGGATGACGTGAGCGAGAAACGCGACAACGACGCGGTAGTACTGCGGTACGGCGACGGCGAGTACACCTACCCGGTGGTCAACAGCACCGTCGGCGACAAGGGCTTCGACATCGGGAAGCTCCGCGCCCAGACCGGTCTGGTGACCCTGGACAGCGGATACGGCAACACCGCCGCGTACAAGTCCGCGATCACCTATCTGGACGGTGAGGAGGGCATCCTCCGCTATCGCGGATACCCCATCGAGCAGCTGGCCGAGCACAGCAGCTTCCTTGAGGTGGCGTACCTGCTCATCAACGGTGAGCTTCCGCAGGTCGACGAGTTGTCGACCTTCAAGAACGACATCACGCAGCACACCCTGCTGCACGAGGACGTCAAGCGGTTCTTCGACGGCTTCCCGCGCGACGCCCACCCGATGGCCATGCTGTCCTCCGTGGTCAGCGCGCTGTCGACCTTCTACCAGGACAGCCACAACCCGTTCGACGAGCAGCAGCGCAACCTGTCGACGATCCGGCTCCTGGCCAAGCTTCCGACGATCGCCGCCTACGCGTACAAGAAGTCCGTGGGCCACCCGTTCGTCTACCCGCGCAACGACCTCGGCTACGTCGAGAACTTCCTGCGCATGACGTTCTCCGTGCCGGCCCAGGAGTACGAGCTCGACCCGGTCGTGGTCTCGGCGCTCGACAAGCTGCTCATCCTGCACGCGGACCACGAGCAGAACTGCTCGACCTCCACCGTGCGGCTGGTCGGCTCCTCGCAGGCGAACATGTTCGCCTCGATCTCCGCCGGCATCAACGCGCTGTGGGGCCCGCTGCACGGCGGCGCCAACCAGTCGGTGCTGGAGATGCTGGAAGGCATCAAGGAGTCCGGCGGCGACGTCGACACCTTCATCCGCAAGGTGAAGAACAAGGAAGACGGTGTGAAGCTCATGGGCTTCGGACACCGTGTCTACAAGAACTTCGACCCCCGGGCGAAGATCATCAAGTCCGCGGCGCACGACGTGCTCTCCGCGCTCGGCAAGTCCGACGAGCTGCTGGACATCGCGCTCAAGCTGGAGGAGCACGCGCTGGCCGACGACTACTTCGTCGAGCGCAAGCTCTACCCGAACGTGGACTTCTACACCGGTCTGATCTACCGGGCGATGGGCTTCCCCACCGAGATGTTCACCGTGCTGTTCGCGCTGGGCCGCCTGCCGGGCTGGATCGCGCAGTGGCACGAGATGATCAAGGAGCCGGGGTCGCGCATCGGGCGTCCGCGGCAGATCTACACGGGTGTCGTCGAGCGCGACTTCGTGCCGGTCGAGCAGCGCTGAGCGGGGTTTCCCCGCGGTAGTGAGGCGGCGTCGTTTCTCCCCTGGCGGGGGGGAGCGGCGCCGTTGGCGTTTCCCGGGTGATCGGCCCTCCGGGCCTCGTCCTCAATCGCCGGACGGGCTCCATGAATGGCCTTCGGCCTCGTCCTCAAACGCCGGACCGGCTTGATGAACGGCCTTCGGCCTCGTCCTCAAACGCCGGACCGGCTCCATGAACGGCCTTCGGCCTCGTCCTCAAGCGCCGGACCGGCTTGATGAACGGCCTTCGGCCTCGTCCTCAAACGCCGGACCGGCTTGATGAACGGCCTTCGGCCTCGTCCTCAAGCGCCGGACGGGCTCAATGGGTGACCGCCGTCCCTATCGAGCCCGTCCGGCGATTGAGGACACGCGGCCCGCAGGGCCAGGCGCGCCTCCGGGCCCGCGCGACAAGCGAAAGGCGCCTCGCCACTGGTCCCCCCACGGGCCAATGGTCGAGGCGCCTTCCCTGTGCCCCGGGATCGGATTCCCCCCACGGGATCCGGCCGGGCGTTTATGGGGTGCGGTCCGCCGGGACGCGTACGCGCGGGAGGGCCGCTCAAGCTCCCCGGCGGCACGTCGCCCCGGCTTGTCGCTGTCGAGAACGTCCCCCAAGACGTTCCCGGCCGCCGGAACACGCCCCCCAAGACGTCTTCCGGCATGCAGTTAGACCCATGAGCACGGCCCATGGTTACCTATGGATCTGTGTGATCTGCGTCTCTCTCCCTTCCGGGCGCGCGGCCTGAACCACGCGAAGACCCGGACCGTGAGATCCGGGCCTTAGCGTAAGGGGGTTGCGGGGGCTATGTGAAGGTCCTGAGGCGAAGACTGTTGGTCACTACGAAGACCGAGGAGAAGGCCATGGCGGCCCCGGCGATCATGGGGTTCAGCAGTCCGGCCGCCGCGAGCGGGATCGCCGCGACGTTGTAGCCGAAGGCCCAGAACAGATTGCCCTTGATCGTCCCGAGTGTCCGGCGGGACAGGCGGATCGCGTCCGCCGCGACCCGCAGGTCGCCCCGGACCAGCGTCAGGTCGCCGGCCTCGATCGCCGCGTCCGTGCCCGTGCCCATCGCGAGCCCCAGGTCGGCCGTGGCGAGCGCCGCCGCGTCGTTGACGCCGTCGCCCACCATCGCCACCGAGCGCCCCTGCGACTGGAGCCGGCGCACGACGTCCACCTTGTCCTCGGGCAGGACGTCGGCGACGACCTCCTCGATGCCGACCTCACGGGCCACGGCCTCGGCGACCGCCCTGTTGTCCCCCGTCAGCAGCACCGGGCGCAGGCCGAGCGCCCGCAGCCGCGTCACGGCCTCCGCGCTCGTCTCCTTCACCGCGTCCGCGACCGTCAGCAGCCCGCGTACGGTCTCCTTCTCCCCGTCCGGGGCGTCCGGGGCGGCCCAGGCCACGAGGACCGCCGTGGCGCCCCGGGCCTCCGCCGCCGCCTTCGCCGCGGCCACCGGCGCCGGGAGGTCCAGGTCCGCCATCAGACGGTCCCGGCCGACCCGTACGCGACGCCCCTCGACCGTGCCGCGCACCCCGCGACCGGCCAGGTTCTCGAACCCCTCCACGGGCGGCAGCGCGCCCACCCGCAGCTCGGCGCCCTCCGCCACCGCGCGCGCCACCGGGTGCTCCGAGGCGTGCTCCAGGGCGCCCGCGAGGCGCAGCAGTTCGTCCTCGTCCACGCCGGGGGCGGGCAGCACGGCCAGCAGCCGCATCCGGCCCGTCGTCACGGTGCCCGTCTTGTCGAGGACGACGGTGTCCACCGCCCGCGTCGACTCCAGGACCTCGGGGCCCTTGATGAGGATGCCGAGCTGGGCGCCGCGCCCCGTACCGACCATGAGGGCCGTCGGCGTCGCGAGGCCCAGGGCGCACGGGCAGGCGATGATCAGGACCGCCACGGCGGCGGCGAACGCGGCCGTCACGTCGTCCGTAGCGAGCAGTCGGCCCACGAGCGTGCCGAGGGCGATCACGAGGACCACCGGGACGAAGACCCCGGCCACCCGGTCGGCGAGCCGCTGGACCCGCGCCTTGCCGTTCTGCGCGTCCTCGACCAGCCGGGCCATGCGCGAGAGCTGGGTGTCCGAGCCGACCCGGGTCGCGCGGACCACGAGGCGGCCCGAGGTGTTGACGGTCGCCCCGGTGACCGCCGAGCCGGGCGCCACGTCCACCGGCACCGACTCGCCGGTGAGCATCGAGGCGTCGACCGCCGAGGCGCCCTCCTCCACGGTGCCGTCGGTGGCGATCTTCTCGCCGGGCCGTACGACGAAGCGGTCGCCGGTCCGCAGCGCCCCGACGGGGACCCGTACCTCGCGGCCCTCCCGCAGTACGCCGACGTCCTTGGCGCCCATCTCCAGGAGCGCCCGCAGCGCCGCCCCCGCGCTGCGCTTGGAGCGGGCCTCCAGGTAACGGCCGAGCAGGATGAAGGTCACGACCCCGGCCGCGACCTCCAGGTAGACCGTCGAGGAGCCGTCCGAGGGGCTCGCCGTGAAGTCGAAGCCGTGCCGCATCCCCGGCATCCCCGCGTGGCCGAGGAACAGCGCCCACAGCGACCAGCAGAAGGCGGCGAGGGTGCCGACCGAGACCAGGGTGTCCATCGTGGCCGCGCCGTGCCGCGCGGTGGTCCACGCGGCCCGGTGGAACGGCAGCCCGCCCCATACGACGACGGGCGCGGCCAGGGTCAGGGACAGCCACTGCCAGTTGTCGAACTGGAGCGGGGGGACCATCGAGAGCAGGACCACGGGGACGGACAGGACCGCCGAGACCGTGAGCCGCTGCCGCAGGGCCGCGAGCCGCGCCTCGGCGGGAGAGGCGGGCGCCTCGGGCGAAGCGGGCGCGTCGGCGGCCGGTGCGGTCCGGTCGGCCTGTGTCGCGGCCCCCGTCGCCGCGCCCCGCTCCGGCTCCGGCTCCGGTTCACGCTCCGGCTCGGGGCGCCGGACCGGCTCGGCGGTGTAGCCGGTCCTGACCACGGTGGCGATCAGGTCGTCCACGGCCGTCCCGGCGGGGTAGGAGACCTTCGCCTTCTCGGTCGCGTAGTTGACCGAGGCGACGACGCCGTCCATCCGGTTGAGCTTCTTCTCGACGCGCGCCGCGCACGCGGCGCAGGTCATCCCGCCGACGGTCAGTTCCACCTCGGCCACGGGGGTGCCCGGTCCTCCGGGCGGCGCTATGCCCGGCTGCTCGGTGTTCCTGAGCGACGTGCTCATGAGGCCGCCTTCCACTGGCGAGTCCGGAGACAATCGTTTGACAGGGGTACGGGGGAGGGGTATGCCGAACCGGAGGGGCGACCCGGTGTCGGCCGCCCCTGTCCGGGTCCCGTCAGACCGTGCCGGCCAGCTCGTAGCCGGCCTCGTCGACGGCGGCGCGCACGGCTGCCTCGTCCAGCGGGGCGGCCGAGTCCACCGCGACCTCGCCGGTCGCGGCCGAGGCGCGCACCCCGGTGACCCCGGCCAGCTCCTTCAGCTCCGCGGTGACCGCCCCCTCGCAGTGCCCGCAGGACATCCCGGTGACCTGGTAGACGGTGGTGACGGAGGCGGTGGTGTCGGCGGCTGACTGGGCGGTCATGGTGTGTCTCCTCGTCGGGCGGAGGCGGGGCGCGGGCCCCGCGCGGGAACGGCGTAGCGTGCCGGGAGTGACCCCTGGGGTACCCGGGATGTCCCCCGACACTCACCACACTATACCCCTAGGGGGTATCGATCCAGCGGCTGGGTGCCGCCGCGCGGTCCGGGAGCCGGGGCTGAGTCACCTCCGCCGAGGCCGGGAGACGAAGCGGGCGGCTGTGGCTGTTCCGGGGCGTTACGGGCGTGTGCCCGGATCTTAGGGCGGTCCGGGCGCCGGGTCCGGCCCCCTCGGCCCGCGCCGCGCCGTCGGGTTACGGTCGCGTCCCAGGAGCCCGGGACCCACGTGCGGACGGGCGGGCGAGGACAGGGACGGGCGGGAAGTCATGCGGGCAGTCGTGTTCGAGCGGTTCGGGGAGCCGGCGCGGGTGCGGACGGTCCCCGATCCCGCGCCCGCCCCGCTCGGCGTCGTGGTGCGCGTCGAGGCGAGCGGGCTGTGCCGCAGCGACTGGCACGGCTGGCAGGGCCACGACCCGGACATCCGGCTCCCGCACGTCCCCGGCCACGAACTCGCCGGTGTCGTGGCGGCCGTGGGCTCCGGCGTGGAGCGGTGGCGGGCCGGCGACCGGGTCACCGTGCCCTTCGTGTGCGCGTGCGGCACCTGCCCGTCCTGCGTCGCAGGGCGGCAGGAGGTGTGCGAACGGCAGAGCCAGCCCGGCTTCACGCACTGGGGCTCCTTCGCCGAGTACGTCGCCCTCGACCACGCCGACGTCAACCTCGTCGCCGTCCCCGAGGACCTGTCCTTTGCGACGGCGGCCTCGCTCGGCTGCCGCTTCGCGACCGCCTACCGCGCGGTGCTCGCGCGCGGCAGGACCGCGCCGGGGGAGTGGGTCGCCGTGCACGGCTGCGGCGGCCTCGGGCTGTCCGCCGTGATGATCGCCGCGGCGGCCGGCGCCCGGGTCGTCGCCGTCGACGTGTCCGGGGAGGCGCTGCGGCTCGCCGCCGCCTGCGGGGCCGCCGTGTGCGTCGACGCGCGCACGGGCGACCCGGCCGAGGCCGTGCGCGAGGCGACCGGGGGCGGCGCCCACGTCTCCCTCGACGCGCTCGGCTCCGCCGCGACCTGCGCCGCTTCGGTGCGCGGTCTGCGCCGCCGGGGCCGGCACGTCCAGGTCGGGCTGCTGCCCGAGGACCCCGCCGTCCCCCTGGGGCGCGCGCTCGCCCTGGAACTCGAACTCCTCGGCAGCCACGGCATGGCCGCGCACGCCTACCCGCCGATGCTCGACCTCGTACGCTCCGGACGGCTGCGCCCCGGGCTGCTCGTCACGGACACGATCCCGCTGGAGGCGGCCCCCGCCGCGCTCGCCGCGATGGGGGCGCCGGGCGGTCCGGGCGGGGTCCGCGTCGTCCTTCCGTAGGCTCGGTCAGCGCGAGCGGTGCCGGTTGCCGGGCCGGTTCGCGACCCACGTCCGGATGGTGTCGGGGTACCAGTACGGCCGCCCGCCGATCGTGCGGTCCGGCGGGGGCAGCACGCCCTGTGCGCGGTAGGAGCGCACCGTGTCGGGGCGCACCTGGATGTGCGCGGCGATCTCGTGGTACGACCAGAGGTCCGGGCCGGCCATGCGGGCACCTCCCTGCGTACGCCTCAGTGGCGGTCCGGGTCGAGCCGCCGGGGGACTGGGCGTGTGACGAGCAGCCAGCCTGGGCCGAACGGGTGGCCCGGGGCGCGGGCCCGGCGCGGCCGTGTGCGGGTCGTGGCCGAATCCGGATGCTCCCGGGACGGATGTGACACAAGCGGTTCTTTTGTCGTACGACCGTGACGGAGCGGGCGTATCGACTGATTATCCGCTCCGTCCGGGCCCAGGGGAACACCCGGGACGCCGCTCACCACGGACACCGGCGAGGCGCGCGCCCCCGCCCGCCCGCGGCAGACGCACCGGCGGCCCGGAACCCGGGCGCCGAATCCCGCGCGCCGAATCCCGCGCGCCGGGCGGACCGCGCACCGTCAGGCGCCGCAGGACCGCAGGAAGGCCCGGGTCCGCGCGGCCACCGGGAGCGGGCGGTCCGGCGGGCACGGGTACATGTCCTGCTCGACGATCGCGAACAGGTCGACGTCCAGCGCCCGCACCGCCTCCAGCACGGGCTCCAGCGCGGGCACCCCGAGCGGCGGCTCGCACATGACCCCGCGCCCCACCGCCGGGCCGAACGGCAGGTCCTCGGCGCGCACCGCCGCGAGCACCTCCGGGTCGACCTGCTTGAGGTGCAGATAGCCGATCCGCTCCCCGTACGTCTCGACGAGCTTGACGCTGTCCCCGCCGCAGTACGCGTAGTGACCCGTGTCCAGGCACAGCGAGACGAGGTCGGGCTCGGTCGCGTCGAGGAACCGCGCGACGTTCTCCTCGGTGTCGATGTGCGTGTCCGCGTGCGGGTGCACCACGACGCGCAGGCCGAAACGGGTCCGCACCTCGTGCGCCAGCCGCTCCGTCTGCCGCGCCAGGTCGTGCCACTGGGTCGCCGTCAGCGTCCGGTCCTCCAGGACCCGGCCCGTCTTGTCGTCCCGCCAGAAGGACGGGATGACCACGAGGTGAGAGGCGTTCAGGTCCCGGGCCAGGGCGGCGATCCGCTCGACGTGCTCCCACGTCGACTCCCACACGGCGGGCCCGTGGTGCAGGCCCGTGAAGACCGTTCCGGCCGAGACCTTCAGGCCGCGCGCCTGCGTCTCCCGCGCCAACAGGGCGGGATCGGTCGGCAGATAGCCGTACGGGCCCAGCTCGATCCACTCGTACCCGGCGACGGCCACCTCGTCGAGGAACCGGGTCCACGGCACCTGGTGCTCGTCCTCGGGAAACCACACCCCCCACGAGTCGGGGGCGGAACCGATCCGGAGACGGGACTGCGGGGGCACCTCGGTGTCTGCCATGCGGTCCACCTTCCCCAGCGCGCCGAAAACGTGTCAAGAACGGGGCGTACGGGGCCCCGGCGGGGCCGGGCGCCGCGTCCAGGTCCGTATGTCCGGACAAAAGGTTGACACGCCGCACCCGTGGCGGCTAGACCTGGGACCGGGCGAACCGAAGGGGTCATGGATGGAGCCCGAGCCGTACGAGCTGATCACCATGGGCCGCATCGGCGTGGACCTCTACCCGCTCCAGAGCGGGGTCCCGCTCTCCCGGGTCGAGACCTTCGGCAAGTTCCTCGGCGGCTCCGCGACCAACGTCGCCGTCGCCGCCGCCCGGCTCGGCCGGCGCGCCGCCGTCGTCAGCCGCACCGGTGACGACCCGTTCGGCGCGTACGTCCACGAGCAGCTGCGCCGCTTCGGTGTCGACGACCGCTGGGTCACCCCCGTCCCCGGGCTGCCCACCCCCGTCACCTTCTGCGAACTCTTCCCGCCCGACGACTTCCCGCTGTACTTCTACCGCCGCCCCAAGGCCCCCGACCTGGAGCTGCACCCCCACGAACTCGACCTCGACGCGCTGCGCCGCGCACGGATCTTCTGGATGACCGGCACCGGACTGAGCGAGGAACCCAGCCGTACCACGACCCTCGAAGCGCTCGCCGCCCGTTCGGCCGGGCCGCCCGGAGCGCGGCGCACCGCGACCGTCTTCGACCTCGACTGGCGCCCCGTGTTCTGGTCCGAGCCCGAGAGCGCCCGCCCGCACTACGCCGCCGCCCTCGCCCACGCCACCGTCGCCGTCGGCAACCTGACGGAGTGCGAGGTCGCCACCGGCGAGAGCGAACCGCGCGCCGCCGCCGAGGCGCTGCTCGCCGCCGGAGTCGAACTCGCCGTCGTCAAACGCGGCCCCGAAGGCGTCCTCGCCGTCCACCGCGACGGCACCGTGGTGGACGCCGCCGCCGTCGAGGTCGAGGTCGTCAACGGGCTCGGCGCCGGGGACGCCTTCGGCGGGGCGCTGTGCCACGGGCTGCTCGACGGGCTGCCCTTGGAGGAGACCGTGCGGTACGCGGGCGCCGCCGGGGCCATCGTCGCCTCCCGGCTGGAGTGCTCCTCCGCGATGCCCTTCCCGCACGAGGTCGCCGAGGCCCTCGACGGCGCCCGCCCGTGAGCCGCCGACCGGCCCCGGCGGGGGGACGCCCGTGACCGGGGTCGACCTCGCCGAGCTGGCCCGCGTGCGCGCCGAGCACCCCGAGGCGGTCGCCGAGGCCGCCGCGCGCCGGGTGCGCCGCCCCCTCGTCCTGCCGGGGCGCCGGCTGCTCGTCGTGGCCGCCGACCACCCGGCGCGCGGGGCGCTCGGCGTGGGCGAGGACCCCTTCGCGATGGCCAGCCGCCGCGAACTCCTCGGCCGGCTGTGCGTCGCCCTCGCCCACCCCGCAGTGGACGGCGTCCTCGGGACCGCCGACGTCCTGGACGACCTGCTGCTGCTCGGCGCCCTCGACGGGAAGGTCGTCATCGGCTCCATGAACCGGGGCGGCCTCGCCGGTTCCGTCTTCGAGGCCGACGACCGCTTCACCGGCCACCGCCCCGCCGACCTCGTCCGCTCCGGCTTCGACGCCGGGAAGATCCTGCTGCGCGTCGACCCCGCCGACCCCGGGACGCTGCGCACCCTGCACACGGCGGCCCGCACCGTGGACGAGATGGCGCGGGCGCGGCTGCCCGTGTTCCTCGAACCCTTCCTGTGCCGGCGCGAGGGCGGCGTCCTGCGCAACGACCTCGGCGCGGGCGCCGTCACCCGCTCCATCGCCGTCGCCTCCGGACTCGGCGGGACCTCCGCCTACACGTGGCTCAAGGTCCCCGTCACCGAGGACCCCGCCGACATGGAGCGCGTCATGGAGACCTCCGCGCTGCCCGCCGTCCTCCTCGGCGGGGAGAGCGCGACAACCCCGGCGGAGCAGGAACGCGCGTACGACAGGTGGCGGCGGGCGCTGCGGCTGCCGACCGTGCGCGGCCTCGTCGTCGGCCGTGCGCTGCTCTACCCGGCGGACGGGGACGTGGCCGGGGCGGTCGACACCGCGGCCGGTCTGCTCGCCTCCGCCTCCGGCGGGGTAGGGGCACCGCACGGGCCCGTCGGGGCCCGTGGTGTGCCCGGACGGCAGAAAGGCCCCGTATGACGACCAGCAGCGGCGGCGGACCACCCCTCAGTCCTCACGTGCCCGCAGGGGCTACCGCCGGGCAGGGGTACGCCCTCGACCTCGGACCGGGACGCACCGGGCTGCGCCACACCGCGCTGCGCGTCCTCGACCTGCCGCCGGGCGGACGTCACGAACTGTCCACCGGCGCGTACGAATGGGTACTCCTGCCGCTCACCGGCGGGGGTACCGTTCGCGTGGACGGGGAGGACTTCACCCTGCGCGGCCGCACCAGCGTGTTCGACGGGGTCAGCGACTTCGTCTATCTGCCGCGTGCGGCACACGCCCAGATCTCCTCCGGCGCGGGAGGCCGTTTCGCTTTGGCAGGAGCGAACTGCGGGCGAAGACTCCCCGCCCGTTACGGCCCCGCGCCGGAGGTCCCCGTCGAACTGCGCGGCGCCGGACCGTGCAGCCGCCAGGTCAACAACTTCGCCGCCGCCGGGGTCTTCGACTGCGACGCGCTCATCGCCGTCGAGGTCCTCACCCCCGGCGGCAACTGGTCCTCGTACCCCCCGCACAAGCACGACGAGGAGAAGCCGGGCCGCGAGAGCGAGCTGGAGGAGATCTACTACTACGAGATCGCCGGACCCGGCGGCCACGCCTACCAGCAGGTCACGCCCTCACGGCCCGGCGGCACCTCGCTGCTGACCGAGATCCACGACGGCGACACCGTGCTCATCCCCGACGGCTGGCACGGCCCCTCGGTCGCCGCACCCGGACACGACCTCTACTACCTCAACGTCATGGCCGGCCCCGGCGCCGCGCGCGAGTGGCTGATCAGCGACCACCCGGGGCACGCCGCGATCCGCGACACCTGGACCGGGCAGCCCCTCGACCCGAGACTCCCGCTCACCACCGCACCCGAAGCGGAGACCCCGGCATGAGCAGCAGCCCCGCACCCGAAGAGCCCGGCACCACCCCGCAGAAGCCCCGCGGGACCCGGCGGCTGACCGTCGCCCAGGCCCTCGTCGTCTTCCTGTCCCGGCAGTTCACCGAACGGGACGGCACCCGGCAGCGGCTCATCGAGGGCATGTGGGGGATCTTCGGCCACGGCAACGTCGCGGGCCTCGGCCAGGCCCTCGTGCAGTACGCCGCCTCGGAGTCCGCCGAGTACCCCCTGCCGTTCCACCAGGGCCGCAACGAGCAGGCCATGGTGCACGCCGCGACCGGCTTCGCGCGGCACCGCAGGCGGCTGTCCACGATGGCCGTCACGACCTCGATCGGGCCCGGCGCCACCAACCTCGTCACCGGCGCCGCGCTCGCCACCATCAACCGGCTGCCCGTCCTGCTGCTGCCCGGCGACGGCTTCGCCCGCCACCCCGCCGACCCCGTCCTCCAGCAGCTCGAACACCCGGGCGCCGGGGACATCACCGTCAACGACTGCCTGCGGCCCGTCTCCCGCTGGTTCGACCGCGTCAACCGGCCCGAGGCGCTGATCCCCGCCGCGCTCCAGGCCGTGCGGGTGCTCGCCGACCCCGCCGAGACCGGCGCCGTGACCCTCGCCCTCCCGCAGGACGTCCAGGCCGAGGCGTACGACTGGCCCGAGGAGTTCTTCGCCGAGCGCACCTGGCACGTGCGCAGGCCGCAGCCCGAAACCGCCGAACTCGACGCCGCCGCCGAGGCGATCCGCGCCGCGCGCCGCCCCCTGCTGATCGCGGGCGGCGGAGTGCGCTACAGCGCGGCCGAGGAGGCGCTGCGCGCCCTCGCCGACGCCACCGGCATCCCCGTCGCCTCGACCCAGGCCGGGAAGGGCGCCCTGCGCCACGACCACCCCGCCGACGTCGGCGGCATCGGCCACACCGGCACCGCGACCGCCGACGAACTCGCGCGCGCCGCCGACCTCGTGATCGGCGTCGGCACCCGCTACACCGACTTCACGACCGCCTCCGGGACCCTGTTCGAGGGCGGCGCCCGCACCGGCGGCGACGGGGTGCGCTTCGTCAACCTCAACATCACGGGCTTCGACAGCCACAAACTGGGCGCCCTGCCGCTGGTCGCCGACGCCCGCGCCGGACTCGAAGCGCTCACCGCACGGCTTGGCGACTACCGCGTGGACGAGGCCGAGATCGCCCAGTACACCCTCGACAAGGCGCTGTGGGAGGAGCGCGTCGACGGCTACACCCAGCCGCAGAGCGGGGACGTCTCCGACCTCGTACGCCCCAGCCAGGCGCATGTCGTCGGCGCGCTCCAGTCCGTCGTCGACGACACCGACGTCATCGTCAACGCGGCCGGCTCCCTCCCCGGCGACCTGCACAAACTGTGGCGGACCAGGTCCCCGCTCCAGTACCACGTCGAGTACGGCTACTCCTGCATGGGCTACGAGATCCCCGCCGCCCTCGGTATCGCGCTCGCCGCCCCCGGCACCCCCGTGTGGGCCCTCGTCGGCGACGGCACCTACCTCATGATGCCGACCGAACTGGTCACCGCCGTCCAGGAGAACATCCCGGTCAAACTCGTCGTCCTCCAGAACCACGGCTACGCCTCGATCGGCGGCCTCTCCCGCGCGGTCGGCGCCGAGGGCTTCGCCACCGCCTACCGCTACCGGCGCACCGACGGCTCCTACACCGGGGCCCCGCTGCCCGTCGACCTCGCCGCGAACGCCGAGAGCCTCGGCATGCGGGTGCTGCGGGTACGGACCGTGCGGGAGACCCGCGAGGCGCTCGCCGAGGCGCGCGAGGCGGACCGCCCCACATGTGTCTATGTCGAGACCGAAACGGCAGACAGAGTGTCCGGGGTGCCCACGGCCCAGGCGTGGTGGGATGTGCCCGTGGCCGAGACCGCGACCCTCCCGTCGACGGTCCGGGCCCGGAAGGAGTACGAACGGCACAGCGCCGACCGCCGCCGCCACCACCTGTAGTACGGGGTGCGGGCGCGGCTCCTCCGGCGCGCCGGCCGGCCCCGCTCGTCAGAAAGGTGACCGCAATGAAGACCGTCCACCACTGGATCGGCGGCAAGTCCGTCGAGGGGACCTCGGGCCACTCCGGGCCGGTGACCGACCCGGCCACCGGGGCCGTCACCACCCGCGTCGACTTCGCCTCGGCCGACGAGGTGGACACCGCCGTCGCCGCCGCCAGGTCCGCGTACGCGACCTGGGGCACCTCCTCGCTCGCGCAGCGCACGAGCGTCATGTTCCGCTTCCGCGCCCTGCTCGACGAGCACCGAGAGGAGATCGCCGCGCTCATCACCGCCGAGCACGGCAAGGTGCACTCCGACGCCCTCGGCGAGGTCGCGCGCGGACTGGAGATCGTCGACCTGGCCTGCGGGATCACGACGCAGCTCAAGGGCGAGCTGTCCACCGAGGTCTCCAGCCGCGTGGACGTCGCCTCGATCCGGCAGTCCCTCGGCGTCGTCGCCGGCATCACGCCGTTCAACTTCCCGGCGATGGTCCCGATGTGGATGTTCCCCCTGGCCATCGCCTGCGGCAACACCTTCGTCCTCAAGCCCTCCGAGAAGGACCCCTCGGCCTCCGTGAGGCTCGCCGAGCTTTTCGCCGAGGCCGGACTGCCCGACGGCGTCCTCAACGTCGTGCACGGTGACAAGGTGGCCGTCGACCGGCTCCTGGAGCACCCGGACGTCGCCGCCGTCTCCTTCGTCGGCTCGACCCCGATCGCCCGTCACATCCACCGCACCGCCACCGGGCACGGCAAGCGCGTGCAGGCGCTCGGCGGCGCCAAGAACCACATGCTGGTGCTGCCCGACGCGGACCTCGACGCCGCCGCCGACGCCGCCGTCTCCGCCGCGTACGGCTCCGCCGGGGAGCGCTGCATGGCGATCTCCGCCGTCGTCGCGGTCGGCGCGAGCGGCGACGCGCTGGTCGCGAAGATCAAGGAGCGCGCCGAGCGCATCACCATCGGCCCCGGCACCGACCCCGCCTCCGAGATGGGCCCGCTCATCACGAAGGCGCACCGCGACAAGGTCGCCTCCTACGTGAGCGGCGCCGCCGCCCAGGGCAGCGAGGTCGTCCTCGACGGCACCGGGTTCACCGTCGAGGGGTACGAGGACGGGCACTGGATCGGCCTGTCCCTGCTCGACAAGGTGCCCACGGACTCCGACGCCTACCGCGACGAGATCTTCGGCCCGGTCCTCGTCGTCCTGCGCGCCGAGACCTACGAGGAGGGCCTCGCGATCGTCAACGCCTCGCCCTACGGCAACGGCACCGCGATCTTCACGCGCGACGGGGGCGCCGCCCGCCGCTTCCAGCTGGAGGTCGAGGCCGGGATGGTCGGCGTCAACGTGCCGATCCCGGTCCCGGTCGGCTACCACTCCTTCGGCGGCTGGAAGGACTCGCTCTTCGGCGACCACCACGTCTACGGCAACGACGGCGTGCACTTCTACACGCGCGGCAAGGTCGTCACGACGCGCTGGCCCGACCCGGCCGACGCGCCCGCCGGAGTCGACCTCGGGTTCCCGAGCAACCGCTGAGGACCGGCGCCCGCCCGCCCCCGCGCGCCGGAACGTCCCGCCGCCCGGTGTGAGCCTTCGCACGCCGGGGCGGTGCGTACGGCCCGGCGGCACGGGCAGGCGGGTGCTGTCGCAGTACCCCCTGCACTCGTACGGGTGTACGGCGTGCGGGCCGGGGACGCGTTGTCCACAGGCGGTGCGGGGCTGTCCGGCGCGGCCCGTACCGTGGGCGCCATGGATCTGAGACCGCCCTGGCGGGGCGGGCCCCGGGCCGGTGGTGCGCCCCTGAAGCGGGGCCGCACCGCACGCCTGACGACCTGTCTGCTCGCCGCCCTCCTCACCCTCGCCGGAACGCTGCTGCCGACGGCGCCCGCCGCCGCCGACTCCGGCGTGCACCGCGTCGACGCGTTCCGGTCGATGCCGGGCGGGGTGCGGATCGACACCTCGTACTTCACCGCCGGGGACCCGGGCCACAAGCGGCCCGCCGTGCTGCTCGCGCACGGCTTCGGCGGCAGCAAGGCCGAGCTGCGCCCAGAGGCCGAGAAACTGGCCCGCGCGGGCTACGCGGTGCTCACCTGGTCGGCGCGCGGCTTCGGGAGGTCCACCGGCCGTATCGGCCTCGACGACCCGAAGGGCGAGGTCGCCGACGTCTCGCGGCTCATCGACTGGCTCGCGAAGCGCCCCGAGGTGCAGCTCGACGCGAAGGGCGACCCCCGGGTCGGCGTGACCGGCGCCTCCTACGGCGGCGCGGTCTCGCTGCTCGCGGCCGGCCACGACCGGCGCGTCGACGCGATCGCCCCGCAGATCACCTGGTGGGACCTGCGCGAGGCCCTGTTCCCGAACGGCGTGTTCAAGAAGCTGTGGGCCGGGATCTTCTTCACCTCAGGCTCCGCCGACATCGGCTCCCGCCCCAGCGCCGTCGGCATCGGCTGCGGGCGCTTCGAGGACGAGCTGTGCGCGATGTACCGCAGGGTCGCGGTCGCCGGGAAACCGGACGCCGCCGCCCTCAGGCTCCTCAAGGAACGCAGCCCCGTCGCGGTCGGCAAGAACATCAAGGTGCCCACGTTCATCGCGCAGGGCCAGAGCGACTCGCTGTTCCCCCTCGGCCAGGCCGACGAGATGGCCCGGCGGATCAAGGCCAACGGCGCCCCCGTGGCCGTCGACTGGATCGCGGGCGGCCACGACGGCGGCGACATGGAGGTCCCGCGCGTCTCCGACCGCATCGCCCACTGGTTCGACCGCTACCTGAAGAAGGACACCTCGGTCGACACCGGGCCCGCCTTCCGCATCTCCCGCAGCGGCGGCGTCGACGCGACGGACGGCGCCTCCCGGCTCAGCGGCGTCGACAGCCCGAAGTACCCGGGCCTGACCGGCGGCGTACCGGCCCGGAGCACCGGCGAGAGCGAGCAGGACACCCCGGGCGAGGCCGCGACCGGGCGGGAGACCGCGAGCGGCACCGGACTGCGCGAGCGGCGGATCAGGCTCGGCACGGCCCGCGAGGTCTTCACCAACCCGCCGGGCGGCTCCCCGCCCGCCATCTCCGCCGTCCCCGGCCTCGGCGGTTCGCTCGCCGAACTCGCCGACCGCGCCGGGCAGGGCCTCGCGCTCGACTTCCCCGGCCAGTTCGCCCGCTTCAACTCCGCGCCCCTGAAGGAGAACCTGCACATCACCGGGACCCCGACGGTGCGCGCCCGCGTGCAGTCCGGCACCGGCGAGGCCGTGCTCTTCGCGAAGCTCTACGACGTGAGCGCGGACGGGAAGCAGCAGGTGCTGCCCTCCCAGCTCGTCACCCCGCTGCGCGTCGAGAACGCCAAGGCGGGCCGGACGGTCGACATCACCCTGCCCGCAGTCGACCACGAGGTGCAGCGCGGCCACACCCTGCGCCTCGTCCTGTCCGCGACCGACCTCGGCTACGCCTCCCCGGACGCCCCCGCGACGTACGCGGTCACCCCGCTGAGCGCGCTGAGCGTGCCGAGCCTGCCCGACACCGAGACCGACGCGGCACCGCTGCCCGCCTGGGTGTGGGCGCTGCCCCTGGCCGGAGCCGTGATCGCCCTCGCCGTCCTGCTGCTCGGGCGCCGCCGCACCGCCGCGCCCGCGCCCGATCCGGCGCTCGCCGGGGTGCCGCTGCGCATCACCGGGCTGAGCAAGCGGTACGCGCGCTCCGCCGACCGGTACGCGGTGCGCGAGCTGTCCTTCGAGGTCCGGCGCGGCCAGGTGCTGGGCCTGCTCGGGCCGAACGGCGCGGGCAAGACGACGACGCTGCGCATGCTCATGGGCCTCATCACGCCCGACGAGGGCGAGATCCGGGTCTTCGGGCACGCGGTGCGGCCGGGCTCCGCCGTGCTCTCGCGGGTCGGCTCCTTCGTGGAGGGCGCGGGCTTCCTGCCGCACCTCAGCGGCCGGGAGAACCTGGAGCTGTACTGGCAGGCGACCGGGCGCCCCGCCGAGGACGCGCACCTGGACGAGGCGCTGGAGATCGCCGGTCTCGGCGACGCACTCAAACGCGCCGTGCGCACCTACTCGCAGGGCATGCGCCAGCGCCTCGCCATCGCCCAGGCCATGCTGGGCCTGCCCGACCTGCTGATCCTCGACGAACCGACCAACGGCCTCGACCCGCCCCAGATCCGCGAGATGCGCGAGGTCATGATCCGGTACGCGGCGGCCGGGCGCACCGTGATCGTCTCCAGCCACCTGCTGTCCGAGGTCGAGCAGTCCTGCACGCACCTCGTGGTCATGGACCGGGGCCGACTGGTCCAGGCCGGGCCCGTCGAGGAGATCACCGGCTCCGGGGACACGCTGTTCGTGGGCCTGGCCGGGGAGATCCCGGACGCGCTGGTGGAGAAGGTCGCGGCCGTCCCCGGCGTCGCCTCCGTGGCCCGCGCCGAGGGCGGACTGCTCGTCACGCTCGCCGGGACGAGCGCCGCCGCCCTCGTCCCCGAACTCGTACGGCTCGACGTGCCGGTGGCCTCGGTGGGGCCGCACCGGCGCCTGGAGGACGCCTTCATGCATCTGATCGGAGCACGGGCATGAGTGAGGTCACCGAGCTGCCAGGAGGCGCGGCACCCGGCGGCGGCGCCTCTCCCGCCCCCGCGCCCGCCGCCGCACCCGGCTACCGGGCACGGCACACGCTGCCGCTGCGCGTCGAGGCGCGACGGCAGGTGAAGAGACGGCGGACCTACGTGGTCGCGGCGGTGCTCCTGCTGCTGCCCTTCGTGCTGGCCGTCGCCTTCGCGGTCGGCGGCACCCCCGGCGGCGGGGAGAGCGGCTCGACCCGCATCAACCTGATGGACACGGCGACCAGCTCCGGGGCGAACTTCGCCGCCGTGTGCCTGTTCGTGTCCGCCGGGTTCCTGCTCGTCGTGCCCGTCGCCCTGTTCTGCGGGGACACGGTCGCCTCGGAGGCCGGCTGGTCCTCCCTGCGCTACCTGCTCGCCGCCCCCATGCCCCGGGCCCGGCTGCTGCTCAGCAAACTCGTGGTCGCGCTGACCTTCAGCCTCGCCGCGATCGTGCTGCTGCCGCTCGTGGGCCTGGTGCTGGGCGGGCTCCTGTACGGCTGGGGGCCGCTGGAGCTGCCGACCGGGGGCGCGCTGACCGGCTCGGCCGCCGTGGGGCGGCTCGGGATCGCCGTCGCATACCTCTTCGTCTCCCAACTGGTCACCGCCGGCCTCGCGTTCTGGCTGTCCACCCGGACGGACGCGGCGCTCGGCGCGGTGGGCGGAGCGGTCGGGCTGACCATCATCGGCAACGTCCTGGACGCCGTCACCGCCCTCGGCCACTGGCGCGAGTTCCTGCCCGCGCACTGGCAGTTCGCGTGGGTCGACGCCCTCCAGCCGGACCTGTCCTGGGACGGCATGGCGAAGGGCGCCTCGGTCTCCGTGGCCTACACGCTCGTACTCCTCGCCTTCGCGGTACGGGGGTTCGCGCGCAAGGACATCGTGTCCTGAGCCCAGGGGTGGGGGGTCTCGCCCCCCACCCCCGCTCCCGCCGCTACTCCGGCCCCGTGAACGGCGGTTCGGCCGGGGTCGGTCCGATGGAGGGCCGCAGGGCGCGGACCGCGACGCGCGGGTGGAAGAAGTACGCGGGCGGGGCCTGGAGCGTCAGCACCCTGCGGTAGGCGTCGCCGAGGGCGCGGTCACCGGGCACGCGCTGCTGGATACGGGCGAGATAGCGGCCGGTGAGCGCGTCCAGCGGGCCCTGCCGGGTGCCCGACAGTTCGGCACCGGGCACCGCGCGGTCCGCGCCCGCCGAGATGTCCCACGCCGGGCCCGCGACCGCCGCCAGGGCGCGCTGGACCCTGCGGGTGCTCGGCACCCGGGAGGGGTCCGCGAGCGCGTCGCGCAGCGCGAGGGCGCCGAGCGCGGCGACCGCCATGCCCTGACCGTAGATCGGGTTGAAGGTGCACAGCGCGTCCCCCATGGCGAGGAAACCCGCCGGGGTGCCGCCCTCGGCGTAGTGGCGGCGGACGTTCGCGGTGCGGCGCGCCCCGTGGACGGGGGAGTCGGGCACCGCCCTGCTGATCCAGTCGCGCAGATGCGGGTGCGGGTAGCGGGACGCGAAGTTGAGGAGCCCCGCCTCGTCCGTCGGGGGACGGCTGCCGCGCGGCCCGGCGAGGCTCGCGAACCAGCGGCCGTCCTCGACGCGCAGCACCACGCCCGTCAGCGGCTGCCGCGCGTCCGGCAGTACGTAGAGACAGTCGTAGGACGGATCGGGCTGACCCTCCGGGATCCGGAACACACGGCTCGCATAGGCGAGTCCGGTGTCGATGGACTCCTCGCGCGGGCGGTCGGCGCCCAGTTCGGCGAGCCAGTCCGGGGCCGGGGAGGACCGGCCGGAGGCGTCCACGACGAGGTCGGCGGCCAGTTCGCGGACGGGGGCGTCCGCCGTGCCCCGGGCGCGCAGCCGGACCCCGGTGACCCGGCGCGCGTCCCCGAGGAGGCCGACGACCTGGGTGCCTTCGAGCACGTCCACGCCGCCCGCCGCGCCGACCTGTTCCCGCACGGTCGCGTCCAGCAGCGTGCGGGTACAGGCGAACAGGTGGGTACTGGCCGGGAATCGCCGGTACCAGCGGCCCGACTGCCACTGCACCATGTCCTGCGGCATGCCGACGAGGTGGGCGCCCCGCTCCCGCAGCAGCGCGATCGTGCCGGGCAGCAGCTCCTCGACCGCCCGCCTGCCGCTGGGCAGGAGCACGTGCACGTGCCGGGACTGCGGGAGGCCGGGGCGGGGCGCCGGGACGCTCGGCCAGTGGTCGCGCTCCACCAGGGTCACCCGGTCCGCGTGCCGGCTGAGCACCCGGGCCGCGAGCATCCCCGCCATACCGCCCCCGATGACGACGGCGTGCCGCCGCCCCGGTCCGTTCTGGTTACCTGCCATGCGCGGAGTGTAAGGGGCCGGGGGTGCCCGCCACGAGCACCGGCCGCGCGGATCGCACAGGTTCCGGCCACGGCGCGACGGGCCCGGACCGACACCACCGGACGCGTCAACTCCGCACCAGGCGGGCCTCATCGGCAGCAACGCGGCGCGCGCCCCTGCTGCGGGGCGGCCCGCCCCTCAGGGGCACGAAGGGGTGGAAGGGGCGGAGGGGGTGGCCGAAGCGGGACCCGGAGAGGTGAGCAGCCGGTTCAGGGACGCGTCGGGGCGCGGCACCACCCCGTACTCCTCGTCGGCCGGGGCGGTCGGCAGCCGGTTGACGACGCTCTCCAGGGCGGCCGGCAGCGAGGGATGGCGCCGCTCCCTGCACTGGGCGAGCAGCCGGTTGCGCACCTCCTCCGACAGTCCGGGCGGCGCGCCCCGGCCCGCCACCGCGGGCCGGCGCGAGCCCGGGGCCGGGGGCGCCGTCCGCCGGGAGCGCTCGCGCCACTGCTCGGCGTCCCGGAACTCGGCGCGCGAGCGGTGCAGCAGGGCCAGGCAGAACGCGGCCGTACGGCTCCCGCCCTCCGCCGCGAATCGCCACCAGTAGGCCGCCGCGTCCCCCGCCCGCGTCAGATGCAGCAGCGCACCGAAGACCAGGGCGCCGTGCGGGTCGCCGCCCTCCGTGTCCAGCAGCCGGCCCAGACTCGGCGCCGCCGCGGGCGCGTCCACGACCAGCGCCACCGCGAGATCCAGATCGTGCGCGGCCTGCTCGTGCGCCGAGGGGTACAGGTCGGGGGCCGGGCGGACGGCCGAGGCGGGCGGGGGCGGCGGCACCGGTGCGCCGCTCAGCCTGCGCCGGGCCTCGGCCGCCGGGTACGCCCCGTGCAACACCTCGGCGCCCGCGAGCAGTTCGTCCACCTCCGCGCGGCCCCGCAGCCCGCTCATCGCCCCGCCCCGCCCTCCGCGTGCGGACGTCCGGGCCCGGTGTCCCGGTCGTCGCGCGCGGGCATGCCCAGGTCGGTGGCGATACGGCGCCGGGCCCGCCGGGCCTGGATGCGCACCGTCGCCACCTCCGCGCCCAGATAGTCGGCGACGTCCTCGACCGGGGCCCGCAGCACGTACAGCAGGACCACCAGGTCGTACTGGCGCTCCGGGAGCCGCGCGATCACCCGGTACAGGCCGAGCGCGTCCTCCAGGGCGTCGAAGGGCTCCTGCCACTCCTCGCGCACGAGCCCGTCGACGGCGCTCAGGAAGGCCGAGGTGTGCACGAACGCCGGTTCCCGCTCGTGCAGTTCGAGCCAGGCGTGGATCTCGGCCTTCAGCACCCGCCAGGCGTAGCGGGACACCGAATCCTGGCCGAGGACATGCGTCCAGTTCGCCCGCAGCCGCGCGCAGACCGAGCGCACCACGTGGTCCGCGTCCGCCTCGCCGACCTGCGTGTGCGCGTACCGCAGCCACAGCGACAGATGCGAGTCGGCGAAGGCGTCGAAGGTCAGGTCGGGGCGGCGCGGCTCCAGCAGGGCCCGCAGTTCGTCCAGGACGCGGGCGCGGTCCTTGACCGCCTGGCCGCCACCGCGAGCGGGTGGGACCGGGCCGGGAGCGGCCACGGCGGGCCCGGGCAGGACGGGACCGGCCAGGGCGGCGTCGGCCGCCTGGGGCCCGCCCCTCACGGGCCGGCCCGTGGGCTGTTCACAGTTCACCGGCGTGACGCTCCGTTCGCCTGCGGGGCCTCGCCGGGGGTGGGGCGAGGATCTCGGCTCATTCAGTTGCCTCGGGTACCCGTATTTCTCTCGCGGTCCGGCCTCCGAGGGAAGTACCGGCCTGCCGGTACCACCCCTCGACATCCTGTCCGGTTCCGCCAACTTCCCTCACACGCAGAGGTGGTGACCGCCCGTGCGGACGGGCAGACTGAGGGCGACCAGCTTAGGCCGTACGGGTGAAGGAGGGGGCACAATTGCCGGAGAACTACGCGGTCGACCTCGAACTGGACCGGGCGCACTCCGCCCGGATGTACGACTACTACCTCGGCGGGACGACCAACTTCCCGGCCGACCGGGAGGGCGCGGGCCGCGCGATGTCCGCCTTTCCCTCGATTCTCGCGACCGCCAGGATCAACCGCAGCTTCATGCACCGCTCGGTGCGCCTGCTCGCCCGTTCGGGGATGGAACAGTTCCTCGACATCGGCACCGGCATCCCGACCTCCCCGAACCTGCACGAGGTCGCCCAGGCCGAACGGCCCGCCGCCCGCGTCGTCTACAGCGACAACGACCCGATCGTGCTGGCCCACGCGCGCGCCCTGCTGCACAGCACCCCGCAGGGCCGCACCGCCTACGTGCAGGCGGAGGCCACCGACCCGGCCGGGCTGCTCGCCGACCCCGGACTGCTCGCCACGCTCGACCTGGGGCGGCCCGTCGCGCTGAGCCTCAACGCGCTGCTGCACTTCGTGCCCGAGGACAAGGAGGCGTACGCGCTGGTCGAGCACCTCAAGTCGGCGCTCGCGCCCGGCAGTACGCTCGCGATCAGCCATGTCACCCCCGAGTTCGACCCTGAGGGCATCGCCCGGCTCACCGAGGCGTACGCCGCCTCCGGCACCCCCGGGAAGGCCCGCAGCCGCGAGGAGATCACCGCTCTCTTCGACGGCTGGGACCTCCTCGACCCCGGGCTGGTGCCGAGCCACGAGTGGCGCCCGGAGCAGGGCGACAGCTTCTCGTCCTTCGGTGAGGTCAGCGCCAAGGAGGCGGCCTGCTACGCGGGGGTGGCGCGCAAACCCTGAGCCCGCGCGGGCCGTTCGCCTCAGCCGACCTCGTCGTGCAGGAACTCCTCCAGCGCCCGGCCCGGCCGCAGGGCCGCCGCGCCGTCCTCGGACGCGAAGGCGCCGAACCCGACGAGGGTCACCGTGTGGCCCGCCTTCAGCGCCTGGGCGATCGCACCGGACCGCTCGACCGTGCCGAACAGGGCGTCGACGACGGCGCCGATCTGCCCGGGCGAGGGCGCGCCCTCGCCCGCCGTCCCGCGCGCGACCGCCTCGATCAGCCCGGACCTGTCCATACGACCCACCCACTCTTCCCGACGACTCGGAGCGAGGCGCCCGCGGCCCGTGCGGGCCCGCCGCCGCACGACGCCCTCAGCCTGGCATCCGCCCGCCGGGTCGGCACGCCGCAGGGGGCCGGGCGGGCGCCGCCGGGCGCGGGGGCCCAGGGCCGGCTCAGCGCGGGTTCTCGTCCGGGCTCTCCTGCGGCGGGGCAGTGAACTCGACGGTCAGGCGGGGGCCGGGGCCGGGACCGGCGCCGTCCTCCGGGCCCGCGCACCGCACCCGCAGCCCCTCGGCGAGCAGCCGGGCGGTCGGGTCCGGTTCGACGTCCCGTGAAGTGTCGTACATCCAGGCCAGGTTGACCGCCGAGCCGAGCAGGACCGGGTCGAGTGCGGGCACCGGCTCGCCCCAGTGGCGTACCGCCCGGGCCTCCAGGAGCCGGCCGCCCCGCAGCCGTACCAGACAGCGGTCGCGGTCCAGACGGGACACCAGGACGTTCAGGTGCGGGTGTGCGAGGGCCTTCGCGGCGAGCCAGGCCACGGGCGACAGCTCGCCCTCCAGCACGGTCCGCGCCATGACCTCCCAGCTGTTCGGGCGCAGGGTGTGCCGGTCCAGGTCGGTCACCGCGAAGAAGCCGTCCTCCGCGTCCTGCCAGTCGCCGAACGCCGGGAACCTGCGCACCGTCACCGCGCCCCCGGGCAGGACCGCGCCCGTCACCGCGTACGCCACCGGCTCCCGGCGCGGGAGCTCGGGGGGCGGCGGGACCGGACGCGGCTCGGGCGGCGCGGCGGGGGCCGGGAGCCCGCACGGCGCGAGGAAGGCGTACATGCGGCGCCGCAGCAGCGTCCCCGCCTCGCCCGGCGCGCCGAGCTGCGAGGCGGCCACCGCGCGCAGGGCCGTCCGCGGATCGCCGGGGCCCCCCGCCGGCCCCGGGACGGCCGGGCCCTCCGCCGTCCGGGCGTCCGCTTCCCGGCCGCCCGTCTCGAAACGGTCGAAGGCCGCCGTGATCTGCGCGAGCGGGTCCGCGTCCGGATCGAGCCGGGGCGCCGCCCCGCCGAACGCGAAGGCCGGTGACCGGGGGTCGAGTTCCTCGGCGCCGGTCGCCGCGAGCAGCGTCACACGGTCCAGCGCGGAGCCGTAGAAACTCGTACTGCCGTGGTCGCCCACCACGACGTCCCCGGCGATGATCGTGGCCCGCCAGCCCTCGTCCGGCGGAATCAGCGTCAGGCCCGCGTCCACCTCCTCGGCCAGGCGCCGGAACACGGCGTACCTGCCCGCCCGCGCCCACACGTTGGGGTGCAGCACGGCGGCCACCGCGTACTCGTCCACGGGCAGCGCGGACAGCAGCCGCCGGGGCAGTTCCGGGCAGCGGCCCAGCAGCGAGTGCTCGCCCCACGTCGAGTGCAGGACGACCAGCCGGCGCGAGCCGACACCGAGCCGCTCCCGGAAGACGTCGCGCAGCGGGAGGCTCGCCCGGACCCGGTCGAAGCACCAGTCGCCGACCACGAGGGCCCGCCCCGCGGCGGGCGGGCAGGAGCCGGCCAGTCGCCGCAGCTGCTCCTCGTGCGAGACCCCGATGGCTGCCGGGACCACCTGGCCCCGGTGCGTCAGTTCACGCCTGGACAGCCCGGCGGGCGAGGCCCCGTCACCCGTGCTCTCGCGCACCAGCCGGTTGTAGCCCGCGCCGTGCGGCAGCACCATGAGCGGCCCCCGCACCCTGCGCATCGAGGGGTGCACGGCGCAGGCCAGCGCGAGGTCCCAGCGGCGGCGCACCGCCTCCTCCCACGGCACGACCGGCACCCCCAGCTCGGCGAAGTACGCGGGCAGCCCGTCGGCGAAGACCGAGCCGGGGTTGACCGTGCAGGACACCTCGATGCCGTCCGCCGGGTCCAGCAGCGTCAGGACGTCCATGAGCCGGGTCGCCGAGGTCAGGGTCCGCGCGATCCCCAGGACCCGCGCGCGCGGCGGGGACCAGGTGTGCCAGCGCGGCGAGGCGGCGCGCCGCGCACCGCGGAAGAGGGAGGAGGCCAGGGCCATGAGGCAGGAATCCCGGACGGACGATCGGGCCCCGGAGGGCGGCGGACAGGGGCGCGTGGAATCGTACTCAGCCCGGACGCGCGGAGGGCGCCCGCACGCGCGGGTCACCGCCCGTAAGCCCCCGGCGGGCCGCGCCGGGGGCGGTCACGCGGGCCCCCCGGGCGTGCCGGAGCCGCCGGCCCGGCTGCCTTGCCCACCGGCCCCGCTGCCTTCCCCACCGGACGCGCTGCCCTGCCCACCGGCCCCGCCCACCTCGCCGTCGGCGGACGGGCCGCGCACCGGGTCCAGCGCGGCGCGGCACCTGGCGAGCAGGTCCGGATCGGCCGTCTCCTCGGCGAGAGCGGCGAGTTCGGCGAGGAAGCGGAGGATCTGGTCGAGTTTGGCCCGCTGTTCCAGCTCCGAGGCCAGCTCCTTGGCCTCCAGCGCGTACGTGAGCGCCGACTCCACCTCGCCGAGCGCGCGGTACGCGGCGGCCTCGGTCAGCCGCAGCCGCATCAGCAGCGCCCGCTCGCCCTGCGCCTGGGCGGCGAGCGCCGCGCCCGCCAGCGTCTCCAGGGCCTCCGTGGGCCGCCCGGCCCGGGTCAGGGCCGCCGCGAGCTGGTTGCGCTGCACGAGTTCGCCGCGCGGATCGCCCTCGTTGGCGGCCAGCGCGCGGCGCAGCAGCTCCACCGCCTCCGCGTGACGCCCCTGCGCCCCGTGCAGCAGCGCCTGCGACTCCCACACGACGCCCCGCACCTGACGGTCCCCGACCAGGGGCAGGACCTGTTCGGCCCGCTCCAGCTCCGCCCGCGCCTCCTCGAACTCGCCCAGGTCCAGGTGGGCGCGGGAGAGCTGATTGCGCATCCGCACCTCGACGTCGGGGCGTGCGAGGTGCTGCGCGGCCACCACGCCGAGCCGGTGCGCCTCGATCCAGTCGCCGTAGTGCTTGAGGCTGTGGTAGAGCGCCCACAGCGACTCGCACAGCCACCACACCTGCTCGTACCGGTCGCGGGCCGCCGCCTCGCGCACCACGGCGAGCAGGTTGGCCCGCTCGGCGTCGAGCCACGCGAGGGCCTGGGCCGCGCCGGTGAAGGGCTGCGGACCGGCGGGCGGCGGCTGGAGGCGCAGGCGGCGGGCGCCGAGCACCATCCGGTCGGCGTGCGCCGCGCGCTCCACGTAGAAGTCCAGCAGGCCGTCGTCGACTTCGGCGCGCAGACCGGCCCCGGCCCGTCCCCGGGCCCAGGCCCGCGCGTGCGCGCGCACCACGTCGTGCAGGCGGTACCGGGGGCCGTCCGGGTCCCCGGCCGCCGTGCCGTCCGTGCCGTTCCCGCGCGTCGCCGGGGCCACCGCCGTCGCGAGATGCCCCACGAGCAGGTCCCGCAGGCCCGGCGCCGCGTTCGGGGCGCCGCTCGCGGTGGCCGTCGCACCGGTGAACGCCTCGCACGGGGAACAGCCGAGCCGCAGGTACAGATCGGCGGTCGCGGGGGCGAACTCGGCGACCACCCGGTCCAGTACGGCGTCCGCGCCCGCCTCGGCGCCCTCCAGTTCCGCCACCAGGTCCTCCAGGGGACGGTGATCCGCGTCCAGCAGGCGTTGCGCCACCAGCCGCAGCGCGAGCGGCAGTCCGCCGCACAGCCGCACCAGCCGCCGCGCGGTGTCCTCGTCGGCCCGCTCGTCCCACCGGCGCAGCAGGGCCGTGCCCGCCCGTTCGTCCAGCGGGTCGACGGTGATCAGGTCCGCCCCGTCCAGCCGCAGCGCCCGCAGTTCGCGGCGGCTGATGACGAAGACCTGGGTGCCCAGTTCGAGGAAGGGCCGCGCCTCCGGGGCGTGCCGCACGTTGTCCAGGAAGACGACGGGGCGCCGCTGCCGCATCAGCGACCGCAACCGGGCCGCGCGCGCCGCGTCCGAGGCGGGCACCTGCTCGCCCGGCACCCCCAGCTCCCCGAGGAAGTCCCCGAGGACCGCGCCCACGTTCGCGGCGCCGTCGCGGCGGTCCGCGTCCAGGTCCGCGTAGAGGATGCCGTCCGGGAAGGACTCGGCGTGCAGGTCGGCGAACCGGGCGAGCAACTGGGTCTTGCCGACCCCGCCGGGCCCCGACAGGGCGATGTGCCCGCGACCGGGGAACAGCCCTTCCAGCCGGGCCAGTTCACTCACCCGGTTCTCGAAGCCGGGCAGCGGCGCCGGGCAGCCCCACGGGACGGGCGGGGGCGGGGCGGCGGCCGGCAGGACCTCGAAGCGCTCGATCGCGATGCGGTCGGCCTGGAACACGTTCCCGTTCACGACGGCCCGCCCGGCCAGGGAGTTCCGCGTTCCCGTGTCCAGCCGCTCCTCCACCGGTCCCCCTCGCCTCGTGGCGGCCAGGGATGCCGCCCGGCGGCCAGCGTATGCCGCGCCGGGCCGCGCGGGGAGCGGAACGGGCCGATGCGCCCCCGTGTGCTTCGGCGTGCCGCGTCCCGCGGGTACACCGCGCGCCGCGCGGTGTCTAGGGTTGGTACGACGTCACCAAGCTGCCGCCGACCAGGGAGCCAGGGCCCGTGATCTACCGCATTCCCGCCGCGCCGGCGCACTTCGTGGACCGCGAGAAACAGACGACGCAGGCCCGGCTCGCGGTGACCCAGTGGGCCAAGCCCTTCGCCCCGCTGTGCCTCGCGCTCACCGGGCCCTGGGGCATCGGCCGCACCGAACTCGCCAACACCCTGGCCCGTACCGCGTGCGCCTCCGGCCGCTATCCGGACGGGGCGCTGCGCATCGACCTGGACGACCTGCGCCGGGAGGGGAGCGTCGCCTCGCAGGACGTGCTCGCCCACCTGCTGCGCTCCCTCGGGGTGAGCGCGGGCGAGTGGGTCGAACTGTCGCTCGCGGGCCGCGAGGGGCAGTACTGGCAGCAGACCAGGGACAAACGCTTCGTCCTGGTCGTCGACAACGCCCGCACGGCCGCCGAGGTCAGACCCCTGCTGCCGCCCACCGGCGGCTGCCTCGTCATCGTCACCAGCCGCGCCCCGTTGTACGACTTCATGGACGGCACGGCGCTGACCATGCCGCTGCCGCCGCTCCCGGACCACGAGGCGAGCCGGCTGCTGGAACTGCTGAGCGCCGACGAACGCCTCGCCCACGAACCCGAGGAGCTGGCCCGGCTGCTGACCGTGTGCTCGGGGCGGCCCGCCCTCGTCCACGACCTCGCCAAGCGGCTGCGGCGCCACCGCAACCGGCCGCTGTCCCGCCTGCTGCCCGACTTCCGGGCCGCCCTGAAGGACGGAGACCTCGACGTGCTCACCCGCCTGCACGACGAGTCCTACGCCGAACTCGGCCCCGACGCGGCCCTCCTGTACCGCCTGCTGCCGCTGGCCCCGGGACCCTCGGTCTCCGCCGCCGCGTGCACGGCGCTGCTCGGCCGCGGCCCCTGGGCGGGCGGTGAGGCACTCGACGAACTCGCCGAGAAGGGCCTGGTCACCCCGCTGGACGAGCCGCAGGAACCGGTCGCCGCCCGGCTCGTGACCCTCACCGGGACCCGGGTGCGCCTCGACGAGGTGCTGCGCGCGCACGCCGAACGCTGGGCCGACCGGGAGGGCGCCGCCGACGACCGGGACGCCGCCCGGGCCCGGCTGACGCGCTGGCTGCTGCGCCAGGCCCAGCACGCCCGCCTGCTGTTCGCGGGGCGGACCCTCACCCGCGCCCCCGCCACGCCCGCCCTGCCCGGGGTGCCCGACCTCGACTTCGAGAAGGCCGCCGCCGCCGGGACGGGCGAGGAGGTCAGGACCTCGGTGTCCGACTGGTTCTGGGCGGAGGCCCCCGTCCTGTACCGCACCGTCGAGACGGCGTACGCGCACGGCCTGGACGCCGAGTGCTGGGCGCTGTGCGAGCCGCTGTGGACCTTCCACTTCGACCGCCCCAGCCCCGTCGAGACCCTGTCCGCCTTCGCCACCGGGGCCGCCGCCGCGCTGCGCAGCGGCGACGTACGGGCCCTCGCCCGGCTGCTGTCCATGGCGGCCCGCATCCACTGGGAGCAGGGCGAGTTCGCGGCGGCCGACACCGAACTCGGCCGGGCCGAGGGCGCGGTGGGCGCACTCGAAGCGGCGGGCCCGGACGCCGAGGGCGAGGACCGCAAACTGCTCGCCTCCGTGCGCGAGGCGCGCGGCATGTGGCACGGCGCCCTCGGCAGGGCCGCCGCCGCCCAGGGCCGCGAGGAGGAACGGGCCCGGCAGTGGCGGTCCGCGTTCGGCAGGTTCGAGGAGGCCCGGCTCCTGCACGCCACCATCCCGAACGACTACGGCGTCCACCTCCAGACCTACCGGGAGGGCGAGGCCCTGCTGCACCTCGGCGACCACGCGGGCGCCGCCGCACGCCTGACCCGGGCGCACGCGTGGATGCGGGAGGACAACCGGCTGCGGCTCACCGGCCGGACGGCCTTCGCGCTCGCGGGCGCCGAACGCGGCCTCGGGCACCGCGCCGAGGCCGAACGCCTCTACAGCGAGGCGCTGGCCAACGCGGGGCTGCGCAACGCGGGTCGTGAACAGGAGGAGGCCCTGCTCGCCCTCGCCGCGCTGGCCGAGGAGTCGGGGGAGCCGGGGCGGGCCGCCTCCTACCGTGAGCGCGCCCGCGACCTGCGCCGCAGCAACGGCGGACTGCTTCCCGAGGAGGACACGGCGGCGGGCTGATCCGGGCGGCGGTGCGGCGGGACCGTCCCCGTCCCCACCCGGCTTCCGGCTCCCGGCTCCCCGGCTCAGGCCGGGCGCCGCGCGTCCTCGGTGGTGGCCGGGGAGAGGCGGACCTCGTAGGCCCATTCGCCCAGAACGCAGTCGAAGCGGTCGGCCGTCAGACCGGGCCGCTCGGCGAGCCGCGCGTGCACCGCGCACAGCACGGCGGCCGGATCGGCGCGCACGACGCGGGTGCCGTGCCTGCCCCGTGCGAACTCGGCGCGCAGCAGGGGGCCGCCGCGCCGCCGGACGAGACACAGCGCGCCGGACACGACGACGGCCGCCGTCATACAGCCCGGGTACTCGCGGAGCAGCCGCTCCGTCCAGCCCTCGGCGGTCCAGGTCGCCTGCGTACCGGCGGGCTCCCCGGCGCCCGGCCGCCGCATCAGCAGTCCGGCGCTCTGCGCGTGCCGCTCGTTCGCCGAGCCGTGCTCGGCGCCGAGGAAGTGCACGGGGACCTCGGTGCGCACCGGGTACCGCTCGACGCGTACGCCGGGCAGCGCGCCGCCGTCCGTCCCCCGCGCCCCGTCCGCGCCGTACGGCTCGACGCGGACCGCGAAGGCGGCGGGCGCGGGTCCCGGCGCGGCGGGGGCGGGCAGGGGGCGCGGTTCGACGGGTTCGGGCGGCGGGACGAGACCGAGCTGTTTGTACAGCTCGTCCCGGAGCAGTTCCAGGGCCCGGCCGCGTTCGGCGAAGGCGGGGGCGGCGAGCGCCCTCCCGTCGCCCGCGCGGTGCTCGCGCAGCGCCGAGGAGATGCTGTGCGCGCCCTCCAGCCGGGGGACCGAGGCGAGCAGCCGGGCCATCGGGGAGCCCGCGAGCAGTTCGCTGCCGCCGTCGTGCGCGGACAGCAGCGGACGGTCCAGGGCCGCCGCGTACAGCGCGGCCGAACCGTGGTCGCACACCACGAGGTCGGCGGCCAGCAGGACCGCCGCCCACTCCTCGTAGGGCCGGGCCAGGACGAGCCCGGCGGCGAGGGCGGGCGCGAGCCGTTCGGCGAGTTCGAAACCGCCGAGCCGGCTGTACTCGTTGGGGTGCACGAGCAGGGCGAGCTGGTACTCGTCCCGCGGCAGGCGTGCGACGAGTTCCGCCGCGAGCCGGGGGCGGCGCCGCAGCAGCGACTCGGGGCCCCACGTCGAACTGAGGACGACGAGCCGGCGCGCCCCCGTGCCGAGCGCCGCGCGGAACCGCTCGCGGTGACCGGCGGAGGCGAGGATGCGGTCGAGGGTGGGATCGCCGACGACCCCGGCGCGGTGCGCGGCGCGGCCCGAGACGGCGGCGAGCCGGTCGATCTGCTCGGGGTGGGCCAGCGCGTGGAAGGCGGCGAGCGGCTGCCCCTCGTGCAGCAGGAAGACCGGGTCGAGACCGGAGGCCGTCTGCTCCGAGCCCTCCCCGCGCACCGTCTTCCCGAAGCCCGCCCCGTGCGGCAGCAGCACGAGCGGGCCGTTCAGCCGGGCCAGACCGCCCTTGGGGCTCGCGGCGAGCACCAGGTCGAAGGCGCCCCGGACGGCCTCGGACCACGGCACGGTGCGCGCGTGGAGCTGTTCGAGCGCGGAGAGCGCCTCGATGTCGAAGTCGGAGCCGGGCACCAGGGTGAAGAAGCGCCGCACCCGGCTGTCCCCCGCGAAGACCGGCAGCGTGTCGAGGAGACGGTGCAGGGCCGCCGCCGAACGCACGGCGAACAGCACCGACTTCACGCCCTCGGGCCGGTCCTCCCGCCACGGGTACGGGAGCGCGCGGTCGCCGTACGCGCCGTACGCCTCGTGGACGTCGTCCGGCTCGTGGACGTCGTGCGCCCCGTGCGCGTCGCACGCGGGAAGGCGCGTGCCGCGCGGGGTGGCGTCCTCGTCCTGCGGCATGCCGGAATCGTACCCGTGGCACCGCGCGGGGCGGGATGTGCGCGACCGGCGGACGGGCGGGGGCGCCCCCGGCCACAATGCGGCCATGGGTGAATGGGGAATCGCACTGATCGCGGCGGGCGCCGCGCTCCTCGGCAGCGTCGTCACCGGCTGGTACACGCGCGGCGCGGGCGACCGGCAGGCCGAGGCGGCCCGGCACGCCGGGGACCGGCAGGCCGACGCGCTGCTCGACACCGTGCGGGCCACCCTCGACGAGCAGCGCGCGGCCCGCCTCCTCGGCAACCGGCGCGAGACCTACGTCCGGTTCGTGACGGCCGTCGAGAGCGTGCACACGGCCGCCCGCACGGGCGCGGGCTCCCCGGCCGACGGGCCGGAACTGCGCCGCGCCCTCGCCGCCGTGTCCCTCGAAGGGCCGCCCGAGGTGCACCGCCTCGCCCGCGCCCTCGCCCAGAGCCTGGACGACAGGGAGGGGCTGCGCGCGTACCCCGAACGCGAGGAGCGCTTCCTGCGGGCCGCGCGGGAGGCGCTGGCCGAACGTCCCTGAACCCCGCGCGGACCGGCCGCGTGCTCAGTCCTCGGCGCCGCCGCGCTGCCTCGGCACCCCGCCGAGCGGGGCCGCACCGGAGGCGGCCGCGATCCGCCGCTCCTCGGCCACCGCCGCGACCCGGCCGCGTACGAGGTACCAGCCGCCCCACAGCCCGAGCGCGATGAGCGGGACGCAGGACACCGTCCACGTACCGATGTCCCCGTCGCAGGCCATGAGCACCACGACGAGCAGCAGGAAGGCGAGCGTCAGGTACGAGGTGAAGGGCGCGCCCGGCAGCCGGAAGCCGCCGCTGACGGCGCGGCCGTCCTTGACGCGGCGGCGCAGCGCGAGCTGGCACAGCATGATCATGGCCCAGGTCGCGATCATGGTGATCGCGGAGAAGTTGAGCACGATCGAGAAGGCGCGGTCCGGGACGACGTAGTTGAGCACGATGCCCAGCACGTAGCAGGAGGCGGTCAGCAGGATGCCGCCGAAGGGCACGTGCCGCTTGTTCATCCGCGTCGTGAAGCGCGGCGCCGAACCCGCCAGACCCATCGAGCGCAGCGTGCGGCCCGTCGAGTAAAGGCCCGAGTTGCACGAGGACAGCGCGGCCGTCAGCACCACGAAGTTCATGATCTGGTCGGCGCCGGGGATGCCGACCTTGCCCATCAGCGTCACGAACGGCGACTCGCTGCCGCTGTACGCCGTCCACGGCAGCAGCAGGACCAGCAGCAGCACCGAGCACACGTAGAACACGACGATCCGCCAGGACACCGAGTTGATGGCCTTCGGGATGACCTCGCGCGGGTTCTCCGTCTCCCCGGCGGTGATGCCGACCATCTCGATCGCCGCGTACGAGAACACGACGCCCTGCGTGATGACGACCGCCGCGAGGAAACCGTGCGGCAGCATCCCGCCGTGGTCGGTGATCAGCTGCGGGCCGCCGGCCTGACCGGCGACCGGGTGGCGGCTGGCCAGCAGCCAGCAGCCGACCGCGAGGAACGCGACGATCGCGGCGACCTTGATGATCGCGAACCAGAACTCGAACTCGCCGAACCAGCGCACCGAGATCAGGTTCGCGCCCAGCACGACGAGCAGCGCGAACAGCGCGAGCGTCCACTGCGGGATGTCGCGCAGCGCGCTCCAGTAGTGCAGGTACACGGCGACGGCGGTGATCTCCGCGATCCCGCTGCACACCCAGTGCAGGAAGTAGATCCAGCCCGCGAGGAACGCGGCCTTCTCGCCGCCGAGCAGCTCGCGGGAGTACGACACGAAGGAGCCCGAGGTGGGCCGGTGCATGACCAGCTCACCCATCGCGCGGGCGATGAAGAACGCGAACAGGCCGGTGATCGCGAACACGACCACGAGGGAGGGACCGGCCGAGTTCAGCCGCTCGCCCGCGCCGAGGAACAGGCCGGTGCCGATCGCTCCGCCCACCGCGATCATCTGGACCTGCCGCCGTCGCAGGCCCGAGGAATAGCCGTCCTCGCTCACCGGCCCTGCGGCGCGGGTGGTGGACGACTGAGCCGCCGGCACCACCGTTTCCTCGGGGACTGAGTGCTTCATGGGGGAATCTCCGTACTGCGGTGCTTGAGGGCACACGCCGCCGCAGGTGCCGCAGGGCACACCGGCCGCGCGCCGTACGGGGCGCCGGGGCCGGCCTGAGGGGGAGGCGGGGGCGGTGCGGGGACGGGCTGGTCGTACTCCGTGGGGGGGGAGGTGGGGGGTGGGTCCCGCCGCCGTGGGTGCGGCCGGCGGGACCGGGGGAACAGGGGGAAACGGAATGCCTCACTCCGAAACCCGGGGCAGCCTACCGGGAGGTAGCGGCCGTATGCACACGGATGGGCTGACGGACGGGCTGAGCGGGCACCTCACCCAGGGGGTCCGGGCCCGCTCCGGTGCCGGGTTCCCTGGGTTCCGGGCCCGCTCCGGTGCCGGTCAGCGCGCCGCGCTGGCGCGAACCGCTCTCCACGAGCACCTCCGCCAGGCTCTGCGCCGGGCGCACCAGCGCGAAGCGGACCTGCCCGGTCTCCTCGTCCGTCCAGTAGCCGTGCACGGCGGGCCGGGGCAGGCTGTTGTAGCCGAAGGGCGTCGAGAAGTAGTACGCGCCGGTGTCCCACAGCGCGACGAGGTCCCCGGGCTCCAGCTCGGGCAGCGCGCGCCCGCGCGCCACCAGGTCGCCCGCGAAGCAGCAGGGCCCCGCGACGTCCTGGACCAGGCCGGGCCCCGTCTTCGGCTCGCCGTCCGGGCCGAACGCGGCGACCCGCAGCGGCCAGGACTCGGGCGCGAACACCGTACGGGTCGCGACCTGCGCGCCCGCGTGGCCGACCGCGATCCGGCGGCCCCCCGAGGTCTTCGTGTACTCGACGAGCGCCGCGACGAACCCCTGCTTCGCGAGCAGGGAACGCCCGAACTCGGTGACGATCGTGTACCGCCCGTCGAACAGGCCGGGCACGGTCGCGCGCAGCAGGTCCGCGTACGCCGAGAACGGCGGGTCGGTCTCCTCGCCCGCGAAGTTCACCGGCAGCCCGCCGCCGATGTCGATCGTGTCGACCTGCTGACGCCCCGCCTCCCGGTTGATCCGCTCGGCCAGCGCGTACACGATCCGCACCGACTCGGCCATCAGCTCCAGCGCCACGCCCTGCGAACCGGTGTGGGTGTGCAGCCGGGTCAGCCAGGGCCGGTCGAGGAAGGAGTCGACGATCCAGTCCTCGACGCCCTCGTCGCGCAGCGCGATCCCGAACTTCGAGGTCGCGGTCGCCGTCGACATCGCGCCGATCGTGCCGGTGCCGACCTGCGGGTTGATCCGCATGCCGAGCGGGGCGCCCGGCGCGAGACCCGCCGCGGCCCGCTCGCTCACCAGCGCGTCGATCCTCGCGAGTTCCTGCGCGTTGTCCGCGTTGACCGCGACCCCGGTCGCGAGCGCGTCCCGCAGCTCCTCGAAGGTCTTGGCGGGCGAGTCGAGGACGGTACGGGAGGCGGGCACCCCGGCGGCGCGGGCCAGCTCCAGTTCCCCGGGGCTCGCGACCTCGCAGCCGACGCCCTCCTCGTTCAGCAGCTCAAGGACGGGCACGAGCGAGGCCGCCTTGACCGCGAAGGTGTGCAGAACGGGAGCGTCCCCGTCGAAGGCGGCGTGCAGCTCGCGCGCGGCGGCCCGGATGCCCGCGACGTCCAGCAGCCCCGCGACCGGGGCGGCCGGACCGACCAGCCCCGCGCGGGCCGCCGCCCGGATCGCCGCGTGCCTGCGGGCGAGGGATGCGTGCCCGCGCGCCTCGGAGCCCTGCCCGCCCGGCGCGTGATCCTGCCCGCTCGGCGTGGAGTCGAGAACCATTCCGGTGCCTCCTCGTCGGTCCCCCGTGGGACCAGCAGTGGGTGACGGCGTCGTCCGCGCGCCGTACGTGGGACCACTGTGCGGGGCCGCGCGGCCCCCCGTCTGCGGCGAGCAGGCCGAAGCCGGGCCCCCGCCGGTGGTGCGGCGGGACAAGGCGCGGGGCCGGTGCGGCGGCGTGTTGTGCGCCCGTACCAGAAGATCCGGGTTCCGTTGTCCGGACGGACAAGAGGCGGTCCCGGGTGTGGGGGAGCCGCGGGGGCGTCCACACGCCCGGACGCCCGTGTGGTCACTACATCTTGACAAGGACATGCAGCCCGCACAACGCTACGAGAGAGCGCTCCCACCCCCACCCGACCGGAGGGCGCTCGCCTGCGTTTCCGTGAACTCGCGTGCTCATGCGTGGACTTGCGCACGAGTCCGCAGACTTGCCTGCGCGCTTGCGCGGACTCGTGTGCGCTTCCGCAGAACGGACGGGGCCGCCACCTGGCCGGCGGCCCCAGCTGTCCGCCCCCCGACCGGGCCAGGGAGGAACCCATGCCCCCCACAGCAGCATCCGTGTTCCACCGCCGCCGCCCCGCGTATCTGCTCGCCGCAGCCGCCGCCGCGCTCCTGGTGACGGGCGCGATGGCCACGGGCTCGCCCGCGGCCCACGCTTCGAGCGCTCCGGCCACCCCCGCGACCCGTCTCGCCGCCGGTGAGCAGCCGCCGGACTCGTTCTGGGGAGACACCAGCGGCATCCCCGAGGCGAAGAACGTCCTCACCGTGAAGATCCTCAACAAGACGAACGGGCAGTACCCCGACGACCAGGTCTACTGGACCTTCGGCGACGAGACGCACTCGATCGCGGAGCAGCCGTACCTGGACATGCCCGCGAACTCCGCGGGCCGGATGACCTTCCATCTCGGCGCCCCGGACGGCAAGTACTCCGACTTCATCGAGTTCACCGTCGGGGACGACGTCTTCAACGGCAACACCACCCGGGTCGACGCGTTCGCCGTCAAGCTGGCGATGCGGCTGCACGCCCACGACGGGTACGACGTCCAGGTCGGCGAGGACTACCAGACCTTCCAGGAGGACCGGGCGACCACCTTCCAGAAGTTCAGGGACGAGGTGCCCGCCGAGTTCAAGGCGCTCGCGGACGACGACACCCGCATCCCCGCCCCGGGCAGCAGCCCGGACTTCCGGGAGGGCGGGAAGTACGCCAACTACCTCAGCGACTACGCGAATTCGGCCGGGATCGACGCCCCCACCTCCGACATCTTCGGCTGCGCGGGCATCCTGGCCAACGAGCCGGGGAAGTGCTCCGCGGTCAACCGCCACGTCGCGGGGCTGCCGGAGGGCGACTGGTCGAAGCCGGAGCTGTACTACAAGGACGCCCCGGCCAACTACTACGCCAAGTTCTGGCACGACCACTCCATCAACAACCTGGCCTACGGCTTCCCGTACGACGACTACGCGGGCCAGTCCTCGTTCGTCTCGCACGGCGACCCGCAGTGGCTGGAAGTCGCGGTCGGCTGGTGACAGTTGGGCCCTGACACCCCACGCAGGGCCCGGCGCGGAGGGACGGCGCGGGCGGGCGGCGGAGCGGAGGGGCGCGGGCGGACCTCAGTCCTCCTCGCGCTCCGCCGTCCCCGCCGCCGCCCCCGCCGCCCGTGGCGGGAGCAGCCCGGCGGCGCGCAGCCCCAGGTCGGCGAGCAGCCGGGTGTCCGGGTCGGCGAGGTCGAGGCCGAACAGGTCGGACAGCCGCCGCAGCCGGTAGCGCAAGGTGTTGGGGTGCACGCCCAGCAGCCGCGCGGTGGCCGGGACGTCACCGAACCGGTCGAGGTACGCGGCGAGCGTGCCCGCGAGGTCCGTGCGGTGCGCCACGTCGTGCGCGAGCAGTTCCCGTACGGGCCCGTCGACGGCCGGGGACAGCGTGGAGACGGCGTCCACGACCCGCAGCGCGTCGAGCGCGGCCCGCACGTCGGCCTCCTCGGCGACCACCGCGGTCCGCTCCGCTCCGCCCGCCGGGTGCCGCTCGCGCAGCACCCGCAGGACGAGGTGGGCGGCGCGGCAGGAGTCGACGGCCTCGTCCAGTGCCTCGCGTACGGCGCCGACGGCGACGAGCGGGCGGAACCCGGCGCCGCGTACCGCACCGGCCAGTTCGCCGCCCAGCCGCCGCGCCTGGAGCGCTGCCGTGCGGTGCCGGCCCGGGCCGTCGGTCTCCGCCGCGCCCTCGGGACCGGGCAGCGGAAGCAGGACGTCGAGCCGGTCCCCGTCGCGCAGCGCGAAGCCCGCCGGGTGGTGCGCGGTCGCCTGGAGCGCCGCGAGGTGCAGCGCCCGTCCGGGATCGGCGGCGGAACCCTCGCCCGGCACGGCCAGGACGCTGAGCACGGCGCACGGGGTGCGCGGGGTGAGCCCGAGCGTCGCGGCGGCCGAGGCCACGTCGGGGGTCCCGTCGAGCAGCGCGCGCACGGCCTGCCTGCGCCGCGTCGACCCGGTGCGGCTGCGCAGCCGGTGGTGCAGGAGGTGCGGCGCGGCGGTACGGGCCGCCTCGCGCAGCGCCTGCCGGGCGCCGTCCCCGAGCGGGGCGCCGTCCGCCGCGACCCAGATCGAGCCGAGCACCTCCGCACCGGCGCGCACGGCGACGGCCAGCCGCTCGGGGAACCGCTCCTCGGCGGGCCGGTGCACGACGTCGTCGGTGGTCCACAGGGTGCGCAGGAACCCGCTCGCGGTCAGCTCGGCGAGCCGCCAGCGCGGCACCTGCTGCCCGAGGATCGTGAGCCGCCGCAGCGGGTCGGCGCCGTTCTCCGACCGCGAGAAGGCCAGCACCCGCGACTCCGGGTCCTCGATGGTGACGGCCCCGCCGACCAGCGTCGCGAAGACGTTGGCGAGCGCGGGCAGGTCCCCGAGGGGCACGTCGGTCGCCGGTTCGGCCGCCCCCGGACCGCCGCCGTACGCGAGACCGGCGCGCAGCAGCCCCACCAGCTCCGTCCACTCGACCCAGGGCGCCCGGGTCAGCAGCGCGGTCGGCACGACCCGCGCCACGTCGAGCAGCCGCTGCGCGGGCCCGGCCGCCCCCCGCCGTACGACGAGCGCGGCGGCCCCGGCCTGGGCGGCGGCCTGGAGCACCCCGGCGGCGGTCGCCGAGGAGGCGTCCACCCCGACCGCGACGAGCACGTGATCGCGGGCCGCGAAGGTCTCCCCGGGGTCGTACAGCCCCACCCCGCGCACCGGCACCCCCGGCCCACCCGGCACGGACACCACCTCGACGGCCTCCCCGGCCCCGGCGGCCAGCACACTCCCGAGGGTCGGGGCATCGGCGGCGGGCGCGGCGTGCTGCCCGGGGGAGGGCTCGGGGTTCGGGACGGGTACGGACATGCCGTCCATTCTCCCGCGTACGGAGCCCGGAAGGGGAGGGCGGCGACGGTGGGGGTTGCCACAGGGCGGGGCGGGGGAGAGTGCCGGGGCGGGGCACCGAGCTCACCTCCTGCCCTCACCGCCGACTGGCCGATGCCGAAGATCGGCTTCGTGTTCGACGGCGGCCGGATCGCCGCGCGCCGGCTCGCGGCGATCCGTCTCGACCCCGAGGAGCACGACGCCTGGGAGGTGCACTCCCTCACCGAGTGGCGACGCGCGATGCGCCCGCCGTCCTACGCCCGCCTGCGCGCGGTGGAGGAGGCCCGAGGGACGGGGCCCGCGTACCTGGTGAGCGGGGGAGGGGCGGGGGCGCCTCCTCCGTGAGGAAACGGCGCGCCCCGCGCTCCTGACAAGTCACCCGTGGTCAGGCGTTCTACTGCGCGCGTTGGCCAAAGCCACCCGGGCGCTGAGCACTTCGGCCGCGCTCATCGGCTCGACCCGGTCGGGCGCCACGTCCCACTCCCGCCCGCCGCCGAGCGGCCGCAGCCACACGTACCGCCCGAGCCGGCCCATGACGACGCCGATGAGCCCCCGTTCGAGGTCCCGCACGGTGTCCCCGACGCGCAGCGGCCCGGGGTCCCGCCCGTCCGTCACCGTGCGTTGCCCTTGGCGACGGCCTCGGCGAGGGCGTGCGCGACCGGCGCGGAGCACACGCCGAGCTGCACGAGCGCGTACCGGCTCTCGTCGCCGTAGGGCTTGCGCACATCCATGGCGGGCAGCTGGATCCCCGCCTCGGTCAGGGCGGCGGCGAGCGCGTCGCGGGCGTCCATCGCCTCCCGGATCTTCGCCTTCGGGTCCTTCTTACCGTCCTGAGCCGTGCCCTGTGAACCGTGCATGAGTGCTGATCTCCCGCCGTATGTCGGTGAATTGGGGCACCGGGCGCAAGGGGGTGCGTTACTCTGCGTGCGCCAGGCGTTACGAGAATGCACGGTGGGAAGTACGTGAAGGCGGTGGACACGGGGATGGTTCCACGTGGCGTGGCCCAACTTCCACACCGGCCACGGAGGGGAGCCCCCTTGCCGAACAGGCGCGTGATCAGCGACCACAGTCAGGAACCGCGTCTCCGGTTCGCGGAAGAACTGAGGCGACTGCGTATCGGCAAGGGCGTAAGCCTGCGCCAGCTCGGCGAGCGCCTGGGCTGGGACTGGTCCCTGTTCGGGAAGATGGAGAGGGGAAAGACGCTGGGCGGGCCCGAAGTGGTCCTGGCTCTGGAGCAGTTCTACCGAACCCGGGGCCTGCTGCTCGCCCTCTGGGAAGTGGCGGCCGGCGACAAGCCGCGATTCCAGGAGCGGTACCGGCGCTACATGTCCTTGGAGTCCGAGGCGGTGAGCCTGTGGCACTTCGGTGTCAGCGTGTTACCGGGGCTGCTTCAGACGCCGGGATACGCGGAGGAGCTTCTGGCTGCGGGCGGCTTTCGGGGGGAGGAGTTGCGGCAACAGGTGGAGGCGCGAGTGGGGCGCCAGGAACTGCTCACCGGCGACTACACAACGCCGTTCCGGACCATCCTGTCCGAGGCCGTCCTCCGTACGGCACTGCGCGATCCGGATTCCTGGCGCGAGCAGTTGGAGTACGTCATGGAAGTGGTGGAGCGCCCGGATGTCACGTTGCACGTGCTGCCGTTCAGTGCGGGAATGTATGGCCTGGTCAGCACGGACGTGTGGTTTCTGAGGCTGCCCGACGGGCGTACCGTCGCGTACACGGAGAACGCCGATCGAGGCCACCTGATCGAGGAGAGTGACGCCGTCGAACATCTGCAACGTTCCTATGACGCGGTCCGCGACCTGGCGCTTCCCCCGGCCGAGTCGCGGGAACTCATTGAGCGCGTCCTGGAGGAAGCACCGGTCTGCGCACGGACCTGACGAGCATTGTCCGTCCCGGGGCGGTCACAGCGACTCCGACGGTGGCGACGGGCGCGTCGAGACCGGCGACAACATCTCTGCCCCCCGGTCTGCCGATTGGCCCTCTTTCGTGAACGCGGTGAAGGCTGGGAAGCTGTCTGCCCAGGCATACTCGCGAGGAGGCACCGTGACTTCCACTGATCTGCCCGGAGTGAGCTGGCGCAAGAGCAGTCACAGCAACTCCGACGGCGGCGAGTGCGTCGAGGTCTGCGACGACTTCCCTTCCGTGGTCCCGGTACGTGACGGCAAGTGCCCGGAAGGGCCCGCCCTGGTGCTCGGGAATGTCCGGTGGTCCACTTTCGTGAACGCGGTGAAGGCCGGGACGGTGTCCGACCAGGCTGTGTCGCTGGTGCTCTGACCGTGAGGGTTCACCAGGCTGTGGCAGGTGGGCGGCGTTCGCGGAAATCCGTTTCGAGTGTTGCTGCGCTGCCTCTACTGTGGCGCGGTGACGACTGACGTGATCGTTCTCAACGGTGGTTCCAGCTCGGGGAAGTCGGGGATCGCCCGGTGTCTGCAGGCGGTCCTGCCGGAGCCGTGGCTGGCCCTCGGGACCGACACACTGGTCGACGCGATGCCCGCGTCCATGCAGGCGTCGGATGCGGGGATCGAGTTCGCTCCGGACGGACAGGTGATTGTCGGCCCAGAGTTCCGGACGCTGGAAGCGGCATGGATCGAGGGGGTTGCCGCGATGGCCCGTGAGGGCGCCCGGGTGATCATCGATGAGGTCTTCCTCGGTGGAGCGGACTCGCAGAAGCGATGGCAGAGGGCTATGGGCGAACTGCGGGTGCTGTGGGTCGGCGTCCGGTGTGACAGTGCGGTTGCCGCAGGCCGTGAGGTCGCACGAGGTGATCGGGTCGTCGGAATGGCGGCGTCCCAGGCGGATGTGGTCCACCGGGGCGTGGTCTATGACCTGGAGGTGGACACCACGCGTGCCGAGTCGATGGAGTGCGCACGGACCATCGCCGCACATGTCAGCTGATCGGCGGCCCGACTGTCTGCCGCTAGGACTGCAGTGCGGGGACGGACAGGCCGCTGCGGCCAGGGGCCCGTCCTCCCCACGTTGTCCACCGGACGTTGCCTGCCGGGCATTCCTCACGGGCCGGGTAGGTCAGTGAGCCGCCGTTGACCCGAATCGCTTCGCGCGCCGGTGGTGAGATCGGAGGGGATCGGGTGTTATGCCCTGAATCTGTAACGTGGTCAGCAGGGCGCAACGAGCGGGACGGCCGGCCCGTCTCGGTGATCGGCAAGGCACGCCGGGTGCCTTCGGCAGGGCCGGGTCTCGCCGTGTGGGGAGATCCGGGAAAGGGGAGTCCATGACCAGGACGAAGGCGCACGGCGACGACGACACCGCCGGGAACCTGCACCAACTGTGCCTGGAGGAAAACGGCTTCGGTCAGGGCCGGCACCAGGAGACGTGCAGTACCCCGGCCAAGGGCGATGCGCGGGTCACCGCGCAGGGCACGTCCGCGCGGCGCGGCAACCTGAGGTTCCGCGCGGTGCTGTACGGCCTGACCAGCAAGCACGACCAGAAGCCCGTCCGTCTGGCCGCCTCCGAGGTGGTGACGGTGCGCGTGCGCTGAACAGCGGTGGCAGTGCGGTGGCGGACGTTTGTCGCGCGCTGCCGTCCGGTCGGCAGGCGGACAGGGCTCACCCCAGGACGCGCGAACCGAAGTGCGAGGTACGAGATGGCGCAGGACGCGGATGACGCGGTCGACTGCGGGATGACCGTGGGCCTTTACGGCCGGTTGCGGCCGTACCCCTGGACCGGCGGCGAGGGCGGCGCCGACGACGGCGGCGAGGAACTGCGGGAGCGGCTGGTGAACCTCGCGCTGTCGCGGGCCGAGGCCTATGACTGGTACGCCCCCGCAGGGCTGCGGATGCGTGGCGGCAGGAGCGCCCATCCGGTGCCGGACCGCTGGTTCCTGTGCGATCAGGGCGGCGCCGACTGGACGGTGGGCGAGGACGAGACGGGCCCGGCGCGGGAACTCCTGTGGATGAGGGCCGACCTGCCGCGACGGATCGCGTCCGCCCGGCTTCCGCTGCTGCCGATGACCCGCACCGCCTCGGACGCCCTGCACCGCGCCGGGGACTTCCGGCTCGCCGCCCTGCGCGCCCACCTGCCGCTCCACGTCACGGCGGGCGAGGCGGACGGCGACTGGGAGGACATGCGCGACTGGTTCTCCCTGGCCGCCCCGGCGCCCACCGTGACCGTGCGGTGCGCCGTCGCCGTATCCGGTGAGGAGACGACACCGCCCGCCTGGCGATCCGGCGGGACGGCCGCAGAGGTCGGGGCCGTGTGGCAGACACTCCTGGGCGAGGCCGTCACCGTCGCGCCCGGCGCCCCGCCCGCCACCTCCGCGGCCGGTGGCGGCGTGCGCTACCGGCCGTACCTGGAACCGGCCCGGCCCGTGGCCGCGTACCGCTGCCGGGTCCGCGAGTGGACCGCCGACGCGGCCGTATGGCTCCTGGAGACGGCCGGCGAGGCCCTGCGCAGAACGGGGCACCGCGTCCCCGTCGAGCTGACCGCCGCCCTCGCGTAGGGAGACAGAGGGAGACGAGGTACCTCGCGCGTGTTCGTACCTCGCGCGTGTTCGTGACACGGGCACGCGGCGGCCGGGGCACGTCCCGGGGACGTGCCCCCTGACGGGGGGCGGCCCCGTCAGCCCAGCAGGTCGGCGACCTGAGCGGCCAGCGGCTCCAGTGGCACCTCGCGCGCGGCCCCCGGCGTACGCGCTGACGCCTCGTCCAGGGCGAGGGCCAGGGCCCCCACGACGGGCGGGGTGTCGGGCACGACGATGCGCGGATCGGAGTGCGCCGCGTGCAGGGCCTCCCAGATTCCGGTGCGGAGCCGGGCGCACCGTGCCCGCAGCAGGCCGCCGCCCAGGACCAGCGGTACGGAGTCCAGATCGCAGCCGAGCCGCTCGGTCGTGGCCGTGACGAAGGCGACGACCTCGGCGGCCATCCGGTCCACCAGCGTGCGGGCCACGGCGTCGCCCTCGTCGGCCGCGGCCAGGACCAGTGGCGCGAGCTGCACCAGCCGGGTGTGCGACACCTCGCCCCGGTGCACCGCCTCGGCGAGCTCCAGGGGCCGGGTCAGGCCGAAGTGGGCGGGCAGGGAACGTGCCAAAGAGGTCGGGGCGCCGCGACCGTCCTCGGCGCGGCAGGCCGTTCCCAACGCCTCCTCGCCGAGGTCGATGCCGCCGCCCCAGTCGCCGGTGAGCCGCCCCAGCGAGTGGAAACGGGCGGTGCGCTCCCCGTACCGGCCGCAGCAGTTGATGCCCGCACCGGCGACGACGGCGATCCCGTCGCCACGGCCTCCGGTGCGCAGCAGGGCGAAGGTGTCGTTGCAGACGGTGAGATGACGGGCCAGCCCGTGGGCGTCCGCCTCCTCGGCGAGCGCCGCCTCCTCCTCGGGGAAGTCGACGCCCGCCACGGCGAGGACCGCCCCCTCGTACCCGGAGTCCCGGCCGGTGATCTCCTTGGCCAGGGAACGCAGTTGGTCGTGGGCGGCCCTCACCCCGAGGGTCTGGGGGGAGCCGCCGGGCCCGGTGGCGAGGCCCAGGACCCGGCCCGTGGTGTCCGCGACGGCGAGGTGCGTCTTGGAGTTGCCGACGTCGGCGGCGAGCAGCAGTGCGGACATCTCAGCCCTGCCCCCTGCCGAACTGCGGCAGGTACGGCGCGCTGGTCTCCAGCAGGCGCGGCACCAGTTGCGAGACCAGGGGGTACTGGCCGATGAGGGGATGGGCCAGCAGCGCGTTGCGCAGGGTCCGCTCCTCGCCGGTGACGGCGGCCCGGGCGATCAGCCGCTCGTACGCGGTGACGTGCTGGACGGGGCCGAGCAGTTCCTCGGGGACGTGTGGCTGGGGCAGCGGGGTGGCGCCGGAGGCGTCGATGCGGCAGGGGACCTCGATGATGTCCTCGTCCGCGAGACCGGGGACGGTGCCGTTGTTGCGGACGTTGACCACGTGGGTCTCGCCCGCGTCGGAGACGAGTGAGGCCAGCAGGGCCGCCGCCGCCTCGCTGTAGTAGGCGCCGCCGCGCTTTTCGAGCAGCGCGGGGCGCTCGGCCAGGGCGGGATCGGCGTACATGTCCAGGAGGGTGCGTTCGACCTCGGCGACCACTTCTGCGCGGGGCCGCGTGGTGCGCAGCCCGGCCACCGTCTCGTCGTGGAAGTAGTAGTACCGCAGGTAGTACGAGGGGATGGCCCCGAGATCGGCGACCAGGTCCGCGGGGAACTCGTAGCGGTCGACGATGTCGGGCATCCGCTCGGCGAGCATCCGGGGCAGGACGTCGCGACCGTCGAGCAGTACCCGGCGTACCCAGGAGAAGTGGTTGAGGCCGACCGGGTCCACGGCGACCCGCTCCGGGGCGGCCCCGAGCAGCCCGGCGGCCCAGCGCTGCACGCCGATCGCGAAGTTGCACAGGCCGATGGCCCGGTGCCCGGCGTCGAGCAGGGCGCGCGTGACGATGCCGACCGGGTTGGTGAAGTCGATGATCCAGGCGCCCGGGGCCGCCCTGCGGCGCACCTCTTCGGCGATGTCCAGCACCACGGGCACGGTGCGCAGCGCCTTGGCGGCCCCGCCGGCGCCCGTCGTCTCCTGGCCTATGCACCCGCATTCGAGCGGGAAGGTCTCGTCCTTCAGCCGGGCGGCCTGCCCGCCGATGCGGAGCTGGATGAGGACGGCGTCCGCTCCGTCGATGGCGTCGGAACGGTCCGTGGTCAGGCGCAGTTTCGTCGGCAGGCCCTGCGCGGCGAGCATCCGCCCGGCCAGTCCGCCGACGACGTCGAGGCGGGGCCCGTCCGGGTCCATGAGGACCAGTTCGTCGATGGGCATGCGGAGACGGTGCCGGGCGAGGCCCGAGACCAGCTCCGGTGTGTACGTCGATCCTGCTCCGATGACAGCTACCTTCATGGTCAGCCCTTCACTCCGGTCAGTGCGATGCCGCGGACGAACGCCCGCTGGGCGAAGAAGAAGACGGCGACCACCGGCAGCACGAAGAGCAGGGTGGCGGCCATGGCGAGGTTCCACTGCACCTGGTGGACGGTGCGGAACTGGGACAGGGCGATGGACAGGGTCCACCAGTCGGGCCGGTCGCCGACGTACAGCATCGGGTTGAAGAAGTCGTTCCAGCAGTAGAAGAACGAGAACAACCCGCAGGCGGCGATGGCGGGGCGGACCATGGGGAGGAAGGCGGTCCACAGGACCCGCAGTTCCCCGGCCCCGTCGACGCGTGCCGCGTCGAGGTAGTCCTGCGGCACGGTGACGAAGAACTGGCGCAGCAGGAAGATGCTGAAGGCGTCGCCGAAGAGTGCCGGGACGATGAGCGGCAGCGGGGTGCCCGTCCAGTGCAGGTGCGCGTACAGGACGTACAGCGGGATCACGGTCACCTGGGGCGGCAGCATCATCGCCGCGACGAAGGCGATGAACAGAGTGGTGCGTCCCCGGAAGCGGAAGCGCGCGAGGGCGTAGGCGACCGGGACGCTGGAGACGATCGCGCAGATCGTGAACCCGCCCGCCACGAGCAGGGTGTTGAGGAAGTAGCGCACGAGCGGCAGCGTGTGGAAGACGTCCGCGAAGTTGGACCAGTGGAAGGGGTGCGGCCACAGGTTCTGGGTGAGTGCCTGCCGGTCGGTCATCAGCGCGGTGAGGCCGACGAAGACCAGCGGCCCGAGGAAGACGAGCAGCAGGGCGATCAGGATGCTGTGCCGGGCGACCGCCTCCAGGAACCGGCCGCCGCGTGGCCGCCGTCCCGGCCGGTGCCCGGCCCGCTCCGGCCGTGCGGGGGGCGCGGACTTCGCCCGGCGGTTGTCGAGGACCGTCATGTCAGCCCTCCGTCTCGGCGTGCACCAGGGTGCGGGTCGAGCGCAGGATCACCAGTGTGACGGCGAGGGTGCCGAGGAAGAGCACCACCGAGAGTGCCGAGGCGTAGCCCATGTTGAAGTACCGGAACCCCTGTTGGTAGAGCCAGATCGTGTAGGTGAGCGTGGAGTTCTGCGGGTAGCCGAGACTGCTCGCGGTCAGCCCCGACCCGTTGTCGACCACGGTCGAGGCGACGTAGGGCTGGCTGAAGAGCTGGAGGCTCTGGATCGCGCCGGTGACGACCGCGAAGAGCAGGACGGGGGAGATGCTCGGCAGCGTGACGGACCGGAACTGCCGCCAGGCGCCGGCGCCGTCCAGCCGGGCCGCCTCGTACAGGCTGACGGGCACGTCCAGGATGCCCGCCAGCATGACGATCATGGTGTTGCCGACGCCCCACAGGGAGAGCAGGACGAGGGACGGCTTGGACCAGTGCGGGTCGTTGAACCACAGGGGCTGCGGAAGGTGCAGCCACCCCAGGACCGCGTTCATGGGGCCGCTGCCCGGGCTCAGCACGAACGCGAAGGCCAGCGTGGCGGCGACCGGCGGCAGCAGCGTCGGCAGGTAGAAGAGGGTCCGGTAGACGCCGGCCCCGCGCTTGACCCGGGAGATCAGCAGGGCGACCCCGAGGGCGAACAGCAGCTGGATGGGGACGCTGACGACCGTGTACCACAGGGTGTTGAGGACCGCCGTGCCGATCTGGTCGTCCTTGTCGACCATGTACCGGTAGTTCGCGAGGCCGATGAACCGGGGCGGGTTGATGAGGTCGAAGTGGCAGAGCGAGTAGTAGACGTTGGCGACGAGCGGATAGACGAAGAAGACGGCGAGACCGACGAGGCCGGGGCTGAGGAAGGCCAGGACGGTGAGGCGTCGCCGACGCCGGGCACGGCCCAGGGTCGGGACGCTGCGGTCCGCCCGTCGCGGAACGTACGGCGCAGTGGTCACGGGGCGGTCCCCTCCTTGGCCTGGTGGATCTGTCCGTCCACCTGACGTGCCGCGCCGCGCAGTCCCGCGGCCAGGTCGGGGACGGCCCCGGACTGCCATTTCTGGATGAACCCGGTGACCGCCTCCTTCGGGGCCGTGGCGGCGGGCGTGCCCGGGACCGACACGGAGCGCGGGTTCGCGGCGATGTCCAGGAAGGTGTCGAAGGCGGGGTCGTCGTGGACCCTCGGGCTGGCCAGGGCGGCCTTGGTGGTCGGTACGTTGTGGAGTCCGCGCGCCATGGACACCTGCGCGGAGGTGTCCGTCGCGAGGTAGTGGGCGAGCAGCCAGGCGGCCTGCGGGTGGTGGGCCCCCTTGGGGATGCCGACCGTGGTGCCCGCGAGGTAGCCGGAACCGTAGTGCGCGGGCTCGGTGTTCGGCAGGGGCGCCGTCCCGTAGTCCAGGCCGGAGTGTTCGGCGGCGATGAACGAGGAGCGCCACTCACCGTCCACCGAGATGGCCAGCCTGCCCGTGTCGAAGGCGTTCTGGCTGGAGAACTCCTTGCCGACGCCGGTGACGAACCGCTGAAGGTCGCGGTAGCCGTAGAAGTCGATCAGCTTCCTCTGCCAGTGCAGCATCTGCCGCCAGTGCGGGTCGTGGGCCAGCGCCGAAGTGCCGTCGGGGGCGTACCAGTCGAGGTTCCAGCCGGCGGTCACCGTCTGGGCGTTGTTCTCGTAGAAGTCGAGGAAGGGCACGAACCCGGCGACCTTGATGGACCCGTCCGGGTTGCGCACGGTCAGCCGCTCGGCCATCCGCGTCAGCTCCTCCCAGGTCCGGGGCGGGTGGGTGAACCCGGCCTTGGCGAGCAGCGCCTTGTTGTAGTACAGGCCGTAGGTGTCCGCGAGCATCGGCATGGCGCAGCGTTTGCCGCCGCCCGTGGTGTATCCGGCGGTCGCGGCGGGGAACTGCCCGGTGTCGACGTGGTCGCGCCGGAGGTACGGACCGAGGTCCTGCCAGGCGCCGCTGGAGCAGTAGCTGGGCACCGCCTCGGTGACCTGGCCCAGTTCGATGTCGGGCGGGTCGGCCGCGCGCACCGCCTGGATCATGGTGTCGTCGTTCTGGCCGCCCACGTGCTTGACGGTGATCCACGGGTACTTCCGGTGGAAGCCCGCCACGGCCCGGTCGACGACGCCCTTCTCACGGCCGGTGAAGAAGCTCCACAGCTCGATGGTCACCGGGGTGCGGTCGGCGGTCCCGCCCTTCTGGGACACCTCCGCGAGCCCGCCGCAGCCGGTCAGCGTGAGGGCGAGGGCGGTGACGAGGATCAGGAGGCGGCGCATGCGGACTCCGGAGCCAGGTCGCCGGCCGCGGCGCGGTCGAGGTGGAAGGCGTGGCGAGGATGGGTGTGGACGAAGCCGGCGGGCCAGTCCGGAGTGAAGGTGCGCGGACCGGAGAGGGTACGGCGCACGGCCTCGCGCTTGCCCTCGCCGTGTGCGACGACGGCGAGTTCACCGGCACGGAGGATGGTCCCGAGGCCGACGCTGACACCGTGCGCCGGAACCTCGTCGAGGGCCCGGAAACCGGGGAAGGTGGCGAGGTTGTCGCGCCGGGTGGTCTCGGCGAGGGCCACGACCCGGGTACGGCTGTCGAGCGCGGTGCCCGGGGGGTTGAAGGCGACATGCCCGTCACCTGCGCCCAGGGCCACGAGGAAGAACGCCACCCCGGCCCCCTCGGCGAGCCGCTCCTCGTAGCCCTGCGGATCGGCCGGATCGGCCGCCCACACGGCGTCGGCGGGAAGCCTCCGCCCCGGGGGAAGGGCCGCGTTGAGCCGGTCGGCTATCTCCCGGCGGGCGAAGCCCAGACAGCTGTAGTGCGCCTCGGACGACACGGCCCGCCATCCCGCGCCGTCGTCCAGGACGTACTCGTCCATCATCGCGAAGGCGGCGTGGGAGAGGTCGAGCCGGCCCTCCCGCGCCCGCTCGGCCAGCGCGTCGAGCACCGGCAGCGGGGTGCGCCCGGCCGGCCAGCCCAGGACGCAGCGCTCACCCCGTCCGGCGGCCGCCGCGAGGTGGTGGGAGACCCGGTCCGCCACGGCGGTGCCCACCTCGGTGGTGCCCGGATGAATCCAGATGTCCGCCGGCACTTGTCGACCTCCTGAGCGTGACCGGGACGGGGCGGCGCCCCGGGTCTCCCGAAAGAAAAACGTGGCGCTACGTTAAGCGACTGGTCCGAATTGGTCTACGGTTGGTCCACTGGGTGTACCAACTCCTCTTATTGGTCTAGTAGGCAGGCAGACGTGACGGAATCCGCTTCCTCTCCTCCCTCGCTCGGAGCGACCGCCCGGGCCGCCTGCGGGACGCTGCGCTCACGCATCGGGGCCGGGCACTTCTCCGCCGCCGGCCGGCTTCCCGCCGAACGCGTCCTCGCCGCCGAACTGGGCATCAGCCGGGGCACCTTGCGCCAAGCGCTGGCGCAGCTCGCCCAGGACGGGCTGATCCTCCCGGCCCCGCAGTCCGGCTGGCACGTCGTGTCGGCCCCGCTGGGGGAACCGCCCCACACGCTGATCAGCTTCACGGAGATGGCCCGGCGCCGCGGCCTTGAGGCGCGGACCCGGGTGCTCGGCCGGCAGGCGCGGCCGGCGACCCTGGACGAGGCCGAACAGCTGAAGGTACCGCCCGCCTCGGCGGTCCTCGACCTGGAGCGGGTCCGCTCGCTCGGACAGACGCCGGTCTGCCTGGAACGGCAGGTCATCTCCCTGTCCAGGATCCCGGGCCTGGCCGACCGCGAGCTGCGGGACCGCTCGCTCTACGCCGAACTGGCCGCTCTCGGCGTCCGGCCCTACCGCAGCGACTTCAGCGTGCAGGCGGGCGGGGCCGACGCGCGGACGGCGGGGTATCTGGAAGTGGCGGAGGGCTGCCCCGTGCTGATCGGCACCGAGTCCTGCGCGGACGCGTCCGGCCGTCCCCTGATCCTCGGCAGGTCCACGTACCGCGGGGACTCCTACCGGTTCCAGGCGACCTTGTTCCGGCGCGGCTGACACGAGCGGGTGGGTGGCGGTGCGTGTTCGACGGCCGTGGGCGGTCGTCACGGGAACCGGTCCCGTGACGACCGCCCGGCTCGGCGGACGGCGGTCAGCGGCGCCCGGTACGTGAACCGGACGCCGCCGCCGCTCGTCCTCAGGCCGGTGAGGTGACCGGCCGGCCGAGGTGCCGGGCGAGGAACCGGGTCGCGCTGTCGGCCTCGAACCTGGGCAGTTCCCTGTGCTTGCCCGAGTTCACGTGCAACGACTTCTCCTTGGAGGCGAAGGCGTCGAACAGGGCGAGGACGGCCTCGCGCGGGATGTGCTCGTCGTCCCACTGCAGGGCGAGCTCGACCGGGACGGTGATCCGCTTCGCCGCCCCGGTCAGCGCGTCGGGCCACATCATGCCGAAGACTGCGGCCGTGATCCTGGGCTCGTCCGCCACCAGGGGCACGCCGAGCGCGGTGCCCAGGCCGATGCCGACGTAGCCCACCGGCCCCTCGGCGCCGATCTCCGGGAGTTCCTGGAGGGCGTCCAGGGTCGCCCGCCACTCGGGCACGGCGAGTTCCGCGAGGCGGGCGTTGTAGCGGACGACGACCGGGCCTCGCGGCTCGCCCGCCGCCTGCGCCTCGCGCAGTTCGGTGATCTCCCGCTCGTCCTGCGCCGTACGTGGCCGGTCGCCGTGACCGGGCGCGTCGATGACGGCGACGTGGAAGCCGCAGCCGGTCACGAGGAGACGGGCGCGGCCCGTCATCGCCCGGTGCTTCTTGTGGGTGCCGCCGCCGTGGCCCATCAGGACCAGGGGCGCGGGACCGGCCGGGCCGGACACCGGTGACCAGAGGACGCCGGGGACGCCGCCCACGGTGAAGTCGCGCTCGACCATGCCGTCGGAGGAGGACTCGGCGGTGAACTGCACACGATGCATGAGGTGTTGCCTTTCGGGAGTGCCCTGGTGTCGAGGCGCTCCCGGCGACACCTACGTCAGTCGCCGGCCGTGACGGGAAAGGGGGAGCACCCACGTCGATACAGCGTTCATGGGTCTCACCTCCTCGGGCGAAGTCACGGTCGACCGCAAACTACCAGCCGGTTCCTGGTGCCTCCAGTCCCTTTCTCCCGGGGCTCCTGCGCGCTGTTAGCCTGCGCGCATGTCAGATCTGGGAGCCGTCGCCTGGCCGCCTGCGCCGATCAGGACCGGGAGGCTCGTCCTGCGTGAGTCCGAGGCCCGGGACCGTACGGCCTTCGTCGAGTTGCTGGCGTCTCCGGAGGTGCACACCTACCTCGGCGGCCCCCGCTCGCGTGACGCGCTTGAGCACGAGCTGCCCGGGACGCCCGAGCGGTGGCCCGGGAGTCTCGTCGTGGATCTCGACGGGGCGATGATCGGCCACATCCTGCTGCGGCGCGCACCGGAGCACAGTCGCCCGGCTGCCGCCGGGAAGGCCGATCTCGGCTACCTGTTCCTGCCGCGCGTGTGGGGACTCGGATACGCCGCCGAGGCGTGCGCGGCGGCCCTCGACTGGTTCGACGGCGTCCTTCCCGGCGAGCCCGTGGTGCTCACCACCCAGACCGCCAACCTCGGCTCGATGCGCCTCGCGGCGAAGCTGGGGTTCACCGAGGTGGAGCGGTTCCACGCCTGGGACGCCGAGCAGTGGCTCGGCCTGCGGCCTCCGGTGACGCCGTCCGCCTGAGGTACTTCGGCCCACCGGACCGGCGACCGGGGCGGTACGGGCCCGCTTCTGGCGTCGCCGGGGCGCCGGTTGCGCGACGGCTCCACGGATCGTCGGCGGGCCACAGATGAGGCCCGCCGACGTGGCTGTCGTACGCGGCCGGCGAAGGCGACGGCACGCTGGTCTACGAGCGTGCCGCGCCCGGCGTCTGACCCGCCTTGTCGACGACGGCGTGCTCGATCTCCGCGCTGCTGGACAGGAGGGTCCCGGACTTTCCGTACGGGGTGTCCCGCGTCAGGTAGTTGCGGGAGCCGAGGAAGGAGTAGTCGTCCTTGTCGAAGACCCACTCGGTGCGGTTGCCGTACTGGGTGTCCTCGCGGGCGATGCCGAGGCCGCTGCGGCCGATCGCGTCCTTGGCCTCCGGTACTTCCCTGACGCCGGGGATCTTCGCCGCCGCGCGGTAGAGGGCCGCGGCCGTCTTCGGCGGGACGAGTCCGCCGAGCCAGGAACCGACCTGTTCGAAGACGATCTGGTCGGTCTCCTGGCCGGGCTCCTTCCTGACGTGGGCGTACAGGTAGGCCAGGAGCCGGTCCGGGTCGGTGGGCAGTGTCGCGAGCCAGTTGTAGGTGGGGCGGTACGGCCCGGCGGGAGTGCCGTCGTCGTCGCCGAGTTCGGCGTTGACGGGAAGGCAGCCGTCACCCCGGCCCGACCAGGCCGTTTCCGCGCCCGTCCCGGCCTCCTCGGAAAAGGGAGGGCTCGACCCTGGTGCCTCTTGCTATGGTGCGCCGATGTCAGTGATCAGGCAGGTCCAAGTCACCTTCGACTGCGCGGAACCGGAGCGCGTCGCCCGCTTCTGGTGCGAGGTGCTGGGATACGTCGCCCCGCCTCCGCCGGAGGGGTTCGCGAGCTGGGACGCGTACAACCTCACCCTCCCGCCCGAGAAGCGGGACGCGGGATTCGTGGCCTCCGACCCCACCGGCGCGGGCCCGCGCCTGTACTTCCAGCGCGTACCCGAGGGCAAGGTCGTCAAGAACCGGGTGCACCTCGACGTACGCGTCGGGACCGGGCTCAAGGGCGAGGAGCGCCTGGCCGCGCTGGAGGCCGAATGCGCACGGCTGGTCTCGCTCGGCGCGGTACGCGGGCAACTCCTGCTCGCCGACGAGGAGAACGAGTCCTGCCAGGTGATGCAGGACATCGAGGGCAACGAGTTCTGCCTCGACTGAGCCTGCGCCCCGGTGTCCTCCGAACGCTCCGCCCCCGGGGGCCTTCTCTCAGGGCAGCCTGCGCCCCATCTTCCCGGCGCGCCGGTCACCGTCCTTGGTGAACCACCACTCGTCGAACGCGGAGTGCACCAGGTCCAGGAGGAGGGAGAGACGGTCCGGGGAGGGGCTGGGGGAGTCGAAGAGGTCGGCGAAGGCCTTGTCGTCCCAGTGCAGGGTGAACTCCCAGTTCTCGGCAGTGCCACGAGCGGGGACGACGGTCACCGTGTATCTCAGGGTGACGGTGCGGTCGGCGTGGTAGTCCGTTGCCAGGTCGTTGACCCGGTACCCGACCGACTGGTCCCCGCTCCCCGTGGTGAAGGACGCGGCGAGGGCCGCTTCAGCCGGTGATCGAGGGGCCATCGGGGAAGGCACCCTTCAGCACTTCGAGTCGACGCCGCCGCCCGTCCCGCCCGCCCCGCTCGCTGCGGTGGTCACCGGGTAGGCGGTCAGCAGGTCGTTGCGGGCGGCCGGCGTACCGAGGATGGTCCGGAACTTCTCGACCGAAGGGCACTGGGCGGTATACGTGGAGAAGCCGCCCCGCCCGTTCGCCCGGCCCGAGTAGATCGCCGCGCCGATCTTCTTGTCCATGGTGGCGTTCCACCCGTGCCGGAGCTTGATGTGTTTCCACCCCCACGTCTTCGTCCCGCACCGGAGGGTGTAGCGGGCCGGGCCACGGAAGTACTCGCGGACGGTGTACGTCTGCCCGTGGCTCCGGCAGATCGCGTCGATGCTGGGAGCGGACGCGGACGCCGACGCGGACACCTCGGGGGAGGCGGCCGCGACGGTGCCGGAACCCGCGAGGAGCACCCCGGTCAGCACGTGGACGAGGCGCTTGGCGCGGTGTCGTTCCGTCATCACGATCAACCCCTTGCTGGTCCTTGCGTGTGACACCCATCAAGGCGGCAGCGGTACCGAGGGCGCAAGGGTGACGAGGACTCTTCATCCGAAGGGGTGAGAGACGGCCCCTGCCGCCGGGCAGGGGCCGCGTCGCGTCCACTTCCCCACCGGCCGGCGGGAGTGCACCTCGGTCAGGAGCGCCAACTGGTCAGCAGCGCCAGCGGAGTTGCCGCCGCCCACGCCTGCGGGGAGCAGGAGTGCGGGTAGGGGACCGGGCGGGAGTGCTCCGCGCGGCCGTAGCCCGCGAGGACCTCCGGGAGGCGGCCCGCGTGGTGGGTCGCCGCCTCGGTGAGGCCCGTCGTCAGGGCGCGTACCTCCTCGGTCAGGCCGTAGCGGGCCAGGCCCAGGGCGATGACCGCGTTGTCGTGCGGCCAGGCGCTGCCCCGGTGGTACGACAGCGGGTGGTAGCAGGGCTGGCCCGAGGCCAGGGTGCGGATCGCCCAGCCGGAGAAGAAGTCCTCCTCCAGCAGGCGCCGGCCGACCCGGCGGGCGCGCGGCTCGTCCAGGACGCCCGACCACAGCAGGTGCCCCGCGTCCGAGGCGAGGGCGTCCACCTGGCGGCCCGCGCCGTCCAGCGCGAGGGCCGGGAAGTCCTCGTCGGCCATCCAGAAGTCCCGGCCCAGCCGCTCCCGCAGCGCCGCCGCCTCCCGGTCGAGCCGGTCCGCGTACGCCGGGTCCGACCAGGTGTCGCGCGCCAGGCGGGCCGTGCGGACCAGGGCGTCGTACGCGTAGCCCTGCGCCTCGGCCACCGCGATCGGGCCCTTGGCCTGCGTGCCGTCGCGGAAGCAGATCGCGCCCTCGGAGTCCTTCCAGTTCTGGTTCACCAGGCCCTTCGGGTCCGGGCGGTACACGAGATAGCCGCCCTCGCCGAGGCCGCCGTCCCGGAACATCCACTCCACGGCCGCGCGCGCCTGCGGCTCCAGCGCGGCCGCGAGCGAGGTGTCGCCCGTGGTGTCCGTGTACGTGCCGAGCAGGACGAGGAACAGCGGCGTCGCGTCGATCGAACCGTAGTAACGGCCGTACGGGACCTGCCGGAAGTACGCGAGTTCACCGTGCCGGATCTCGTGCACGACGCGTCCGGGCTGCTCCCCGCGCTCCGCGTCGTACACCGTGCCCTGCGTCGCGGCCAGCGCGCGCAGCGTCGCGGCGGCCGGGGCCGGGCGGTACGGCAGGGTGAACAGCGAGGTCAGCAGTGAGTCCCGGCCGAACAGCGTGAGGAACCACGGCACTCCGGCCGCCGGCACCCGCAGCTCCTCGCCGTCCGGTCCCGTGGCCGGCACCCGCAGGCCCGCGAGGTCGGTGAGCCCTTGGTGGCACGCGGCGGCCAGACCGGCCGGAGCGTCCCGTGGGATCGCGAGCGACGCCTGCTCGACGAAGGCCGTCGTGTCCGCGTGGGCGAGCGCCGCCGCCTCCGAGGGACCGGTGACGGGGGAGGGGGCGGGCGCGCCGTGCGGACGTGCCTCGGCGCGCAGCAGGACCTCCGCGCCGCCGTGCGCGGGGAGTTCCAGGTCCCAGACGAGCCGGTGCGCCGTGTCGCCCACCGGTTCGACGGCGGAAGGCGAGGGGGACGCCGTGACCACCGTCTCCGCGTGCCAGGTCCCGGCACGGTCGTAGGCGAAGCGGACGCCGGAGGCGGTGGGGGCCGCCGAACGGCGGGCGTCCTCCTTCGCGTACACCCGGTGGTCCGAGCGCAGTTCGAACTGGTCGGCGAAATCGGCGTCGGCGAGCAGTTCGAGGCGGGCGAGCCCCGGCTGCGGCAGGTTGCTCACCAGCCGCAGCCGCTCCACCAACACGCCCGAAGCGAGGACGAGTTCGCGGAACACGGTGTAGGCGGGCGGCTCGTCACGGGTTCCGGGCGGGGTCAGTACGCAGGTGGCCGCGCCCGCGTCCTCGCGCAGCGGGACGAGGACGAGCGGCGTGGCGCCGTCCACCGTCAGCTCCCAGCGGCTGAGGTGACGCGCGTCGCGGCGGAACAGGCCGTCCGGGGTGCTGCCCCGGCGGCCCGTCAGCCCGCCGTCCGGGCCGAGGACGGCGAAGGTACCGGCGTGGACCAGCGTGGTGTCGGCGGTGACGGTCACAGGTGCACCGAAGTCCTCTCCCGCACACCGGAGTCGGTCGGCGTGCTGTCTCGTTCCGCCGCCCGGGGCGCGGGCGTGGCGGCCGCCCGGCGGGCGGCGAGCAGGTCCAGGGCCAGGGCCGCCGTCCACCCGAAGTCCCGGGTGCCGCGCGCCTCGGCGGTGTACGGATCGACGTACTCGGCGAACCCGCACGCGCCCGCGACGTCCAGCATCGCGTCCCGCAGGCCGTCCGCCTCCTGGCGTGCGCCCTGGACGCGCAGTCCGCGTTCCAGCAGCCAGTTGATGTTGAACCAGGCCGGGCCGCGCCAGTACCGCGAGGCGTCGAAGGCGTGTCCGCGCAGGTCGTACGAGGCGGCCATGGGCAGTTCGCCGAGCCGGAAACCCTCGCCCTTCGCGGTGGACAGCAGCGACTCGACGACCGGGGCGGGCAGGCCCGGCACGATCAGGGGCACGAGACCGGCCGCGCTGCGCTCGGGGACGAGCCGGTCGTCCACCAGGTCGCGGTTGAGGAACATGCCGTGCTCCTCGGACCACAGTCGCCGCACCAGCGCCTGGGTCAGGCGCGCCGCCCGCTCCTCGTGCGGGGCCGGATCGCCGCCCGTCTGGGCCGTGATGCGGGCGAGCGCGTGCTCGGAGGCGATCAGGAGCGCGTTGACGCACGGGTCCTCGACCGCGAAGGCCGACGGCGCCGCCTCCCGGTGGCCCGCGTCGCGGTAACCGCGGTCGCGGTAGTCCGCCGCGAGGCGCACGTACCGCCCGTAGTCGAGGTCGGTGGGACGTTCCGCCGACTGGCCGTGATCGAGGTCCGCGCGCCGGTAGGAGCCCGGGGCGACCGGCTCCACACGGGCCAACGGGCCGTCCCAGGCAGGGCTGTTGTCCATCCCCGGCTCCCAGGGGTGGACCATCGCGGTCAGACCGCCGCCGCCGAGATCCCGGGGCCCGGTCAGGTAGTCGTGCCACGCGGCCAGCCGGGGCCGCAGCCGCTCCAGGAAGCCCCGCCTGCGCGAGGTCTCCGGGTCCGCCGTGTGCACGAGCCACGCGGCCAGCGCGTGCACCGGCGGCTGCACGATGCCGGAGGTCTCGATCGCCGCCGGGGCACCGGCCCCCGCCCCCGCGCGCGAGGAGCGCCAGAAGTCGGGGCTCGGGAAGTACGCGTCCAGCGGCACCGCCGGGTTGAACACGATGTGCGGGACGCGGCCGTCCGCCCACTGGGCGGCGAGCAGCGTCTCCAGCTCCCGCTGCGCCCGGCGGACCGACAGGTGCCGCAGGCCGATCGCGATGAACGCCGAGTCCCAGCTCCACTGGTGCGGGTACAGGCCGCGCGAGGGAATGGTCGAGCCGCCGCGCCAGTTGGCGAGCAGAACCCGTGCCGCACCGCGCCGCAGGGTCAGGTCCGCGGCGGCGGTGGGCACGGGAGATTCGAGTAGCGTGCTCACGCCCCGGACCTCCGCAGGAAACCGGGGATCGAGCGGACCGCGTCGACCGGGTCGCCGGTCAGCCGGCACTCGGCGGCGAGGTAGCCGTCGAAGCCGATGGTGTGCAGCGCGCCCAGCCAGGCCGGCCAGTCCAGGTGGCCGGCGCCCGGCTGGAACCGGTTGGAGTCGCTGACCTGCGCGTGGCCGATGAACGGCGCGAAGGCCAGGATCGAGGCCGCCGGATCGGCCTCCTCGATGTTCATGTGGTAGCTGTCGATGCCGATGCGCACCGAGTCGAGGCCCACCGCGCCGATGAGTTCCGCGGCCTGCTCCAGCCGGTTCACCATGTGGTCCTCGTACCGGTTCAGCGGCTCCAGGTAGAGGGTCACGCCCTCCTTGCGCGCGTGCTCGCCGAGTTCGGCGAGACCGCTCAGCAGCACCTCGCGGTCCTGCCCCTCGGAGCGCGGCGGCTCGAACGGGGGCAGCCGGCGCGAGAACATGCCGTACGAGGCCGGAGTCTGGACGCCCAGCGCGCCGATCTCGGCGGCGACGCTGAGCTGCGACTTCATCTGCTCCAGGGCGTCCCGGCGCAGCTCCTCGTCGAAGGCGGCGAAGAAGTGCAGCATCTCCACGCACACCGTCGGCATCACGACGCCGTCCGCGAGCGCCTGCTTCAGCTCGGGCAGCCGGCCCTGGAAGTGGAAGTCGCCCTTGGAGCGCAGTTCGACGGCGTCGAAACCGGCCTCCTGCGCGAAAGCCCATTTCTCCTGGAGCGTGTCACCGGGGAGCAGTTGTTCCTGGCAGGCGGTCTTCATCATGACGGGGGCCTTTCAGCGCCGGGCGGGCGGCGCGGCGGATACGCGGGGAGCGGTACGGAGGGGCGGGCGGTCGCCGGGGGTTCAGCGCGATCAGCGGCTCGGGGGCCGGGGCTCGCGGGTTCCGGAACCGGGCTTCAGAAGCTCAGGACCATCTGGAGCGCCTCGGCGGGGCGTTCGTCGAGCAGCGCGTACGCCCCGGCCGCCTCCGCTACCGGGACGACATGGCTGACCAGGGACTTCACGTCGACCCTGCCCTCGGCGACGAGCGACAGGAAGGTGCGCTGGAGCCGTTCCACCGTCCACCGGCCGGACAGCTGCGGCGGCACCCCGCCGATCTGCGAGCACACGAGCTGCACGCGGTTGTGGTGGAACTCGTCGCCCAGGCGCAGCCCGATGCCGTCGCCCTGGTAGAAGCCCGAGGCCACGACCCGGCCGCCGACGGTGACCGAGCGCAGCGCCTCGTGCAGCGCGGGGTAGACGCCGCTGATCTCGATGGCGACGTCCGCCCCCGCGCCGTCGGTGGCCTCGCGGACACGCTCGGCCACGTCGTCCGTACGGGCGTTGAGGGTGCGGGTCGCCCCGTAGGCGCGGGCGGTCTCCAGACGGCCGTCCAGGGCGTCGACCGCGGTGACGCGGGCCCCGTTGAGCTGCGCGAGCCGCGTGGTGAGCAGGCCGATGACGCCCTGACCGAAGACCGCGACCTCCTCGCCGACGTGGATGTCGGCGGACAGCACCGCGTTGTAGGCGATCGCGCCGACCCGCGCGAAGGCGCCCGCCAGCGGCTCAAGGCCGGAGGGCAGGGTGTGGCCGATCATGCGCTCGACCGGGACGACGCCCTCGCTGCGGTGGCCCCAGATCCCCCAGACCAGGTCGCCCTTGGCCGGTACGCCCGGCTGCCCGGCCAGCTCCGGCGAGACCTCCGTGACCTCGCCGACCTCCGAGTAGCCCCAGCCGGCCACCGGGTACTCCATCCCGGCCGCCCCGTCGCGGAACAGCCGCGCCTCGGCGTCCCAGGTGCGGGTCAGGTACGGGTTCGTGCCGCGGTACGCGGTGAGTTCGGTGCCCGCGGATATCCCGCTGTAGTGGGTGCGCACCCGCAGGTGACCGAGGGGCAGCGCGGCACTCTCGTGCTGGGCGACCTCGACCTGTCGGGGGCCGGTGAACTGGACGACGCTTTCCACGGAAAAGCACTCCGGACGTGAGAGACGGGCATACGGGGCGGGGGCGGGCGATCGGGACAGGTGATCGCGACCGTGACCCCTCGGCGGCGACGGTGATCGCCGACTTCCGTCGAAGATATCTCAGAGTTATGTCTTGTCAATAAGCAAAAGTGATGTTGAGATGCAGCAGGAACAAACGTAAGTAGCGTGAGGACACAGCATGGTGATGAAGGGCCGAGGGACGAGGACGACCCTGTTCGGGCTCGCCGCGACCCTCGCCGCCGGACTGCTCGCCGGATGCGGGAGCGACAGCGGCGAGCAGAAGGCGGACCACCGGATCACGGTCTGGACGCAGGAGAACCTGCCGCCGCGCATGGCGGCCACGAAGAAGGTCGTCAGCCGCTTCGAGAAGGAGTCCGGCGTCCACGTCGACCTCGTCGGGGTGGACGAGACCCAGCTCCCGCAGCTCATCATGTCGGCCGCCGCCGCCGGGAAACTCCCCGACGTCATCGGCGCCGTCCCGATGGGCCAGGTCTGGCAGATGTACGGCAACGGGCTGCTCAACACGAAGGTCGCCCAGCAGGTCGTCGCCGACCTCAATCCCAAGACCTTCAACGCCAACGCGCTGTCCCTGACCGCCGACGGCGCCAGCCGCCTGGCCGTGCCCTCGGACGCGTGGCTGCAGATACTCGTCTACCGCAAGGACCTCTTCAAGAAGGCCGGCCTGAAGCCGCCGACCAGCTACGCGAGCGCGCTCAAGGCCGCCGCGGCGCTCGACAAGGGCGACCGGGCCGGCATGTCGCTGGCCACCGACCCCTCCGACGTCTTCACCCAGCAGAGCTTCGAGGACCTCGCGCTCGCCAACGGCTGCCGGCTCGTCGACGACAAGGGCGAGGTCGCCCTCGACTCACCGGCCTGCCGCACCGCCTTCAAGGCGTACGACGACCTGGCCCGCAAGCACGGCGCCCCCGGCACGCAGAGCGTCGACACCACCCGGGCCACGTACTTCTCCGGGCGCTCCGGGATGATGGTGTGGTCCTCCTTCCTGCTGGACGAACTCGCCGGGCTGCGCTCCGACGCCCTGCCGAGCTGCCCGCAGTGCAAGAAGGACCCCGGCTTCCTGGCCCGCAACACCGGTATCGTCACCTCGCTCCAGGGCCCCGACGGCAAGGAGCCCGCGCAGTTCGGCGAGATCACCTCGTGGGCCGTGACCCGCACCGCCGAGACCGGCGCCTCCCGCGCGTTCATCGAGTACATGATGGGCAAGGGCTACGCCGACTGGTTCGGCATGGCCCCCGAGGGCAAGATCCCGGTCCGCAACGGCACCGCCGCCGACCCCGACGTCTTCCGGGACGCGTGGCGCGGCGCGGACATGGGCGTCGACAAGCGGCGCTCCCTCCAGCAGGCGTACCCCGCCGGTCTGGTCGACCAACTCCTCAAGGGCGTCGGTGACATGCAGCGCTGGGGCCTCACCGAGGGGCAGGGCGCCCTGGTCGGCGCGACCAACGGCGAACTGCCCGTCGCGAAGGCCATCGGCTCGATGACCAGCGGACAGGAGTCGCCGGACGAGGCGGCCAAGGAGGCCGCCGAGGAAGTCGCAGCCCTGAAGAAGTCCCTTCAGTAGCCCACCAGGAGCCCCCACCGGCCCCCCGCCCCGCCCCCGCGCCCCCGCACGCCCCACGAGGACCACCCATGAGCTCAACCCCGAGCGACGCGAAGAAGCGCCGCACCCCACCCCTGTCGGCCGCCCGCAGGGAGAACCGCGCCGGACTCGCCTTCGTCACCCCCACCTTCGTCGTGGTGCTGGTCGTGGTGATCGTGCCCATCCTGTGGACCGTCCTGCTCGCCTTCCAGAACGCCAAACTGGTCGACATCCAGAGCAACGGCCTCTTCGGCCGCTGGACCCTGGACAACTTCCGGCAGGTCTTCGGCTCGCCCGGTTTCTGGAGCAGCCTCGGCACCACCGTGGCCTACACCGTCGGCGCCACCGCCGGGTCCATCGTCCTCGGCCTCGTCGCGGCCCTCGCCCTGCGCAAGCCCTTCCGGGGGCGCGGCATCCTGCGCGCCGCGATGCTGCTGCCGTACGTCGCCCCGGTCGTCGCCGTCTCCTTCGTGTGGGAGACGGCCCTCAGCCCCCAGTACGGCATCGTCAACGAATGGGGCCGCAAGCTGTTCGGCTGGGACGACCCGATCGCGTTCCTGTCCACCCGCTCCTACGAAGTGGGCCTGTTCGGGCTGCACTTCGACATCCCGCTCGCGCTGCTCACCGTCATCGCCTTCGAGACCTGGCGCTACTTCCCGTTCGCCTTCCTCTTCATGCTCGCGCGCCTGCAGGCCGTACCGGACTCGCTGGAGGAGGCCGCACGCGTCGACGGGGCGACCCCCACCCAGCGCTTCCGGCACATCCTGCTGCCGCAACTCATGCCGGTCATCGCCCTGTTGTCCGTGCTGCGCTTCATCATGACCTTCAACAAGTTCGACGACGTCTACCTGCTGACCGGCGGCGGTTCCGGCACCGACGTCGTCGCCGTCCGCGTCTACGACTTCCTCACCTCGCGCTTCGACGTCGGCGCGGCCTCCGCGCAGGCGCTCGTGCTGGCCGTCGTGCTCATGGTCCTGCTGGGCGTCTATTTCGTGTTCTTCGGCAAGAAGGTGCAGGAGGAGTCCGCATGAGCCGCGCGTCCCGCATGACCCGTACGCAGTTCGAGGAAGGGCTCTTCGGGGTCCTGCGCTGGGTCGTGATCGCCTTCCTGGCGCTCATCACGATCGTGCCCTTCTACTACATGCTGCTGCTGTCCCTGAAGCCCATCGACTCGCTGCTGCTCAACCCCGGGCAACTGTGGGTCTCCGCGAAGGACTTCACCTTCTCGACGTACGAGAGCGTCCTGAAGCCGACCTCCGAGGGCGGGCAGGGCTTCCTGGGCATGCTGCTCAACTCGGGGCTCGTCGCGATCGGTACGGTGCTGCTGACGCTGGCCGCCGCCGTGCCCGGCGCGTACGCCGTCAGCCGGCTCAAGTTCTTCGGGCACCGCAAGGTCGGCGCGCTGTTCCTGGCCGTCTACCTCTTCCCCTCGACCCTGCTGGCCGTCCCGCTGTTCGTGATGTTCGCGAAGATGGGCCTGTCCGGCAGCCTCGTCGGCCTCGCCATCGTCTACATCGCGCAGACCGTGCCGGTGTCGATCTACATGCTGAAGAACTACTTCGTCACCATCCCGTACAGCATCGAGGAGGCCGCCGCGATCGACGGCGCCTCCCGCTTCCAGACCGTACGCAAGATCATCCTGCCGCTGGCCCTGCCCACCCTCATGGCCACCGGGCTCTACGTCTTCATGATCGCCTGGAACGAGTTCCTCTTCGCCCTCCTCTTCCTCGCCGCCGATCCCGGCAAGTGGACCGTCTCGCTGGGCCTTCAGCAGCTCGCCAACGGGATAGAGGTCTCCAAGACCGTCCTCATGGCAGGATCAGTCGTCCTCACCATCCCCGTCGTCGCCCTCTTCTTCGCCGCCGAACGGCTGCTCACCGAAGGGCTGACCGCCGGCGCGGACAAGGGGTAGGACACGGGGCCGCCTTCGGCCCGAAACATGAGCAGGGCACCCTGACCGGCAAGGCGCCGGAGCGCGGGCCCGGCCACGAGGGACAGGACGGCAGAAGGCGATGGCGGGAAACCAGGCGAGCGCCGGGCACCTGCTGCGACTCATCCGCAGCGGCACGGCCACGACACGCGGAGAGTTGCAGGAGGCCACCGGGCTGTCCCGCTCGACCGTCGGCCACCGGCTCGACCAGCTGTTCCGGGCCGGCTGGCTGCGCGGGGCCACCGGCACCTCCACCGGCGGACGCCCCTCCGCCCGGCTGGAGTTCGACACCGACCACGCCGTCGTCCTGGTCGCCGACCTGGAGACCCGGCACGGCCGCGCCGCCGTCATGGACCTCGCGGGCCGGGTGCTCGCCGAACACAGCGGAGACCTCGTCATAGCGGACGGCCCCGAAGCCGTACTGGACCACGTCGCCCGCTGGTTCGGCCCGCTCCTGGAGCGGGCGGGCACCGCACCGGAACGGGTGTGCGGCGTCGGCCTGTCCGTGCCCGGACCCGTCGACCGGGACCAGGGCCGGCTCGTCCAGCCGCCCATCATGCCCGGCTGGGACAGCTACCCGCTGCGGGAGCGCTTCCGCGAGCTGTACGCCGAGCACGTCGGCGGCCACCGCGAGAGCGGGCCGCTGCCCGTCCTCGTCGACAACGACGCCAACCTCATGGCCCTCGGCGAACAGCGCACCCACCACGCGGACTGCCGCGCCTTCGTCTTCGTCAAGGCCTCCACCGGGATCGGCGCGGGCGTCGTCATCGACGGGGAGGTGTACCGGGGCATCGACGGCGGCGCGGGCGACATCGGGCACATCCGGCTGCACGACCGGCCCGACGTCCTGTGCATGTGCGGCTCGCACGGCTGCCTCGCCGCCGTGGCCAGCGGACGCGCCATCGCCGGGCAGCTCACCGAGGCCGGGGTGCGCACCACCTCGGGCTCCGGCGTGCGCGCGCACCTCGCGGCGGGACAGCCCGAGGCCGTGGGCCTCACCCGGCACGCGGGGCGGCGCGTCGGCGAAGTGCTCGTCACCGTCGTGACCCTGCTCAACCCCGGCGTGCTCGTCCTCGGCGGCGACCTCGCCAGCACCCCGTTCCTGACCGGGGTGCGCGAACTGCTCTACCAGCGCGCCATGCCCCGCACCACCGCCCACCTCCAGGTCCTCACCTCCGACCTCGGCGACCGCGCCGGACTCGTCGGCGCCGCCTGCATGGTGGTCGACCACCTGTACGCCCCCGACCGGGCCGACGCGCGGCTCACCGCCCTCGCCTCCCGCACCGACCCGCCCGCAGCCGTTCCTCTGTGATCCACCCGCAGCCGTCCCTTTGCGAACGACCCGCACTTCTGTGATCCACCCGCAGCCGTCCCTCTGTGAACGACCCGCACTTCTGTGATCCACCCGCACCCGTCCCTTTGTGAACCACCCGCACCCCTGTGAACCACCCGGAGCGCACCATGCACGACCCCGCCACCGCCACTCCCACCGGCCCCGGCGAGAGCGCCGCCCCCGTCCGCGTCGGGCTCGTGGGCGCGGGGCCCTGGGCCCGCACCATGCACGCCCGCGTCCTGGCCGCCGGACCCGAGACCACCCTCACCTCCGTGTGGGCCCGCAGGCCCGAAGCGGCACAGGAGGTCGCGGCGGCCTACGGCGCGCAGGCCGCCGGCTCCTTCGAGGAACTGCTCGACACGTGCGAGGCGGTCGCCTTCGCCGTCCCGCCGGCCGTGCAGTCCCCCCTCGCTGTCCGGGCCGCCGCCGCCGGGCGCGCGCTCCTGCTGGAGAAGCCGCTCGGCGCCGACCTGGCCGCCGCGCGCGCCGTCGCCGAGGCGGTCGCCGAACACGGCGTCGTCTCCCAGCTCGTCCTGACCAAGCGCTACCACCCGGCGACCCGCGCCTTCCTCGCCGAAGCCGCGAACCGCGAGGTCCTCGGCGCCCGCTCCTGCTACCTGCACGGCGCCTTCCTCGGCGGCGACCAGGCCACCGCCTGGCGGCTCGAACACGGCGCCCTGCTCGACCTCGGCCCGCACCTGCTCGACCTCCTCGACGCGGCGATATCCCCGATCGTCTCGGTCCGCGCCACCGGCGACCCGCGCCGCTGGACCGAACTGACCTGCACCCACGAGAACGGCGCGATCAGCCAGGCCTCCCTGTCCGGCGCGGTCCGCCTGCCCCGCGCCCGCACCCGCGTCGAACTCCTCGGCCCGGACGAGGAGCTGGTGTACGACACGGAGGGCATCGACCACGAGGAGTGCTGGCCCGTCCTGCGCCGCGAGTTCGCGCAGGCCGTCCGCACCGGCGTCACCCGGGCCCCGGACGCCGCGCGGGGCCTGCGCATCCAGGAACTCCTGGAGCAGGCGGTACGCAGCCTGGAGGCGTGAGGGCGGTCCGCATCCGTGCGGACGGCGCTGCGACCCCCTACTAGGGTAGGGGGTCGGTTTTGGCACCGGGGTATGAAGCCAACGAGGGTGCCTGGCTCTTAACTTCTGTTCGTCGGCAACGGGCCGGCCAGAAAGTGGGGGACGGACACCATGCCTTCCAGCTCCGCGCACCGCGCCGACGACGTTCTCGCGGCTGTTTCAGGTGCCACCCGTGCACGCTCCGCGCGCCGGATCGGGTACGCCGCCGCACTGCTTCCGGCCTCGTTCGTGACGGCCGCAGCGGTGGCCGCCGGGCGTACCGACAGGGCACGCGCATGGTGGGCCCGGGCCTGCGAGCAGGACCTGACGGCGCGGACGGCCACGCGGCGCCCCGGCGCGGCGCGACTGCTGGCCCACGCGCTGATGTGCGTGCCGCTCGGGTTCCTGGCGCTGATTCCCGTGGGCGTCGAGCTCCTGTTCGTCCTCCGCGGGGTCCTCTACCCGTTGGTCGTCCAGGGCCCTTACGACCACGCGTGGGGCGGCCCGAGCCTCGGCGGCGCGTGGCTCGCGCATTTCGGCCTCTCCCTGCCGCTCGCCTTCGCCGGGCTGGGCCTCCTGTGGCTGCTGGGCCGCCTGCACCTGCGCCTGGCGGGCGGGATGTGGGGCCGCGAGGTCGGCCTCTGGCCCTTCCTCGTCCTGGCGGTGGCCTCCCTCGGAGGCATCGCGCTGGTCATCGCCTGGAGCCACCAGATATGAGGCGGGAGACCGGCCTGCCGGCGGCGGACCGCGGCGCGGGACGACCGGCCACGGCCGCGGGGCTCCTGGCTCAGTCCGGGTGAGGCACTACGGCACCGGTTCCGTTCCTGGTGAGGTGCTACGGCACCGGCTTCGCGCCCACCGCGTCCGCCTCGTCCAGCAGCCGCCGTACGTCCTCGACGGACCAGCCCGTGATCCGGGAGACGTCCACCTCCGTCGGGGCGGGCCGGTCGCGGTGGGCCCGCAGCACGGCCACCGCCTCCACCACGAGATCGTCCCGGGCCGCCGACAGGGCCTGTTCCGCCTCCGCGTACCGCTGCGCCGCGAGTTCCAGCTTCGCCGTCTTCATGGGGGAGCGGATGCCCCCGCCGCGCCGTCCCAAGCGTGGGGCGGGGTCCGGTCACCCGCGCGGTGGCGAACCGTGCCCGTGAGGGTGTTCGTCCGCCTCGTTCGGGTCATGTCAGCGGGGTGGCGGCAGGGTCCGGGTCCCGGGTGGGAACGGTGTGGGGTGTGAGGGTCCGGGCGGTCGTTCGCCGGTCCGGGCCGCCGTCGTACCACCACCCTCGGGGGAAGTCCCTTGCGTATCCAGCAGACCCGCCACCGCGCCGCCCTCCTCGGCGCCGTCACCACCGCCGTGCTCGCCCTGGCGCTCACCGCCAACAGCGGTCAGGAGACCGGCACGGGCACCGCCGACCTGGGCCGCACCACGAACGTGGCGTTCACCGGGGCCGGTCACCCGCCGGCCGAGGGCACCGGAGCCTTGGCCGGGGGCGGGCAGGCGCGGGCGGGCGGCCGGGACACGGACGCCTACGCCTACAAGCACCCGTGCGACAACCGGAAGGTGTCGGTGCGGGTGACCCGGCGGGCCGGAGCCGCCGGGCAGCGGGTGATCGCCGTCCGCAACCTCGGGGACGGCGCCTGCGGTCTGAGCCACTTCCCCCGGGTCAGCCTGGGTGACTCCCGCGCCCGCGACCACAGCAAGGACGTCCGGCCGCTGGTCCCCAGCGGTCTCGGCGGCCGGCCCGCGTACCCGGTCCGGGCCGGGCGGACCGCCTACGCCGTGATCGACCTCAACCCGGGCGGGGCGCGCACCGGCACCGTGCGCGGCATCGACGAGCTGAACGTACTGGCCGACGGCGACCACATGCCGAACGCCGACACGCGGAACTTCCCCCTCGGCACCGGGGCGAAGGTGCTCAAGCCGAAGCTCGGCCTGTACCGGAGCACGGTCGCCGAGGCGGTGCGCTCGATGCGGCTGGCGGACGCCCCTCAGCGCTGACCCGGGCCGGGCGGGGACCGGGACCGTGACCGGGCGGGACCGCGACCGGGCGGGGCCTGACCGGGTGGGGCCTGACCGGTTCCGCTGTCGCGCTCCCCTTCCGGGGCACCGGGGAGCGTGACAGCGGAACCGCGTGCAGGTGTCGGACACCTTCGGCCGGCCTCGGCGGATCAGATCGGCGTGACGTCCACCCAGTAGCGGGTGTCGTTGCCGAGGGCGGCCGGGTCCGCTTCGATCTGGTCCCGGATCCAGTACACCGCGTTGCGGTAGTTGGCGATGTCCTGCGTGCCCGGGTTCTCGATCCCGGAGGAGCCGTTGCGGTGACCGGCGAACCACGTGTCGATCCCGTAGTGCGCCTGGCTCTCGTGCAGACACGTGAGGTCGGCGCCCAGATCGGAGTTGAGCACCGCCCCGTTGTCGTACCGGCCCGCGTCCTGTCCGGAGAACCGGCCGCAACCGTCGTGCAGCATCAGCCAGTTCTGCTTGAAGATCCCGAAGTTGGCCGCGTCACCAGTCTTGTTGTCGCCGTACGCGTAGTCGGAACTCATCCGGTCGCTCTCCAGCATCGCGATCGCCAGGTCGAGCGTGCTCGCGCCGGCGCCGCGCACCTCGGACTTGCGGGCGCCGAGTCCGTCGACCGCGTACGAACCGCAGGGCAGCCCGGCGGGACAGTCCGCGGCGGCGCGGGCTCCCGGCTCGGCGGCCTGCGCGGCCGGGGCCCCGGCCAGCAGGGAGGCGAGCAGAGCGAGCGCGCCCACCGCGGGCGCGGCCAGACGCTTCCTCCGGGTCGTGTTCCGCCGGGTCGTACTCCTCCGGATCGTGTTCCTCCGGCCCCTGTTCGTACCTGCCGTGCCTGCCGTGCCTGCCGTGCCTGCCGTGCCTGTCGTGCTCGTCGTGTTCGTGCCTGTCGTGCTCGTCCGTGTCGTGGAGGTGCCCATGGGTGTGTCTCCTCGTGGGGGGTACGGAGTGAGGGGACGGTCCGGCGGTGGCTCGACCGGTCCCGGTGCCCTCAAGGCGCCGCAGTCCGGCGCTCCGTGCGGGAGTTCACCGGCCATCCTCACCCAGGTGTCTGACATGTTCGCGACATGTCGACCCTTTCTTCACGACCCTTCTCCATGGCGGAAAGGACCGGAGGGGCGGCGGTGCGCCGCCCCTCCGGTCCTTTCGCTGTGCACGGCCGCGCGGCCCGGCGGTCACCGGGTGTCCGGACCGGGTCGGCGTCCGCCCGCTCAGTCGGTGCCCGCCTCCATGGCGACGCGGTCGAGCACCTCGTCCTCCTCGGAGACCTCGCCGCGCGAGGCGATGACGTCGGCGCCGCCGCGCGGCATCGCGCCGATCAGTCCGGTCGAGGCGGCCTGCGCGGCGCCGGTCAGCGCGTTGGGGGAGGAGCCGACCATGCCGAGGCCCGCGTACTGCTCCAGCTTCGCGCGGGAGTCGGCGATGTCCAGGTTGCGCATCGTGAGCTGGCCGATGCGGTCGACCGGGCCGAAGGCCGAGTCCTCGGTGCGCTCCATCGACAGCTTGTCCGGGTGGTAGCTGAAGGCCGGCCCCGTCGTGTCCAGGATCGAGTAGTCCTCCCCGCGCCGCAGCCGCAGCGTCACCTCGCCGGTCACGGCCGTACCCACCCAGCGCTGGATCGACTCGCGCACCATGAGCGCCTGCGGGTCCAGCCAGCGGCCCTCGTACATCAGACGGCCGAGTCGACGGCCCTCGTTGTGGTACGTCGCGAGGGTGTCCTCGTTGTGGATCGCGTTGACCAGCCGCTCGTACGCCGCGTGCAGCAGCGCCATGCCGGGTGCCTCGTAGATGCCCCGGCTCTTCGCCTCGATGATGCGGTTCTCGATCTGGTCGGACATGCCCAGGCCGTGCCGGCCGCCGACCGCGTTGGCCTCGGTCACCAGGTCGACGGCCGAGGCGAAGCGCTTCCCGTTGATCGTCACCGGGCGGCCCTGCTCGAAGCCGACCGTGACGTCCTCGGGCAGGATCTCCACCGAGGGGTCCCAGAAGCGGACGCCCATGATCGGGTCCACCGACTCGATCCCGGTGTTCAGGTGCTCCAGGGTCTTCGCCTCGTGCGTCGCGCCCCAGATGTTGGCGTCGGTCGAGTACGCCTTCTCCGTGCTGTCGCGGTAGGGCAGCCCGTGGTCGAGCAGCCACTCCGACATCTCCTTGCGGCCGCCCAGCTCGGACACGAAGTCCGCGTCCAGCCACGGCTTGTAGATGTGCAGCGCGGGGTTGGCGAGCAGCCCGTAGCGGTAGAACCGCTCGATGTCGTTGCCCTTGAAGGTCGAACCGTCGCCCCAGATCTGGACGTCGTCCTCCAGCATGGCCCGCACCAGCAGGGTCCCGGTGACGGCCCGGCCCAGCGGCGTGGTGTTGAAGTACGGGCGGCCGCCGGAACGGATGTGGAAGGCGCCGCAGGTCAGCGCCGCGAGCCCCTCCTCCACCAGCGCCTCGCGACAGTCCACCAGGCGCGCGATCTCGGCGCCGTAGGCCGAGGCGCGGCCGGGCACCGAGGCGATGTCGGGCTCGTCGTACTGGCCGATGTCGGCGGTGTAGGTGCACGGGACGGCACCCTTGTCGCGCATCCACGCGACCGCGACCGAGGTGTCGAGTCCGCCCGAGAAGGCGATGCCGACGCGCTGACCGATGGGCAGGGAGGTGAGGACCTTAGACATAGCAAGAGTATGCGTCATTCCGCATTGTCATGCAAAACAGGAGGGGAGTCGCAGGTCACGGGGCCGGGACGCCTTTGGGCCCCTTTGGCGTGGCCGCTGGCGCGGATGCTTCTCGCTCGCTCGCCTCCGGGGGTCACGCTCGCCTCCGGGGGTCACGCTCGGCCCCGGGGGTCACGCTCGGCCCCGGGTGCCGCGCTCGGCCGCGACGTCCGAGGTGCCGCGACGTCCGGGGTGCCGCGACGTCCGGGGTGCCGCGACGTCCGGGCCGCTCCCCGTTCCGCGCGTCCTCGATCCGCACATCCGCGTTCAGTGCGTCCTCGACCGCGTCCCTGCGTTCCGCGTCCTCGCGTCCTCGCGTCCTCGCGTCCCCGTTCCGCGCGTCCTCGATCCGCACATCCGCGTTCAGTGCGTCCTCGACCGCGTCCCCGCGTCCCCGCCGTCCCCCGCGTCCCCCCGCGTCCCCCCGCGTCCCCGCCGTCCCCGCTCTGCGCTCCCCGTTCTCCGCGTTCTCTGCGCCCCCCGCGTCTCGTTTCGCGCCCTCTCTTCCTCGCGCTCCGCTCCCCTTTATGGCTCCCGCGCGCGCTTGTACTCCATGCATCGATGTAAATACAAGCGGGCGTACTGGTTGAACTCCGGAAACGGACCGGCCTACGTTCGCCAGCAAGCGCTTTCTTCGCGCGCTGTGATATCTGAGCCGGTCAACCGTCCTGATGAGGTGTTCCCCACGTCCACGCCCAGCAAGATGCAGCAGACGCAGCGGAAAGTGAAGGTCGCGGTCGTCGGGACCGGTGGGATCGCCCGGGGGGCCCATCTGCCGGCCCTGCGCGCGCTCGCCGGGGAGGGGGAGGTGACCCTCGTCGCCGCCGTGGACGTCGACGCCGCCTCGGCCCGGTCCTTCTGCGAGGAGGCGGACCTCGGTCCCGCCCGCCCCTACACCGAACTCGCACAGATGCTGGCCGAAGCCGCTCCCGACCTCGTGGTCGTCTGCACCCCGCCGACCCTGCACCGTGAGCAGACGGAGGCCGCCCTGCGTGCCGGGGCCTGGGTGTGGTGCGAGAAGCCGCCGTGCCCGAGCCTCGCCGACTTCGACGCGATCGAGCGGGCCGAGCGGGAGTCGGGGGCCTACGCGGCCATCGTCTTCCAGCACCGTTTCGGCTCCGGCGCCCGTCATGTGCGCGGGCTCCTGGAGACGGGCGCGGTGGGGCGTCCGCTGGTCGCGCACTGCCAGACCACCTGGTACCGCGACACCGCGTACTACGCCGTGCCCTGGCGCGGTCGCTGGGACACCGAGGGCGGCGGGCCCGCGATGGGCCACGGCATCCATCAGATGGACCTGCTGCTCGACCTGCTCGGCCCCTGGGAGGAGGTCCGCGCGATGGCCGGCCGGCTCGTGCACGACGTCGAGACCGAGGACGTGTCCACCGCCCTCGTCCGGTTCGAGAGCGGCGCCCTGGCCACCGTCGTCAACAGCGTCCTGAGCCCCGACGAGGTGAGCCGCATCCGGCTCGACTGCGCGCGCGCCACCGTCGAGCTGAGCCACCTCTACGGCTACCGCAACGCCGACTGGCGGCTCACCCCCGCACCCGGAGTGAGCGAGGAGGAGGCCGCCGCCTGGCGGGACTTCGGCGCCGACGTGCCCAGCTCCCACCTCGCGCAACTGCGGGACCTGATCGCGTCCCTGCGCTCCGGGCAGCGGCCCCGCAGCAGTGGCGCCGACGGCCGCAAGACCCTCGAACTCATCGCCGCGCTCTACAAGTCGGCCTTCACCGGGGCGCCCGTGCGCGCCGGTGAGATCGGCCCCGGCGACCCCTACTACGCGGCCCTGCACGGCGGGGCCCCCGGCTGGGCGCCCGCCCCGGCCACCACCGGCACGACTGCCACCACCGGCACCCCCGCCACCACCACCGACACCGCGACCCAGGAGGCCACCCGGTGAGCCCCGCACTGCGCACCACCCACCACCACGGCGACCGCGTGACCGTCTCGGTGGAGGGCAGCGACGTCGAACTGCTCTCCTACGTCTACCGGCCCGAAGCGGCCTGGGAGGCGCCGAAGCCCTACCTGCACCCGATCCGTACGCTGTCCGGCGCCGTCGTCACCGACTACCGGCCCAACGACCACCGCTGGCACAAGGGCCTGCAGATGACCGCCTCGCACCTGTCGGGGCAGAACCTGTGGGGCGGCAACACCTACGTCCACGGCGAGGGGTACCTCGAACTCCCCGAGCGGGTCGGCTCCATGGCCCACCTCGGCTTCGACGAGCTGACCGCCGGCGAGGACCGCGTGACCCTGCGGGAGCGGCTGACCTGGCACCCGCACGACGGCGAACTGTGGGCCGAGGAGACCCGGAGCGTCGAGGTGCACGACGTCGAGGGCCCCGGCACCGCCCCCGGCACCACCTCCGCCTCCGGCACCACCTCCGCCTCCGGCACCACCTCCGGTTCCGGCTCCTGGGCGCTGACCTGGTCCACGTCCGTCACCAACCGCCGTACCGAGCCGCTGCGGTTCGGCAGCCCCACCACGCACGGCCGCGAGATGGCCGGGTACACCGGGCTGTTCTGGCGCGGGCCGCGCGGCTTCCGGGGCGGCACCGTGCTCACCGACCGGGACGAGGGCCCCGAGGTCATGGGCCGGCAGGCGCCCTGGCTGGCGTTCAGCGCCGAGCACGACCAGGTCGACGGGCACGCCACCCTCGTCTTCGCGCACGCCCCGGAGAACGACCACGCGGGCACCGCCGGTCAGCACCCCGCGCACTGGTTCGTGCGCAACGACCCCTTCGCCGCCGTCGCCCCCTCCTTCGCCTTCCACGAGGAACTCGAACTCGCCCCCGGCGAAAGCCTCACGCGCCGCTACCGCGTGGTCGTCGCCGACGGCCGCTGGGACCGCGAGCGGATCTCCGCCTACCTCAAGGACCACCCGTGGTGACCCCCGCCCCCGGCCCGCAGGCACCGGCCCGGGCGCGCTTCGACGGGCCGCCCGGGGCGGTCGCCGTGTCCCACCTGAGCGTCTACGACTGGCCCGCCGCCGACGGACTGTGCGGCGGCACCCCGCACCTCCACCTCACCTGCACCGAGGGCTACGTGGTGACCGGCGGCAGCGGCGCCGTGCAGACCCTCACCACCTCCGGGTTCACCAGCACCCCGCTCACGCCCGGCGCCCTGGTGTGGTTCTCGCCCGGCACCATCCACCGTCTCGTCAACGACGGCGGCCTGCGGATCTCCGTCCTGATGCAGAACAGCGGGCTTCCCGAGGCCGGGGACGCCGTCCTGACGCTCCCGCCCCGTTTCCTCACCGACCGCGCCACCTACGAGGCGGCCGTGGCGCTGCCCCCGCCCACCGAGGAGGACGCCTGCGCCGAGGCCGCGCGCGCCCGCCGCGACCTCGCGCTGGAGGGCTTCGCCGCGCTGCGCACCGCCTCCGAGTCCGGCGACCCCGGACCGCTCGCCGCCTTCCACCGCTCGGCCGCCGCCCTCGTACAGCCCCTCCTGGACGACTGGGAGCAGCGCTGGCACGCCGGGGCCGAGGCCGCCGCCGCGGCCACCGGCGAGCAGATCGCGCGGCTGCGCGCCGGGGACTCCTCGCACCTGGCCGAGGCCCGCGTCACCGCCCGCCACACCGACCCCGTCCGCCGGTTCGGGATGTGCGGACGCCTCGACGTCTACGACAACGGCCGGCCGGATCTCCGCCCGGCACCGGAGGACTGATCCCGATGCCCCACCGCAGTCGACAACGGCGTTGGCTGTCCCTGGCCCTGGCGGCCGCCACCACGACGGTGGCGGCCCTGGCCACGGGCTGCGCGAGCGGCACCGGTGACGGAGGGGGCGGTGTCACCCTCACCTTCGCGTGGTGGGGCAACGACGCGCGCGCCGACCTCACCACCCAGGCCGTGAGGCTCTTCGAGAAGAAGCACCCGGGCGTCACCGTGCGCACCTCCTCGATGGGCTACGGCGGATACGTCCAGAAGCTCGCGACGCAGGCGGCCGGGAACAACCTCCCCGACGTCTTCCAGCTCGACTACCGCCAGCTCGCGCAGTACGCCCGCAGCGACCGCCTGAAACCCCTCGACCCGTACCTGCGCGAAGGGACCGTGCGTACGAAGGAGTTCGACCCGACGCTGCTGCACACCGGCCGGTACGGGAACACCCAGTACGCCCTCCCCATGGGCGAGGGCACCACCGGAGTCCCGTACGACGCGAAGCTGTTCGCGAAGGCCCACGTGCCCACCCCCGAGCCCGGCTGGACCTGGCAGGACTGGGCCGACGCGGCCCGGAAGATCAGCGCCCTGCACCTCAAGGGGCCCGGCGGCGCCGACATACGCGGCACCTCCGACGTCGCGGGCAACGAGGACATGTTCGAGGAGTGGCTGCGCAGCCGGGGCAAGAAGCTCTACGCCTCCGAGAAGAAGCTCGGCTTCACCGCGAAGGACCTCGCCACCTTCTGGACCTTCACCAGCGGCCTGCGCCGCGAGGGCGCCGCCGCCCGCGCCAAGGACACCGCCCAGGCCACCGGCCCGCTCGAACAGACCCCGATGGGCCGGGGCCTCGCGGCCATGGACTTCAGCTGGGACGCGCCCTGGCTCGGGTTCCCGGCCATCCTCGGCGACAGCGTCCACATCGCGCCCGTCCCCACCACCAAGGGCCGGCCCGGTCAGTACCTCAAACCCAGCATGCTCGTGAGCGTCGCCCGCAACAGCGCCCACCCCCAAGTGGCCGCCCAGCTCGTCGACTTCCTCCTCAACGACCCCGAGGTGGGCAAGTTGTGGGGCTTCGACCGTTCCACGCCGCCCAACCGGAGGACGGCCGCCGCCGCGGGCGCCGCGGCGACCGGGCCGCAGAAGGAGATCTACGAGTTCCAGCGCAGGATCCGCGCCTACGGCGTCAAGGCGCCACCCCCGGCGCCCGCCCCCGCCGACGTGAGCCTCCTCAACGCGCTGGGGCGCCAGTACCAGCGCGTGGCCTTCGAGGAACAGACACCGGCCGAGGCGGCCCGCGATCTCGTCGCGGAAATGGAACGGGAGCTGCGCTCATGACGCTCACCGACACCCAGCCGGCCCCGCCGCACACCGGCACCGCGAGCGCCCCCACCCGCAAGCCGCGCCGCGAACGGCAGGGCGCCGCCTACGTGTTCCTCACCCCGTGGATGATCGGCGTCCTCGCGCTGACGCTGCTGCCCATGGCCGTCTCGCTGTACCTGTCCTTCACCGACTACTCGATGTTCGACGCCCCGAAGTGGATCGGGCTGCGCAACTACAGCGACATGTTCCTCCACGACCCGCGCTACTGGCGATCGGTGCTCACCACCCTCCAGTACGTCGTGATCGCGGTGCCCCTCAAACTCCTCGCGGCCCTCGCGGTGGCCCTGCTGCTCAAGAACATCCGTACCGGCAAAGGCTTCTACCGCTCGGCCTTCTACGCGCCCTCGCTGCTGGGCGCGAGCATGTCGATCGCCCTCGTGTGGCGCGCGCTGTACAACGACGGCGGCACCGTCGACGAGGTGCTGTCCACCTTCGGCATCCACCTCGGCGGCTGGATCAGCAACCCCGACCTGACCGTGCTGGTCGTCGCGCTGCTCAGCGTCTGGCAGTTCGGCGCCCCGATGGTCATCTTCCTCGCGGGCCTCCAGCAGATCCCGCCGGAGCTGTACGAGTCGGCCTCCCTCGACGGGGCGAGCAGATGGCGGCAGTTCGTGTCGCTCACCGTGCCGATGCTCTCGCCGGTCATCTTCTTCAACCTGGTCCTGGAGATGATCCAGTCCTTCCAGGTCTTCACCCCCGCCTTCGCCGTCAGCAGCGGCACCGGCGGCCCCGCCGACTCGACCAACTTCTACACCCTCTACCTCTACGAACGCGGCTTCACCGCGAGCCACATGGGCTACGCCTCCGCGATGGCCTGGGTGCTGCTGCTGGCCATCGGCCTGGTGACCCTCGTGCTGTTCAAGACGTCCAAGGCGTGGGTCTTCTACGCCGGTGAGGAGTCCTGATGTCCGCCACCACGCAGGACCTGGCCGGCGCGCGGGACCTCGCCGGCGCACGAGGCCCCTCCGGCCGCCCGGACCCCGGCCCCGGCGGGCGGCGCGCGCCCTGCGCCGTACGGCGCTTCGCCCCGCACCTGGCGATCGTCGTGGTGCTCCTGGTGCTGCTCTACCCGCTGGTGTGGCTGCTGGCGACCTCGCTCAAACCCGCCGACGAGGTGCTCACGAGCCTCAAACTGCTCCCGTCCCACCTGGCCTGGTCCAACTTCACCACCGCGTTCGACGGCATCAGCGGTGCCTCCATCGGCCGGCTGATGGCCAACTCGCTGATCATCTCGCTGGGTTGCGTGCTCGGGAACGTCCTGTCCTGCTCGCTGACCGCCTACGCCTTCGCCCGGCTGCGGTTCCGGATGCGGGGCCCGATGTTCGGCTTCATGATCGCCACGATGATGCTCCCGCACCACGCGGTGCTCATCCCGCAGTACATCATCTTCAACAAACTCGGCATGGTGGACTCGTACTGGCCGCTGATCCTGCCGAAGTTCCTCGCCACGGAGGCCTTCTTCGTCTTCCTCATCGTGCAGTTCATGCGGGGACTGCCCAAGGAGATGGAGGAGGCCGCGCGGATCGACGGCTGCGGGCCCTTCCGCGTCTTCTGGCTCGTCGTCCTCCCGCTGACCCGGCCCGCGCTCATCACCACGGCCATCTTCACCTTCATCTGGTCCTGGAACGACTTCTTCACCCAGCTCATCTACCTGTTCGACCCGTCCAAGTACACGATCACGCTCGCGCTGAGCACCTTCGTCGACCAGTCCAGCCAGTCCGCCTACGGGCCGATGTTCGCGATGTCGGTCCTGTCCGTCCTGCCGATCCTGCTGTTCTTCCTCGCCTTCCAGCGCTACCTCGTGCAGGGCATGGCGACCTCGGGGCTCAAGGGATGAGGCGGGCCACGGCGACCCCGTACCGGCGCGAGGCGGGAGAGCTCTTCGGGCCGCGCATGACCCTGTTCTCCGAACTGCTCGCCGTGGGTGTGTGCTGCCTGCTCGCCTCCCTGCCGCTCGTCACCGCGCCCACCGCCTTCGCCGCCGCGTGCCGCCTCCTGCGCGAGGCCGCCGAGGACGGGCCCTCGGCCACGGTGCCCCGCTACGTCCAGGCCCTGCGCGCCCACGGGACGGGCCGCACCCTGCGCGCGGGCGGCGCGCTGCTCCTGACCGGAGCGCTCCTGGTGGCCGATCTCCTGGTGACCCGTACCGGCTCCGCGGGCGCCGGGACCGCGCTGCCGGGCGCCGCCCTCCTGGGCCCCGCCCTGCTCGTCCTCGCCGCGCTCGCGCTGCTCGTCGCCGAACGCGCCGCCGCCGACCAGGACGTTCCGCGCGAGGGCTGGCGCCGCGCCTTCGCCCGAGCCGCGCACCGCACCCGGCGCGATCCCTCGGGCACCCTCCTGCTCGCCGTCGCGACCGTCCTGGTGGTCCTGTTCGTGTGGGTGCTCCCGCCCCTGCTGCTGCTCGCCCCGGGCCCGCTCGCCTTCGCGGTGACGGCGGTGGAGCGACGGGCCGGGCTCCTGGACTGACAGCGACAGACACCGAGAGCAACGCCCGCCAGCGAAGCGGGACTTCGGGCCGGTCGGCGCAGGACGCCGGCCGGCCCTTTCGGTTGCGCTGGCCCCTTCGGTTGTGCCGGCCTTTTCGGGTGTGCCGGTCCCATCGGTGTACCGGCCCCGCCCTCGGGGTGGCGCGACCGGCAGGTCTCACCGGCGCGCGGCGGCGTCCCTGCGCAGGTTGACGCAGATCCGCGCGCAGATGCCGGCCCAGGCCAGGGACACCACGGCCAGCCAGAGAGTGCCGGACGTCGGCCATCCGTCGACCAGCGCCACCACGAACCCGGCGGTCCCGCCCACGGCGAGGACCACCGCCACCGCCAGCGCGAACCAGGCCAGCCGCCGTGTCGTGACGCTCATCGGATATCTGCCCATGACCGTCGGCTACCCCCGCGAGCCCCGATGACCCGCCGGGGGGACGGCCCGGGTCCGCCGCAGAACCAGCCCGGCAGTCGTCCCCCGTCCCACATATCTGCCACACACCGGCCATCCCCGGCCGAAACCTCCCTCGCCCCAAAGCGGTCCAGATCACACCCCTTCGCCCATTGACGCCCGTCTTCCAAACCGGTTTAGTAAACGCCGGTCGATCGTTTAAACCGGTTTAGAAACTGGCTGGAAACGTTCGGTCTCCCCTCGACCGGTCCACCGGCGGTACTACAGAGAGCGGAAGGCGCCATGGCTCGCAGGCCCACCATCGCCGACGTCGCACAGCGTGCGGGCGTCTCGCGCAGCTCCGTCTCCTTCGCCCTGAACGACCGGCCCGGGATCGCCGAGGAGACCAAGGAACGCGTCCTCGCGGTCGCGGCGGAGATGGGCTGGACCCCGAGCCGCCCCGCGCGCGCCCTGTCCCTCGGCAAGTCAGGGGCCTTCGGTCTCGTCCTCGCCCGCGAACCCGACCTGATCGGCGCCGACCTGTTCTTCCCCGCCTTCATCGCGGGCGTCGAGGTGGCCCTCGGCGAGCGCGGCGACGGGCTCATGGTGCACCTGACCACCCCCGGGCGGGAGCAGTCGGTGTACGAACGGCTGGCCGCCGACCGGCGGGTGGACGGCGTGCTCCTCACCGACCTGCGCCACGAGGACCCGCGCCCCGCCCTCGTCCACCGGCTCGGCCTCCCGGCCGTCGTCGTCGGGCAGAGCGAGTGGAGCGACGGGCTCAGCTCGGTGAGCCTCGACGACCGGCCCGCCTACGTCGACGCCGTACGCCGCCTCGCCGAGCTCGGGCACCGCCGTATCGCGCACGTCGAGGGCCCCCAGGAGTTCCGCCACGCGCACCGGCGCCGCTCGGCCTGGGAGGAGACGCTGCACGCGCTCGGCCTGCCCGAGGGGCCCGTGCTGCCCGGCGGTTTCACGGCGGAGGGCGGCGCGCGGGCCACCCGCGAACTGCTGTCGCTGGCGCAGCCGCCCACCGCGATCGTCTACGGGAACGACCTGGCCGCGACGGCCGGTCTCTCCGTGGCCCAGGAACTGGGCGTCCCGGTACCGGAACGCCTCTCGGTGGTCGGTTACGACGACACCCCCCTCACCCGCTACACCCACCCGCCGCTGTCCTCCGCCCGCGCCGACGCGCGCGGCTGGGGGGAGGCGGCGGCCCGCGCCCTGGACCGGGTGCTCGCGGGGGAGGAGGTGGCGCACGTCGTGCTGCCGCCCGCCGAGTTCGTCCCCCGCGCCTCGATAGGCCCGGCACCCCGTGCCTGACAACCGGGTTCCCGGCCCTACGGGGCGCGGCAAGGAATTCCCGTCCGGCGACGACGCCGGACGTGCACAGTTCGGAGAGTTTTCATGCTGAGGAGAACGGCGTACTCGCTGCTCGTGCTGGCCATCGCGGGCGCCGCGACCGCCTGCGGCCGCTCGGCGCCGGACCAGGAGAGCGCCGCGCAGTCGCGCGGTCCCATCTCGATCTGGCTGTCGAACAACCCCCAGGAAGTGGCGTGGGGCAAGAACATGATCGCCGCCTGGAACAAGAGCCACCCCGGCCAGCACGTCACGGCGCAGCAGATCCCGGCGGGCAAGACCTCCGAGGAGGCCATCAGCGCCTCGATCATCGCGGGCACCAGCGCCTGCCTGGTCTTCAACACCGCGCCCGCCTCGGTGCCGACCTTCCAGAAGCAGAACGGCCTCGTGCCGCTCAGTGACTTCCCGGACGCCGACGCGTACATCGAGAAGCGCGGCGGCGCGCTGACCGACCAGTACAAGTCGCAGGACGGGAAGTTCTACCAGATGCCCTGGAAGAGCGACCCGGTGATGATCCTCTACAACAAGAAGATCTTCAAGAAGGCCGGGCTCGACCCCGAGCACCCGCAGCTCGCGACCTACGACCAGTTCCTGAAGACCTCCCGCACCCTGGTGCACAGCGGTGCCGCCAAGGCCGCGCTCTGGCCCGCGCCCAGCAGCGAGTTCTTCCAGTCCTGGAACGACTTCTACCCCGCCTTCGCCGCGCAGAGCGGCGGCAAGCAGCTCATCGAGGACGGCAAGCCGCAGTTCGACTCGCCGGCCGGCCGCCAGGCCGCCGCGTTCTGGCGCAAGCTGTACTCCGAGAAGCTCGCCCCGCAGGAGATGTACCCCGGTGACGCCGTGAACGACGGGAAGGCCGCGATGGCCACCGTCGGCCCGTGGGCGGTCTCCACCTACAAGGACAACATCGACATCGGCGTCGCCCCGGTGCCGACCGCCGAAGGGAAGTCGCCGCAGGACACCTACTCCTTCAGCGACGAGAAGTCCGCCGCGATGTTCAGCGCCTGCAAGAACCGGGCCACCGCCTGGGACCTGCTGAAGTTCGCCACCTCCACCCAGCAGGACGGGAAGTTCCTCGACGCCACCGGGCAGATGCCGATGCGCGAGAACCTGACCACCCGCTACCCGCAGTTCTTCGCGGACAAGCCCGTCTACAAGCCGTTCGCCCAGCAGGCCGAGCACGTCGTCGAGGTGCCCAACGTGCCGGGCTCCATCGACATCTGGCAGGCCTTCCGCGACGAGTGGACCAAGTCCGTCGTCTTCGGCGACGAGTCCACGGACACCGGGCTGCGCAAGGCCTCCGACAAGATCACCGACCTGCTCGACGAGTACGGGGACCCGTCATGACGAACCTCCGTCCCACCCCCGCCACCGCCACCGCCGGGGAGGCCGCGCCCCGCAAGGGCGCCACCACCCGCCACGGCAAGACCCGCTCCCGGGTCGGCGCGCTCTTCGTGACGCCGTACGTGCTGTTCCTGCTCGTGGTGTTCGCGGTCCCGCTGGGCTACACGCTGTGGATCTCCGTCCACCGCTTCTACTTCACCGCCCCCGGCACGCACGTCGACTCGCCGTGGGTGGGGCTGTCCAACTACCGGGACGTGTTCACCGACCCGGTCGTGGGCCGCGCCTTCCTCAACATCGCGATCTTCCTCGTGATCAACGTGCCGCTCACGGTGATCCTGTCGCTCGTGCTGGCCTCGGCGCTCAACGCGAAGATCCGCTTCCGCGCCTTCTTCCGCGCCGCCTACTACCTGCCGTACATCACGGCGAGCGTCGCGCTGGTCGCCGTGTGGCAGTTCCTGTTCGGCTCGGACGGCCTCGTCAACGACATCCTCGGCTCGCACGCCCCGGACCCGTCGTGGCTGGTCAACTCGCACCTCGCGATGCCGATGATCGCCTTCTTCGTCACGTGGAAGCAGCTCGGCTTCTTCGTGATGCTCTACCTCGCCGCGCTCCAGAACGTCGGCAACGAGCTGTACGAGGCGGCCTCCGTCGACGGGGCGGGCAAGGTGCGGCAGTTCTTCTCGGTGACCGTGCCCGGGGTGCGGCCCGCGACCACCCTCGTCGTGATCTACGCGATCATCACCGGCGCCAACCTGTTCAGCGAGCCCTACCTGCTGACCGGCGGCGGCGGACCCGACCACGCCTCCACCTCGCCCGTCCTGCTCATGTACCAGAAGGGCATCGAGCAGGGGCACCCCGACTTCGCCGCCGCGCTGGGCGTGGTCCTCGTGGCCTTCGTCCTCGTCATCTCGCTGGCCGCCCGCAAGCTCACCGAGAGGGGCAACTGACATGAGCGCCGCCACCCCGACACAGGACGCCCCGGCCCCCGGCCCCTCCGAGGGCGGGCGCCGCCGCTGGGGAACCGCCGTCAAGTACACCGTGCTCTCGCTCGGCGCGGTCGCCTTCCTCTTCCCCTTCTACTACATGATCGTCGGCTCGCTGCGGAAGACGACGACGGGCGACCTGTCCTCCGCCGTGCCCAAGGGGCTGACCGGCAACAGCTACACGGCCGTCAACGGCGCGATCTCGCTGGGCCGCTCGCTGCTCAACTCCGGGATCATGACGATCGGCGTCCTGCTGTGCACCCTCGTCTTCGGGGTGCTCGCCGGATACGCGCTCGCCCAGCTGAACTTCCGCGGCCGGGGCACCGTGTTCGCCTCGCTGCTGCTCGTGCAGATGGTGCCCTTCCAGCTGCTGACCCTGCCGCTGTACATCCTGGTCGTACGCGACTACGGGCTCGGCGACAACTACATCGGGATGATCCTGCCCTTCGCGATCAACTCGACGGCCGTCTTCCTGTTCCGGCAGTTCTTCCTCCAGATGCCCCAGTCCCTGTTCGAGGCGGCCCGTCTCGACGGAGCGGGCGAACTGCGCATCCTGTGGAAGATCGCCCTGCCGATGGCCCGGCCCGCCGTGCTCTCCGCGATGCTGCTGACCTTCATCGGCCCGTGGAACGAGTTCCTGTGGCCCTTCCTGGTCACCAAGAACGCCGACATGCAGCCGCTGGCCGTGTCCCTCGCGAGCTTCCTGTCCAACCTCCAGGGCTCGGTCGCCAACCCGACCGGCGCCCTGCTGGCCGGCGCCTGCGTGCTGGCCGCCCCCGCAGTGGCCCTGTTCCTGCTGTTCCAGCGCCACTTCACCTCGACCGACATCGACTCCGGAGTAAAGGGCTGATTCCCCCCATGAGCACCACCAGCGCCGCCTCGCGCATCCCCTACCGCCTGGTACGCAAGGGCCTGATCATGTCCCCGCTGCCCGGCGAGGCCAACGAGGCCGAGGGAGTCCTCAACCCCGCCTCCGGCCGCACCCCGGACGGCCGCCTGCACCTCCTGCCGCGCCTGGTCGCCGAGGGCAACGTCTCCCGCGTCGGCCTCGCCGAGGTCACCTTCACCGACGGAGTGCCCAGCGGAGTCGAGCGGCGCGGAGTCGTCCTCTCGCCCGACGAGGGCTGGGAGCGCGGAAAGAACAACGCGGGCGTCGAGGACCCGCGCGTCACCTGGGTCCCCTCGCTCGGCAAGCACGTCATGTCGTACGTCGCCTTCGGCCCGCTCGGCCCCAAGCCGGCCCTCGCCGTGTCCGAGAACCTGACGGACTGGACCCGCCTGGGGCCCGTCCAGTTCGCCTACCAGCCCGGCCTGGACATCGACCTCAACCTGTTCCCGAACAAGGACGTCGTCCACTTCCCCGAGCCCGTGCCCGGCCCGGACGGCGAACCCGCCTACGCGATGCTGCACCGCCCGATGTGGGACCTGTCCTGGTTCCGCCCGGGTGAGGGCGTCCACCTGCCCGCCGGCGTCACCGACGAACGGCCCGGCATCTGGATCTCCTACGTGCCCGTCGCCGAGGTCGAGGCCGACATCCGCGCCCTCGCCCGCCCGCGCGACCACCGGCTCGTCGCGCTGTCCGAGCACCCCTGGGAGGAGCTGAAGATCGGCGGCGGCCCCGCCCCGATCCGCGTCCCCGAGGGCTGGCTGCTCATCCACCACGGCGTGTCCGGCCACATCGAGGACCCCTTCGCGCAGAACCAGACCGTGTCCTACGCGGCCGGCGCGATGATCCTCGACCCCGCCGACCCCGCCACGGTCCTCGCCCGCTCCGACCAGCCGCTCATGGCGCCCGAGACCGAGGAGGAGCGCGCCGGGACCGTCCCCAACGTGGTCTTCCCGACCGCGATCGAGGAGATCGACGGAGAGCTGTACGTGTTCTACGGCATGGCCGACGCGCACATCGGCGTGGCCCTCCTGGAGCGCACGGCATGAGCCCCACGACGGCCCCGCTCGGCCTCGGACTGGTCGGCTGCGGCGGCTTCGGGGCGTACGTCCTGGACGCCGTGGCCGGCCTGCCCGGGCTGCGCCCCGTAGCCGTGGCCGACCCCGACCCCGTACGGGCGAAGGCGCTCGGCGAACGGCACGGCGTCCCCGCCCTCGGCTCCCTGGAGGAGCTGCTGGAGCGCCCGGACGTGGCGGCCGTCGCCATCGCCACCCCGCCCGCCGCGCACGCCGCGATGGCCACGGCCGCGCTGCGGGCCGGGCGGCACGTGTTCTGCGAGAAGCCGCTCGCCACCACGGCGCGGGACGCCCGCGCCGTGGCCGAGGAGGCCGCCCGCGCCGGACGGGCCCTCGTCGTCGACCACGTGCTGCGCTACAACCCGCTGCTGCGCGCCGTGGAACGGCTCACCGCACGCGGACTGCTCGCCCCGCCGCGCCGCTTCCTGTTCGAGAACGACGCCTCCGACCAGGACCTCGGCCCCGGCCACTGGTTCTGGGACCGCGCGCACAGCGGCGGCATCTTCGTCGAGCACGGGGTGCACTTCTTCGACGCGGCCCGCGCCCTGCTCGGCACCGACCCGCTCAGCGTGCGCGCCACCGCCGTACGCCGCCCCGGCGGACCCGTCGACATGGTCAGCGCCGACGTCCTCCACCCGGGCGGCGTCCTCGCCTCCCACCTGCACTCCTTCACCCACGCCCACCGCTGCGAACGCCAGCTCACGCGCCTGGACCACGGCTTCGCCGAGACCCGGATCGAGGGCTGGATCCCGGTGCGCGCCGAGATCTCCGCCTGGACCGACGAGGACGGCGCCAGGGACTGGGAGCACCTGCCCGCGCAGGCCGCCGCCCTGCTGCACGTCGACGGCTTCCGGCCGCACGGCGGCGAACGCGTCACCGTCACCGTCGAACGCGACGCGGGCAGCCAGGCCCCCGCACGCGGACGCGGAGAGGTACGCGTCGTACCGCACCACGTGCGCGCCGTACTCGACCTCGGCGGCGAGGCACGCAAACCCCACGTCTACAGCGAGAGCGTCCGCGCCGCCGTCGCCGACCTGGTCCGCGTCGCCCGCGACGGCTCCACCCCGGTCGCCGACGCCCTCTCCGGGCTGAGCGCCGTGGCCGTCGCCGAGGCCGCCACGCTCGCCGCCGACACCGGCACCGAACAACCCGTGCCCGCCCCGTACTTCCAGGAGCCCTCATGAGCTGGTGGCAGGACACCGTCTGCTACGAGTTGTACCCGCGCGCCTTCGCCGACTCCGACGGCGACGGCATCGGCGACCTCGCCGGGGCGACCGCGCGCCTGGGCCACATCGCGGAACTGGGCGCCGACGCCGTGTGGATCACGCCGTTCTACCCCTCGCCGCTCGCCGACGGCGGCTACGACATCGCCGACTACACCGGCGTCGCGGCCGACCTCGGCACCCGCGAGGACTTCGACCGGCTCACCGCCCGCGCCCACGACCTGGGCCTCAAGCTCATCGTCGACCTCGTGCCCAACCACACCTCCGACCAGCACCCCTGGTTCCAGGAGGCGCTCACGGCGGGACCCGGCTCCGCCGCGCGCGCACGCTACCTGTTCCGCCCCGGGCGCGGGGCCACCGGCGAACTCCCGCCCAACGACTGGCAGTCGGCCTTCGGCGGACCCGCCTGGACCCGCACCGCCGACGGCGAGTGGTACTGCCACCTGCACGCCCCCGAGCAGCCCGACCTCAACTGGCGCGACCCGCACGTGCGTTCCGCCTTCGCCGACATCCTGCGGTACTGGCTGGACCGGGGCGTGGACGGCTTCCGCGTCGACGTCGCGCACGCCCTGTTCAAGGCCGAGGGCCTGCCCGACGCCGGCCCCGGGCAGCACCAGGACCCGCTGCGCAACCACCTCATGCCGTACTACGACCAGGAGGAACTGCACCCGCTCTACCGCGAGTGGCGCGCCCTCCTGGACACCCACCCGGCGCCGCCCGGAGCGGTGCCCCCGCAGGACCGGCTCATGGTCGCCGAGTCCGCCGTGTTCGACCCCGCCCGGCTCGCCCGCTACATCCGGCCCGGCGAGATGCACCAGGCCTTCAACTTCGCCTTCCTGGAAGCCGCCTGGGAGCCCGTGGAGCTGCGCCGCGTCATCGACGCCTCGCTCTCCGCGCCCGGCGGCGGCTCCGTCACCTGGCTGCTCTCCAGCCACGACGCGGTCCGCCCCGTGACCCGCCTCGGCTCCGCCCGACGCGCCCGCGCCGCCGCCCTGCTCATGCTCGCGCTGCCCGGCTCCGCCTACCTCTACCAGGGCGAGGAACTCGGCCTCCCGCAGGCCCACGTCCCCGACGACCGCATCCGCGACCCCCTGTGGGAACGCTCCGGCCACACCGACCGGGGCAGGGACGGCTCCCGCGTACCGCTGCCCTGGTCCGGCGACCGCGCCCCCTACGGCTTCACCACGGCCGCCCCCGAACGCACCTGGCTGCCGCAACCCGAGGGCTGGGGGCCGTACACCGCCTTCGCCCAGGCACAGGACCCGGACTCCACGCTCACCCTGTACCGCGAGGCCCTGCGCCTGCGCCACGCCCACCCCGCGCCGGACCCGACGGCGGCGCCCCACTGGTACTCGGCGCCCGGCGACCCGCACCTCGCCTTCCGGCGCGGCGCGCTGGTCTGCGTCGTCAACCTCGGCGACCAGCCGCTGACCTGGGCGGAACTCGGCGTACCCGGCCGCCCGGTACTGGCCAGCGGCCCGCTCGACGGGGACACCCTGCCGCCCGACACCGCGCTGTGGCTCCTCGACACCCCCGATCCGCAGTCCCCCGAAGGAGACCGCCATGGCCACGCCCACTGACCCCGCCTCGCGACGCACCGACCTGTCCGGGCTCGTCAAGGCGTACGACGTGCGCGGCCTCGTCCCCGAGCAGTGGGACGAGTCGACGGCCGAACTGTTCGGCGCCGCCTTCGTCCAGGTCACCGGGGCGCGCTCCCTCGTGACCGGGCACGACATGCGCGCCTCCTCGCCGGGCCTGGCCCGCGCCTTCGCGCGCGGCGCCCTCGCACAGGGCGCGGACGTCACCGAGACGGGACTGTGCTCCACGGACCAGCTCTACTACGCCTCCGGCTCCCTCGACCTGCCCGGCGCGATGTTCACCGCCTCGCACAACCCCGCCCGCTACAACGGCATCAAGCTGTGCCGCGCGGGCGCCGCCCCGGTCGGCCAGGACAGCGGCCTGGCCGAGATCCGGGCCCTCGTGGAGCGCTGGAGCGACGCGGGCGCCCCCGCCCCGGCCGCCACCCCCGGCACGCTCAGCTCCCGCGACACCCTCCAGGACTACGCGGACCACCTGCGCACGCTCGTGGACCTGAGGGCGTCGCGTCCGCTCAAGGTCGTCGTGGACGCGGGCAACGGCATGGGCGGCCACACCGTGCCGACGGTCCTCGCGGGCCTGCCCCTCGACGTCGTCCCCGTGTACTTCGAGCTCGACGGCAGCTTCCCCAACCACGAGGCCAATCCACTGGACCCGGCCAACATCGTGGACCTCCAGGCCCGCGTCCGCGCCGAACAGGCCGATCTCGGGCTCGCGTTCGACGGGGACGCCGACCGCTGCTTCGTCGTCGACGAACGCGGCGAACCCGTCTCCCCGTCCGCCATCACCGCCCTCGTCGCCTCCCGCGAACTCGCCCGCAGGCCCGGCGCCACCGTCCTGCACAACCTGATCACCTCCCGCACCGTGCCCGAGGTGATCCGCGAGGCGGGCGGCACCCCGGTGCGCACCCGCGTCGGCCACTCCTTCATCAAGGCCGAAATGGCGCGCACCGGCGCCGTGTTCGGCGGCGAGCACTCCGCGCACTACTACTTCGCGGACTTCTGGAACGCCGACACCGGCATGCTCGCCGCCCTGCACGTCCTCGCCGCACTCGGCGAACAGGACGGCCCGCTGTCGGCCCTCACCCGCCGTTTCGAGCGCTACGCCGCCTCCGGCGAGATCAACTCCACCGTCCAGGACCCGGCCGAACGCCTCGCCGCCGTCCGCGCGGCCTGGAGCGGACGCCCCGGCGTCACCCTCGACACCCTCGACGGCCTCACCGTGAACGGCCCCGACTGGTGGTTCAACCTCCGCCCCTCCAACACCGAACCCCTGCTGCGCCTCAACACCGAGGCCCGGGACCCGCACACCATGCGGGAGCTGCGCGACGAGGTGCTGGCGCTGGTGCGGTCCTGACGCGGGAGACGGAACGGAGGCCGACGCACCCCGTGCCTCGCCGAAGGTGACGACGAACGCGTCGAGGGGCAGGGTCTTCGACGGCCCGGGGGACAGCGAGCTGTTCCCCGGGGCAGCGCGGGGGTTGGGCGCAGGCCGGACGGCGGGTGTCGTAGGCTGGCACTCCATGGCAATAAGCACCTCGCTGTGGTCCTTCGCCCTGGTGGTAGGGCTTCTCACTCTGACCCCCGGCCTCGACACCACGCTGATCCTCCGCACCTCGGCCCTCGGCCGGCGCAGGCGAGCCTGGGGCGTCGTCCTCGGCATCCAGTCCGGCACCCTGGTGTGGGGCGCGCTCACCTCCCTGGGCGTGACCGCGCTCCTCACGGCGTCGCACCTCGCCTACACGGCGTTGCGCTGGGCCGGTGCCGCCTATCTCGTCTGGATGGGCGCCCGCATGCTGCGGGACACCTTCCGGGGCGCGTCCCCGGCCGAGGCCGGCGGCCCCGGCCCCGTCAGCGGGAAGGACTCGGTCGCCGGGGGCTGGAGGCAGGGGACACTCACCAACCTCCTCAACCCGAAGATGGGCGCCTTCTACGTCGCCGTCCTGCCCCAGTTCGTCCCGGCCGGTGCGAGCCACCTCGCCACGGGGCTGCTGCTCACCTCGGTGCACATCCTCATCGGTCTCCTGTGGTCGGCCGCCCTCATCGGCTTCGCCCGCGTACTGAACGGCTGGCTGCGCAGGCCACAGGCCCGTCGACTGCTCGACCGGATCACCGGGACCGTCGTCGCCGGCTTCGGCATCCGGCTCGCCCTCGGCGACTGAGCCCCGGGCCGCGCCCCCGGCACCGGTGCCGCCACAGCCTGACGACCCGACGTGCGAGGGCCCGGCCCCGCCGGGCCGGGCCCCAAGTACGTCCTGCCGCAGGCGAGTCGACGTCAGCGCACCGCGAACGCGCGCACCATGGTCTGGCTCACCGTCGCCCCCTTCCCGTCGGTGAGGGTGATCTCCAGGTGCGCGAACGTGCCGGCCGGTGCGTCGCCCGGCAGGGTGGCGCGCCACGTGCCGTGGGAGTGCGTGACGTCGGCGGTCCGCCAGTCGGTCACCGCCTCGGTGGTGCTCTCGTCGCCGTAGGCGTACCGCACCGTCACGTGGTCCAGGGTCACCGGTCCGTCCGCGCCGTCGGCCACGGCGCTCAGCAGCACGTCCGTGCTCTCGCCCGCGGGCCGGGTGTTGCGCAGGTCGGAGGGCAGGTCGACCACCGGTACGAGCAGGCGCTGGGCGCCCTGGTCGGCCGGGCCCGAGGGGAAGGTCCACGCCGTGGCGTAGGCGAGCCCCGTGCGGTCCAGGGCCGTGGCCGGGCGCCGCCAGGTCTGGCGGAAGGTGACCTCGGCCTTCTCCTGCGGCAGCGTGTAGGTGCCCGAGGTCTGGGGCTGCGGCTCACCGTTCACGAGGAGCTGGCGGGTGGCGTAGTCGCTGGAGCCGCCGGTGTTGTCGTGCCCGCCCGCGTCACCGAACGGGGCGAGGGCGTAGCTCAGGCGGTCTCCGTCGCGCGTCATGAGCGTCCGGGCGTAGGTGTTGCGCACCGGACCGTACGGCGACTTGTACCACTGGGCCGTCGTGCGGCCCTTCGCGAGAGTGCGCGGGCCGTCGTAGCCGGTGCTCGTGTACGGGCCCAGGTCGCGGCGCATCAGCGTCGTCCACGTGAGGCCCTCGGCGCCGGACGGGGTGAAGTACTCGGTGCGCTGCTGCGGCGCGTGCAGCGGCAGCGTCGTGCCGCCCGCCCAGACCGATCCGATGCCCGGCAGCCCCGCCTGCACGTCGGACCAGTACGTCGCGTCGGCCGCGCTCTGGACGTGGTAGCGGGCGTCCGTCGCCGCGAGAGCGGAATCGCGCACCCGGAGGCTGCCCGGCCTGATCGACCCCTGCGAGCTGTACGCGAGGTTGTAGACGTACGGGCTGCGCGCGGTCGCCGTGCCCGACCAGGAGACGGTGGCGGTGCCCCGCGCGGCCTCCGCCTTCAGCGCGAGGGAGTCGGCCCAGGTGACGGTGGCCTGCGGTACGCCCTCGGAGCCGGTCACCTGGAAGCGCCCCGGGGTGTCGGGCTCGGCGGCCAGGACCCCGACGGCCCCGGCCTTCTCGGCGGCCGACGCCCACGTGTACCCGTTGCCGCCGCCGCTGCCCGCGTCGACCAGGGCGACCTTCCCCTTGAGGTCGTGCGCCGCGAAGTTGGCCTCGACGCCCTTGCCGATGGCGACGACCTCGGCCGTGCCCCTGCCGTCGAACTCGGTGCCCTTCTGCACCGGGAGCGGGTCCAGGACGCGGCCGCCGCCGGTGGTGAACGCGGCGGGCGGGGCGGTCTGCCGGGCGGTGGCGAGGAAGGTGAGACCGGCGGCGTGGGCGACCTTCTGCGCGTAGACGCCCTTCACGTACGACGGGACGGAGGTCAGGTAGCCCGCCTTGAGCTGCCCGCTGTCGTCGAGTCCTACGGCGAGACCGATCGCGAACCCGTTCGCCCGGCTCGGCCGGTCGGTGTCCCAGGAGATCCGCTGGGCCGCACGCGCGTCGAGGGTGACCGTCGTGTCCCCGGCGACCTTCACCCCGGGCTCGTAGAGCTGGGACACGGAGGCCACGCTGCCGAGGTTCCCGGCCGCGTCCCGCGTCATGATCACGCCGCTGAGCGCGTACGTGCCCAGCGGGACGCGGATCGTGGTGCTGCCCGGGTCCGGGTAGCCGATGGTGTACCGCGACGCGGTGTCGTGGTGGTCGTCGAACAGCTGGAACGCCGAGGGGGAGACGGCCGGTTCGCCGTGCCGGTCGAGGCCCTTGACGGTGAGGTCGGCGGACGGCTCCTCCATGCGCACGCCGAACGGCACGGTGACGCGGACGCCGTGCGCGCCGACACCGACGAGGCGGCCGGTCACGGTGCCGTAGTCGCCCGCGTCGAGCCGGACGCCCGGATCGATCCTGACCGGGACGTCGGCGCGGCCGTGGGCCGGGACGGTGACGAGGAGCTTGCCGGGACGGGCGAAGCCGGACAGCCGGGAGCCGTCGTCGCCGCGCACGTCCCGCACCGTGAGGGCGAGCGTGACGTCCTTGGCGGTGACGTTGGTCAGCGCGACCGCCTTGTCGACCGGGGCCAGGTTCTTCTGCGGGTACGCGAAGTCGCCGAGCAGCGAGGCCGGTTCACCGGCGACCGGCTCGGACGTCGCCCGCGCCACGTCCATCGGTCCCGCGCCCTGCTCCAGGACGGGCACGTCGGTGGAGGCCGCCGACGAGGTCAGCAGCGCCTTGATCCGTTCGGGGGCGTAGTCCGGGTGCTGCTGGACGAGGAGCGCGGCGCCGCCCGCGACGTGCGGGGTGGCCATCGAGGTGCCGGACATCGTCCGGTACGCCGCCGTGCCCCGGCCGCCCGCGCGTGCGGCGACGACGTCGACGCCCTGCGAGGCGATGTCGGGCTTGGCGCTCCTGCCGTCGACGGACGGTCCGCGGCTGGAGAAGGAAGCCGTCGCGCCGTGCCGGTCGAGCGCGCCCACGGTCAGCGCGCTCGGCGCGCAGCCCGGAGTGGAGACGGTGCCGCGCAGCGAGGCGTTGCCCGCGGCGACGACGAACAGCGCCTTGTCGCTGAGGCGTTGCACGGCGTCCACGTCCGGGCCCGCGCAACTGGTGGCGCCGTCGGAGCCGAGCGACATGGAGACGACGTCGGCGCCCTCGGCGACGGCCCACTCCATGCCCTCGACGATGCCGCTGAGCGTGCCGGAGCCGTCGTCGCCGAGCACCTTGCCGATGAGCAGCCCGGCCCCGGGCGCCATACCCGCGTACCTCCCGTTGGACGCGGCACCCGTACCGGCGACGGTCGACGCGGTGTGCGTGCCGTGGCCGGTGCGGTCCTCGGCGTCCGCACCGGTGACGAAGACCTTCGTCCCCGCGATCCGCCCGGCGAGGTCGGGGTGGTCCGCGTCGACACCGGTGTCCAGGACCGCGACCTTCACGCCGGAGCCGTCGAGTCCCGCCCGGTGGGCGGTGTCGGCCCCGGTGAGCGGGACGGTCGGGGCGGGCAGGCCGGTGACGGCGGTGCCCCGGACCTTCGCGTCGAGCCAGATCCTGCTGACGCCGCCCGCGCTCCGGGACTGCTTCGCGTCCGTGGGGGCGAGGTCCGCCCAGGCCGCCTCCGCCGTCTTCTTGGTGACGGCCAGTCCGGCGCCGCCGATGGAGTCGAGGCTCGCGGTGGCCCTGACGCCCGGGGTGGCGGCGCGGGGCGAGCGGCCGCCCGCGTACTCGACCACGACGGGCACGGAGTCCGTGTGCGCGTCGTCGTACCCGTCGGCGACGAGCGCGCCGATGTCGAACAGGCGCGGATCGACGAGACCGGCGTCCACCAGCCTCTCCACGCCCTGCGGGAAGACGTAGGTGCTCCTGCCGTCGCGCCAGGTGGCGGCGGGGTGGTCGGTGCCCTGCGCGGTGCGCGGGGAGGCGGACAGGACGGTGCCGTCGGCGTCCACGCGGGCGTCGACGACATCGCCGGTGACGAGGGTGACGGTCACGGGATGCCCGCCGGTCTCCGGGGCGGGCGCGGTCGAGGGATCGGCGGCGGTCGCGACGGGCACGCCGACGGCGAGCAGCGCGACGGCCACGAGCGAGGCGGCGATCGGCCGCCGGGGTCTGCTGCGTCTCACAGATGTCTCCAGGTGGTCCGGGGCCCCTGAGGGCGGGTACGGCCGGAGTGCGGGTGAGCAGCAGCGTCGCCAATCGCCGTGCGCCGTGGGGGGTTTGCCGCTGGCGAGAGAGCGCCATGACGTATTCGCGACAGCCGCGCGCGGGCCCGTCAGAGGTGGGCGGACGGCGGGGACGGGGGTGACGGTGGTGGCTCACCTGGCGACACTGGAGACATGTCGTCCGATCTTGGAATACCCCTCCGGCAGACCGCCGGCCCCGCCGCCTCCCCGTCGCCCCACCCCGCCGACGCCCCCGACCCGACCGGCCTGCGCTCCCGCCTCACGGAGCTGCGGGAAGACCTGCGCAGGACCGACGCCTCACTGGACCGGCTGCTCACCGAGTGGCGCCCCGGGCAGAGCGGGGACCCGTACGTCACGGTCACCGAGGGCCGCCGGGCGCAGGCCCGCCGCGTCCACGAGCTGGAGTACGGGGCGCGCTCGACGCTGCTCGTCTTCCAGTCGGGGGCGAACACGGTCGCGCCCGTGCCGACGACACTGCCCGACCCCGAGAACCCCTCGGCCGAGGAGCCGGACCCGGCACACGAAGCCGGACCGGGGGAGGGGAGCGCGGAGCCGGAACCGATGCGCAAGGACGGGAACCCCGACGCCGCCTACCGCGTCGTCGTGGACCGCGCCTTCCTGTCCGAACCGGCCGCGCTGCGCGCGCTCGACCTGCGCCTCGCACGCGGACACGACGTGCGCGTCGTGGACCAGCCGTTGATCAAACTGGTCGTCGCGGACGGCGAGCGGGCCCTGGTGCAGCTGGAGCCCGAGCGGTCGATGGAGCTGCGCCCGCCGCTCGTGCTCCTGGCCACCGAGCTGTTCGAGTCGGTGTGGCGCCGCTCCCGCCCCTACCTGCGCGAGGACGGCGACCTCGGTCCCACGGACCGGCGCATCCTCCAACTGATGCTGTCCGGACTCACCGACGCGGCGACGGCCCACCAACTGGGCACGTCGCCGCGCACGGTGCAGCGCCGGGTGCGCGCGCTCATGGACCTGACCGCCGTGACCTCCCGGGTCCAGCTGGGCTGGTACGCGATGCGCAACAACTGGGTGTGACACGGCGGTCCTGGCCCCCGGGCGGTGGCGTCACATGAGGTCGAGGTAGTCCTCCAGGGTCCTTCCGTGCCACTTCTTCACCGGGTCGGTGTAGTGGTCGGCCGTGGAGTTCTGCCGGAGGTAGTTCGCCTTCACCCAGGCCAGGTCCTTCCTGCCGACCGTGCCGTCGTGGTCGATGTCGGCGGCCCTGCTGTACGTGGTGCGGGCCGCGTACACGGCCGCCGCGTCCCGGACGTCGACGACGTCGTCGCCGTTGACGTCACCGGCCACCAGAGCCGGGTCAGAACCGGCGCTGGTGCCCGCCGTCCCGAAGGCGCCGTGCAGCGCGAGGCCGACGTCCTCGTGCCACGTGAAGTGCCCCGGCACCGCGACCTCGAACCGGTAGGGCTCGTCAGCCGGTTGGATGCCGTCGGCCGACATCCGGGCCGTGGAGTCCGCCGTCAGCGCCCGGCTCGTGCCGTCGGGGGCGGTGAGCTTCGCCCGGAATCCGTCGGCGCTGTAGTCGCGACCGGTGTCGAAGGCGTAGCCCTTGGTGAGCAGCGCCTCGGCGGCGGGCCGCGCGCTGAACGAGGAGGTGGCGTTGAGCAGCCGCACGGAACCGTAGAACTGGATGTTCAGCGGCACCTTGGTGCCCGAGGTGTCGACGGCGGAGGTGGTGCCGGTGATCAGGCCCGCCGAGGCCGTCCCCGGCCGCCCGGTGACCTCGTAGGTGACCTTGAGCAGCGGCATCGAGTCGGCGGTCAGGCCGTCGGGGTCCGGCACGTCGAAGGCGACGGTGCGGTACGAGGACGATCCGGCGGACACGTCGGCGGTGGTACGCACGGCGGACGGGTCGTGGGCGGCGAGTTCGCCGGTCGGCGCGATGTCGAGCAGCTTCATGACGTCGGCGTTGTAGCGGATCTGGGTGGTGTACGACTTCCAGTGCCTGAGGTCGTGCGCGGTCAGCGTGTAGGTGACCTTGTCGCCGGGCCGGGCGGCGGCGGCCCCCGCGTCCCCGACGACGTACGGCACGTCGTCCTTGACGGTGTTGATGACGCGGACGCCGCCGATGTTCCCCGCGGCGTCGGCGGGCCACAGCTTGAACGTCGCGGTGGGCGGTCCGGCGCTCAGCGGCAGTTCGGCGTCCACCGTGCCGTCGGCGGCCACCGGGGCCCGGCCGGTGGGGGCGTTGGCGTTGTTGTACGAGTAGTGCAGGACGTTGTCGTCCTGGCCGATGTCGAGCCCGGAGGCGTGGATGGCGCCGGTCTCCCCGTCGCGCAGCGTGCCGCCCACGTGGAACGTGGTGTCGGCGGCCGGGTGTTCGACGACGACCGGGTGGGCCGGGTCCCAGGTCCCGTACGGGTCGTCGTAGGAGGGGACCTTGGAGTCGACGTAGATGTCGCGCAGTGCGGTGTCGGTCCCGCCGTCCGCGTCGGTCCCGACGATCCGCAGCCGGTAGGCGCCGTCCGGCATCCAGCGGCCGCGCGGGTCGACCGGGGTGGCCTTGTCGCCGGTGAGCGGGAAGTACCAGGGGCCCACGGTGGCCGGGCCGTACAGGACGCCCTCGGTCAGGCCCGTGGTGTTGACGCCGCCGACGTAGCCGAGGTCCCTGCCCTTCTTGTCGGTGAGGAAGATGTCGACGCTGCGCAGCTGTCCGGCCATCTTCAGGTCGAAGGTGGCCGCCCCGCCGCCGACGGCTCCGTCGGGCGAGTTGCGGCCCGTGGACAGCACCGGCTTGGTCATGTCCAGCTCGGCGAAGCCGGACCTGGCGACGCGCAGGCCGAACGGGACGCGCAGCGCCGCTGCGTCGGTGCCCTTGACCGGGGTCGCGGTGACGTGGCCCTCGTAGGAGCCGGCGGGGGCGCCCGCGGGCACGCGCAGCTCGGCGTGGAGCGTGCGCCTGCCCCGCGCGCCGACGGTCACCCTGCCCTCCGTCGTGAGGGTGACGTGCGCCGCCGCCGCGTCCTCGGAGCCGCCCGAGCCACGGCTGAAGCCGGTGGCGATCTCGTAAGTGACGGGCTTGCGGCCCTCGTTGACCAGGGTCAGCCCGCGCTGGCGGCTGCTCTTCTGACCGAGCGGGAGGACGCCGAGGTCCAGGGCGCCGGTGCGCTCGTCCAGCCGGGTCGAGGTGCCGTCGAGCGTGACGTAGGGCGTGGTGGCGGGGACCTGGAGCGTGGCCGTGGTGTGCACGGCGGCGTACGGGTCGACGGCGCCCGCGCCCTGGTCGAAGACGCTGACCTCGCCGGGCAGCGCGGTGGCCGTGTTCATGAGGGCCGTCTTGATCCCGTCGGGCGTGAGACCGGGATCGTGCTGGAGCATCAGGGCGGCCGTACCGGCGAGGAAGGGTGTCGCCATGGAGGTGCCGCTGAGACGGGCGTACGCGTACGTGTAGTCGCCGCCGGCCGGGTCGACGACGTCCGCAGGGACGGACGACAGGACGCTGACGCCGGGACCGGTGATCTCCGGCTTGATGGCGCTGGTGCCGTAGACCGGGCCGCGCGAGCTGAAGTCGGCGAGGGCTCCGCTGCCGAGCCGGAAGGTGCCGGCGGCGGTGAAGGAGACCGGCGCGTCCGCGGCGGCGAGCGCGGCGCCGTCGGTGGCGGTCACCGAGAAGGCCGGCACGTAGGACGGGCCCTCACCGATGTAGAACGGGATGTGCCCCTCGTCGGCGTCGGCGTCGTCGTTGACGAGGAGGACGGCGGCGGCGCCCTCGCTGCGGGCGCGCCGCACCTTCTCGTCGAGAGTGATGCCGCCCCGCCTCACCAGGGCGGCCTTGCCGGTGACGTCCTTGCCGGAGTAGCCGGCCGCGGTGCCGGTACCGGCGTCGACGACCGGGAGGCTCGTACCGTCGAGCCTGTCGAGGGCGTCGCCGTAGGGCTGGGCGAGCAGCCGTCCCTGAGCCTTCGCGGCACCGGCGGTCAGCGTGTACGCGGGCAGGGTCAGCGGCGCGTCGTGGGCGCCGACGGTGAGCGGCAGCGCGGCGGCGCCCGGCGTGGCGAGGCTCCGGGCGTCCGGACCGCTGTTGCCGGCGGCTATGACGGTGGTGACCCCGGCCAGCACCAGGTTGTCCGCGGCCAGGGCCTCCGGGCTGAGCGGGTCGTTGACGGAGGCGCCGAGCGACATGTTGACGACGTCCATGCCGTCTTCCGCGGCCCGGTCCATGGCCGCGAGGATGTCGCTGGTGCTGCCGCCGCCGTAGGGGCCGAGCGCGCGGTACGCGTAGAGCCGGGCGCCGGGGGCCACACCGTGCGCGGCCCGGTCCACGGCCCGGTCGCCCTGCCCGGCGATGATGCCGGCGACGTGGGTCCCGTGCTGGGTGTAGTAGGTCTCCCCGCCGTTCGTCTCCGCCTGGCCGGACGCCTTCCAGTCGGCGTAGGTGGTCTCCATCGGGTCGGAGTCGTCGTCGACGAAGTCGTACCCGCCCTGGTAGACCGCCCGCAGATCGGGGTGGTGGTAGTCGATGCCGGTGTCGATGACGCCGACCTTGACGCCCTTGCCCGTGACGCCTTCGGCGTGCAGGCGGGTGAGGGCCTCGTCGTCGGCGGAGGTGTCCGTCCCGCCGACGGCGGCACCGGTGGCGGCCTGACCGTGGTCGGCGAGCGCCTTCACCTTCGTGTCCGGCCAGACGGCGGTGACCTCGTCGTGGTCGAGCAGGTCGGCGATGCGGTTGCCGGGGAGGCTCAGGCTCACGCCGTCGAAGCTGCGGGTGTAACTGCGGTGGATGTGAACGGCGTTGCCGCTCCCGGCGGCGCCCTTGGAGCCGGAGCCGGAGCCGGGCTTCGCGGACTTCCCGGACGGAGACGTGGTCTTGGTCTCGGTCTTGGGGAACATGCCGTCCAGCGCCCCCTGGAACGTCTGATGCGCCTTCTGCACCGCGGCGTTGGCGTCCGCGTCGCTGAGGCTGCGCCCGTCGGCGGCGGCGAGCAGCCTCGCGGTGCGGGCCGGGGGTGTCCTGAGCTGGACGATGACGTTCACGGGCCGGTCGGAGCGGAGGGCCGCCCGGTCCGTGACGTGCAGGCCGCCCAGGTCAAGGGCGGCCATCCGGTGCAGGGCGTCGATCTCCTGGCCGTCGAGCGAGGCGAGCACCTCGCGCGCGCTCGGCCGGGCGTCCGGGGCGGGCGCGGCGGCCGTCGCCGTGACGGGCAGAGCCGCGCCGGCCACGAGGGCGACGGCCGCCGCCACCACGGTGAGCCGTCTGAGTCCGGGGTCGTACGTCATGGTCGGGTGCTCCGCTCTGCGCTGCGAGAGGCCGCCCGCCGCTGCGTCGGGGCGGGAGAGGACGTCGCACGAGCATGCTGGAGCGGATGATCGTCACGGAAGGGCGGCCCCTGGCGGAAACACGACGTGGCAGCAAGTCGCCAGCGGTTCGCGGCCTTTGCCCCCGTCCGCAGTACGGCGCGAAGCGTCCGTGGCCACCGCGACGGAGCGACGGGCCGCCACTGCGACGGAGCGACGGGCCGCCACTGCGGCAGGGCGACAGTCTGCCACTGCGGCCCGGCAACGGCCCGCGCTCACCGGCGGCTTGCCCGTCCCGAGGCCCGGTCCGGGCGGACGCGGAGGGTGCTTCCCCACGGAGAGTGCCGGCTTCACTGAGGTCAATGGCCGGACACACGTCGGACACGTCGGACACGGCCCCGGGCCCGCCCGCGAGGCGGGGCGCGCGGCCGTCACAGCCAGCCGTTGGCCTCCGCGAGCCGGGCCGCCTCGGCACGGGTGCGGGCCCGCGTCTTGCCGATCGCCGAGGACAGGTGGTTGCGCACGGTGCCCTGGGACAGCCGGAGCGCCCTCGCGATGTCCGCCACGGTGCCGCCCTCGGCGGCGGCGCGTAGCACGTCCGCCTCGCGCCCGGTCAGCGGGCTCGTACCGCCGGCCAGCGCTTCCGCGGCGAGGGCCGGGTCCACGAAACGCAGGCCGGAGTGGACGCGGCGGATCGCGTCGACCAGCTGCTCGGGCGGGGAGTCCTTCACGACGTACCCGGCCGCGCCCGCCGCCATCGCCCGCGAGAGGTAGCCGGGCCTGCTGAACGTCGTGCAGATGACGGTGCGGCAGCCGGGCAGCGCCCGGTGGAGGTCGGCGGCGACGGTCAGGCCGTCCCGGCCGGGCATCTGCACGTCGAGCAGCGCGATGTCGGGCGCGGTGCGCCGCGCGGCGGCCAGCACCTCGGCACCGTCACCGATCTCGGCGACCACGTCGAGGTCGGACTCCAGCCGGAGCACGGCCGCGAGGGCGCCGCGTACGAGTGCCTGGTCGTCGGCCAGCAGGACACGGATCATGTCGGCTCGGCTTCCTGCGAGGGTGAGGGCGCGGGACCGGTGGCCGGGGCCGGACCGCGGGCGACGACCCGGAAACCGCCGCCGGGAGCAGGCCCGTGTTCGAGGGTGCCCGACACGGCGGCCAGCCGTTCGGCGAGGCCGGTGAGCCCGTTCCCGGCGCTCGCCCCGCCGCTGGAACTGCCGTTGTCGACGACCTCGACCCAGTCGGGCCCGACGCGGACAGCGCACACTTCGGCGTCGGAGTGGCGCAGCACGTTGGTCACCGCCTCCCGTACGACGTAGCCGAACACCTCGCGCAGCCCGCCGCGCACGGCGTCGGTTTCGGCGGGCAGATCGGCCCGTACCCCGGCGGCACGCAGGGCCAGGCGGGCGCCGGCCAGCTCGCTGTCCAGCGACAGGGTGCGGTAGTCCGAAACGGTGGCCCGTATGTCGGACAGCGCCGTGCGCGCCATGTTCTCCAGCTCGGTGACCTGGCCGACCGCGAGGGCCACGTCCCCCGAGGACTCCAGGATGCGCCGCGTCAGCCCCAGTTTGACCGTCATCGTGGAGAGGCTGTGGCCGAGGATGTCGTGCATGTCCCGCGCGACACGTGCCCGTTCCTCGTTCACGGCCAGCCTCCTGACCTGCTCGCGCGCCGCCCGCAGGTGACCGATCGTGAAGCTGAGCGCGAAGACGGTGCCGAGTGCCGCGGTCACGCCGACGAGGACGGCCACCTGCACCCAGGCCACCTCCCCCCGGGCGAGGCTCATCCAGAGGATCTGCCCCAGCACCGTGACGAGGCCCAGCAGCAGCGAACGGCGCAGCGGCAGCAGCATGAGCCCGATCGCGAGGGCGTAGGTCAGATCGGTCAGATGGGACGGCGACGCGAGAAGCACCGCCGGTGCGGCCCCGAGCAGGAACACCACGGCCACCATGGCGACGCGCCCCCGGCGCCGCGCCACCGGCCCGTACCAGGCGGCCAGTACGCAGCCGACGCCGTAGCAGGCGACGAGGCCGATCGCGAACGAGGTGAGCAGGGGAGACCCGGAGCCGTGCGCGATGTCCTCGGCCCGTGCGATCAGGGTGAGGGAGGCCAGCGACACGGCCGTGGCGACGGCCACGCGGCCCCGGTTGCGGGCCCCGCCGCCGTCCGGCTGATCCTTCCAGAAACTCCAGTCCGGCCACTGGCCGACGGAGAACTCGTCCGGATCACGTGCAGCCACGTCGGCCATGGTACGGCCCGGCCGCCCCAGGGGTGGGCAGGCTGCGGCCCGGGATGCGGCAGTCATACGGGCGAGCAGCGCCCACCCCTGGCCGGCGCCCCCGTCCGGAACGTCACCCGGTCATGCATGACATTTGGCAGGGGTCCGGCCGGTGGGCCGATGGTGGGATGAGGCCATGCTGCATGCGAAGAGGATCCGTCCGCCCAGCCAGGAGTACGAGTTCACCGAGGACGGCCGGGCACTGACGACGCTCACGTTGCGCGGCGGCGGCTTCGGAGCGCGGTTCACCCTGCACGGGGTCGACTACCTCGTCCGCACCCACCGCTTCAGCGGCGTCTACGCCCTGCACGACGCCACCGGGACGGCCGTCGCGACCACGGACCGGGTGCGCCGACGCTGGAACATCACCTCCCCCGGGAGGGTCGTCCGATTCCGCCGGACCGCGGCGGCCGACCGGGAGTACACCATGCTCGGCGAGGACGGTGAGCCCGCGGGCACGATCCGCCGCACCGGACACGTCCACACCGAGGCGACCGCCGACCTGCCGGGCCTGGAACCCGCGCTCCAGGTCTTCGCGCTCCTCGTCGTACTGCTGCGCAGGCGGCGCAAGCGGACAGCGGCGGCCGTCCGCTCGACCTCCCTCACGGGCGGCTGACACCCGGGCGGAGCGCGCAGACAGCCCCTGCCACCACGGCCTTGGCCGCCGATTCGTGGCGCCCCGAAACCGGCGTCACGGAAAAGGACGTTCCGTGTCACTGCTGCGGAGAGATTCTCAGGGTTCGACGATCATCCCTGGCAGCCTCCCTCCCACGACTAGCGTTGCGCAGGGACCGGGCTGAGCGACGCGGTTGGCGGCCGGCATGATCCCGGTACCCGCTCGGGCGCGGTGTTACCGGTCGTGCGGGATCTCGGGGCGCGCGACCGGCACGATGGTGATCAAGCTGTCGAGGCCCTTGAAGTCATCGGGGTTGGTGGTGAAGAGAGGAAGTTCTTCGGCGGCCGCGACGGCGGCGATCATCAGGCTATTCCGTGCTACCCCGTGCCGGGCGGGGAGCTGTGGCGCGGGTCGTCGATATCACCGCGCAGTCCTGTCGGCATGGGGGAGCCTCCGCAGGTGAAGGCGCTTGCTCGTGCGGCGACGCGCGGCTCGATGCGATGCAGGACACCCGGGCCACCCTGGTCGCGTAAGCGCCGACGGGGGTCATCGCTCCCGCCGGTAGGGGTCCGTGTACGGCTCCATGGACTGACGGACCTCGTCCCGGACCGGATCCATGAGCGGGCCAGGCGCGTAATAGCGGGCGCGGGCCTTGCCGTGGGGGACGAGCCAGCCGCGGGCGACGAGTTCGCGGATGTCGCGGATGGCTTGCTGGTCGCTGAGGTCGGCGTCCTGCTGGTAGACGGTGCGGCGCAGCTTCGCGTCCGAGAACGCGGGCAGCAGGGCGTAGACGACCCGCTCGTCCAAACCGGCGGCCTCGACGCCTTCGACCAGGCGGGTCCAGGCCCGCGACATGACGTCGAAGCGGCGCTGGGCCTGCTGGGCCTGGCGGTGGTGGGCGGTCAGGCAGAACCGGATCCAGGGCCGGGTGTCCCGCTCCGGACTCCAGCGGGGGCCGCCCACGTCCTCCAGGATCTGGTAGTAGGCGTACGTGTTCTGTCCCCGGCCGAGCCATTCCTCGATGGAGGAGAACTCGGGCGGCATCAGGGCCTCGCGGGAGAAAACGAGAGTGGACAGGGCGCGGGACATGCGTCCGTTGCCGTCCTTCCACGGGTGGATCTTGACGAGGTTGAGGTGGGCCATGGAGGCACGGACGTGGACGGGCGCGTCGAGATCGCCCTCATTGAGCCAGTCGGTGAACTCCGCCATCAGAGCCGGAACGTCCGCCTGGTCCGGGGCGGTGTAGGCGGGGACCAAGGGGTCGTCGGGGCTGGTGACGTAGACGGGGCCGTCGCGCCAGCGGCCGGGGCGTTTGTCGAGGTGGTGGCCCTGGAGCATGAAGTGCAGGCCGTTGAGCAGGCCGGCGTCGTACCGGAAGTCGTCTCCGGCGTCGGCGAGAACCTGGATGTAGGTCATGCCGCGCTGGTAGCCCTCCAGCTCGGCACGCGTCTTCTCCCCGGTCTCCAGGGGTTCCTCACCGGACAGGAGGGCCTCCACGTCATCGACCGTCGCGGCGTATCCCTCGATGGTGTTGGACCCGGCGATCGCGCGGGCGGTGAGGTTGCGGCGCAGCTGGCGGGTCCAGCGCGGGGTGGCCCGGAGCATGTGGCACAGGGAGCGGCGCATGCCCTCGATCTCGTCGAGGGCGCGGCGGTCGTCGGCGTCCAGGACGGGAGTGGCGTACAGCATGATCCAATGACACGATAATTGTGTCATTGGGTCAAGCGTGCGATCTGGCCTGGGTCGAGCGGCGGAGGCTCGAAAGAGGGCCCAAGAATCGGGGCATAAGCGCCATAACAGGCGACAAAACCCGCCGCAGTCGATCCTGCGGCGGGTTGAAAGTTCCCTGTGACCTGCCAAAACATGGCGCCCCCGGCAGGACTCGAACCTGCGGCCAAGCGCTTAGAAGGCGCCTGCTCTATCCACTGAGCTACGGGGGCCGATGGTGACCGGTGGCCGGGAGCCCTGGGTGTGGGCGGAGCCTGGACCATGCCGGGGACAAGGATAGGGCTCCCGGCTCCTCGTCTCCGTTGCTTCGCCGCCGCGCCACGATGTGGAGGTTCAGTGAAGCGGTCCCGATAATCGCAGGCAGGTGCGAATCACGCATCGTTTTTGGCCCCCTCGGTGCCGGGTGTTGTGCACTCGTTATGCCCGCGCCCCCGTGCGCCCCTTCCACCGCCCGGGTTCCCTTGCCACGCAGAAGCGGCCAAACGCTTCAATATGTCGCCAAAATTGGGCATTCTGCCCATGTGGTGACCTTGGAAGTACGGCCTCAGCTTCTCGACGCTCTCTCGGACCTGCGCGACCGCGTCGCCGCTGTGCGCTGTCCGCTCCCGCTGCCAGGTGCGCCGCGCGCCCGGGCGAACCGGGACGAACTGCTCGCGCAGCTCGACGACTACCTGTTGCCGCGCCTGCGCGATCCCGGCGCACCGCTGCTCGCCGTCGTCGGCGGATCCACCGGCGCGGGAAAGTCCACGCTGGTCAACTCGCTGGTCGGGCGGCAGGTCAGTGAGGCCGGCGTCCTGCGGCCCACCACCCGCAACCCGGTCCTCGTGTGCCATCCCGACGACCACCGCTGGTTCGCCGGGCTGCGGGTGCTGCCCGAGCTGACCCGCGTGTGGATGCCGAGACAGGAATCGCCGCACGCCCCGGAGGAGGACGAGGACCGCGCGGCGGAACGCGGGCGGGTCCTGCGCATCGAGACCGCCGAGGCGCTGCCCCCGGGCCTCGCGCTGCTCGACGCCCCCGACATCGACTCGCTCGTCGCCCACAACCGGGTCCTCGCCGCCGAGCTGATCTGCGCCGCCGACATCTGGATCATGGTGACCACCGCCTCCCGGTACGCCGACGCCGTCCCCTGGCATCTGCTGCGCACCGCCAAGGAGCAGGACGCGACCCTCGTCACCGTCCTGGACCGGGTGCCGCACCAGGTCCTCGCCGACGTCTCCCGGCGGTACGGCGCGCTGCTCACCAAGGCCGGACTCGGCGAGGTGCCCCGCTTCACCGTGCCCGAACTGCCCGAGTCCACCGGGGGCGGGGGACCGCTGCCCGCGACCGCCGTCGCCCCGTTGCGCGCCTGGCTCAGCCACCAGGCCGCCGACCCCTCCGCCCGCAACCGCACCCTGGCCCGTACGGCGCGCGGCGCGCTCGGCTCGCTGCGCCGCCGGATGCCGGAGATCGCCTCCGCCGTCGCCGCGCAGTACGCCGCCTCCGTACGCCTGGTCGCCGCCGTCGAGGAGGCGCACGCGGCCGAGCACGCCCGGCTGCACGAGCGGCTGCAGGACGGGGCCGTACTGGCCGGGGACGCGCTCAAGCGCTGGTACGCGTATCCCGTGGACTGCAGCCCGGCCGAACTCCTCGACGCCCTCGTCGACAGTCTCGGCGCCCTCCTGCTGTGCGCCTCCGCCGCCGCCGACGAGCACATCGACGAACGCTGGCGCCGCGAGCCCGCCGCCCGCGCCCCCGAACTGGCCTCGCCGGTACGGGAATGGGGCGGCGGCACGGTCGACCACCGGGTGGGCGTCGCCGTACGAAGGTGGCGGCGCGTCGTCGAGGAGTACGCCGAGGACGAGGTGCGAGCGCTCGACCACACCACCGCCCCCGACCCGGAGACCGTCACCGCGCTGCTGGTCACGGCCCTGCTCGGCGGCCGGCGCGGCGGCGTCGCGGGGGAGCAGCTGGCCGACCGCATCGGCGCCGAGGCCGCCGTACGGCTGCGGGACCGGGGCGGGGAACTCCTCGGCGAATGCCTGGACCGGGTCCTGAGCGCCGAACGTGACCGGCGTCTGGCCCCCCTCGACGCTCTGGGCCTGCGCGCGGAGCCGCAGGCGGAACTGATCGCGGCGCTGTCCGTGCTGGAAAAGGAGAAGGAGAGGTGAACGCGGTGAGCACCGCGACCAACACCACCGGAACGACCGAGACAGCCGGGCCCACCGAACCGACCGTGGTCGCCGCGGCGGGGGAAGCCGTGGCGGCGACCGACGCGTCCGACGCCTCCGATGCCGTCGGGGCCGACCACGAGGCCCGAGGCGGCGCGGACGGCGCGCAGGATAGCCGAGGCGGCGCGCCGGACGGCGCCCGCGCGGACCAAGGTGCTGACGGCCTCGCAGAGGAGGGCACGGGTCTCTCGGCGACCGCCGGGACCCCGCCGCCCGCCGCCGTCCCCGTCGCCTCCATCTGCCCCGGCCTCCCCGCCCCGTCCGTTCCCGGGCAGGGGCAGGGGCAGGGGCAGGGGCAGGGGCAGGGCGTCCCCGGGCTCGTCCTTCCCGCCGCACCCGTCCTCGTCTACACGCGTGGTGTCGTCCCCGCCCCCGGTGGCGAACCGGAGACAGTGCCTCGTACGGAGCGGTCGGGCCCCTCGCCCCAGGCACCGGAGGACGAGGAGCACGAGGAGCGCGCGGAGGCCCGCGAGGAAGCGGACGCGGACGGGGGCGAGGACGGGGGCCGGGCGCCGGAAGGCTCCCCGGCGCCCGCCGCCGGGAAGGACGAGGAAAGCGGCGGCACGGGGGAGTCGGCGGACGCTACGGAGGACGGCTCCGGTGCGCGTGGGACGGCCGCCGTCCCGGCCGCCGCGCTCGATGACGGGCTCATCGCGCGCCGTGGCCGGCGTACCGAGCGGGCCCCCGCCCCGGAAGCGGTCGCGCCGCTCGCGGTTCCCGCCGAGATCGCCACCGGCGTGTGTCCGCCCCCGCCCGCGCGGGGCGCCGCGCACACCGAGGTCGCCGGGTTCCGCGAAGGGCCCCTGCGCGAACGGCTCGACGCGCTGCGCGAACTCGTCGGGCTGTCCCGTGCCCGGCTGGACGAGGAGACGCTCGCCGAGGCCGGACAGGTGCTCGACGAGGCCGCCGCGCGGCGCCGGCTCTCGGGACGGCACACCGTCGTCGCTCTCGCCGGAGCGACCGGAAGCGGCAAGTCCACGCTGTTCAACTCCCTCGCCGGGGTGAACATCTCCGACACCGGCGTACGGCGCCCCACGACCTCCGCGCCCCTCGCTTGCAGCTGGACGGACGGGGCGGCCGGACTGCTGGACCGGCTCGGTGTCCCCGGACGGCTGCGCCGACGGCCCGTACAGGGGCCGGACGGGGAGGGGGAGCTGAGCGGGCTCGTCCTCATCGACCTGCCCGACCACGACTCCGCCGCCGTCGAGCACCGCGCCCAGGTGGACCGCATCCTCGGCCTCGTGGACGCCGTGATCTGGGTCGTGGACCCGGAGAAGTACGCGGATGCCGTCCTGCACGAGCGCTACCTGCGGCCCATGGCCGGACACGCCGAAGTCTCCTTCGTCGTGCTCAACCAGATCGACCGGCTGCCCGGGGAGGCCGCCGACCTCGTCCTCGACGATCTGCGCCGGCTCCTCGACGAGGACGGGATCGCTCTCGGCGAGCACGGCGAACCGGGGGCCACCGTGCTCGCGCTGTCCGCCCTCACCGGTGAGGGCGTCGGGGAACTGCGCGAGGAACTCGGCCGGTTCGTCGGCGAACGGCGGGCCGCCGCCCGGCGGGTCGCCGCCGATCTCGACCTCGTCGCGGCCCGGCTGCGCCCCGTGTACGCCGCCGGCCGGCGCGCCGGACTCAGCGAGGACGCCCGCGACGAGTTCGCCGACCGGCTCGCGGAGGCGGTCGGCGCCGCAGCGGCCGGAGAGGCCGCGGAACGCGCGTGGCGCAGGAACGCGGGCCGGGCCTGCGGCACGCCGTGGCTGCGGCTGTGGCACTGGTACGAGGGGCGCAGGCGGCCCGAGAACACACCGCCCGCGCCCGAGGCCCCCGCCGAGACGGAGGCCACCGCACGGCAGCGGGTGGAACAGGCGGTACGCACGGTCGGCGAGGAGGCCGCACAGGGGCTGCCCGGCCCCTGGGGCATCGCGGTCCGGGAGGCGGCGGCGCGCGGGGCCCGCGAACTGCCGCAGGCGCTCGACGAGCTGACGGCCGCCGTGGGGGAGCCCTCCGTACGGCCGCCCCGGCCCGCCTGGTGGCCCGTCGCGGTGCTCACCCAGGCGGCCATGACCCTGCTTCAGGTCATCGGCGCGCTGTGGCTGGTCGGCCAGATCGCCGGAGTGCTGTCCCCCAACCTGGGGGTGCCCGTGCTGCTCATGGTCGCCGGGATCGTGGGCGGCCCGTGCGTCGAGTGGTCCTGCCGGATCGCCGCCCGCGGACCGGCCCGCCGCTACGGCACGGACGCCGAACGCTGCCTGCGCGAGGCGGCGGCCGGCTGCGGCCGGGCCAGGGTCCTCGACCCGGTCGCGGCGGAACTGCTGCGGTACGAGGAGGTGCGCGAGCAGTTCGTGCGGGTGGTCGGGGACGGACCGGCCGCCGGCACCGCGGCGGTGCTGCCCGCGCCGCTGGGCGGCTCCCCGGACCGGGGGGACGGGGTGCGGTCGACGGAACCGGAAGGCATCCCCGCACTACTGCGCTGACCGCCCCGTATTGGCAAGTGCCTGACCGCCCCGCGCGGCGAGCGCCGGGACCGAGCACGTGCCGCAAGTGCCGTGCACGGGCAGTGCCTCACTCACACGGGTGAGGCACTGCCCCGTTCACGGCACTTTCCGTGACTGTCTGTCGGTGAGTTATCCACAGGCCCTGCGGGGATCGCCGGAATCGGTCACTCTGTGTGCACGGCATCGGACGGTGCCGGTACGGCAGAGGCAGGCGAGGCGCCGGGAAGCGGCGCGGCAGGGGGAGTGCACGATGAACGAGACGATGGTGACCGTGGTGGGCAACGTCGCGACGACGCCCGTGTTCCGGGAGGTGCCGACCGGGGCGCTCACCCGGTTCAGGCTCGCGGTGACCGCGCGGCGCTGGGACCGCGAGAAGCAGATGTGGCTGGACGGGCACACCAACTTCTTCACCGTGCTGGCCTGGCGCTCCCTGGCGCAGAACCTGGCCGCCTCCCTGTCGGTGGGGGAGCCCGTCGTCGTGCAGGGCAGGCTGCGGGTGCGGGAGGAGGAGCGCGGCGGGCAGCACTGGACCTCGGTGGACATCGACGCGGTCGCAGTCGGCCACGACATGGCCCGCGGCACCTCCGCGTTCCGGCGGGTGCGGCGCACCTCGGAGGACGCAAGGACCGCCGCGGCCGCCGAGGCCGCCGAGGCGGTGGGCCGCCCGGGAGGCCCGGGCGACCCGGTCGACTCCCTGTTCCTCACGGACGAGTCCGCGGGGGCCGCTCCGGACGTGGGCGTGATGAGCAGTCAGGACGAGCCTCCGGCGGGCCAAGGCGCCCCCGGGGCAGCGCAGTCGGCGGCGCCCGCGGGGAAGAGGGCGGCGGCGAGGCCGCGGAGGAAAGCAGCCGGAGCGGCGGTCGGTTAGGCACGCCGAGCGCAGGCGCGGGCCGCCCGGGGGCGGGGCGGGGGCCGGTTCCGGCCGGGCAGCCGTGCGCGCCCGCGCGGTCGCCCGCCGGGGCGCGGCCGACGGCCTGTAGCGAGGTCGGCCGCAGTCGGCCGCCTTGTCGCCCGATCACCGACGCATCCGAACTGCGGCTTATCGGGGCGTCCATGGCGGTGACTTGTCGATACGGGCGGGTCAACGCGCCTGTCGTGGATAACGATTGCGATGCGAACTGGTTGTCAGACGGTATGACTGGGAAGAGAGTGGCGCTCCGTACCTAGGATTCCTGGCGAGGCCCGCGGGGTGTGACCCGCTGCGGCCCATGGGGCACTTGGCACTGAATTCTGCTGGTGGGACCCCACCCCACGATCTGTACGGGTCCTGCCCGGAGGGGAATTACATGTTTTCTGTACGTAGGCGGGGTGCCGCCCGCCTCGCCGCGGCAGCGGTCGTGTCCGGCGTCGTCGCCACCGGTGCGATAGCCGGCGCGGGCGCGGCCGCCGCGGCGGACGAGGCTTCGCAGCACCAGGGAGGTGCCTCCGCCACGCTCGGCGGACTGAGCGACAAGAGCGGCGACGCCGTGATCCACGGCGACCAGGACAAGTCGGTCAAGGCCGGGCTGTTCACGATGGAGGTCGACCAGGGCGGAACGCTCCAGACCTACTGCATCGACATCAACCACCCGACGCAGCCGGACGCGAAGTACCAGGAGACGCCCTGGAGCGGGACGTCCCTCAACACGAACCCGGAAGCCGGCAAGATCCGCTGGATTCTGGAGAACTCGTACCCCCAGGTCAACAACCTGGCCGAGCTGGCCCAGAAGGCCGGTGCGGGCAGCCTGACCGAGAAGACGGCCGCCGCGGGCACCCAGGTCGCCATCTGGCGCTACTCGGACGGCGCGGACGTCGACGCGGTCGACCCGGCCGCCGAGAAGCTCGCCGACTACCTCCAGAAGAGCGCGCAGAACATCGCCGAGCCGAAGTCCTCGCTGACGCTCGACCCGCCGGCCGTCTCCGGCAAGGCGGGCGAGAAGCTCGGACCGGTCACCGTGCACACCAACGCGGGCAGCGCCGGCCTGGAGGCCTCCGCCGACGCCGCGGGCGCCGGGGTCAAGATCGTCGACAAGGACGGCAAGCCCGTCACCTCGGCGGCCGACGGCAGCCAGCTCTTCTTCGACGTGCCGGCCGGTGCGGCGCCCGGTTCGGCCGCGCTGACCGTGCGCGCCACCACGACCGTCCCGGTCGGCCGGGCCTTCGCCTCGGACACCCGCAGCCAGACGCAGATCCTGGCCGGCTCCAGCGAGTCGACCGTCTCCGCCCAGGCCACCGCGAACTGGGCCGAGAAGGGCGCCATCCCCGCCGTCTCGGCGGAGAAGAACTGCGCCAAGAACGGCGTGGACGTGACCGCGAGCAACCAGGGCGACAAGCCGTTCACCTTCGAGCTGGCCGGTCAGCAGCACACCGTGGAGGCCGGTAAGACGGCCACCGTCACGGTGCCGGTGAAGGAGGACGAGACCTACGACTTCACCATCACCGGGCCGAACGGTTTCCAGAAGGAGATCAAGGGCGTTCTCGACTGCAAGGTCGCGTCCGCCGGCGGCGAGAGCGTGAAGGGCGAGCAGTCGCCGATGCCGAGCGCATCCCCGGCGGGCTCCGGCTCCGGCAGCGACTCCGGCAAGGGCGGCGACCTCGCCGCGACCGGTGGCTCCAGCGCGACCCCGGTCATCGCCGGTGTGGCCGTCGTGCTCGTCGTCCTCGGCGGCGGCACCGTGTTCTTCCTCAAGCGGAGGAAGACGGCGTAACCGCAGTACCAGGAGTCGGCTCACCAGCAGCCGACACCACTGAGCGCACCGCACCCGGTGCGTTCGGTGACGAGGCCGGGGCCCGGACGTACCGGGCTTCCGGCCTCGTGCCGCTTGTGCGCCCGCCGCGTGGCGGCGCTGCGCACGGGTACCCCCGGGGGGAACCCGTTTTCGCCCCAGCCCCGTGGTACGGCAAGATGGATGCATCTGCCCGCACGCGGCGGAGCCCTTTTACGACACTGTCAGATCCACGACTGCCGGACGGTTTCTCTTGGCTGAGTACATCTACACCATGCGCAAGACGCGCAAGGCGCACGGCGACAAGGTCATCCTTGACGACGTGACGCTGAGCTTCCTGCCGGGCGCGAAGATCGGTGTCGTGGGCCCCAACGGCGCCGGCAAGTCGACCGTGCTCAAGATCATGGCCGGTCTTGAGCAGCCCTCGAACGGTGACGCGTTCCTCTCGCCCGGCCACAGCGTCGGCATCCTGCTCCAGGAGCCCCCGCTCGACGAGACCAAGACGGTCCTGGAGAACGTCCAGGACGGCGTCGCCGAGACCATGGGCAAGCTCAAGCGGTTCAACGAGATCGCCGAACTCATGGCGACCGACTACTCCGACGCGCTGCTGGAGGAGATGGGCAAGCTCCAGGAGGACCTGGACCACGCCAACGCCTGGGACCTCGACGCGCAGCTCGAACAGGCCATGGACGCCCTCGGCTGCCCGCCCGGCGACTGGCCCGTCGTGAACCTCTCCGGTGGCGAGAAGCGCCGCGTCGCGCTCTGCAAGCTGCTGCTGGAAGCCCCCGACCTGCTGCTGCTCGACGAGCCCACCAACCACCTCGACGCCGAGTCGGTGAACTGGCTGGAGCAGCACCTCGCCAAGTACGAGGGCACCGTCGTGGCCATCACCCACGACCGGTACTTCCTCGACAACGTCGCCGAGTGGATCCTCGAACTCGACCGGGGCCGCGCCATCGGCTACGAGGGCAACTACTCGACGTACCTGGAGACGAAGCAGACCCGTCTCAAGGTCGAGGGCGCCAAGGACCAGAAGCGCGCCAAGCGGCTCAAGGAAGAGCTGGAGTGGGTGCGCTCCAACGCCAAGGGCCGGCAGGCCAAGTCCAAGGCGCGCCTGGCCCGTTACGAGGAGATGGCCGCCGAGGCGGAGAAGACCAGGAAGCTGGACTTCGAGGAGATCCAGATCCCGCCGGGCCCGCGTCTGGGCAGCATCGTCGTCGAGGTCGACCACCTCAACAAGGCCTTCGGCGAGAAGGTCCTCATCGACGACCTGTCCTTCACCCTCCCGCGCAACGGCATCGTCGGCGTGATCGGCCCCAACGGCGCCGGCAAGACCACGCTGTTCAAGATGCTCCAGGGCTTCGAGGACGCGGACTCCGGGAGCATCAAGGTCGGCGAGACCGTCCAGATCTCCTACGTCGACCAGAACCGCTCCAACATCGACCCGAAGAAGACGCTGTGGGAGGTCGTGTCCGACGGGCTCGACTACATCAACGTCGGCCAGGTCGAAATGCCCTCGCGCGCCTACGTCTCCGCGTTCGGCTTCAAGGGCCCCGACCAGCAGAAGCCGGCCGGGGTGCTCTCCGGCGGCGAGCGCAACCGCCTCAACCTCGCGCTCACCCTCAAGCAGGGCGGCAACCTGCTGCTCCTCGACGAACCGACCAACGACCTCGACGTCGAGACCCTGTCCTCGCTGGAGAACGCGCTGCTGGAGTTCCCCGGCTGCGCCGTGGTCGTCTCCCACGACCGGTGGTTCCTGGACCGCGTCGCGACGCACATCCTCGCCTACGAGGGCGACTCCAAGTGGTTCTGGTTCGAGGGCAACTACGAGTCGTACGAGAAGAACAAGATCGAGCGGCTCGGCGCCGACGCGGCCCGCCCGCACCGCGCCACCTACAAGAAGCTCACCCGGGGCTGAGCGGCGATGGCGCGACACCTCTACCAGTGCCCGCTGCGCTGGGCCGACATGGACGCCTTCGGGCACGTCAACAACGTGGTCTTCCTCCGTTACCTGGAGGAGGCCCGTATCGACTTCATGTTCCGGCTCAAGCCGGAGGGCGACGGACCGTCCTTCTCGGGCGGCTCGGTCGTCGCCCGGCACGAGATCGACTACCTGCGGCCCCTGGTGCACCGGCACGCGCCGGTCACCGTCGAGTCCTGGGTCACGCAGCTGCGTGCCGCGTCCCTGACCATCGCCTACGAGGTCAAGGACCCGGAGACGGCCGGGCGGCCGGAAGAGGTGTACGCGCGGGCCTCGACCGTCGTCGTGCCCTACGACCTCCAGGCGCAGCGCCCCCGGCGGATCACCGCCTACGAGCGCGAGTACCTGGAGAAGTACCGCGACGACGGCTCCTCACAGACCCTCGCCGTATGAGCACCACCCTGCGCTGCGCCGACCCGGGGGAGGCCGCCGACCTGGCGGCCTTCCTCGGCCGGCTGCTGCACTACGACAAGGCCGCCGCCGTCCGCCTCCGGGGCAGCGGCGCGACCCTCGCCGTCTTCGGCCGCCCCCCGTCCTTCGAGGTCCTCGCGATCCGGACGGTCCGGCTCGAAGAACGCGCCCCGGGCGGGGCAGCGGACGAGATCGACGTCACCGTGTCCGCCGGGGACCTCCTGGAGGCCGTCGACGAGGCCACCGCCTCCCTCACCGTGCCCGCCGCCGTCACCGGGCCGCCCTGGGCCGGGCTGCTGCCCCCGCGCGGCGGCTGGCGCCGCGAACCGGTGCCGCTGCTGCCGCAGGCCGTACGCGCCGCCGTCTCCGCCGCCGTCACCGAGTTCCGCACCCGCATGGAACGGCTCGCCCCGCCCGGCCGCACCCGCGGCGAACTCGACCGCATCGGACGGGAGGTGTGGTCGCGCACCGTGGGCGACACGAGCCTGCCGGTACGCGCCGCGCACGCCGCGCACTCCCTCGGCTTCCTGCGCCCCCACCGGCCGCAGACCGGGGGCGCCGTCTCCCGCGCCGCCGCGAGCCCGCAGACCGGCGCCGACGAACAACTCGCGCTGTACTCCTCGGGGCCCTGGCTGCGCCTGCACACGCCCTACGGCTCGATCGCCGTACGCCGCTCCGGGCTCGGCGGCCTCAGCGTCACCCCGCGCGGCTGAACCCCGCCGGGTCGAACGCCCCGGCCCACCCGCCCGGTTGACGGCTCACTCCGCCCGGTTGACCATCGAGGCCGCCGCGTACGTGAGATACGTCCACAGCGTGCGCTCGTGCTCCTCGGACAGGCCGAGGTCGTCCACCGCCGTACGCATGTGCCGGAGCCAGGCGTCGTGCGCCGCGCGGTCCACCGCGAACGGCGCGTGCCGCATCCGCAGCCTCGGATGGCCCCGGTTGTCGCTGTAGGTGCGCGGACCGCCCCAGTACTGCATGAGGAACAGCGCGAGCCGCTCCTCCGCCGGGCCGAGGTCCTCCTCCGGGTACATCGGGCGCAACAGCGGGTCCTGCGCGACGCCCTGGTAGAAGACGTGCACCAGGCGCCGGAAGGTCGCCTCACCGCCGACCTGCTCGTAGAAGGTCTGCTCCTGAACCGTGCCGTGCGGGATCTCGTTCACCCCACCATCGTCTCAGACGGCCCGGCGGAGGACCTGAGACCTAAGGCCCGGACCCCGGGCCCCGGGACGGAAACCGCCCGCCCCGTCATCGCGTCGCGTACTCGCGCCGGGAGCGCCCGCGCAGGACAGTGGAGGCATGAGCGAGCCGCAGCGCCAGCCGCCAGCAACCGACACCGGACCCGACGGGGAAGCCGAACGCGCCAGGCAGGCCAGGAAGGCCCTGGTGGACGCCCTCCTCGCCGACGGCAGCCTCACCCCGGGCTCCCCCTGGACCGACGCCTTCCGCGCCGTGCCCCGGCACCTGTTCGTCCCCTGGTACTACACCCGGTCCCGGGAGGGCGGATACGAGCGCCTGTGGGGAGAGGACCCGGACGCGCGACGGCGGGAGCGCTGGATCGACGGGGCCTACGCCGACGCCCCCCTCGCGACCCGGCTGCGCGACGGGGAACTCGTCTCCTCCAGCAGCCAGCCCTCCCTCATGGCCCGCATGCTCCGCGACCTCGACGTGCACGAAGGCCACCGGGTCCTGGAGATCGGCGCCGGCACCGGCTACAACGCGGCCCTGCTCAGCCACCGGGTCGGCGACGGACACGTCACCACCGTCGACCTCGACCCGGAGATCACCGAGTCCGCCCGCGCCCACCTCGCACGCGCCGGATACCGCCCGCACGTCGTCACCGGGGACGGCGCCCGCGGCTGGAGAGGCGACGCGCCCTACGACCGGACCGTCGTGACCTGCGCCATCGGGACCCTGCCCCGCGCCTGGCTGGAGCAGAGCGCCCCCGGGGCGCTCGTCCTCGCACCCCTCGCCACCGGCCTGCTCGCCCTGCGGGTGCGCGACGCCGAACACGCCGAGGGCCGGTTCCTGCCCATCCCCGCCTACTTCGTGCCGCTGCGCGGCGGCGACCAGCGGCTGGTCCCCTCGCCCTACCTCGGCGGAGTGCCCCACTGGGCCGCCCGCGACGAGGACTTCCGCTTCCTGCTCGCCCTCACCGTAGGACAGCTCGACCCGCACGAGGCGATGGCGCTGTGGCAGCGCGAGAGACTCCCCGGCCGCGAACGCTTCGGCGTCAGCGTCCGTGGACCGCACCAGTGGGCCTGGCTCGACGAACCCGACGGCCCCTACGCCTGGTCGCTGCCCTAGGAAGCCCGAGAGCCCCAAACGACGGACGGGCCGTACGCCGGGGGCGAGCCCCCTGGCGTACGGCCCGTCCGGGCGCCGTCGGACACGCGCCGCGTCAGTCCCGGCGGATCGTGATCGTCGTCCAGGCGCCGACATGCACCTGATCGCCGTCGGCCAGCGGCACCGTCACGAAGGGCTGGATCGGTTCCTCACCGCCGTTGATCGTCGTGCCGTTGGTCGAGTTCTGGTCCACCACGGCCCAACTGCCGTCATGCTGCTGGGACAGCACCGCGTGCTGGTGCGAGACCCCCGGGTCCTCCGGCGGCACCGACAGATCGATGTCCGGGGTGTCCCCGGTCGAATGCCGGCGACGGCCGATCGTCACCTGGTTCCCCGTCAGCGGCAGATGCTGCTCCGGCGAGTAGGCCGGCATGTTGAGCCCCGCCGCCTCCGGGCCGCTGCGCTGCATCATCGCCATGAAGTAGTCGCGGTCCGGGGCGATCGTCGCCGACCAGGTCCCCGGACCCGCCGGAGCCGAGGGCGGATACTGCGCCGAGGGCGGAGCCACCAGCCAGTCGTCGTCCCCGCCGCCGAACCCGTGCCCGGCACCAGGACCCTGCTGGGTGCCCTGACCGCCGTGCCGGCCGCCCTGCGGAGCGCCCTGCGCGGGCGGAGCGGGCGGATACGACTGCTGCTCACGCTGGTACGGGTCGGGGAAGCCCGGCGGGGCCGGGGCGGGCGGCGGCGCCCCCGCACCGGTCGAGTAGCCGCCCGCCCCCGGATCGCGCGGATCGGGACTGAACGACTCGGCGGGCCGGTTCATCTGCGAGGGCCGCGAAGCCTGGTACTCGTGCGGCTCACGCCCCGGGAAACCACCCGGCGCGCCCGGAGCGCGCGGCGCCGGAGGCACGTACGAGGTCGCCGTGTTGGTCAGGAAGTTCCAGCGGCAGTGCTCACAGAACGGGGCGTTGGCCTCACGCTGCGTACCGCACTGGGGGCACAGCTCCGGCTGCTGCCCCGCACCCTCGCCGGGCTGCGGGTAGCCGTACGGGGGAGCGGGCTGCGGGGAAGGCGGCGGCACAGGTCCGCCCGACCCGGCCATGCGGTGGCCGCAGACCTCGCACCAGTCGTCGGAACCCGACTGGTGTCCGTTCGGGCAGGTCGGCATGTCGGCGCTTCCTCCTCTCCTTCTACTCCGGCCGGGCGGCCGGTCTCACGCAGTCCTTCACGTCTCACGACGGCACACTGCTTCAGTTCTTCACGTTCACTTCTTCACGCGAACCGTCTTCGTCGACCGGGTTTCGAGAGTCATCTCGTCGGCCTCCGCGACCTTCGCCTTCAGTCGCACAGTACCCGCAGGGGCATCCAGCACATCCACCACCTTCGCCAGCAATTTCGCCGTATCGTCATTGCCGGAGGCGTTCGCCAACTGCACCGCGCGGCCCAGTTTCGCCGTCGCCCCGTCCTCGTCACCCGCCTTGCGGGCGTCCAGGCCCTCCTGGATGACATGCGCCAGCTCCGCCTGACCCGTGTAGTGCGCGACCTGCGGGTTCATCGTCGTCGACGCCGCCATGTCGTCCGTCCACACCGCCCGCACCAGGCCCTGCGCCAGCGTCTGCACCCCGCCGTCCGCCTGCGGGACCACCAGCGAGACCCGCGCCGCGAGCATCTCCTGGCCGACACCGGCCGGAGGGACCCGGACACACACGTGGTAGTCGCGCGACTCGTCGCCCCACGAACCCGTCGGATAGTCGCCCGCCCGCGCACCCGCCTCGCTGCGCCGCGCGGTCAGGTCCTCGACGCTCGGTGCGACCTGTTTCACAAAGGCGATCTCCGCGCCCTGCGGCGTCCACAGCCGCAGACCCACGTCCGCGACCTCCTTGCCCATCGCCTTCTCCATGATCCCCGTGAAGTCGGCCGCGAGATGCTGCGGATCGGCCACGATGTCCGCCGTCCCCAGCAGCGCCGAGGCGATCCCCGTGACCTCCTTCACCTCCCAGTCGGTGCCCACACCCCGCGCGTCACACGTGAAACGGCCCGCGCACGCCGCCAGCGTCGCCCGCAGATCCTCCGGCGACTCGTGCTCGTTGCGGCCGTCCGTCAACAGGACCCCGTGCCGGATCGACACCTGCGCCGAGGACAGCAGCCGGTCCGCGAGCCGCAGCCACGTCCCCACCGCCGTACCGCCACCCGCGCTCAGCGAACGCAGGGCCTGCCGCGCCTGCTCCCGGGTCTGCTCGCCCGCCACCGCCAGCCGGCCGCCGCCCGGATAGACCTCCTTCGCGACATGCGTACCCGCGATCACCGCGAAGTGCACCCCGTCGTGCAGCGTGTCGATCGCCGCCGCCGTCGCCGCCCGCGCGTTCTGCATCTTCGTCGGCGGATAGTCCATCGAGCCCGAACAGTCGACCATCAGCGCGACCGCCGCGTCCTGACCCCCCGCCGCCCCCGGGAACGCCCCCGCCGTACCGCCGCCCGTCGACGTCACCGTCACGATCGCGTTGACCTCGCCCGCACCCTCCGGCAGATGGGCGTTCTGGTACACCTCCGCGGAGAACCGCGGCACGGCCGGCTTCGAGAAATTCGCCATCTTGATAAAACCCCCCTTTTTTTGGAGGCTCGGTTCGCCTCCGGGCGCCTCAGTCGGTGTCGGGAGTACGGTCGTGCTCAGCCCTCCTTCGTCGGGCCCGCGCGCGGCCGCACTCCCGACACCGACGCGCCCTTCGGCTCACTCGCCTCTGGAATGCAGGCCGCCTCACTCGCCTGCGGTCGTCGTCGGCGCCGTCCGGAACGGCAGGATCGCCACCGTCACGTTGTCGTGGCCGCCGCCGTCCAGCGCGTGGCCCACCAGGGTCTGCGCGCTGTGCAGCGGGCGGCGCGCCGCGTCCGCCGGGATCACCCCGGCCATCTCCCGCGCGCTCTCCGCGTAGTTCCACAGACCGTCCGTGCACACCACCACGACACCAGGCCGGTCCGGCTTGAAGGAAGCCGTGTGCGGCTCCAGTTCGTACGCGTCCGCGCCCAGCCAGCCCGTGATCGCGTGGGCCCGCTCGTCCGCGTACGCCTCCGCCTCACTCATCAGCCGGGCCGCGACCATCTGCGCCGCCCACGAGTCGTCCTCCGTCAGCCGGTGCGCCGGGGCCTGCGGATCGTCCGGCACCCAGTACACCCTGCTGTCCCCGACCCAGCCCACGACCAGCAGACCCGCCCCCACCACCGCGCCCACCAGCGTGCAGGCCGGGGCGTTCTGCTGCGGACGGTCCGAGACCGGCGGCAGGCCCTGGGCCAGGGAGTTGACCGCCTCCGAGGCCGCCAGGATCGCGTCGTACATGGCCTGCTGCGGATGCGTGCCCTGTGGCAGCGCCGCCATCAGCGAGGCGTCCGCCGCCCGCGCCGCCGCCAGCGAGGCCTCGTCCGGACGGGTCGCCGAGGACACCCCGTCGCACACGATCGCCGTGGCCACCGCCGTACCGTCCGCGAGCGTCGTCGCCGACACCGCGAACGCGTCCTCGTTGCGGTGATGGCGCAGCCCCCGGTCGCTGACCGCCGCGACCGCGCTCAACTCCTGCTCCATGTGATCCCGTTCCCGGGGCTGGGCGTGACCGCAGTGCTCGCAGTACCCGTCCGGGTCGACCTGCCCCGCCCGGCAGGCCACGCACAAGGGCCCCGGCCGCGCGGGAGAGGGCACGGCCGTCCGCGGATCGGCCGGGGCGCCGGACGCCGGTGACGGGGGCGGCGCGGCGGGCGGCGCGGCCGGGGACGGAGGCGGCGCCGGGACGGCCGCGCCCGGTGCGGGCAGCGCGTAGTCCTCGCCCCCGCCCGGTCCGTCCGGTCCGTCCGGTCCGTCCGGTCCGTCCGGTCCGTCCGGCGGCTCCGGATGGCCGGCCGGAAGCTCCGTGCCGTCCGAGGCCGTACCGCGCACGTCGGTACCCCGGTGCACGGGCGCCGGCCTGCCCTCGCTGTCCGCCTCGCGCGCGGCCGGCCAGGCCTCGGCCCGGCCCACCCCCGCGCCCGCCTGTGCCGGCGCGCCGCCGGGAGCCTGCGCCGGGGGCCTGGGCACCGCCGACAGGTCGTATCCGCAGGCCCCGCAGAACAAGTCCCCCTCGTCGAGGGACTCCTCACAGTTGGGGCACGCGGAAAGCTGGTGCATCTGCGACATCAATCACACCCACGTCCGGGGGCGGAGGCGGTTCGCCCGCTCCACCAGTTCGATCCGCTCCTCGCCACTGCGGGCGAGCCTGGCCAGGGTCCGGTACGCGCGTTCCAGACCGAAGCGCAGCCCGCGCTCGTCGAGCGCGCAGCCGAGCAGGGTCCCCGCGGTTCCCGCACCAGTGCCGGACGGTGCCACAGCGGCACCGCCCACCGCGGTCCCGCCGCCCGCCTGGCCCGGGGCGCCGCCTGTCGCGAAGCCGCCGGAGGCGGAACCGGACGGGGCACCGCGATTCCCCGAGAGTACCCAGTCCAGAGCCGTGCCCAGCACCTCGGTGGTCAGCAACTCCTTGCGCACGGCGTCCAGACCGGCCGCCTCCAGCGCCTCCACCTGCCGCGCCGCCGCCCGCAGATCGTCCAGCAGGGGCTCGTGCGCCACCCTGCCCCGCAAACGGGCGCGGACCGCCGCCGTCCGCGCCGCCGTGCAGTGGATCGACACCTCGGGCACCGACTCCAGGGCCCGCACCGCCGCACGCCGGTCACCCGCCGCGAGATGCACCCGGGCCAGCCCGAAGGCCGCGCTCACAAAACCGGGGTCTGTCACCCAGACGAGGCGGTAGTACTCCGCCGCGTTGTCCAACTGCCCCAGCTCCTCGGCGCACAGGCCCAGGGCCAGCTTCGGCGCGGGCTCGCCCGGGAACGCGTCGTACACCGCGTCGAAGGCCAGCGCCGCGTTCTCCCGGTCACCGCCCACGAGCGAGGTCACCCCCCGGTACCAGACCACCCGCCAGTCGTCCGGATACCGCGACTCCAGGTCCGCGAGGGACTGCGCCGCCGAACCCGTCTGCCCCAGGTCCAGCCGCGCCCGCAGCTCACGCAGCCGCACCTCCAGGGACTCCCCGGGCGCCGCGCGCAGGGCGCTGATCAGCTCGGCGGGCGCCGAGGCCATCAGGCCCGCCAGGAAACCCGCGTTCGGATCGCCCGGGTCCACCCGGGGCACCGGCAGCGCCAGCGCCGTACGCGTCGGGTCGAGCGCCCGCAGCGCGCCCGCCGCGCCGCTCTCCGTCGCCGGGGCGGGGGAGGAGGGGGCGGACGCGGCCGGGGCGGACACGAGCGCGGAGCCGGCCTGACCGGGCGCCGTCCCCGGCGCACCCGGAGCGCCGAAACCCGTCCCGAGCGCCTGCGGCTGCGCGCCCGCGGCCGGCAGCGCCGCGGAGAACCCGCCCTGCGCCTGCTCCGGCAGCCCCGCGCCCACCGCGCTCACCGGGCCCGCGCCCGCGAGTGCCGCGCGTCGTGCCCGGCGGCCCTGCGGCGCCGAACGCAGCCCCAGCCGCGAGACCCCGGCGCCCGCCGGGACGAACAGCTCGGTGTCCGCGACCCCCAGCTCCGGGCCGAACAGCGTGGACAGCGCGGGGCGCGGCCGGTCCGTCTGGAGCGCCACGACCTCCCGCAGCACGCCCGTCAGCTGCTCCGACATCTCCTGCGCCGAGCCGAACCGCCGCGCCGGATCGGGGTCGGTGGCCCGCACCAGCAGCCGGTAGAAGGACTCGTAGGCGCGGAACACCTCGATGTGGTCCGGGTCCGGCAGGCTGTCCGCGTACACCGTCGTGTAGCCCTGGAAGTCGAAGGTCAGCACCGCGAGGGTACGGGCCACCGTGTACAGGTCCGAGGCCACCGACGGGCCCACCTCGGCGACCTCGGGCGCCTGGTAGCCGACCGTGCCGTAGATCGCGGACTCCTCGTCGTCCATCCGGCGCACCGCGCCCATGTCGATGAGCTTGAGCTGGTCCTCCGTCTGGATCGCGTTGTCGACCTTGAAGTCGCAGTACAGCAGCGAACGGCTGTGCAGATGGCCCAGCGCGTCGAGCGCCTCGATACCGAAGGCGCAGGCCTGCTCCACCGGCAGCGGATCACGCAGACCCGCCGCGTTCCTGCGCGCGTTGGCGATCTCCTTGAGCGACTTCCCGCCGACGTACTCCATGACGATGTAGCCGTCGAGGGACCCCGTGCGCTGGTCCAGGTGCTCCACGAAGTTGTAGATCCGCACGATGTTGGAGTGCTCGATCTCGGCGAGGAAGCGGCGCTCCGAGATGGCCGCCGCCATCGCGTCCTGGTCTCCCGTGTCCAGCAGGCCCTTGAGCACCACCCAACGGTCCGACACCGCCCGGTCTATCGCGAGGTACACCCAGCCCAGGCCGCCGTGCGCGAGGCAGCCCACGACCTCGTACTGCCCGTGCACGATCGTGCCCCGCGTCAGCTTCGGCACGAAGGAGTACGGGTGGCCGCACTTCGTGCAGAAGCCCTCCGTACGGCCCGGCCTGCCGCCGCGCGAACGGCCCACCGGCGCCCCGCAGTCACCGCGCGAGCAGAACCGCTTGCGCTCGGGCACCTCCGGGTTCTCCTGCACGACCTGGCGCGGATCGGGGCGCGGCACCGGCGGCACCGTCACCAGACCCGCGCCCAGCCGGCCGCGCGCCGAGGCCCCCGAACCGGTGCCCGCGCTGCGCGCCGTGACCGAACGCGAGGCCACCCGGCCGGAGAGCCGCGCCGACACCGAACGCCGCGAGGACTTCGAGGACTTCGAGGAACGGGAGGAGCGCGAGGAGTGCGAGGAGTGGGTGGCGGCGGACGCCGACCCGGCGGACCCGGAGCCCGCACGCGCGCCCGCGCCCCCTCGGGCCGAGGCGCCCGTGAGCCCGGTCGGCGGTGAGGCGATCAGCCCGTCGGGCGAGACGACCGGCGCCAGACCGCAGGTGCCGCAGTACAGCTCGCCGCCGCCCATGTCCTCGTACGCGCCCTCGCAGCCCGGCCGCTGGCACTGCCGCTCACTCATGTCTCCCCCTGCTCGTGCTGCTCGTGCGGTACGTCATGGCTGCCTCCGGTCCTCGGGGCGGCCGCCGCCCAGGGTCTCGGCCGCCGCGTGCTGGTAGCGCAGGACCGCCTGCTCCGCCGCGCGCAGATCGCAGGGCGCGCTCCACAGCATCCGGCGCGCGAGGTCGTAGCGCTCGACCAGCAGCAGGTCCTCGGCCAGCCCGTGCCGGGCGATCTTCGCCTTGTACGCGTCGAGCCTCCCGCGCAGCTCGGCGCGGATCGCGAGCGGGGCCGCGACCGCCGACAACTGCTCCCGGGCACGAAGCAGTTCCGTCTGCGCTCGGGATTCGAGCGACTCCAGCAGCGGGGACAGCCGGGACCAGTGGCCGCGCCTGCGGTACTCGGCGGCGCGCGCCAGCTCCTCCTGGAGCGCGGTGGGCGGTCCGCTGACCGCCGGGACCTCGGAGGCCGCGATCTTCGCGAGCACCTCGCCGCGCGCCGCCCGCGCCTCCGCGAGGGTCCGGTCGGCGCGCGAGAGCACGTCCCGCAGCGCGAGCAGCCGCTCCTCCGCGTCCTGCCGTACGTCGATGACCGCCTCGATCTCCCGGCGCACCTCGTCCAGGGCGCGGGCCTCCCGGTCGTAGCGGCGGGTGTCGCAACGGCCCGCGCCGGGAGAGGAGGCGCCCTGCGTGGCCTGCCAGAACTCCAGCGGGTCGCTCACCACCTGCTCGCGCAGCGCGGACAGCACCCGCGCGATCCGCTCCAGGTCGTCGCCCGCCGGATGCTCCCCGGGCCGCACGCCCACCGAACGGGCCAGTTCGCGGGTGCGGTGCAGCTCGGCGGAGAGCAGGTCGATACGGGCGGGCAGCGCCGACCACACCGCGTCGGCCGCGATCACCACGTCGAGGGAGCGCGCGTACAGCTCGTTCATCCGCTCGACCAGTTCCTCCAGGCTGAACCGGACGCTGAGCCGGGAGTTGTCCGGGCCGGTCAGCGAGGAGGACAGCCCGCCGGGCGGGCCGGCGGCCGCCGCCTCTCCGGGCACCGTGACGCTCTCGCCCTCCAGCAGCTCCGTCAGCTCCGTCAGGTCCTGGCCGCCGGGCCAGCGACGCCGCGCCCGCAGCGCGCGGGCCTTCGACAGGGCCTCGGTGTACGCGTCGAAGTACGACCACAGCAGCGTGATGGACCGCTCGGTCGCCGCCCAGCGCTCCCGGGTCACCCCGGTCAGCCCGGCGCCTTCGAGCAGCCGCCGCCCCGCGTGGTCCTGGAGCGCCAGCAGCGAGGTCTCGACGGCCTCGTGCTCCGCCGTGCGCCGGGCCAGGGCGCGGTCGACCGCGTCACGGTCCATCACCGCGCCGTCCGGACCGGCGGGAGACGCCGGTGACGTCCCCGGCGATCCGGACGGCCCCTCGGACCGCACCGGCCCGACGGGTCCGGGAACAGATCGCGTGGCACGCATCGCTCACCCCTCCGCTCGGCGGAACCGGGCACGGAAACCGGCCGCCCCGGCCGGTCCGGGAGGCTTCCGTTCACCACGTCCGCTGTCTCTTCCACACCCTGCCCCTCGCCACCCCGCGTTCACTCCTCACCGGCCCGGCCGGCCGCCGGTCCGGCCTCACGGGGAGACCTCGGGGCCCGGAGGCTTCGCGCCCCCGCCGAGGTCGGCCGCCAGCCACTTGTCGTACGAGGCGGACCAGCCCGACTTCCGGTAGTCCTCCAGGACGCGGTTGACCCGCGCCACCAGGTCCGTCGCGTCCTTCTTCATCGCGATGCCGTAGTACTCCTTCGTGAACGGGCTGCCCACCAGGTGCACCGCCGGGTCCTGGGCGGCCTGGCCCGCCGCGAGGGCGCTGTCGGTCACGACCCCGTCGACCTGCCCGAGCTGGAGCCGCACCAGACAGTCCAGCTGATTGGGGACCTGGGTGCGGATGTCCGCGCCGAAGCTCTTCTTCTTCAGCTCCCCGAGCGCCGTGGAGTTCTCGGCGCTGCACAGGCGGCGGCCCTTCAGCGAGTCGTCGTAGCCCGTGATCGGGGAGCCCTGCGGGACGAGCAACTGCTGGCCCGTCTCGAAGTAGACGGTGGAGAAGGCCACGTCCGCCAGCCGCTCGCACGTGATGGTCATCGTGCGCACGACCATGTCGACGTCGCCGTTCTGGATCGCCGCGATGCGCTGGTTGGTCGGGATCGTCTTGAAGGCCACGGCCTTCTCGTCCCCCAGCACCTCCTTGGCGATCCGCCGTACGAGGTCGATGTCGAAGCCCTCCAGGTCGTTCGTCTGCGGGTTGCGGAAGCCCCAGCGGTAACTGTTCTGGTCCACGCCGACGATGAGCCGGTTGGGCTTGTCCGTCCGGGTCTTGATGTCCTTGATGGTCGGCCCCTCGGCCGTGGACGGCGGCACGCTCTTGTACAACTCGTCGTTGGTGCAGTCCTTGCTCGCGCTCACCCCCGAGGCGTGCGCCGTGCCGCCGGAACCGGCCGCCCGCGCCGGTCCGCCCGCTCCCGGTCCGGCGGACGGGACCAGGAGCAGCCCCGCGACCAGGGCGCCGGTGCCGGCCACCGCCGCCACCGCCGCGCCCCGGCGCCCCGTCAGGGCCCGGGACCGCCACTGGCCCGCCCCGCCCTCCACGTGCGTGCGTCGCCGCGTCATCGTGCCTCCTCCCGTCCACCCGGGCCGCCGCCCGTACGGTCGCGCGCGGTCCGTCCGCGCGCGGCCCCGCTCACCGGTACTCCGAGAGCCTGCGGCCGATGCCCAGCACCGCGCCCGCGCCGCCGAGCAGCGCGAGCACCCCCGAGCCCACCGGCATCCCCGTCATCGCGCCCTCGCCGTCCTGCGCGGAGCCCCGGAAATCGGCCTGCTCCGCCGTGATCCCGCCGCCGAGGGCCTTGTCGACGGCGTCGAAGGACTGCGCGGTGGGCCGGGCGTTCCCGGCTGTGCCGATCACCTTCTCCAGGGCCTTCTTGTACTCGCCGTCGTCGTCCAGCCGCCGGGCCTCGCCGTGCCGGTTGCGCCACTCCTGCGCGCGGGCGCGGGCCTCCTCGACGGCCCCCGTGCCCGCGCCGCTGTCGGCCAGCTCCAGGGCCCGGCCGAGGTAGCCGCCGTCCTTGCCGTGCCCGGACTGCTCCGGACCGGCCAGCGCCTTCATCTGCTGCTGGTACGTGTACTCGTAGGCGTCGACGGTCTTGTCACCGACCTTCCGGGTCACCGCGCCCCGGTTCACGAGCGTCAGGTTCTCGCTCGCCCGCGCCTTGAGCGAGGCGATCCGCGCGTCGTTGAGCACGCGCAGCGAGGCGACCCCGCTCTCCTTCGAGTTGTTCAGCTCACCGCGTGCGACCGTGTGACCGGCCGTCACCCACAGCAGCAGGACGAGCGTGGCGGCGCCGGCCGCGACCAGGCCCTGGTTGAGGACCCGGCTGGTCCTGCGGTAGTCCCGCACCTGGGCCCGGGCGAGCGCGGCCAGTGTCAGCACGCCGAGACCGATCGCGAGCCACGGGTACGGCGTCGCCCGGTCGTAGTCCTCGCCCAGCCGCTCGTTCTCCGCCTGGTACAGCCGCTCGGCCTGCTGGAGCATGTCGGTCTGCATCAGTTCGCTCGCGTGCCGCAGCCAGGCCCCGCCCAGCGGGAGGCCCTGGCGGTTGTAGACCCGCGCGGTGTCGATCTCCCCGGTGTAGACCGGGAGTTTCCGGTTCAGCTTCGCTATGGCCTCGGCCGAGGAGGAGGAGACACCGCTGTTGGAGGCGGCGGCCGCGAGCTTCTCCGAGGCCAGTTCGATGTCGCGGTCATAACGCTCGCGTGTCTTCGCCGGCTCCTGCCCGCCGGAGAGGAAGCCGGTCGAGGCGGCCGTGTCCGCGTCGGCGAGCGCCTGGAAAATGCTCGCCGCGTCGTTCGTCAGCGGCTGGCTGCGGTGCAGTACGTCATGGGCGGCGGCCGAGCGTTCCGCGGTCTGCCACGCCGTCACCGCCCCGAAGGCCACGACGAGCAGCGCGAGCACCAGCCCGATCAGCCGCAGCCGCCCCGGCTCCGTGCCGAGCGCGTACCGCAACCGGTCCACGCCCTCCGCCCAGGCGGAGCGACGCGGTACGGGCGCCCCGGGCGCCCCACGCTGCGCGGGCACGGTGGGCGCGGCCGGTGGGGAGGCGGGCGCGTTCCCGGGAGCCTCGGACAGCACGCTGCCCCCGGGTGCGGCCCTGCCGTTCGGCGGGTGTGTCACTGCGACCTCCCCCTCGGTCGTTCGGCGTTCGCTCCCCTTCGCGTCGGCGGGGAGAAGTGCTGGGCCGCCAGTATGGTCCCCGGCCCCCGTGTCCACGCCAGCGTTTCATCGATCTTGCGTGGTGCGCTCCCGTACGCGTCGGTCGCGGGCGGACGGACCGCGTGCTCACGTTCCGCGACCGTGACCGTACACGGCGCCCCGGGTCGCGGTCGCGCGCCGCTGCCCTTCTATACGCCGGCGCACCCGCCGCCGGTTCCCGTACGGCACCGGTACGGGCGGGGGAGGAGAAACCACGCGTGGCCGTTCCGCTTCGAACGGAACGGCCACGGGTGAAGGAGAGGCGGTGCTCAGACCGCGGGGACCTCCTGACGGGGGACCTGCCGCGGACCGGCCCAGTGCGCGCGGGCCCGGTCGTGCGCCGAGGTCGGCAGCCGCAGGTGGTCCAGGCCCAGCAACGCGGCGCCCAGCACCGGACGTTCGGCCACGACCCGGGCCACGGCGTGCGGGGCGCGCTCGGCCAGCAGCCGCACGATCCGACCGTTCAGCCCCGGGTGCCCGGCGGCGAGCACCCCGCCGCCCAGCAGCACCGGGACCTCCTCACCGAGCAGGCCGAGGCGGCGCAGGGCGACCGTCGACATCGCGACGACCTCCTCGGCCATCCGCGCCACGAGGGCTTCGGCGACCGCGTCCCCGGAACCGGCCACCGCGAACAGCACCGGGGTGAGTTCGTGCCGGCGCGCGTACGGGATGCGGCCGAGGTGGAAGGCCTCGATCAGCTCGTACATCGTCTCCAGGCCGAAGTGGGCGGGCAGCGCCCCCCTCAGCCGGGTCTGCTCGCCCCTGCCGTCCTCGGCGCGCGCCGCGCACCACAGGGCCTCCTCGGCCAGGCCCCCGCCGCCGCCCCAGTCGCCCGACAGCTTCCCGATCGCGGGGAAGCGGGCGGTACGGCCGTCCGGCAGCATCCCGGCGCAGTTGATCCCGGCCCCGCACACGACGGCGACCCCGCGCGGCTCGGCGTCCTCCAGGAGACCGGCCCGCAGCACCGCGAAGGTGTCGTTGAGCACCGTCGTCGTACCGCCCCAGCCGCGCGCGTCGATGGCCCGCGCCAACTCCTCCTCCTCGACGGGGAGATCGGCGTTGGCCAGACAGGCCGAGACGTGCTGGACCCGGGCGTCGGCCGGCAGGCCGGCGTCCGCGAAGGCGCGCTCCACCGCGTCCTGGAGGACGTCGACGGCGGTGCGCACCCCGACCTGCGGGGGCTGGAAGCCGCCGCCGCGCGCCGCGCCGAGGACGGTGCCGTCCGCGGCGAGGAGGGCGACGTCGGTCTTGCTGTTGCCCGCGTCGACCGCGAGGACGGCGGCGGACGCGGGAGTGCTCAGGCCCACGCCAGGTGCTCCCGGTTGTGCGCGATCAGGGTGTCGGTCAGCTGGTCCGCGTACTCGATCTGGCCGACCAGCGGGTGCGCGAGCAGCGCCTGGAACACCGCGTCCCTGCTGCCGTTCAGCGCGGCCTTGAGCGCGAGGTCCTCGTACGCCGTGGTGTGCGCGATCAGACCGGCGTACAGCGGGTCGAGCTTCTTGACGGGCAGCGGGACGACGCCCTCGTGGCCGACGCTCGCCTGCACCTCGATCACCGCGTCGTCCGCGAGGAAGGGCAGCGTCCCGTTGTTGAAGGTGTTCACGACCTGGTACGGCGATCCACCGCTGCCCAGCAGGGAGGCCGCGAGGTCCACGGCCGCCTCCGAGTAGAAGGCGCCGCCGCGCTTGGCGAGCAGCTCCGGCTTCTCGTCGAGCTTCGGGTCCCCGTACATCTGAAGGAGCTGCTTCTCCATCGCGGCGACCTGGGAGGCGCGCGTGGGCTTCGTCCGCGCCTCCCGTACGACGGCGTCGTGCTGGTAGTAGTAGCGCAGGTAGTACGAGGGGACGACGCCGAGCCGGGTCACGACCTCGCGCGGCATGTGCAGGTCGTCGGCGACCGCGTCCAGGTGCTCGGTGAGCAGCCGGGGCAGGACGTCCTCGCCCTCGGGGCCGCCGAGGCGGACGCCCGTCTCCCACGTGAGGTGGTTCAGGCCCACGTGGTCGAGGTGGATCTCGGAGGGCGCGAGGTCCAGCAGTCGCGCGAACTTGCGCTGGAAGCCGATGGCGACGTTGCACAGGCCGACGGCCTTGTGCCCGGCGGTCAGCAGCGCCCGGGTCACGATGCCCACCGGGTTGGTGAAGTCGATGATCCAGGCGTCCGGGTTGGTGCGGCGCACGCGCTCGGCGATGTCGAGCACGACGGGCACGGTGCGCAGGGCCTTGGCGAGGCCGCCGGCCCCGGTGGTCTCCTGTCCGACGCAGCCGCACTCCAGCGGCCAGGTCTCGTCCTGGTCGCGGGCGGCCTGGCCGCCGACGCGGAGCTGGAGCAGCACCGCGTCGGCGCCCTCGACACCGGCGTCCAGGTCGGAGGTGGTGGTGATGGTGCCGGGGTGGCCCTGCTTGGCGAAGATCCGCCGGGCGAGGCCGCCCACCAGCTCCAGCCGGTCGGCCGCGGGGTCGACCAGGACCAGTTCCTCGATCGGCAGGGTGTCGCGCAGTCGCGCGAACCCGTCGATGAGTTCGGGTGTGTAGGTCGAACCTCCGCCGACCACGGTGAGCTTCATGGATCTAGCCCTTTACTCCGGTGAGAGTGACGCCTTCGACGAAGGCCTTCTGTGCGAAGAAGAAGACGATGACCACGGGGGCCATGACCAGCAGGGTCGCGGCCATCGTCATGTTCCAGTTGACGCTGTGGGCGCTCTTGAAGGACTCCAGGCCGTAGCTCAGGGTCCAGGCGCCCGGGTTCTGCGCGGCGTAGATCTGCGGGCCGAAGTAGTCGTTCCAGCAGTAGAAGAACTGGAACAGGGCCACGGCGGCGATGCCCGGCTTGGCCATCGGCACGATGATCCTGAGGAGGGTCCGCAGCTCACCGCAGCCGTCGACGCGCGCCGACTCGACGTACTCCTTGGGGATGGTGAGCAGGAACTGCCGCAGCAGGAAGATCGAGTAGGCGTCGCCGAAGGCCATCGGGATGATCAGTGGCCACAGCGTGCCCGAGAGGTGGAACTGCTGGGCCCACACCAGGTACATCGGGATCACGATGACCTGCGGCGGCAGCATCATCGTGGAGATGACCAGGACCATCGCCGTCCTGCGGCCCCGGAAGCGGAACTTGGCGAGGGCGTAGGCGACGGGCACCGAGGAGCAGACCGTGAACAGGGTGCCCAGCACCGCGTACAGGAGCGAGTTCTTCCACCAGTCGAGGAAGCCGGGCGTGTGGAACACGTCGGCGTAGTTCGACCAGTGCCAGGAGGTGGGCCACAGGCTGCCGCTCATCGCCTGGCTGTCGCTCATCACCGAGGTGAGGAAGACGAACACGAACGGCAGGACGAAGACCAGGGCCAGCGCGATGGCGACCGTGTGCACGGCGATCCAGTTCAGGATCCGCTTGCGGCGCGCTCTGCCGTTGTCGCGGGCGCTGCCCGAGGCCGCCGGGCGCGCGGCGGTGACCGGCGCGTCGAGGGTGGTGGTGGTCATGATCAGTCCTCCGCCGTCAGCAGGCCGGTGCTCTTGCGCATCAGCAGCAGGGTGACGGCCATGGCGATGGCGAACAGTACGAGCGAGAGCACGCACGCGGCACCGGTGTTGAAGTTCTGGAAGCCCAGGGAGTAGACGAGCTGCGGGACCGTCAGGGTCGAGTGGTCGGGGTAGCCGGGCTGGATGACCGAGCCGGGGCCGACCGAGACGCCCGAGGCCAGCTTCCCCGCGACCAGGGCCTGTGTGTAGTACTGCATGGTCTGCACGACGCCCGTGACGACCGCGAACATCACGATCGGGGTGATCGCGGGCCAGGTCACGTAGCGGAACTTGCCGAGGGCCCCGGCGCCGTCCAGCTCGGCGGCCTCGTACTGCTCCTTCGGCACGTCCAGCAGGGCGGCCATGAAGATGACCATGAGGTCGCCGATGCCCCACACGGAGAGCATCACCAGGGAGGGCTTGGACCAGTTCGGGTCGTTGAACCAGTTCGGCCCGTCGATCCCGAACCAGGACAGGACCTCGTTGACCGGACCCGTCGACGGGTTGAGCAGGAAGACGAAGGCGACGGTGGCGGCCACCGGCGGGGCCAGGTACGGCAGGTAGAACGCGGTGCGGAAGAAGCCCACACCCGCCTTGATCCTGGTGACCAGCAGGCCGATGCCGAGGCCGAAGACCACCCGCAGCGCCACCATGACGACGACCAGCCACAGCGTGTTCCACAGGGCGGGGCCGAACAGCGGCATCTGCGTGAAGACGTACTTCCAGTTCTTCAGCCCCACGAAGTCGGGCGTCTCGATCTGGTTGTAGTGCATGAACGAGAAGTAGACGGTGGCGATCAGCGGATAGCCGAAGAACACCGAGAAGCCGATGAGCCAGGGCGACAGGAAACCCAGGGTGCGCAGCCGGGCGCGGTTCTTCTTGCGGCGCAGCGGGGCGCTGTCCTTGACCGGCGCGCGCCGGGCGGACTTCGCCGGGCCGGGGAGGGGGAGTGCCATCTGGAGTTCCTCAGTTTTCCGACTGGAGGTTGTCGGCGTCGATCTGGTCGTCGAGCTTCCTGAGCCCGGCGTGGAGGTCGTGCTCCTTGCCCTCTTCCACGGAGTACGAGAAGTCCTGGAAGGAGGTGATGTACTGGCCGCCGTTGTTCGAGGGCGGGATCGCCTGGCTGTGCGGGTTCTGGGCGATCCTGATGAAGGCGCGGAACGCGGGGTCGGGGTCCAGGTCCGGGGACTTGAGGGCCGCGAAGGTCGAGGGCACGTTGTGGATCGCGTTGGCGAAGGCCACGACCTGCCGCGTGTCGGTGGTCAGGAACTTCACGAGTTCGAAGGCCGCGTTCTGGTGCTGACTGCTGTGCGCGACGCCGGCCACGGTCCCGGTGAGGTAGCCGCGCCCGTAGGTGCCGGCCTGGTCGTCGGGGACCGGGAGCGGGGCGACGCCCCAGTCGAACTTCGCCTTCGACTCGTTCAGCATGAGGCCGCGCCACTCACCGTCGAGGTGCATCGCGAGCTTCCCGGTGAGGAAGCCGTTCTGCGAGGACATCTCGTCGCCGAAGGTGCCGCGCAGCCGCTCCATCTTCTGGAAGCCGCCCTGCGCGTCGTCGAGCGCCTTCATCGCGGCGTAGAACTGCTCGGTCTTCGGTTCCTCGGCGAGCCTGGCCTTGCCGTCCGCGCCGAAGTACTGCGGGCCCCACTGCGCGAACATCCGGTCGGGGCTGTTCTGGTAGAGCCGGAAGCTCGGCATGAAACCGACCTGCTTGAGCGTGCCGTCGCCGTTCTTCCGCGTCAGCTTCGCCGCGTCGCGCTTCATCTCGGAGATCGTGTGCGGGGGCCGTGCGATACCGGCCGCCCTGAACTCGTCCTTGTTGTAGTACATGCCGTAGGCGTCGGCGAGCAGCGGCAGCGCGCACTGCGTGCCCTCGTACTGGGTGTAGTCGAGGAGGGTCTTCGGGAAGACCTTCTTCTTGTCGATCCCGCTCTTCTTCAGGAACGGGTCGAGGTCGGCCCACATACCGGAGGAGCAGTACTGGCCGACGTTGTTGGTGGTGAAGGAGGTCACCACGTCGGGGGCCTGGGAACCACCCGCGCGCAGCGCCTGGTTGACCGTCGCGTCGCTGACGTTGCCGGTCGACCTGACGTGGATGTTCGGGTGCAGCTTCTCGAAGCGGGCGATGCTGTCGTTGATCGCCTTGACCTCGCCGGGGGCCGACCAGCCGTGCCAGAACTTCAGCGTCACGGGCTTGGCCGGGTCGTCGTTTGCGCTGCCGGTGCTCGGATTCGCGCAGCCGGACAGGAGCAGTCCGGCTGCGGCAAGCGACGCGGCCATACAGGTGCGTATGCGCCAACGCGGCATGGCGGACTTCCTTTGCGGGAGGGGGACTCGGGGAATCCCACGTAGGACGGGACGGGGGGGGAGGGGCGGTGATACGGGAGTGCGGGGGTCTGTGGGGCCGCAGGAGGACCGGAGTCAGGTGCGGGGGCCAGTGGGGGCCAGCGGGGGCCAGTGGGTGTCAGCGGGTGTCAGTGGGTGTCGAAGACCGTGTCGCGGGTCCGGGTGAGCGCGGAGCGCAGCGCGCCGACGAGGATGGGGTCCCCGGCCAGCTCGCTGATCCGCAACAGGGGCCTGGGCAGGGCGAGACCGGTGAGTTCGGCCTCGACGCGGCGGCGCAGCTCCTCGCCGCCCGCCTCGGCGACCTGCCCGGACAGCACGACGAGTTCGGGGTCCACGACGGCGACGACGGCGGCGAGTCCGGTGGCCAGGCGGCGCGCGGTCTCCTCCAGCACGCTCCGGTCGCTCAGCGCCTCGGCGAGCGGCCTGCCCCCGGCCAGGGCCCGGACCGCGGGCACCGACACGAGGGACTGGAGGCCGCCGCCCCCGTCGTCCCCGGCCGTCGCGTTCTCGCCGCCGCGTGCGAGCGGGGCGCCGGGCAGCGGCATGTAGCCGATCTCGCCCGCGCCACCGGTGGCCCCGCGCAGCAGGTTGCCGCCCAGCACGATCGCGGCGCCCACCCCCCGGTCCACCCAGGCCAGGACGAAGTCGTCGTGGTCCTGCGCCGCGCCCTCGTACTGCTCGGCCATCGCGGCGAGGTTGACGTCGTTCTCGATGCTGACCGGGGTGCCGATCTCCTCGGACAGTTCGGCGAGCAGGCTGCGGGAGTGCCAGCCGGGCAGGTGCGGGGCGTACCGCAGTTCCCCGGTGTCCGGGTCCAGGGCGCCGGGGGTGCCGATGACCGCCCGGTGCAGGCGCCCGGCGGGCAGCCCCGCCTCGGCGAGTGCGCCCTCGACGGCCTCCCGGGCGAGCCGGGCCGCGGGCCGGGCCGCGCCCCGCGCGGCGCTCTCGGCCTCGACGCGGCTGCGGCCGACCACGGTGCCGGTGATGTCGGCGACCACGGCGCTGATCCCGGTGTGGCCCACCGAGAGCGCGGCGACGTGGGCGGCGCCCGGGTTTATCTCGTACAGCAGGGCGTTGGGGCCGGGGCGGCCGCTCTCGCTGCCGGTGGCGCGGACCAGGCCCGCCTCCTCCAGCCGGCTCAGCAACTGCGAGGTGGTCGGCTTCGACAGGCCGGTCAGCTCGCCGATCCGGGTGCGGGTGAGGGGACCGTGCAGGACGAGGAGGTCGAGGGCGGCCCGGTCGTTCATGGCGCGCAGCACCCGTGGAGTACCCGGGGTTCCAGCGGTCGTTGCCATGCGAGACGCACCTGTCCTTCGGCTTGCCGAACCTTCCTGACCACACTGTTAGGAAGGTTTCCTATCGGTGGGAGGAACGTAGAACGCGTGTGAAGAGCGCGTCAAGAGTCCGGGCGGCCGGAAAACGCCGGAAAGCCCCCGGGCAACGGGAGAGTTGCCTGCGGGGGCTTTCCGGGAAACGGCTGCTACCTGCGCAGACGTGGGCGGGAGCCGGTCGCGGCGAGGTGCTTGTGTGACGCAGGTATCAGCGGCTTCCGGCCATCCGGCGCGGGGGCGGGCGGGCAGCCGTCCGGGGCGGACGGGGCCGCCCGGCCATCGGGCGTCGGCCGGGGGCTACTTGGACAGCGGCGGGGAGGGCGGCGGCACGATCGGCGCGGCCGCGAGGGACTGCGGGGAGGTCGTCGAGGCGTACGCGGAGGGCGCCGCCATCCCGGCCGTCGGATCGGCCGGGGCGGCCTCCGGGTCGGTCCCCACGGGCATTCCGCCGACGATCCGCAGACCGGCCGCGTCGAAGGCCCGCTTGATCCGCCAGCGCAGCTCACGCTCCACGGAGAGCGCCTTGCCCGGCATCGTCTTCGCGGAGACCCGCACCACCATCGAGTCCAGCAGCACCGACTCCAGGCCGAGCAGTTCGATCGGGCCCCACAGCCGCTCGTTCCACGGCTCCTCCTTGCTCATGGCCGAGGAGACATCGGTGAGCGTGGCGGCGACCTTGTCGAGGTCCTCGTCGGCGCGGACCGTCACGTCGACGCCCGCCGTGGCCCAGCCCTGGCTGAGGTTGCCGATGCGCTTGACCTCGCCGTTGCGGATGTACCAGATCTCCCCGCTGTCCCCGCGCAGCTTCGTGACCCGCAGGCCCACCTCTATGACCTCCCCGCTCGCCACCCCCGCGTCGATCGTGTCCCCGACGCCGTACTGGTCCTCCAGGATCATGAAGACCCCGGAGAGGAAGTCCGTCACGAGATTGCGGGCGCCGAAACCGATCGCGACGCCCGCGACCCCCGCCGAGGCCAGCAGCGGGGCCAGGTTGATCTGGAAGGTCGACAGGATCATGAGCGCGGCCGTGCCCAGGATGAGGAAGGAGGCGACCGAACGCAGCACCGAGCCGATGGCCTCCGAGCGCTGCCTGCGCCGCTCCTGGTTGACCAGCAGCCCGCCCAGCGCCGTACCGTCCACCGCCTGCACGGTGCGGTTCATCCGCGCTATGAGCCGGGTGATGGTCCTGCGCACGACGTGCCGCAGCACCGCCGCGATCACCACGACGAGGATGATCCGCAGACCCACCCCCAGCCAGTCCGACCAGTTCTCCTGGACCCAGCCCGCAGCGTCCGTGGCACGCTCCTGGGCGTCCTCGAAGGTGACCGGCTCCGGGGTTTCCTCGGCGGCCGACAGGACGGACGGCAACACGGCGGGACCTCCATGCGGGGGGAAGAGAACAGACCAACCACACTAACGGGGCAGCGCGGGCCGACCGGCGCGCTCACCCGCGCCGAGACGCGACTCACCCGCCCCCGGCGCGTCACCGCACCGCACCGCACCGCCCGCGCGCCCCCGCGCGGGGCCCGCTGTGGGCGAAAACACTCCGGGCCCGTTACCGGCTCATGGTGGCGCCACGACCAGCGTTGAGGGGACACTGGTGCGGATCGTCCCGGCGCGAGCCACGCGCCGCCGGCGTACAAGGAGGCATACGTGCCGCATGTCCTGGTCCTCAACGCGTCGTACGAACCCCTGGGCGTCGTCCCCCTGCGCCGCGCGCTGGTGCTCGTACTGGAGAACAAGGCCCTGTGCCTGGAGGAGTCCGGCTCCTACCTGCACAGCGCCACCCGCACCGTGCCCGCTCCCAGCGTGGTCCGGCTGAAGCGGTTCGTGCGGGTCCCCTACCGGGGGCCCGTCCCCCTCACCCGGCGCGCGCTGTTCGCCCGGGACGGCGGGAAGTGCGCCTACTGCGGCTCCGCCGCGACCAGCGTCGACCACGTCGTCCCGCGCAGCCGGGGCGGCCTGCACGCGTGGGACAACGTCGTGGCCTCGTGCCGCCGCTGCAACCACACCAAGGCCGACCGCCACCTCGTCGAACTCGGCTGGCGCCTGCGCCACACCCCCGCCCCGCCCACCGGCCTGGCCTGGCGCATCATCGGCACCGGCCACCGCGACCCCCGCTGGCTGCCGTACCTGCGCCCCTTCGGCGCGGACGACGCCCTGGAGCGCATCGACGGGATCTCGGCCTGAGGGGGCGCAACCGGGGGGCGTACGCGGAGCCGGCCGGCGGCCGGAAGCCACCGGCCGGCCGGGTGCGCGCCGGCCGGGTCAGCGCACCCAGTTCTTCAGCGGTTCGGTGTCCAGGCCGAAGCCGACCGACTCCGGAAGCTCCACCCACTTCCCGAACGGCACCGTCTCCACGCGCTCGTACCGCGCGCCGTCCGGCCGGCTGTGCACCTTGACCTCAAGGGAGTCCCGGTCGACGAGCAGGTAGACCGGGATGCCGGACTCGGCGTAGGCGCGCGGCTTCTCCTTGCGGTCCCTGCGGTCCGTGTCCGAGTCGTAGGAGGTGACCTCGACGACCATCAGGACGGGGGAGGGGTCGGCCCATTCGCCCTGTCCGACGAAGGCGTCGGCGGGTACGAGCAGCCCGTCCGGCCGCGCGCGCCCCTCCCGGTACGTCTCGATCACCAGCCCCTGCGCCGGGTCGAGCCACAGGTCGGGCCTGTGCTGCATGCAGATACGCGTCAGCCACTGGATGATGCGTCCGTGATCGCCGTCCGGCAGGGCCTTGCCCCCGATGTGCCCGCCGATGAACTCCAGCCTCGCCCCCTCCACGGTGCGGGCGGCTGTGCGGGCGAGTTCCTCGAACTCCGAGGCGAGCATCTGGGGGCGGTCACCGGGAGCCTGCACGGGTCCTCCAGCCGTCGGCGGAATCGTGATTCAAGATAAGCGGCGCCAGACGGGAGGGGGCGCCCCGTTCCGGGCGGGCGAGGGCAGCGGCTCGCGGGGGCCCGGCCCGGCGCGCCGTTGGCCCGTGCCCGCGCCCGGGGCGCGCAAAATGTGACGCGGAGCACGTCCTCCGCAATAAAATGTCTGGCTCCGGGTCCGCTGGGTAGGGCTGCCGTGACCGTGTAACGGACACACTCGACCGAAGGAGGCCCTCGTGGCCGCATCGGCTCATCTGCTGCTCTCGGCCCTGTCCAAACGCCCGGACCTGCCGGCCCAGCCGGTCGTCCGCGCCGAACTCCCGGACCAGCGCTGGTCCGAGGGTGCGGGGCGGCCCGACCTGTCGGCAGTGTCCGACCCCGACGCGGGGCTGGAGGGCGCGAGTTCCTGCACGTGCCTCGAAGCCCCCCTGACCAGCGAACCCCCGCTCGCCGACGCGGCCCCGCTCACGAGCGAGCCGCCCCTGCCCGACGCCGCGCCGCTCACCAGCGAGCCCACCGCGAACGGCACGGCCTACGAACCCGAGTACGCGACCGTATAGCCACCCGCACGGCACCCCGACCGGCCGGCCGGACACCGGACAGACAGGCGGAACACACCGATGGCACTGGCCCGACTCGCCGCCCTGCACGGGGTCGCCACGTCCTACGCCCCCTCTCCCGAGGAGACCGTCGAGGTCCCCGAGGCCGCCGTGGTCGCCGCGCTCGCCGCCCTCGGCGTCGACGCGCGCACCCCGGAGGCGGTCTCGGCCGCCCTCGCCGCGCACGCCCGGGAGGCGGAGCGCCGTCTGCTGGCGCCGACCGTCGTCGTGCACACTCCGCCCGACGACCCGGACACCGCTCCGGTCGCGCCCCCGCCGGCCCTCGACGCCCTGCCCGAGGGCACCCGCGTCGAGGTCCGCACCGAACAGGGCTCCGTGGTCACCTGGACCGTCACCCCCGGCGAGGCGCCGCCCGCGCTGCCGCTGGGGGTGCACGGGCTCCAGGCGGTCGCACCCGACGGGCGCGGCGCCCAGGTCCACCTCGTCGTCGCGCCCGACCACGTGCCCGCGCCCGAGGGCCGCTCCACCGGGCTGCTCGTCCAGCTCTACTCGCTGCTGTCCGGCCGCTCCTGGGGCATGGGCGACCTCGCCGACCTCGCCGCGCTCGCCGCCTGGTCCTCCCGTACGTACGGACTCGGCTTCGTCCAGGTCAACCCGCTGCACGCGGCCGTGCCCGGAAGCCCCACCGACCCCTCCCCGTACCGCCCCTCCTCGCGCCGCTTCCCCGACCCGGTGCACCTGCGCGTCGAGGACGTCCCCGAGTACGGCTACCTCGACGCGGACGCCCGCGCGCGCGTCGCGCCCCTCCTGGAGCGGGCCGCCGCGCTGCGCTCCGCCGTGCTCACCGGGGACGCCCTCATCGACCGCGACGCCGTGTGGGCCTGCAAACTGCCCGTACTCGAAGAGGTGTGCGCCGTCCCGCTCGACCCCGGCCGGCAGGGCGCCTACGCGGCCTTCCTCGCCGCCCAGGGGCAGCCCCTGGAGGACCACGCCACCTGGTGCGCGCTCGCCGAGGCGCACGGAGCGGACCCGGTCGCCTGGCCCGAGGGGCTCGACGACCCCCGGTCCGCCGCGACCGGCCGGGCCCGCTCCGCGCTGCGCGAGCGCGTCGAGCTGTACCAGCGGCTCGCCTGGCTCACCGACACACAGCTCGTCGCCGCGCAGGACACCGCGCGCGCCGCCGGGATGGCCGTGGGCCTCGTGCACGACCTCGCGGTCGGCGTCCACCCGCAGGGCTCCGACGCGTGGGCGCAGCGCGCCTTCCTCGCCCCGGGCATGTCGGTGGGCGCCCCGCCCGACGCCTTCAACGCGCGCGGCCAGGACTGGGGCCTGCCGCCCTGGCGCCCCGACCGGCTCGCCGCCTCCGGCTACGCGCCCTTCCGGGAGCTGCTGCGTGCGCTGTTCCGCTACGCGGGCGCCGTCCGCATCGACCACGTCATGGGCCTGTTCCGGCTCTGGTGGGTGCCGGAGGGCCGCGAGCCCACCGAGGGCACGTACGTCACCTACGACGCGGAGGCGATGCTCGCCGTCCTCGCCCTGGAGGCGCACCGCGCCGGTTCCTTCGTGATCGGCGAGGACCTCGGCACCGTCGCCCCGGGGGTCCGCGAGACCCTCGCGCGGCGCGGCGTCCTCGGCACCTCCGTGCTCTGGTTCGAACGGGACTGGGCGGACGGCTCCCGGCCGCTGGGCCCCGAGGAGTGGCGCACCGGCTGCCTCGCGACCGCCACCACCCACGACCTGCCGCCCACCGCCGCGCGCTACACCGGCGAGGACGTCCGGCTGCGCGAGAGCCTGGGCCTGCTGGCCCGCCCGTACGCCGAGGAGAGCGCCGAGGCCGCCGGGGAGCTGCGGGAATGGCTCGGGGTGCTCTCCACCCTCGGGCTGCTGCCCGAGGGGCCCGGCGACGAGGAGGGCGCGATCCGCGCCGTGCACCGCTTCCTGCTGCGCACCCCGGCCCGGCTCACCGGCGTCTGGCTGCCCGACACGGTGGGCGACCGCCGGCCGCAGAACCTGCCGGGCACCTGGGACCAGTACCCGAACTGGCGGCTGCCGCTGTCGGACGCCGAGGGCCGCCCCCTGACGCTGGAACAACTGACGGCCGCCCCGCGCCTGCGGGCCTTCTTCGACGGGCTGCGCCTCGCCCCGCCGTCCGGTCCCCTCGGCTGAGCGCGGGCGGGCCCCGTACGGACCCCCGCCCGCGCGGCCCGCGAGCGGCCCGGTTAAGTTGATCCCGTGGACAAGAAGGTGGACAAGAACGCTCTGCGCGCCGGCGCCCTCGCGGCCGGTACGACGCTGCTCATGCTGGCCATGACGTCTCCGGCCCTCGCCCTGACCCGCGACGACGGCGACGACCCGGGCCCGGGCCTCAACGTGCTCCAGACCCTCGGTCTGTTCGTGGGCATCCCGATCCTGGCCTTCCTCGTGATCGCCGGCCTCGTGACGCTCGGCACGAAGAAGACGGAAAAGCTGCCGCACGCCTGAGCACACCCCCAGCCTTACCGGCCGGGCCCCCGCCCCCGCACGCACACACCGCGGGCGGCGGGGGCCCGGCTGCGCGCGTGCGCGCAGGGGCGCGGTGTCAGCCGTCCGCGTGCGGGTTCCGCACCGGGGCTGCGGGTGATGCGCCGGTCATCCGCCGCCGCGCGTCCACGGCGAGGCACATTGCTCCGATCGCGTTGAGCACGGCGCTCGCCCAGGCGCCCCGGCCGTCCTCGGCGCCCAGCGCCCGCCCCGACGTGGAGCCCGCAGTTCAGAGCCAGGCACACGGCTGCCACGATCTGCGTCGGGCCGTCGTTCCAGCTCCTCGATCCCCTCGACCTCTTCGGTGTCCGGTCTCCGTGCTTCAGCGGAACTCACCCCCTGCGAGGGGGTTCCCCGGCGGGGGCGGAAGACCCCTGTGGCGGCCCGGCCCGCGGGGATACCCTCCCGGCATGACCACCACGCTGAGCGCCGCCGCGCGCGCCCTGCTCGAACAGCCCCTGTACGCCGTGCTCGCCACGGCCGGGGCGGACGGACGGCCCGCGAGTTCCGTCGTCTGGTACGGCCTCGACGGGGACGATCTCGTCGTCTCCTCGCAGGAGGGGCGGCTCAAGGTGCGCAACGCCCGTGAGCGGCCCGGGGTGAGTCTGTGCGTGTACGACCCGGCGGCCCCGGAGACCTCGTACGTCGAGGTGCGTGGCACCGCGAGCGTCGAGGAGGACGAGGGGCGCGCGCTCGCCGTCCGTCTCGCCGAGCGTTACACGGGCCCCGGGGCCGGCCAGGAGTTCCTGGACCTGCCGCCCGAGGCCCGCCGCGTCGTCCTGCGCATCCGGCCCGACAAGGTCACGGGCGACGCGGCACGTTGAGGACGGCCGGGCCGCTCAGCCCGCGCGCAGCGGGCCCCGGCCCGACACCCGCCGTACCCCGGCGGCCAGCGGGAGCGCCGCCGCCAGGGCCACCTGGAGGCCGCAGCCCGTCACCAGCAGGGCCTCGCCGCCGGGGGAGTTCAGCGCCCACGCCGTCAGACAGGCCACGTTGACGGCGCCCCACAGCGCGGTCGCGACCGCGAGCCGGCCGGTCGGCTTCGGGTAGGCGACCCGGCTCACCATGAGCCAGGCCACGGCGAGCACCGCGAGGACCGTCACCACGAACGACAGCTGGAGCAGGACCACCGACAGGACGGTGAGCGCGGCGAACGGGATCGGCATGCCCTCGAACACGCCGTCCCGCATCGTCGTGCACGAGAACCGGGCCAGCCGCATCACCCCGCCGAGCAGGACCGCGACCGCCGAGACCACGACCGGCGCGAGATGGTTCTCGCCGCCGCCCACCAGCCCCCACACCAGGACGAAGTAGGCGGGCGCCAGACCGAAGCTGATGAGGTCCGAGAGGTTGTCCAGCTCGGCGCCCATCCCGGAACCGCCGAAGCGGCGCGCCACGATCCCGTCGCACAGGTCGAACAACGCGCCCAGCAGGATGAACAGGACGGCGGAGGCCGCGCCCTGCCGCACGCCGTCCCCGGTGTCCCCATCGAGCAGGTGCGGGATGAGGACGGCGGTCGTGACGCAGTAGATCGCCGCGAAGCCGCACACCGCGTTGCCGAGCGTCAGCACGTCGGCCAGGGACAGCCGCAGGCGTTCGGGGGCGGGCAGTGGTTCGGGCTCCGCCGGCGCGAGCGGCTCGCTCGGCGGTGCCCAGGGCGGGGTGGTCGTCTCCGGTCCGGTGACGGTCAAAATCATGCTCCTTGGGGGGAACTTGAGGGTGCTCCGGGCACGACGGGCGTTCGGGCCGGGCGTCGGCGCGCGACCGCCTGCCGGAGGTCCGCGGCGGGGTGGCACGTCAGCGAAGGGGGACGACGCGCCCGGGCCCTGACGGCCCGTCACCGCGAAGGGGCCACTGTAGCGAGACAGGGGGCGCCCGGGGACTCCGGGCACCCCCTCCGGAGTCGCGATGCCTCCCACGAGGGGACGAGGCACCGCAACTCCGGTTCTCACAAAGGCGTCAGCGGCCCGCGGCGGCGTCCGCGGCCTGCGCCTTCAGCGCGCGCTCCACCCCGGCCCGGGACTCCGTCACCAGGCGCCGCAGCGCCGCCGAGTGGTTCGCCGAGGCGAGCCACGCCTCGGTCGCCGCGACCGTCTCCCGCGACACCTGGAGGGCCGGGTACAGGCCCACCGCGACCTGCTGCGCGATCTCGTACGAGCGCGCGTTCCACACCTCGCCCACGGCCGCGAAGTACCGCTCCGTGAACGGGGCGAGCAGTTCGCGCTGGTCGGTCTGGACGAAGCCGGCGATCACGGCCTCCTGCACCGCGTTCGGCAGCTTGTCCGACTCGACCACCGAGGCCCAGGCCTCCGCCTTGGCCTCCTCGGTGGGCCGCGCCGCCCGCGCCGTCGCCGCGTGCCGCTCACCGGCGGCGGTGCGGTCCCGGTCGTACTCGGAGCCGATCTCCTCCTCGTCGTAGCGGCCCACGGCCGCCAGCCGCTCCACGAAGGCCCAGCGCAGGTCGGCGTCGACGGCCAGGCCCTCGATGGTCTGCGTGCCCTCCAGCAGGCCCACCAGGATGTCGAGCTGCTCCGGGGTGCGCGCGGTGGCCGCGAACGCCCGTGCCCACGCCAGCTGGTGGTCGCTGCCGGGAGCCGCCGCACGCAGGTACGCGAGGGTCGCGTCGGTCCACCGGGTCAGGCCGCTCTCGCGCCAGGCCGGGTCCGCGTACTGGTCGACGGCGAGCTTCGCCTGCCGCTGGAGCGACTGCACGACACCGATGTCGGTCTCCTTGCCGACCCCGCGCAGCACCAGCTCCAGGTAGTCGCGGGCGGGCAGTTCGCCGTCCCGCGTCATGTCCCAGGCCGAGGCCCAGCTCAGGGCGCGCGGCAGCGACTCCTCGAAGTCCCCGAGGTGCTCGGTGACCACGCGCAGCGAGTCCTCGTCCAGGCGGACCTTGGCGTACGACAGGTCGTCGTCGTTGAGCAGGACGACGGCCGGGCGCGCCTTGCCCACCAGGGCCTCGACGGGCGTCAGTTCACCGTCCACGTCCAGCTCGACGCGGTCGGTGCGCACCAGCTTGCCGCCCTGCAGCTCGTACAGGCCGATCGCGATGCGGTGCGGGCGCAGCACGGCCTCGCCCTTGGCGCCGGCCGGAAGCGCGGGCGCCTCCTGCTTGACGGCGAAGGAGGTGATGCGGCCCTCGGTGTCCACGTCGATCACCGGGCGCAGGATGTTGATGCCCGCCGTCTGGAGCCACTTGCGCGCCCACGTCGACAGATCGCGCCCGGAGGTCTCCTCCAGCGCGCCCAGCAGGTCGGTCAGGCGCGTGTTGCCGAAGGCGTGCCGCTTGAAGTACGCCTGCACGCCCTGGAAGAACTCGTCCATGCCGACGTAGGCCACGAGCTGCTTGAGGACGCTCGCGCCCTTCGCGTACGTGATGCCGTCGAAGTTGACGAGGACGTCGTCCAGGTCCTTGATGTCCGCCATGATCGGGTGCGTGGAGGGCAGCTGGTCCTGCCGGTAGGCCCAGGTCTTCTCCGTGTTGGCGAAGGTGGTCCACGCGGCGGGCCAGCGCGAGCCGGCCGCGTGCGCCTGGCAGGCCACCGAGGTGTACGTCGCGAAGGACTCGTTGAGCCAGAGGTCGTTCCACCACTCCATGGTCACGAGGTCGCCGAACCACATGTGGGCCAGCTCGTGCAGGATGGTCTCCGCGCGCCGCTCGTACGCCGCGTCCGTCACCTTGGAGCGGAACACGTACTGGTCGCGCAGGGTCACCGCGCCCGCGTTCTCCATCGCGCCCGCGTTGAACTCCGGGACGAAGAGCTGGTCGTACTTCTCGAAGGGGTACGCGTAGTCGAACTTCTCCTGGAACCAGTCGAAGCCCTGCCGGGTGACCTCGAAGATGTGCTCCGCGTCGAGGTGTTCGGCGAGCGAGGGGCGGCAGTAGACGCCCAGCGGCACCCGCTGCCCGTCCCGCTCGTACACGCTGTGCACCGAGTGGTACGGGCCGACGATCAGCGCCGTGATGTACGAGGAGATGCGCGGGGTCGGCGCGAACGTCCAGACGTCGTCCGTGGGTTCGGGGGTCGGCGAGTTGGAGATCACGGTCCAGCCGGCCGGCGCCTTCACGGTGAACGCGAAGGTCGCCTTGAGGTCGGGCTGCTCGAAGCTCGCGAAGACCCGGCGCGCGTCCGGCACCTCGAACTGGGTGTACAGGTACGCCTGGTTGTCGACCGGGTCGACGAAACGGTGCAGCCCTTCACCGGTGTTGGTGTAAGCGCAGTCCGCGACGACCTTCAGCTCGTTGCGGCCCTCCAGCAGTCCGGACAGCGCGATCCGGGAGTCGGCGAAGACCTCCGCCGGGTCCTTGGCGGCGCCGTTCAGCACGACCTCGTGCACGGTGGGGGCGATCAGGTCGACGAAGGTCGAGGCCCCCGCCTCGGCCGAGTCGAAGCGCACGGTCGTCACCGAGCGGTAGACGCCGCCCTCCTGCGCGCCGCTGAGGTCCAGGTCGATCTCGTACGCGTCGACCGTCAGCAGACGCGCCCGCTCCTGCGCCTCTTCACGGGTCAGATTTGTGCCAGGCACGCGGTCAGCTCCTCGGTGTAGATGTCTGTGCGTCCCGACGCCAGGACATGAGGGGCGCCGGGCGGTGGGACGCGGTCGCGTCCGCGCCCCGGCGTCCGTCCGCCGTGGTGACGTCGGTACGTCGATGGCGTCGTATGGGGCGTTTATCCGCCCCATCCTTCCACGCGGGGCGCCCCCGGTCGGCGTGGGGCGCCGGACGGCTCGCGGGGGCGTGCGGGGGAGTGGGAGCGATGAGTCGACAATCCGGCGCACGCCCCCGAGATGGTCCGGACCATCCCTGACGTGGTCCAGACCATCCTTGGAGCGGCCCGGACCATCCGGGGCACTCCGGACTTTCCCGCGCCCCCGGAAGGCGCCCCCGCACGCCTGTTTCGCGCGCCGGTCCGCCGCGCCCTTCTCGCGGGCACCTCCGGGCCGTCCCGTGCGTTCTGCACTCAGTGCCACCCGGGGTACGATCCGCGCGCCGCGGCCCCGCCTCCACCGGCCGCGCGCAGGAGGCCGGGGCATCCGTGAACACCCGGCGCCGGTACGAGAGGCGGTGCGTGCCCGTGCGCGAGGAGCACGACGTGCTGGTGGCCGGAGCCGGCATCGGCGGCCTCACCGCGGCGCTGTGCCTGCACGCCGCCGGGGTCCCCGTCAGCCTGGTGGAGGCCTCCGCGCTGCCCCTGCCCGCCGGGACCGGCGTCACCCTGCTGCCCGCCGCGGTCGCCGAGCTGACCGCCCTCGGCCTCGGTGAGCACCTCGCCGCCCTGGGGGTCGCCCCCGCCGTCCTCGTCCACTACGACCGGCACGGCAGCCCGCTGTGGTCACAACCGCGCGGACTCGCCCTGGGGCACCCCGTGCCGCAGTACGGCATCCACCGCGCCGCCCTCCAGGACCTGCTGCTGCGCGCCGTGCACGAACGCCTCGGCCCGCACGCCCTGCGGACCGCCACCTCCGTCGTCCGCTTCGACGAGGCCGACGACCACACCGTGCGGATCACCCTGCGCGACGGCGTGCGCGGGCGCGACCACACCGAGCGGGCCCGCGCCCTCGTCGGCGCCGACGGACTGCGCTCCGCCGTCCGCGCCGCGCTGCACCGCGGCGAGGGCCCACCGCGCTGGGACGGCACCTGGCTGTGGCGCGGCCTCGTCCCCTGGCGTCCGGTGCTCGGCGGGCGCACCGTGGCCCTCGCGGGCGGCGGCGACGCCCGCCTCCTGGTCCAGCCGGTCTCCCGCACCGCCGAAATGGGCGGACTGGCCCTGCTGCACTGGAGCGCCACGGTCCGCTTCCCGCCGGGGCGGCCCGGCACCGTCGGCGTGGCCGACTGGAACCGCAAGGGACGGCTCGCCGACCTCCTCCCGCACTACACCGGCTGGCGCCTGGGCGACCTCGACGTGCCCGCGCTGCTCGCCTCCACCCCGCAGATCCACGCGAGCCCGGTCGTGCGGCGCCCGCCCCTGCGGCACTGGGGCCAGGGCGCCGCGAGCCTCCTCGGCGACGCCGCCCACCCCTTCCTCCCGGCGGCCCTCGACGGCACCAGCCAGGCCGTCCTGGACGCCGCCGTCCTCGCCCGCTGCCTGGCCCGCACCACCCCCGACCGCGCCATGGGCCTGCGCCTGTACGAACACCACCGGCTGCCCCGCGCCCTGGCCCTGCATCCGCCCGGGCCGCTGCCCGCCGACACCCTCTTCGACCTGGTCACCGCCCGCGCCCCGGACGGCTTCGACCACGTCGAGGACGTCCTCACCCCGGCGGAACTGGGCGACTTCGCGCGGACCCACCAGGAGCTGGAGGCGGCGGCGGGGGCGTGGTGACCCCGCCACCGCCCCGGGCCCGCCCCGCGCCGGCCCGCCGGGTCCTGCGGGCACGGGTCCTGCGGGCACGGGAAGGGGCGGCCACCGGAGTCCCGGTGACCGCCCCTTCCCGCCGCACGCGGACGAGTTCCCGCCCGCAGGAGTACGCGCGGCGTCAGCCCTTCACGTACGCGCGGCGCCGCTCTTCCCGTACGCGCGCGGCGTCAGCCCTTCAGCTCCGCCGCGACCAGTTCGGCGATCTGGACGGCGTTGAGCGCCGCGCCCTTGCGCAGGTTGTCGTTGGAGACGAACAGGGCGAGGCCGTTGTCCACCGTCTCGTCGGCGCGGATGCGGCCCACGTACGAGGGGTCCTTGCCGGCCGCCTGGAGCGGGGTCGGGATCTCGGACAGCTCGACGCCCTCCGCGTCCTTCAGCAGCTCGTGGGCGCGCTCGACCGACAGCGGGTTCGCGAAGCGCGCGTTGATCTGGAGGGAGTGGCCCGAGAAGACCGGGACGCGCACGCAGGTGCCGGACACCTTGAGTTCCGGGATCTCCAGGATCTTGCGGGACTCGTTGCGGAGCTTCTGCTCCTCGTCGGTCTCGTAGGAGCCGTCGTCCACGAGGTTGCCCGCGAGCGGCAGCACGTTGAAGGCGATCGGGCGCTGGTAGACGGCCGGCTCGGGGAAGTCGAGGGCCTCGCCGTCGTGGGTGAGGCGGTCGGCCTCCGCGACGGTCTTCTGGGCCTGACCGTGCAGTTCGGCGACGCCCGCGAGCCCCGAACCGGACACCGCCTGGTACGTCGCGACGACGAGCGCTTCGAGGCCCGCCTCGGCGTGCAGCGGCTTCAGCACCGGCATCGCGGCCATCGTCGTGCAGTTCGGGTTGGCGATGATGCCCTTGGGGCGGTCGGCGATCGCGTGCGGGTTGACCTCGGACACGACGAGCGGGACCTGCGGGTCGCGGCGCCAGGCCGAGGAGTTGTCGATCACGACGGGGCCCTGGCCGGCGACCTTCTCGGCCAGCGCCTTGGAGGTCGAGCCGCCCGCCGAGAACAGCACGATGTCGAGCCCGCTGTAGTCCGCCGTCGAGGCGTCCTCGACGGTGATCTCCTCGCCCTTCCAGTCGAGCGTCGAGCCGGCCGAGCGGGCCGAGGCGAACAGCCGCAGCCCGGTCACCGGGAAGTTGCGCTCGGCGAGGATCCTGCGCATGACCGTGCCGACCTGACCGGTGGCTCCGACGATTCCGACCCTCACGGGGACTCCTTCTCAGCTGCGGCTCTGGCCTGTCCGGCTTGGCCTGCGGACACCTGCGGATATACGACCATGATGCGGCTGCCCAGGACCGGTCTGTCCAATGCATTCTCCGGAACGTGGGACGCGCCACAGCGACCGGCGGACACCGGTATGGCGCAGCTCACACACTGGCCTTCCGTGCCGCCGAACGCATCCGGGCCCCCGGGCGTCGTAGGGGCAGGCACGGCGAAGGGGGAGGCCGGGGTGCTGCTCAGACGAGGGGGCGCGGGAGATCCGCTCGACGCCGCGCTGGAGGACAGGGTGCGTGCCGTGCTGACCCTGGGCGGAGTGCCGTACGCCGATCTGCCCGACGGCGTCCAGCAGGTCAGGCTGCGCCTCCTGGAGCGCGCCCGCCGGGGACAGGAGGAGCTGCGGGACGTCTCGGCGTGGGTCGCGGTCGTCGCCTCGCACCTCGCGATGGACTGGCACCGGGCCCGCCGCCGACAGGAACGCCTCGGCGAACGGCTCGCCGCGCTGCGCCCCGAGGAGCGCGCCGAGTACCGCGCCGCCGACGAGTCCCCGCTGCTGTCCCTCGCCGTCGCCCGGGGCCTGGACGAACTCCCCGACGCGCAACGGCAGGTCGTCGTCCTGCGCTTCTACGCCGACCTCGCGGTACGGGACATCGCCCGCGAACTGGACATCCCCGAGGGCACGGTCAAGAGCCGGCTGCACGCGGCGGTACGCGCGCTGCGGGACCGGCTGCACGAGGACGAGGTGGTGTGAGGTGGCAGAGGAACACGGACCCGAGCACCGGCCCGAGCACCGGCCCGAGCACCGGCCCGAGCACCGGACGGACCACCCGGTCCGCGGCGCGCGCGGGCTGGAGGCCGGGACCTCCGGCCCGGCTGAGCCGGCGGGGCCCGCCGCCCCTGCCGAGCCGGCCGGCCCCGCCGAACTCGCCCATCCCGCGGAACTCGCCGCCCTCGCCGGTGAACCGCTGCCCGAGGACGCCGGGGCCGCCGACCGCGAACGGTACGAGCACACGCGCCGGGACCTCGCCCTGCTCTCCCGGCACGTGCACCACGTGGGGGACACCCTCGCCGCGCGGCGCCCCCCGGCCGCCCGCCCGGTACGCCGCCCCGCGTACGGCCGCCACCTGCTGACCACGGCGGCCTGCCTGCTCGGGGCCTCGGCCCTCGGCGGGCTGCTCTGGATCGGCGTCTCGCAGGGCGGGGGCGGGGACGCCGACAGCAGCCGGTCGGCGAAGTCGGCCCAGGACGGCGGCGACCTGCGCCCCCCGCACGCACGCGAGGACTACATCGCGTGCTCCAAGGTGCTCGCCGAGGGCGTCGTCAGGGAACTGACCCCGCTCGACGGCGGGCGCGTGCGGGTCGTCCTGACCGTCGAGCGCTACCTCCGGCCCGAGCGCCGCACCCCCGCCACCCACCCCACCGTCACGATCACCCTGGGCGGCGCGGCCGGGGAGGAGCTGAAGGTGGGCGAGGACGCCCTCGTGCGCACCCCGCTCACCACCGGCGGAGAGGAGAGCTACGAACCGGGCTGGGGCGCGAAGGACGCGCTCCCCGACCTGCTCCGGGCCCTGCCCCGCGCCGAGGGCCGCGCGTGTCCGCAGGGCTCCCCGTACCGCTGAGACAGGGCGGCGCGGGGCAGGGCGCGGGGGCGCCCGCCCGGGGAGACGGGCGCACCCGCGAGCGGTAATCAGGCACCGAGCGCCGGACGGCCGCCGGATGAACGGCTAACGTCAGGACGTGCGCTGGGAATTGAGGGTGGCGGCCTACGCCGTATGCGTGCGGGACGAGCAGATCCTGCTGGCCCGCTGGGTGGCCGCCGACGGCCGACGCCTGTGGACCCTGCCGGGCGGCGGCATGGAACCGGGCGAGGACCCCTACGACACGGTGATCCGCGAGGTCGCGGAGGAGACCGGCCTCACCGCCGAGCCCACGGCCCTCCTCGGCACCGACTCGATCCGCCGCGAACACCGCCGCCTGGGCGCCGCCACCGCCTTCCACGGACTGCGCCTGGTCTACGAGGCGAGCATCACCGCCGGAACCCTCCGCAACGAGATCAACGGCTCGACGGACCTCGCCGCCTGGCACCCCCTGACAGCCGTCCCCGACCTCCCGCACGTCGAACTCGTCGACGTCGCCCTGACCTTGTGGCGGGAGCGGCCGGCGGTGGGGAGGGTGGCGGGGCGGTAGCCCCGCCACATGAACCCAAAGTGACCGCCACCCGTCCGCGTGACGAGGGGCCGGCGGCAGGGCCGCGCCGTGGTGATCCACGTTCTGCGACTCACGTGTGGCGTTGCCATGCCGTTCACGTGCGGCTCACCCCCGGTGTCAACGCTCCTTCCTGGGGGAGGGATTCGCCTCCCTCCGGTACGCCGAGGCGTGCCGTGCTCGGGGAGGGACGCGCATGTCGCGCACACGCTCTGTCGTCAGGCCCGATCAGGACTCCGGGCGCTCGGGTGCCCCCGTCGTGCCCCGGCGGGCGCTGCTCGCCGCCGCCGGGGCGGTCTCGCTGTCCGCCGGGATCACCGTCGCCCTCGGGCGGTCCGCCGGGGGCGCCGCCGCCTCCCCGGCCGCGCCGCCCGCTCCCGCCGTACGGGCGCTGTCCCGGCCGGCGCCCGCCGCGCCGCTCGCCCCGTACACGCGCGGTACGACCCTCGGGGCCGTGTCCACCCCTTCGGGTCACGGGCCCTACCGGCGGCTCGGGGAGGGGCCGGCCTGGCGGCGGGTGGTGCGGGCGGACCTGGCGGGGGCACACCCCGGACGCGAGGCGCGGCGGCGCGCGGTCGCCGCCTTCGTGCAGTTCACCGACCTGCACCTGGTCGACGTCCAGCATCCGCTGCGGTACGAGTACCTGCGGGCCGCGACCGCGAGTGCCTGGCGGCCGCAGGAGGCGCTGTCGGTGGCCGGCGCGCTCTCGCTCGTGGAGCGGGTCAACGCGCTGCGCGGGGCGCCCGTGACCGGGTCGCCGCTGCACTGCGTCATGACGACCGGGGACAACACCGACAACAACTCCCGCGTCGAACTCGACTGGTTCCTGGGCCTCATGAGCGGCGGCAGGGTCACCCCGAACACCGGCGACCCCCGGCACTTCGAGGGGGTGCAGGGCTCCGGCATCCCGCTGTACTGGCAGCCGGAGTCGGGACTGCGCGACGCCGACAAGGGCCTCGGCTTCCCCGGATCGACGGGTACCTCGCCGCCGCCACCCGGACCCTCACCAGCCCCGGGCTCAACCTGCCCTGGTACTCGACCGTCGGCAACCACGACTTCCTGCCCGGCGGCTGCTGGGCGCCCGGTGACGGCTGGGCCACCGAGATCGCCACCGGGGGCCGCAAGCTCATGGAGCTGCCCGCCGGTCGCGGCGGGGCCTTCTGGAAGCAGGTCATGAAGGGCGACGACCCGAAGGGGGACCTGTTCCGCGCACTGCTGCGCGGCGAGGCCCGCCACCTGCGCCCCGTGACGCCCGACGAGCGGCGCGCGCCCGTCACCCCCGAGGAGTACGTCCGCGCCCACCTCGACCCCGCCCGCACCGGTCCGGGACCGCACGGCCACGGGTACACCGAGGAGAACCTCGACGCTGAGACCCGCTACTACTCCTTCGCGCTCACCGAGGAGGTCCTCGGCATCAGCCTCGACACGACCGACTCCGGCGGGCACTACGAAGGGTCCCTGGGACAGGGGCAGTTCGCCTGGCTGGAGAGGACCCTGCGCAAGGCCGCACAGCCGTACGTCATCGTGTTCAGCCACCACACCAGCCGGACCATGCGCAATCCGCGGCCAGACCCCGCCCGGCCCGGTGAACGCCGCCGCGACGGAGCCCAGTTGCTCGACCTGCTGGAGCGCAGTCCGAAGGTGCTGGCCTGGGTCAACGGGCACAGCCACAAGAACGCCGTCACCGCGCACCGGGGCCTGTGGGAGATCTCGACCGCCTCGCACATCGACTTCCCCCAACTCGCCCGCGTCGTCGAGCTGGTGGACAACAAGGACGGGACGCTCTCGCTGTTCACCACGCTCGTCGAGTCCGCCGCGCCCTCCCGGACCGACGTCGACGACCTGTCCGCCCCCGGGCTCGCCGCCCTCTACCGCGAACTCGCCCTCAACGCGCCCGGCGCCCGCACCACCCTGGGCGGCGCGGACACCGACCGCAACACCGAACTCGTGCTCAAAAAGCCCTAAGGCGACAAAAGCCGCACGGTGGCAAAGAGCCCATGGCGACAAAGCCTCCAAGCGTCAAGGCGACTCTCAGCGCTCTCCCGCGCACAGGGCGGCGTCCGCCGCCCCCAGCACCCGGCGCAGCGGACGGCCCTCCGCGGTCCACGTCGTCGTGTAGACCGTGACCGTGCCCCGGCCGCCGCTCGCCCGGCCGCCCTCCACCGAGTTGCCCGGCAGATCGCCCCCGTGGCCCCAGTACACGCCGCCGCAGGACAGCGGGAAGCTCGCCAGCCCGTAGCCGTAACGGCTGCCGCGCGGGTACACGTCCAGGCCGCCGACGTCCGAGGTGTCGTGCGTCATCAGGTGCAGCGCCCGGGCGGGGAGCAGCCGCCCGCCGAACAGTCCGTCCCAGAAGGCGTTGAGGTCGCGCGGGGTGGAGACCAGGCCGCCCGAGGCGCCGAAGTAGTAGCCGGGCTGCTCCGTCACGTCCACGACCCCGGCCGCCGGGTCCGCCGGGCTGACCCCGTAGTCGTGGGCGTGCGGACCGCGCAGCCCGAACTCCTCCTCGGCCGGCCAGTACGTGTGATCCAGTCGCAGAGGCCGCAGGATCGCCTTGTCGATATATGTCCGGAAGTCGCCCCCCGTCACCTGTTCGATGATCATGCCGAGGGCCAGATAATTCGTATTGGAATACCCCCAGCGGGTGCCCGGAGCGAAGTCCTGGCCGTGGTCGACCGCGAGCTGGAGGTATCCCGCCTCGTCCAGCGGGTGCGTCCAGTCCGCGAGCGCGCTGTACTCGGTCAGCCCGCTGCGCTGCTTGAGCAACTGCCGCACGGTGACGCGGCTGTCCGCGAGCTGCGGCACGTAGCGGCCGGCCCGGTCGTCCAGGCCGAGCCTGCCCTCGGAGACCAGCCGCATCACCGCGACCGCCGTGAACGGCTTCGTGTCGCTGGCCAGCCGGACGCTCGCGTCGGCCCCCACCATCGGCCTGTCAGTGCCCAGTTCCGCGGTGCCCGCCGTCCAGGTCCGCCCGTCCTTGTACGCGAGGGCGCCGGGCACCCCGTCCCGCGCCACCAGGGCGTCCAGCCGGGCCTGCACCGGGTCCCCGGACCGCCCGCGCGCCTCCTGCCCGTGCGCGGCCGTCGGGGCCGCCGCCGCCAGCGGGGCCGCCGTCGCCGTCAGAACCCCTGCCAGCAGTGCCGCCGCCATGACGCGTGTACGCCGACGCATGTCGCATCCCCCAAGTCCACGGTTCCCGGCTCTCGCCGCCCGGCCACCCGGCCGGTTTCCGTGGTCCCCACTCTCGCGCCCGGGCCCGGCGGAATCAGTGGGGCGGGCGGCCGGATACGCGGTGTACTCAAGCCCCCCTGCGGCCGGGGGGAGAACCCGCCCCGGCCGCACCCCCGCGCCCGCCCCGCCCCGGGGCCGCTCAGCGCGGCAGCACCTCGATGTACGCGGCCGGCTCCCGGTCCGCCGCGGCCAGCAGGGCCGTGCGTACGACGCAGGCCTGCAGGTCGGGGGCGTCCCGCAGCTTGCGGGGGGTCATGTGGACCAGGGTGATCCCCAGCAGCTCCAGCCGCTCCCGCTTGCGTGCGCACTGCGTCCACACCGCGTCCCGCTCCGGCCGCTCCCCGGGCCTGTGCACCCGTGTGTCCAGCTCCACCGCGACCGCCTGCTCGGGCCAGTACGCGTCCACCGTGCCGAGCGCGGGGCCCTCGGGCAGCCGCAGTTCGACGTTCCACGCCGGGTCCGGCAGACCGCCCTCCTCGACCATCAGGTACAGCCGTTCCTCGGCCACCGCGCGGCTCTCCAGCAGCAGGGCGTCCACCGCGTCCGTGACGCAGGGGCGGCCCAGCAGCTCGCAGCGCCGCAGCTCCGCGACGATCGTGGCCGGGTCGCAGTGCCCGCCGCGCACCGCCTCGGTCAGCAGCCGCTCGACCTGTGCCGCGTCCGTCAGCTCCGCCACCGTGTCGGCGAGCGCCCGGGCCACCGGGGCGGTCGGCACGCCCGTCACCTGCTGCGGCACCGGCAGGTCGCAGCCGCGCACGATCCGCGCGCACCCCGTGGAACGCAGCCGCCGCGTGTGCGGGACGAGGACGTCGAAACGGTCCACCGAGGCGAGCGAGGAGACCGGGGCCTGAAGGGCGAAACCGTGCAGCGCGAGCGCGGCGGGGCCCGTGATCATCGCCTGGGCCCCGGCGTCGGGGGCCTCCTCCCCGGTGGGCTGGGCCGGGACGCTGCGGGCCCGCCCGGCCGGCGGACGGCGCGCGTACAGCACCGCCGCGTGCAGCCGCTCCTCCGTCGTGGGCCGCCCGGAACGCAGCAGGAAGACCCCCGGCAGCAGCCGCTGCCAGCCGCCCCCCGGCGCGCAACGCGCCGCCGTACGGGCCGCGGTCACCCCGCGGGCCCGCAACTGCGCGGCGTCGACCACGCAATGGGGCCCGGTCACCGGCAGCGCGCTCGCCCCCGGGGCGGCTGAGGAAACAGAGGTGGCAGAGGAAACATGGTTCATGCCGGGGGTCTTCCTCGGCGAACGCGTCCGCTAACCGCTGTGACGTTTTCGTCGACAAAACCGGACAACTTCGTCCTAAAGTACGGGTGTTCGACTGCCGATAGGGGTATTCCGCCGAACGGGTTAAGCAACCTCGCGCAAACCCGCCCGCAGGCGCGCCCGTGCTGTAGGGGCGGGGCGCGGCCCCCGGGAGCGGCCGGCCACGAGGGGCCGGCCGCTCCCGGAGCGGTCGGGGCGGGCGGCGGTCAGGCCGCCTTCGCGTCGCACTCCTGCGCGCGCAGCGCCCGCGCCAGGTCGTCACGGGCCTCCAGGACCAGGCGGCGGGCCGCCTGCGAGACGTCCGGGTGGGCTTCGAGCCACGCGTCGGCGGCGGCCAGCGTGTCCGGGCTGTCCTGGAGCGAGGGGAACAGCCCGCGCACCACGTCCATGCCGATCTGGATGGACCGTTCCTGCCACACCCGGGCGATCGCCGCGAAGTACTTCTCGGCGTACGGGGCGATCAGTTCGCGCTGCGCCGACTGCACGAAGCCCGCGATGGTCGCCTCCACCAGCGCGTTCGACAGCTCGTCGGACTCGACGACCTGCGCCCACGCCTGCGCCTTGACGGCCGCGGAGGGCCGCGCGGCGAGGCAGCGCACCTGGTGGCGCTTGCCCGACGCCGTGTGGTCGCGGGCCAGTTCGGCCGCGATCTCGGGCTCGGCGGCGCGGCCGTGCACGACCAGCGGCTGGAGCAGCGCCCAGCGCAGCTCCTGGTCCACCTCCAGGCCCTCGACGGCCTCCGAGCCCGCCAACAGCCCCTCCAGGAGCTGGAGATCGGCCTCCGTGGTGGCCGTCGCGGCGAAGAACCTGGCCCAGGTGAGCTGGTGCTGGCTGCCCGTCTCGGCGGCGCGCAACTCCCGCAGGGCGCCCTCCGCGAGCAGCCGGCCGCCCTCCTCGCGCCACCCGGGCGCGGCGTACGCGACGAGCGCCGTACGTGCCCAGGCGTGCAGCATCTGCAGGACGCCGATGTCGCTCTCGCGGCCCGCGAAGCGCAGCACCAGCGCCACGAACTCCCGCGCGGGCAGCAGCCCGTCGCGCGTCAGGCTCCACAGCGCCGACCAGCACAGCGCGCGGGCCAGCGGGTCGGTGAGCTCGCCGAGGTGCGCGCGCAGCGTGGCGAGCGAGTTCTCGTCGAAGCGGATCTTGCAGTAGGTCAGGTCCTCGTCGTTGACCAGGACCAGTTCGGGCGCCTCCTGTCCGGACAGCCCGGTGACGACCGTACGCGGGCCGGACACGTCGGCCTCGGCACGGGCGTAGCGCACGAGGCCGCCCTCCTCGCGCCGGTACAAGCCGATCGCGACGCGGTGCGGCCGCAGTTCGGGGTGCGAGGCGGCGGCCTCCTGCACGACGGTGAGCTGTGCCACCCTGCCGTCCTCACCCAACTCCACCTGCGGCGTGAGGGAGTTGACGCCGGCCGTCTGGAGCCAGGACTTCGCCCAGCCCGTCATGTCGCGGCCCGAGGTCTCGGCGAGGGCGGACAGCAGGTCGCCGAGCGTCGTGTTGCCGTAGGCGTGCCGCTTGAAGTAGCGGCGCGCGCCCTCAAGGAACGCGTCCTGCCCGACGTAGGCGACGAGTTGCTTCAGGACGCTCGCGCCCTTCGCGTACGTGATCCCGTCGAAGTTGAGCTTCGCGTCCTGGAGGTCGCCGATGTCGGCGGTCACCGGGTGCGTCGAGGGCAGCTGGTCGGCCCGGTAGGCCCACGTCTTGCGGTTGTTGGCGAAGGTGATCCAGCCGTCGGTGAAGCGGGTCGCGCCCACCATCGAGAAGGTCCCCATGAAGTCCGCGAAGGACTCCTTGAGCCACAGGTCGTCCCACCAGCGCATGGTCACGAGGTCGCCGAACCACATGTGCGCCATCTCGTGCAGGATCACGTTGGCGCGCCGCTCGTAGGACGCCTGCGTGACCTTGCCCCGGTAGATGTACTCCTCGCGGAAGGTGACCAGCCCCGGGTTCTCCATCGCGCCGAGGTTGTACTCCGGGACGAAGGCCTGGTCGTACTTGCCGAAGGGGTACGGGTAGTCGAAGTGGTCGTGGAAGAAGTCCAGGCCCTGCTTGGTGACGAGGAAGACGTCGTCCGCGTCGAAGTGCGGGGCCAGGCCCTTGCGGCACATCGCGCCGAGCGGGATCTCCAGCTCCGTGCCGTCCTCGAAGGTCCGGCGGTAGCTGTCGGTCACGTAGTGGTAGGGGCCGGCCACGACGCACGTGATGTACGTCGAGATGGGCTTCGTCTCGGCGAAGGACCACACGCCGTCCGTCAGCCCGCCCGCGCCGTTGCTCCACACCGTCCAGTCCTCGGGCGCCTGCACCCGGAAGCGGTAGGGCGCCTTCAGGTCGGGCTGCTCGAAGTTGGCGAAGACCCGGCGCGCGTCGGCCGGCTCGTACTGCGTGTAGAGGTAGACCTCGCCGTCCTCCGGGTCGACGAAGCGGTGCATGCCCTCACCCGTGCGGGAGTACGCGCACCGCGCGTCCACCACCAGGGTGTTCTCGGCCTGGAGGCCGTCCAGGGCGATCCGCGTCCCGTCGAAGACGGCGGCGGGGTCCAGCTCGCGCCCGTTGAGCGTCACCGAGGCGACGGAGGGCGCCACCAGGTCGGCGAAGCTCGCGGCGCCCGGCTCGGCGCACGTGAACCGCAGCGTGGTCACCGACCGGAACGTCCGGGGGCCCTCCCCGGCGTCCCCGACGGCGGACCGCAGGTCGAGCTCCACCTCGTACCCCTGGACGGACAGCAGCTCCGCCCTGGTACGGGCCTCCTCACGGGTCAGGTTCTCACCGGGCACCGGCACTCCTTCGTGACGCGAAACAGGGGCGGGCGTGTGCTCGTGGCGCGCGCCCGCGGGGGCGTGGAAAAACGGGTGTCCACGATCCTCGCACGCACGGTCGGACCGGCACATCCGGGACCGGCGGAGTCCCGCACTCGCCCCTGGGCCCCGGCCCCGTGCCCGTCCTCGCGCCCGGACGTGCCGCGCCGTACCCGGGAGAGTGGGGAATCGGGAACGGGGTTCGCGCGTTGCGGTGTCTGAGGGCCGCCGCGCGTACGCGGACGGTGCTCCGGGTGCGCCCGGAGGCGTCCGCTCGCCCGTGCGCCCACCGAGCTGTGCACCGGAGCCGCGCAGAGGGCCGGCCTTCCGGACTTCACGAGGAGAGACATGACCGAGCAGCAGACGCAGGAGCGGATCACCGCCGACTTCTGGTTCGACCCGCTGTGCCCCTGGGCCTGGATGACCTCGCGCTGGATGCTGGAGGTCGAGAAGGTCCGCCCCGTCGACGTGCGCTGGCACGTCATGAGCCTCGCCGTCCTCAACGAGCCGAAGCTCGACGAGCTGCCCGAGGAGTACCGCGAGGTCCTGAAGAACGCGTGGGGCCCGGTCCGGGTCGTCATCGCCGCCCAGCAGGAGCACGGCGACAAGGTGCTCGGCGACCTCTACACGGCGCTCGGCACCCGCTTCCACAACAGGGGAGAGGGCCCGACCCGCGAGGCGATCCTCGGCGCCCTGGAGGAGGTCGGCCTGCCCGCCTCCCTCGCGGACCACGCCGACTCCGACGCGTACGACACGCAGCTGCGCGCCTCCCACCAGGAGGGCATCGACAAGGTCGGCGAGGACGTCGGCACCCCCGTCATCGCCGTGCCCGGCCCGGACGGCGAGCAGGTCGCCTTCTTCGGCCCCGTCGTGACCCCCGCCCCCAAGGGCGAGCAGGCCGCGCGCCTGTGGGACGGCACCGTCGCGGTCGCCTCCGTCCCCGGCTTCTACGAGATCAAGCGCACCCGCACCCAGGGGCCGGTCTTCGACTGAGGCACCGGTACCGCCCGGCCGGTCCGTACGGCCCGGCCGGGCGAGCCTCACGGTCGCCGGGCCGGGCGGGCCGGACCGGTCAGTTCACGTCCTCCGGGATGCGCACGGGATCCCGGAAGCGCCACTTGTTCGCCGAGGTCCGCACCTTCCGGCAGGTCCCGGCGGCGCACATCAGGTAGTTCTCGACGTAGGTCTCCTCGATCCTGCCGCGCAGCCACTGCTTCTGGGCCTCGGTCAGCGGCACGTGCGGTTCGACGGATTTACACCAGACACACTCGGTCTGCCTAGGTTTCATCCCGCCACGATCCTCCGGAAGCCCGGAAACGGAAAGACCCCCGCGAGTCACGTCCTCGCGGGGGTCCTTCTTTTCATCCGCCTGCCGCGTGAAGGGTGAGAAGACGATCACGAGCAGGACGTTCCCGGGGCCGGCGGCCGGCTGGGTCAGGGAGCGAGCAGCAGGGTGCCCGCGCGGGCCCTGGCGGCGGAGTAGCGGGCGGCCACGTCCTGCCAGTTGACGACGCGCCACATCGCCTCGATGAAGTCCACCTTCTGGTTCTTGTACTGGAGGTAGAAGGCGTGCTCCCACGCGTCGAAGACGAGGACCGGGACCGAGCCCTGACCCACGTTGCCCTGGTGGTCGTAGATCTGTTCGACGATGAGCCGCCCGCTGACCGGCTCGAAGGCCAGTACGCCCCAGCCCGAACCCTGGGTCGTCGCCGCGGCCTTGGTGAGCTGCGCCTTGAACCCGGCGAAGGAGCCGAAGGACTCGGTGATCGCGTCGGCCAGCTCGCCCACGCCGTCCTGGGCCAGCGGCTCCCCGCCGCCGTCGCCGGTCATGTTGTGCCAGTAGATGCTGTGCAGGATGTGCCCCGACAGGTGGAAGGCCAGGTTCTTCTCCAGCCCGTTGATCGCACCCCAGGACTCCTTGTCGCGCACCTCCGCGAGCTGCTCCAGCGTGTCGTTGGCGCCCTTGACGTAGGCCGCGTGGTGCTTGTCGTGGTGCAGCTCGATGATCTCCGGGCTGATCACGGGGGCCAGGGCGGAGTAGTCGTACGGCAGCTCGGGAAGTGTGTAGACGGCCATGGGGAGGAACCCTCCGGAACTCTTCTTGTCGAGACGAGCTTATTGCGAATGGCTTGCAAGTGCACGCTATCAGCGAAGAGTGTGGCGGGCGCCCCGGGGCGTGCCGGGGGCGCGGGGCGCGCTGGGAGGGGGCGGGACGGCCTGGGCTCAAGGCCGGGCGCGAGCCCGGGGCATGACGAAGCCCCCGCCCACCGCGCGTGCACGGCTGACGGGGGCTCGGCCGGCTCCCGGAAAGTCCTGGGGTCGTGGGTCCTGTCCTACCCGCGTACGCCCACGCGGGTCCCGCGCCGCTGCCGCCACCGGCCGAGCGCGGCCAGGGCCACGGTCAGGCCGCCCGTGAAGTACAGCTGGAGCCGGGTGTCCGGCTCGCGCAGCATCAGGACCAGGACGGCCGCCATCGCCGCCAGGGCCACCCAGGTCAGGTAGGGGAAGGCCCACATGCGGATGACGAGCCGGTCGGGCGCCTCGCGCTCCAGCAGGCGCCGGGTGCGCAACTGCGCCACCGCGATGAAGGCCCACACCACGAGCACCGCCGCGCCCACCATGTTCAGCAGCCACGTGAACACGGTGTCCGGCCACCAGTAGCTCAGCAGCACCGCGAGGAAGCCGAAGACGGAGGAGGCGACGACGGCCGGGCGCGGCACCCCGCCGCGCGACAGCCGCCCCAGGAGGGCCGGGCCGTCCCCGCGCTCGACCAGCGAGTGGGCCATGCGCGAGGCGCCGTAGATGTTCGCGTTCATCGCGGAGAGCAGGGCCGCGAGGATGACGACGTTCATGACCTGCGCGGCACCGGGGATGCCGAGCGCGTCGAGCACGGCGACGTAGGGGCCCTTCTCGGCGACCTCCGCCCGGTTCCACGGCACCAGCGTCACGATGACGGCCATCGAGCCGACGTAGAAGAGGGCGATGCGCCACATCGCCGTGCGCACCGCGTTCGCGACCCCGCGCACCGGGTTCTCCGACTCGGCGGCGGCGATGGTGACGGTCTCCAGACCGCCGTACGCGAAGACCGAGGCGAGCAGGCCGGTGATCATCCCGTCCGGGCCGTTCGGGAAGAAGCCGCCGTCGCCCGTCAGGTGCGCGGTGCCCGGGGCCCCGGTGCCGGGCAGGACGCCGAGGATCGCGAGGACCGCGATCACCAGGAACGCGACGATCGCGGTGACCTTGAGCGCCGCGAACCAGAACTCGAACTCGCCGAAGTTGCCGACCGCCGACAGGTTCGTCGCGCAGAACAGCACCATGAACAGCGCGACCCACAGCCAGTCCGGGGTGCCGGGGAACCAGCCCGTCATGATCGAGGCCGCCCCGATCGCCTCGGCGGCGACGCCCACGCACAGCAGCATCCAGAACATCCAGCCCGCCGTGAAACCGGCCCACGGGCCGATCGCGCGCTCGGCGTGCACGGAGAAGGAGCCGGAGGCGGGACGGGCGGCCGACATCTCGCCGAGCATGCGCATCACGAGCATGACCAGCGCGCCCGACAGGGCGTAGGCGAGGACGATCGAGGGGCCGGCCGCCGCGATCCCCGCCCCCGAGCCCACGAAGAGCCCGGCCCCGATGACCCCGCCGAGGGCGATCATCGAGAGGTGGCGCTGCTTGAGCCCGTGGGTGAGCCCCGGGGCTGAGCCGGTGGCGCCCTCGGGGCCGGCGGGTCCGGTTTCGGGTGGGGCCGAAGTCCGTGTCATGGGGGAGTCCTGAAGGTGAGACGGCAGAGGGCGGGAAGAAAACGGAGGACAGTATTCCGCATGTCCGCTGGATGGGACGCGATGTCCGACAGATGGACGGTATGCGTGCTGGGCGTGAGGGGCCCGGGGTGGTCGGGGGCGAGGTCCGGGCGTCCGGCCGTCCGGCCGGAGCCTCCGCGTCCCGGGGCGGGGTGTCCGGCGCGCTGAGGGGGAGTCGCCGCCGGTCCCCGCCCCGCGTGAAGGTGCCGGTGGCCCGGGCGGACCGTCCGTGTCCGTGCGGCCCTCGGACCGTTGGGCCGTCCCTGGTGGCCGCCTCGGTGGTCCTTGGTGGTCCTTGGTGGAACCCCACAGCCCCAGGCCGCTTCTTGCCTCCCGCGCCTCCCGTAAGCCCCCGCTCCGCCAAAGGTGACGAGCGTCACCCTGTCCGAGGTGTGAGCGGCGGTCTTTGTGGGATCTCCACCAACTCCGTGATCGACCCTTTGTTCGTGACGACCGGTGAGGGCGGGTTGACCTCTGGGCTACGGTCACTGTGCGCCCGGCTGCGTTCGCCGCATCGACCCGAACCGACCGAACCGGCCCGGGCCGGCATCCGTTCCGTCCCTCCCTCACCTCGCGGAGACCCGATGAGTTCAGCGTCCGCCCTCCACCGCCCGGGAACGGTCCTCGCGGACCTGCTGCCCGCCTCCCGTACCCGGGACATCGCGCTCGTCGTGGGCGGTGCCGCGCTCACCGGCCTGGCCGCCCAGATCGCGGTGCCGATCCCCGGCTCCCCGGTCCCGGTCACCGGCCAGACCTTCGCCGCGCTGCTCGTGGGCACCGCGCTCGGCGCCCGGCGCGGCTTCCTCGCGCTCGCGCTGTACGCGGTCGCGGGCGTCGTGGGCATGCCGTGGTTCTCCGAGGGGCAGTCCGGGACGGGCATGGCCTCCTTCGGCTACATCCCCGGCATGATGATCGCCGCCCTCGTCGTCGGCGCCCTCGCCCAGCGCGGCACGGACCGCTCGCCGCTGCGCACCGCGGGCGCGATGCTGCTCGGCAACGTCATCATCTACGCGACCGGCGTCCCCTACCTCGCCCTGGACACCGGTATGAACGCGAGCCAGGCCATCGCGGCCGGCCTCACGCCGTTCATCGTCGGCGACCTGGTCAAGACGGCCCTCGCGACGGGCGCGCTGCCCACCACGTGGAAGCTGATCGGCCGCAAGGACGGCTGAACCCGGGGGCCCGCCGCGTACACCGCGCGGGTCGCCGTACGGCACTGAGGGCGCCGCACCCCGTCAGCGGGGGTGCGGCGCCCTCACGTGTGCCCGGGCCGGGGAGTGCTCAGCCGCGGGCCGTCGGCACCTTGCCGGCCGCCGTACCGGAGCCGGGACCCGGGCCGTCGCCCGCGCGCGGGCCGCGGACCTTCTCGCGGATCAGCGCGAAGGCCACGACGAACGCGGCCACCAGCAGGGACAGCAGCACCTGGGTGCGGCCGTCGTCGTCGGTGAGCATGTAGACCAGCACGAAGGAGATCATCGCGATGGTCGCCCAGGTCAGGTACGGGAACAGCCACATCTTGACGACGAGCTGGTCCGGGGTCTCCCGCTGGATGCGGACGCGCAGCCGCAGCTGGGAGAAGCAGATGACGAGCCACACGAACAGGGCGACCGCGCCCGAGGAGTTCAGCAGGAACTCGAAGATCGTGTCCGGCCACTGGTAGTTGAGCCACACCGCGAGGAAGCCGAAGACGACCGAGCCGAGGATCGCCGCCTGCGGGACGCCCCGGTGGTTGGTGCGGGCGAAGGCGCGCGGGGCGTCGCCCCGGCCACCGAGCGAGAAGGCCATGCGGGAGGCGGTGTAGAGGCCCGAGTTCAGGCAGGACAGGACGGCCGTCAGCACGATGACGTCCATGATCTGCCCGGCGTGCGGAATGCCGATCGAGTTGAGCGCGGCCACGTAGGAGCCGTCCGCCTGGATCGACTTGGCGTTCCACGGCAGCAGGGTCAGCACCACGAGGATCGAGCCGAGGTAGAAGATCGCGATCCGCCAGATCACGCTGTTGGTGGCCTTGGACACCGCGCGTTGCGGGTCGGAGGACTCCCCGGCCGCCAGCGTCACGATCTCGCTGCCCATGAAGGAGAAGACGACGAGCAGGATGCCCGTGAGGATCGCCCCCGGCCCGTTGGGCATGAAGCCGCCCGCGTCCGTGAGATGCGCGAACCCGGAACCCGGGTTGTCCGAACCGGGCAGGACACCGAACACGGCGAGCAGCCCGATGATCACGAACACGCTGATCGCGACGACCTTGATGCCCGCGAACCAGAACTCGAACTCGCCGTACGAGCCGACCGAGACCAGGTTGGTCGCGGTCAGCACGAACATCACGATGAGCGCCCAGCCCCACTGCGGGACCGCCGGCACCCAGCCGTTGAGGATCACCGCGCCCGCCGTGGCCTCCACGGCGAGCACGACGACCCAGAAGAACCAGTACAGCCAGCCGATCGAGAACCCGGCCCAGCGGCCCAGCGCCATGTCCGCGTACGCCGAGAAGGAGCCGGAGGACGGACGGGCGGCGGCCATCTCGCCGAGCATCCGCATCACGAGCACGACCATCACGCCGACCAGCGCGTAGGACACGAGGATCGCCGGTCCGGCCGCCGCGATGCCCGCGCTGGAGCCGACGAACAGGCCCGCGCCGATGACCCCGCCGATGGCGATCATCGACAGGTGACGTCCCTTGAGCCCGGGCTTCAGCCCCTCCCCACCGGGTGCGCCGCCGCTGCCGGGGTCGCCGGACGGTTGCTGCCGGGGTGAACGATCGGGCTCTCTGATCGACTGCGAGGCCATGCGATGAGTCCTTCGGGTCTCAGGTGAGCGGTTCCGGCAGGGGCCACGTGCGGGCCGCTTGCCGGAAGGCTCGATTCCGGATTGTTGTCCAGAGCACGTCCAGGGCGCGCCGTCCCCGGACCCGGGGGCGGCTACCCCGTGGCTGACATGCCACACTCATTCGCATGCGCGTGTATCTCGGCTCGGACCATGCCGGCTACGAACTCAAGAACCATCTCGTCGAGTGGCTCACCGCCCACGGACACGAGCCCGTCGACTGCGGGCCCCACGTCTTCGACGCCCAGGACGACTACCCGCCCTTCTGCCTGCGCGCCGCCGAGCGCGCCGCCGCCGACCCCGAGGCGCTCGGCGTCGTGATCGGCGGGTCCGGCAACGGGGAGCAGATCGCCGCGAACAAGGTCGAAGGCGTGCGCTGCGCTCTCGCGTGGAGCGTCCAGACCGCGAAGCTCGGCCGGGAGCACAACAACGCGAACGTCGTCTCGGTGGGCGCGCGGATGCACTCCACGGACGAGGCCACCTCGTTCGTCGAGGTCTTCCTCGCCACGCCCTACTCGGACGAGGCGCGGCACACCCGCCGGATCGACATGCTCTCCGCGTACGAGAAGACCGGCGAACTGCCGCCCCTTCCGGCGCACCACCCGCAGCAGCCCGGGGCCTGAACCCGCACGACCGACCCGACATGCCCGAAGGCCACACGCTGCACCGGCTGGCCGCCGACCACCTCCAGAGGTTCGGCGGCCGGCCGGTCCGCGTCTCCAGCCCGCAGGGGAAGTTCGCCGACTCCGCCGCGCTGCTCGACGGCGCCGTACTGGAGAGCGCCGAGGCCCACGGGAAACACCTGTTCCTCGGCTTCGGCCCGCTCGGCTGGGTCCACGTCCACCTGGGCCTGTTCGGCAAGGTGAGACAGGGGCCCGCGCCCGCCCCGCCGCCCACCGACACCGTGCGACTGCGGCTCACCGGCCCCGGCGGCTGGTCCGACCTGCGCGGCCCCACCGCCTGCGCCCTCCTCGACGACACGGAGAAGGCCGCGATCCACGCGCGCCTGGGCCCCGACCCGCTGCGCCCCGAGGACGACGGGGAACCCGCCTGGGCCCGGATCTCCCGCAGCCGGGTCAGCCTCGCGGCGCTGCTCATGGACCAGAAGGTCGTCGCGGGCGTCGGCAACGTCTACCGGGCCGAGGTCCTCTTCCGGCACGGCGTCGACCCCCTGCTGCCCGGCCGCGACCTCGACCGCGCGACCTGGGACACGATCTGGGCCGACCTCGTCCTGCTCATGCGCGAGGGCGTCCGGCTCGGCCGCATCGACACCGTACGGCCCGAACACACCCCCGAGGCGATGGGCCGCGCCCCACGCGTGGACGACCACGGCGGCGAGGTCTACGTGTACCGGAGGGCCGGTCAGCCCTGCCTGGTGTGCGGGACGGAGATCAGCCGGGGGGAACTGGGGGGACGGAACCTGTTCTGGTGCGGGGGGTGCCAGAGGCACCGGGGGTGAGGGGGTCGGCGCTTCGCGCCTCGTCCTCAAGCTCCCCCAGACTCCGTCCGGGGGGACCCCCAGGACGGGCTTGATTGGCGCTTCGGCGGACAGGCCGGAAATCGTCTCTTCTTCTCAAGTGGCCCCGTCTGCTTGGTGGTTGAAGGTTTTTCGGGATCTGTATCAGTCGGTGCGAGGGGCCTGGACACGGGTGGGTGGGCGTGCTGTCATGCCGTCGACCGGGGATTTCCAACGTTGGAATTTCTGGTCGACGTAGTGCGCAACCCCCACCCGCACGGCCTTCGAGTCGAGGACGCAGGAGTCCCCATGTACGCGAGACCGCACCCGCACCCGCACCCTCAAGCAGACCGCAGAGCAGCCGAGTTGGCCTCCGGCCGGCGTCGGCTGACGCTTCTGGCGGCCCTCTTCGCCCTGCTCGCGCCGCTCCTGGTGGCGCTCGGCACCGCCTCCCCCGCGCAGGCGGCCACCGCCGCCTGGACGCCCAAGCCGGCGCCGATGACGACCCCGTGGACCAACCAGGTCCCCGTCGACAAACCGCTGCCCGAGTACCCGCGACCGCAGCTCACCCGGCCCGACTGGGCCAATCTCAACGGGATCTGGGACTTCGCGGTGACCGGCCGGGACGCCGGGCAGCCCGCGCAGTTCACCGACCAGATCCGGGTCCCCTTCGTCGCCGAGTCGGCGCTCTCCGGGATCCAGCGGAAGATCACCCAGAACGACAAGCTCTGGTACAAGCGGCAGTTCACCGTCCCGGCCGGCTGGAACGGCCGCCACGTCGTCCTCAACTTCGGGGCCTCCGACTGGCAGACCACCGTGTGGGTCAACGGACAGCAGGTCGGCGCGCACAAGGGCGGCTACGACTCCTTCGGCTACGACATCACCGCCCAACTCGTCAGCGGGAACAACACCGTCGTCGTCTCCGTGTACGACCCGACGCAGACCGCCGGCCAGGCCGTCGGCAAGCAGCGCGTCAACGACGTCACCCCGCACGAGGGCGGCGGCATCTTCTACACCGCCGCCTCCGGGATCTGGCAGACCGTGTGGCTGGAGCCGGTCGCCGACGCGCACATCACCCGCCTCGACATGACCCCCCGGCTCAGCGACAACACCCTGCGGGTACGCGTCCAGGGCTCGGGCGCCGCAGGCGGCCGCACCGCCCGCGTCACCGTCTCCTCCGGCTCGACCGTGGTCGGCACCGCCACCGGCACCGTCGGCTCCGAGATCACCGTGTCCGTGCCCAGCCCGCACCTGTGGACGCCCGAGGACCCGTACCTCTACGACGTCAAGGCCGAACTGCTCAACGGCACCACCGTCCTCGACAGCACCGGCAGCTACACAGGGATGCGCACCATCTCGCTCGCCAAGGTCGACGGGGTCCAGCGGCCGGTGCTCAACGGCAAGTTCGTCTTCCAGACCGGAACCCTCGACCAGGGGTACTGGCCCGACGGCATCTACACCGCGCCCACCGACGCCGCCCTCAAGTCAGACCTCCAGGCGCACAAGGACCTCGGCTTCAACATGGTCCGCAAGCACATCAAGGTCGAACCCCAGCGCTGGTTCTACTGGGCCGACAAACTCGGGCTGCTCGTGTGGCAGGACATGCCCGCGATGGACTCGGGCAAGACGCCGGACAACGCCGCCCGCACCCAGTGGGAGCAGGAGTACCACGCGATCGTCGACCAGCACCGCAGCTCCCCCTCGCTCGTCATGTGGGTCGACCAGAACGAGGGCTGGGGCCAGTACGACCAGGCCAGGATCGCCGACGACATCAAGGCGTACGACCCCTCGCGACTGGTCGACAACATGAGCGGGATCAACTGCTGCGGAGCCGTCGACGGCGGCAACGGCGACGTGATCGACCACCACAACTACGTCGGCCCCGGCGTCACCACGCCCAGCGCCACCCGCGCCGCCGTCCTCGGCGAGTTCGGCGGGCTCGGCTACCGGGTGCCCGGCCACGAGTGGTACCCCGGCGGCGGGTTCAGCTACGAGGACCAGCCCGACACCGCGACCCTCAACAACCGCTTCGTGGGGCTCATCGACGCACTGCGGACCGGCGGACTGCCCGCCGGGCTCTCCGCCTCCGTCTACACCGAGATCACCGACGTCGAGAACGAGGCCAACGGACTGCTCACCTACGACCGGCAGGTCACCAAGGTCGACACCAACCGGGTCCGCGCCGCCAACCAGGCGCTGATCAACGCCTCGAAGAACCCGCCGCCGCGCGCCACCCTGCCCGCGGGCCAGCACTCCCTGCGGGTCACGACGCCCGGCTACACCGACAAGTACCTGCGCCACCGCGAGTCGCTGGCCGAGACGACCGTGGTCGACAACAACAGCAGCGCCCTGCTGAAGTCCGACGCGACCTGGAAGGTCGTACCCGGACTGTCCGACAGCTCCTGCTACTCCTTCGAGTCGCGCAACTACCCCGGCGAGTACCTGCGCCACCAGGCGTTCCGGGTACGCAGGGACGCCTCCGACGGCTCGGCGCTCTTCAAGTCCGACGCCACGTGGTGCGCCTCGGCCGCGACGGGCGGGGTACGGCTCTCCGCCGCCGCCTTCCCCGGCCAGTACCTGCGCCACATCGACTCCGAGGTCTACCTCGCCACCCCGGGCGGCAGCCACGCCTGGGACAACCCCACGCTGTTCGACCAGGACACCGTGTGGTCGGTCGAGGCACCGTGGGCCCCGTGAGGTAGCTGGCCGGCCCGGTGCAGCCCGGGAGGTGCCGCTCACCTCCCGGGCCTGCCCGGCCGTGGCCGCCGTACGGCTTCAGAAGGTGTACGGCTTCAGAAGGTGTACGGCTTCAGAAGGTGTACGGCTTCAGAAACGGTGCGGCTTCAGAAACGGTGCGGCAGCCGCGGCGCCGCCGAGGAGCCGAAGGCGATCGTGGCCTCCTCCAGCGCCCCGGCCCGGTGCTCCACGACCCGCCCGGCCGCCCCGAGCCCCGACAGGGCCGGACCGCCCAGATACACCGCGCCCAGCTCCCGCACCGAGAGCGACAGATCCGCCTCCCGCCCGGTCCGCACGCAGCGCGCGCCCGCCGGATCGCCGGTCAGCCGCCAACGGCCCGCGTTCCAGGGGCAGAACGCGTCCTCGACGTCCAGCACGACGTCCACCGGCGTCCGGTACGTCCGGGCCGACAGCGCCGCCCCGACGTCCACCAGCCGCACGTACAGACCGTCCTGCAACCGCATCCGGCAGCGGCGCACGTCCGACACCAGCTCCTGCCACGGCGCGTCCACCGGCGAGTCGGGCAGATGCGGGGTCGAGGTCAGATCGACCGAGAACAGGTACCGCAGCAGCGCCGCGTACGCCGCCGGGTCCAGCCCGTAGAGATCCCGCACCTGCACGGTCCCCCTCGGGCCCACGTCGTCCCACTCCGGCTTGATGCGGAACCGGGTGTAGCCGGCCACCTCCCCGTCCCGCTCCGCGAGCACGCACTGCAAGGGCGAGAAACCCTCCCGGTCCTTCTCCGGGTCGAGCACCGCGAGCCGCTCCCAGCCCGGCTGCCGCGCGAGCATCCCCGGGCGCCCGCCACCCGCCGCGCGTACACCGACTCGCAGGCCGCCAGGCCCTCTTCGAGCCCCACCCGCCGCAGCCGCAACTCGTCGGTGCCCGCCGGGACGGACATCCGGACCCGGTCGGTGTCGATCCGCCCGATGAGCCGCCGGGACGCGGCGGCGTAACCGAAGCGGCCGTAGATCGCCGGCTCGGAGGCGGTCAGCACCGCGAGCGGTTCGCCTGGGGCCTGTCGTCGAGCTGGCGCCGCATCATCGCGGTGAGCACCCCGCGCCTGCGGTGCGTCGTCGCCACACTCACCCTCGTCACCCCGGTCGCCGGGACCAGAGCGCCGCCGGGCACCGACAGGCGGAAGGCGAACCCGGCGGCCGAACCGACCAGCCGGTCCCCCTCCCACGCCGCGAGCGCGCGGTCGTACTCCGTGAGCGCGTCCCACAGCGCGCGCTCCTCCGGAGCCTCCTCCGCGCCGCCGAAAGCCAGCACGAAATTGCCGTACCACTCCTGGTGGAAAGCCTCGTCCAGTCCGCGCACCTCAACCGTCATGCGGCCATGCCTACCAGCGCGAACGGTGCCGTGCGCACCCATTTCGGCGCCCTTCGCGCCCGCTGTGCGCCCGCTGGGTACATCACGGACAAGCCGGACCCCCGGTGCGCGGGACCAGCCCCGATGGATAAGGTCCCGAACAATGGCTGGCGAACGCGCGGCGGCGGACACGCTGACGGCACGGTGGAGAATGCGGTACCACCGGGCCCGGATCGGCGTGCGCCGAGCCGGGGTCGACTACTTCAGGGGCGACGGCTCCGACTGGATCGCCTTCGTCGGACTGCTGCTCAGCGTGCCGCTCCTGGGCTGGATCACCGTCGCCACCCCCGTGTGGTGCGACCCCGCGATGCTCGCCCTGCCCATCGTCACCGGCGGACTGCTGCTGCGACCCGCGAACCTGCTCGGGCTGTACGCCGCCTCGGCCGCCGCGCTCATCGCCGAGTCCGTCGTCCTCGGCCCGTACACGGAGGGACCGGCCCGCGTCACCCCCGGATCGATCCTCGTCGTCGCCGGCTGCGGATTCATCGGCCTGCTCGTCGCCCAGTTCCGCAGCCGCGTCGGCGTGCCGTGGAGACGCGGCGGCACCATGCTCTTCGACCTGCGCGAACGCATCCGGGTGCAGAGCAAACTGCCCGGGCTCCCGGCCGGCTGGCACCGCGAGATGTCCCTGCGCCCGGCCGGCGGACAGTCCTTCTCCGGGGACTTCGTCGTCGCCGCGCGCACCCACGGCGGGCGCACCCTCGAAGTCGTCCTCACCGACGTCTCCGGCAAGGGCATGGACGCCGCCTCCCGCTCCCTCCTGCTGTCCGGCGCCTTCGGCGGACTGCTCGGCTCCCTGCCGCCGCACGCCTTCCTGCCCGCCGCCAACGGCTACCTCCTGCGCCAGGACTGGGACGAGGGCTTCGCGACCTCCATCCACCTCGTCCTCGACCTGGAGTCCGGGGACTACGAGATCTTCTCGGCCGGCCACCTGCCCGCGATGCAACTGCACCGGGGCACCGGCCGCTGGGAGGAGAAGGCCGCCGAAGGGCCCCTGCTCGGGGTGTACGACGGCGCACAGTTCGACCCCGTCAAAGGCTGCCTCCAGCACGGCGACGTCCTCATGCTGTTCACCGACGGGCTCGTCGAGACCGTCGACCGGGACCTGTCCGAAGGCGTCGACCGGCTCACCGGCGAGGCCGACCGCTACGTCGCGGGCGGCTTCCACGGCGCGGCCTGGCACCTCATCGAGGCCGTCGCCAAGGACGTCAACGACGACCGCGCGCTGCTCCTGATCTGCCGCGACGCCTGACCGGTCCGGAGGACCGAACCGGGCCGAACCGGGCCGGACCCGGACCGGAACGGCCTGAACGGAGCGGCGGGGCCTCCCTGTTCCCCGGGCGGCCCCGGCCCTCTCGCCACGGCGGGCTCCACGGCCCCTCCTCTCCTCCTCAGCGAGCCCCCGCCTTCACGAGGGACACCGGCTCGGCCTCCGCACGGCCGCCGCCGCTTCCTCCCGCCTCGTCCCCCTCGCCCGCGGCCGGTCCGCCGCCCGCCTTCCGGCCCGGCAGTATCCGCGCCAGCCAGTGGGAGCGGCCCGCCGCGAGCGGACCGAGGACGGCGAGCAGCAGCACGTAGCCCGCGATGAACGGCGACAGGCGCTCGTCGAGCCCCGCCCCCGCCGCCATCGTCGCGAGGATCAGGGCGAACTCCCCGCGCGCCAGCAGCGTCGTCGCGATGTTCGCGGCGGGACCGGGGCCGAAACGGTAGATACGGGCCGCCGCGAGCCCCGCCACCACGTTCATGGACAGCGTCACCACCACCGCGAGCAGCACCGGCCACAGCACGCTCGGCAGGTCGCCCGGGTCGATGGACAGCCCGAAGGCGAAGAAGAACATGGCCCCGAAGGCGTCCCGCAGCGGGTGCACGAGCGACAGGATGCGCTGGCCCGAACTCGTACTGCCCAGCATCAGGCCGACCATGAACGCGCCGATCGCGTCCGCGACCCCGAACCACTCGGAGACACCCGCGACGAACACCGCCGCGCCCAGGAAGGAGATCACGAGCAACTCGTCGTCCCTGGTCGCCATCAGCCGCCCCACCAGCCGGGTGCCGAAGCGCGCGGCGAGTGCGAGCAGCAGCAGGAAACCGAAGGCCTTGCCGCCGTCCACGAAGGCCGCCGCGAGGGAGTCCGCCCCCGAGAGGATCGGCTGGAGCGCCGCGAGGTACAGCGCGAGGAAGACGTCCTCGACGACGATGATCCCCAGGATCGGTCTGGTCTCGGGGTTGCCGAGCCGCCCGGTGTCCACGAGGACCTTGGTGACGATCGCCGAGGACGAGATGCCGAGCACCCCGGCGAGGACCAGAGCCTCGGAGGTGCCCCAGCCCAGGGCGAATCCGAAACCGAGGCCGGCGCCGACGTTCAGGGCGAGGTACGCCCCTCCGGCCAGCGCCATGCGCCGGCCGCCCGCCTTCAGGTCGTCCAGGTGGAATTCGAGCCCCAGGTAGAACAGGAGCAGGACCAGGCCGAGCGCCGAGAGCATCTCCAGATCGTGCGGATCGGAGACCAGGACGACGCCCGGGGTGTGCGGGCCGAGCAGTATCCCGGCCAGGATGAACAGGGGGATGGTGGGAAGTCCGATGCGCCCGCCCGTGCGGGCGAGGACGGCGGCGGCCAGAAAGGCGCCGCCCATGGCTATGAGGGTCTCCGCGTGTCCGATGGGCCGGCCTCCATTCAGTCAAGAGATGGTCAAGTCGCAGTCAAGAGTTACCTTACCAAAGGATTGAAAGGGAAAGAGTTGCTCCGTCGAACCTCGTCCACGCATCAGTCAGGGAGGGCGGTTCGTCGTGGTTCGTCCGGTCTGCGTCCCGGCGGTCTCAAGCGCCCGTGCGGAACGCCCACTTCAGCCGGGGTTCGAGCACCCAGCGGAAGGCCCGCCGGACCGGGGCGGTGCACAGCAGGGTGACCACCGCACCCGCCGCGAGCGTGACCGCCGCCTCGCCCCACCCGGTGCGCACCCACCCCTGCCGGTAGAGGCCCAGGTGGACGGCCGTCTTCACGAGGAAGCCGTGCAGCAGGTAGCCGCCGATCGTCCCGGCCCCCAGCCGCGTGCACCAGGCCGCCCGGCGGGGCACCCAGGCCAGGAAGCAGGCCGTCAGCACCAGCGAGCACACCAGCAGGGCCAGGGTCATCAGCACCCCGCTCCACCACGGCGCCCCCAGCTCCTGCGCGCTCTCCCGGTGGTACAGCCAGGCGTACGGCATGCGCGGCGCCAGCCAGTACGCCGCGCCCAGCGCCACCGTGAACACCGGTACGGCGACGATCTTCAGCCACTTCCGGCGCAGCAGGGCGAAATGTGCGGGGCGCAGCAGCAGACCGGCCACGTAGTACGGCAGGAACTGCAGCACCCGCTGAAGGTCCAGGTCATGGCCGATTCCGGGGGAGAGGGAGGCGAGCGAGGCGCAGGCCACGGCGAGGGGGAGCGGCCACCGCAACACCCGCCAGAGCGGGGTCGTCAGCCGCCACGCGAACAGCGCCACCAGGAACCAGTCGAGCCACCAGGGGTCCAGCAGACTCACGGGCGCGTGCGGGGAGGAGCCCGTGAGCCGCAGGAACACCGCATACGCGCATTCGAAGATCACATAAGGCACGGCCACCGTCGTGACGAGTTTCCGCGCCCGTCCCGGAGTCAGGTCCGCGCCGCGCGAGAGGTAGCCCGAAATGAGGACGAAGGCGGGCATGTGAAAGGCGTAGACGGTCAGATAGAACGCGAGCAGCGGGCGGCTGTGCGCGAGCAGCGGCTCCCAGGAATGGCCCATCGCGACCAGGACGATCGCGAGGTATTTCGCATTGTCGAAGAAGGGCTCCCGGATTTTCCCGCCCTCGCCGGCCGCCCCGGAACCGCGCGGGGCGGCCGGCGCGGACGTGGAATTCGCGCCAGGCCCGCCCCGGTGCTCCACAACGCCCTCGCGCACCGCCGGGAGGGCGCCCCTGACCTGGACGGACTCACGCTCCCCGGGGCTCATACGGCGCCTGTGCCGGGCGGAAGGGCGGGCTCCGCGAGCGCCCCGGAAAGGGCGGTGCGGGCGAAACGGTCGTGCATGTGCGTTACCTCGGCCTCGTCCGGGATTCCACCCTCCGGGCAGCCTCCCGCTCGCTCTCACTCGACTTCCGTACGCGTCTACCCGCTATTGCCGCGCCACGGCCGGCTCGGCACGCGACGGTCATCACACCTGCACATACGGCCGGTTACTCCGGTTTCGTCCAAGGCTTCCCGGGCATACGGCAGCCCTCGTGAAAACCGGCGACGATCTTTACCCACGACGGTACTTCCCGAACGGGCCCCGGAAAACGATCAAGCCGAATTCCCGGGCCCCGGCGGCGGCCGGTCGCGAGGCCCCGCGGCGCGCACCACCGGCGCGTTCATGGCGTGAAGCATCCCCCCGGCATCCGCACGCATGGCCGACGATGCGTCACGGGCCGCATGACTGGGGCCCGTTGGTGGCACGATGGTTCTGGCGGGGGTGTGCGGCCTCGTACCCCCCGGGCCGGGAGCGGACCGACCTAGGGTGTGATCAGTTGTGGCCATTTCACTGTCTGTGGTGGTGTTGTTGGCGGTCGTCCTGGTGGTGCTGATCCGCGGCGGCTCCATCAAAGCGGGACCCGCCGTCGTCGCGGTCCTCTTCGGCTTCTTCCTCGCCTCCAGCGGCATGGCGCCGTCCATCCGCCGCTTCCTCGACTCGATAGCGGACATGATCAGCTCGATCAACTTCTGACCCGGGGACACCCTCCGGCCCCGCGGGCCCGCGGGCGTCCCCGGCACCCCGGGCCCGGACGCGCGAGAGGCCCGGACGTCCAGGACGTCCGGGCCTCTCGGCGTGCAGAGCGGGCGACGGGAATCGAACCCGCGTAGCTAGTTTGGAAGACTAGGGCTCTACCATTGAGCTACGCCCGCATACGCGGTGTCACGGCCCTCGGGCCGGGACACGAGAAGCATCGTAGCGGCTTTGCCCCCGTGCTCGCACACCCCGGCCGGGCCGCGCGGCACAGGCACGGTGTGGCCTGCGGGCATGTACCCTACGATCCGCACCTGCGGGGTGTGGCGCAGCTTGGTAGCGCGTCCGCTTTGGGAGCGGAAGGTCGTCGGTTCGAATCCGGCCACCCCGACCAGCAACACGTTGTGCGCGGCGCGTCAGACCGCGGCCCCCGGCCCGGCGACGGCCGGCCGTACGAGCGCATTGCGGGTCTCATCCCGCGCACGGTTACTATGCAAGCTGCGTGCCCGTGTGTCTGCGTGTCTGAAGTACGTGTCTGCACTCCCGGGCCCGGGCCCTCATCGGCCCGTCCGCACGAACGGTGCGGCCGCGCAGTACCCCAGAAGTCAGCCACAAGGAGACCTAACCGTGAAGAGCGCCGTGGAGACCCTGAACCCGACCCGGGTTCGGCTCACTGTTGAGGTGCCCTTCGAGGAGCTCAAGTCCAGCCTCGACGCGGCGTACAAGAAGATCAACGAGCAGGTCACGGTGAAGGGCTTCCGCAAGGGCAAGATCCCCGCCCGCGTCATCGACCAGCGCTTCGGTCGTGGCGCCGTGCTCGAGGAGGCCGTCAACGACGCGCTTCCGAAGTTCTACACCGAGGCCGTCAACGAGGGTGAGCTGAACGTCCTCGGACAGCCCGAGGTCGACATCAAGGAGCTGAAGGACGGCGAACTGCTCTCCTTCACCGCCGAGGTCGACATCCGGCCCGAGATCGAGATCCCGGACTACTCCGGCATCGAGGTCGAGGTGGACGCCGTCGACGTCAGCGACGAGGACGTCGACAAGGCCGTCGAGGAGCTGCGCGAGCGCTTCGCCTCGACGTCCACCGTCGAGCGTGCCGCCGAGGACGGCGACGTCGTCACGATCGACCTGGAGGCCAAGGTCGACGGTGAGGTGCTGGAGGACGGCCTCGCCAGCGACGTCGCCTACACCATCGGCTCCGGCGAGCTGCTCGACGGCATCGACGAGGCCGTGAAGGGCCTGGAGGCCGGTGGCGAGACTACCTTCGCCTCCGAGCTGAAGGGCGGCTCGGCCGCCGGCAAGCAGGCCGAGATCACCGTCAAGGTGTCCAAGGTCGAGGCCCGCGAGCTGCCCGCGCTCGACGACGACTTCGCCCAGCTGGCCAGCGAGTTCGACACGCTGGACGAGGTCCGTGCCGACAGCCGCAAGCGGCTGGAGAACATGAAGCAGTACGACCAGGCCACGCAGGCCCAGGAGCGCGTCCTGGAGAAGCTGCTCGAACTGGTCGAGGTCCCGGTCCCCGAGAAGCTGCTCGCCGACGAGATCCAGACCCGCACCCACAACCTGGAGCACCACCAGCTCCCGCAGATGGGTCTGGAGCTGGACAAGTACCTGGAGATCCAGGGCAAGACGGCCGAGGAGTTCCAGGCCGAGACCGAGGAGCAGGCGGTCAAGGGCATCAAGACCCAGTTCGTCCTGGACGAGCTGGTCTCCCGCGAGAAGCTGAACGTCAGCCAGGAGGAGCTCACCGAGCACCTGCTGCGCCGTGCGGCCTCCTCCGGCATGTCCCCCGACCAGTTCGCGCAGGCCGTCGTCGAGGGCGGCCAGGTGCCGATGCTCGTCGGTGAGGTCGCGCGCGGCAAGGCGCTGGCGACCGTGGTCGAGGCCGCGACCGTCAAGGACACCAACGGCGAGATCGTGGACCTGGACGACGAGGAGGAGGAGGCCACCGAGGCCGCCTCCGCCGACGCCGCCGAGGCCGAGGCCGCCGAGGCCGAAGCCAAGTAGGCAGGGCTGCCGCAGGGGCCCCGGGGACACCGTCCCCGGGGCCCCTGCCTCTTTCCCGGCCTCCGGCCGTGTCCTCAAGCGCCGGACGGGCTTGAGCACCTGGCCGAAGGACCGGGCCTGACTGAGCCCGTCCGGCGCTTGAGGACGAGTGAAGCGCAGCGAACGACGTGCCTCGCTCCGCCGCCGGAACATGCGCTCACAGCGAACAGTTCCCCATGCGGGATGGCCTGCGGCGAGCCGCGCGTTAGGGTCCATGAATACGAGGGCAGGGGAGTCCCCACACACCGCCCACCGGCGGTGCGACGCGGGGTCCCAGGCTCCAGCAGAAGACGTGAGACGGCCCGGCGCCGTCGTTAAGACGAGCAGGTGGATACGTGACGAATCTGATGCCCTCCGCCGCCGGCGAGACCTTCAGCGGTGGCGGCCTCGGCGACCAGGTCTACAGCCGACTGCTCGGCGAGCGGATCATCTTCCTCGGTCAGCAGGTCGACGACGACATCGCCAACAAGATCACCGCCCAGATGCTCCTCCTGGCCGCAGAGCCGGACAAGGACATCTACCTCTACATCAACAGCCCCGGTGGCTCCGTCACCGCGGGCATGGCCGTCTACGACACCATGCAGTACATCCCGAACGACGTCATCACGATCGGGATGGGCATGGCGGCCTCCATGGGGCAGTTCCTGCTGACCGGCGGCACCGCCGGCAAGCGGTTCTCCCTCCCGAACACCGACATCCTGATGCACCAGGGCTCCGCCGGCATCGGCGGCACCGCCTCGGACATCAAGATCCAGGCCGAGTACCTCCTGCGGACGAAGAACCGCATGGCCGAGATCACCGCCCGGCACTCCGGACAGTCGATCGAGACGATCATCCGGGACGGTGACCGCGACCGCTGGTTCACCGCCGAGCAGGCCAAGGAGTACGGCCTGATCGACGAGATCATCTCCGCCGCCTCGGGCGTTCCCGGCGGCGGCGGCACGGGCGCCTGAGCACCCACCGCCGCACTCGCCCCCGCGAGAGACCCCGCCAGAACGCCACCAGGATGGTGAACACACAGATGAGCAACTTCTCCGCCAGCGGCCTCTACACCGGCCCGCAGGTCGACAACAGGTACATCGTCCCGCGCTTCGTCGAGCGCACCTCGCAGGGCGTGCGCGAGTACGACCCGTACGCGAAGCTCTTCGAGGAGCGCGTGATCTTCCTCGGCGTGCAGATCGACGACGCCTCGGCCAACGACGTCATGGCGCAGCTGCTGTGCCTGGAGTCGATGGACCCGGACCGGGACATCTCCATCTACATCAACAGCCCCGGCGGCTCGATGACGGCGCTCACCGCCATCTACGACACGATGCAGTTCGTGAAGCCGGACATCCAGACGGTCTGCATGGGCCAGGCCGCCTCGGCCGCCGCCGTCCTGCTGGCCGCCGGCGCCCCCGGCAAGCGCATGGCGCTGCCCAACGCCCGTGTGCTGATCCACCAGCCCTCCAGCCAGACCGGCCGGGAGCAGCTCTCCGACCTGGAGATCGCGGCCAACGAGATCCTGCGGATGCGTTCGCAGCTGGAGGAGATGCTGGCCAAGCACTCCACCACCCCGATCGAGAAGATCCGGGACGACATCGAGCGCGACAAGATCCTGACGGCCGAGGACGCCCTCGCCTACGGCCTGGTCGACCAGATCACCACCCCGCGTAAGGTGGTGGGTTCCGCCGCCTGAATCGGCGGCAGCGGACTACCCCCTGGACCCTCCTCGGCCGGAGCGTGAGAAGCGAACCGTGCCAAGGGGGGCCCGGGCAGGGGGCCGGGCAAGGTACCGTCGGGTATGAGGCACCAGGAGTCGTCGCACGCGCGCGTCTCCCAGGCGAAGGGGAAGCACCTCGTGGCACGCATCGGTGACGGCGGCGATCTGCTCAAGTGCTCGTTCTGCGGAAAGAGTCAGAAGCAGGTCAAGAAGCTCATCGCAGGCCCCGGTGTGTACATCTGTGACGAGTGCATCGACCTCTGCAACGAGATCATCGAGGAAGAGCTCGCGGAGACCAGCGAGGTGCGGTGGGAGGAACTCCCCAAGCCCCGCGAGATCTACGAGTTCCTTGAGGGCTACGTCGTCGGTCAGGAACCGGCGAAGAAGGCCCTCTCGGTCGCGGTGTACAACCACTACAAGCGGGTCCAGGCCGGAGAGAACGGCGGGCCCTCGGGGCGGGACGACGCCATCGAGCTGGCGAAGTCCAACATCCTGTTGCTGGGCCCCACCGGCTCCGGCAAGACACACCTGGCCCAGACGCTCGCCCGGATGCTCAACGTGCCGTTCGCCATCGCGGACGCCACGGCGCTCACCGAGGCCGGTTACGTCGGCGAGGACGTCGAGAACATCCTGCTCAAGCTGATCCAGGCGGCCGACTACGACGTCAAGAAGGCCGAGACCGGGATCATCTACATCGACGAGATCGACAAGGTCGCCCGCAAGAGCGAGAACCCGTCGATCACCCGCGACGTGAGCGGCGAGGGCGTCCAGCAGGCGCTGCTGAAGATCCTGGAGGGCACCACCGCCTCCGTGCCGCCGCAGGGCGGACGCAAGCACCCGCACCAGGAGTTCATCCAGATCGACACGACGAACGTGCTGTTCATCGTGGGCGGCGCCTTCTCCGGTCTGGAACGGATCATCGAGGCCAGGGCCGGCGCCAAGGGCATCGGCTTCGGCGCGACGATCCGCTCGAAGCGGGAGATCGAGTCCAGCGACCACCTGCGCGAGGTCATGCCGGAGGACCTGGTCAAGTTCGGCATGATCCCCGAGTTCATCGGCCGCCTCCCGGTCGTCACCTCGGTGCACAGCCTGGACCGCGAGGCCCTGCTGCGCATCCTCGTCGAGCCCCGGCACGCCCTGGTCAAGCAGTACCAGCGGCTGTTCGAACTCGACGGCGTGGAGCTGGAGTTCGAGCGCGAGGCGCTGGAGGCCATCGCCGACCAGGCGATCCTGCGGCAGACCGGCGCCCGCGGACTGCGCGCCATCATGGAGGAGGTCCTCCAGTCGGTGATGTACGAGGTCCCGTCCCGCCAGGACGTCGGCCGGGTCGTCATCACCTCCGAGGTGGTCCGCTCCAACGTCAACCCCACCCTGATCCCGCGCGAGGCGCGCGGCGGCCGGGGACCGGGGGAGCAGAAGTCGGCCTGAGGCCGCAGCCGTACGTACGAGGGAGGGCCCGGTCCGAGTGGACCGGGCCCTCCCTCGTCATCCGTCACACGGTGCATCCGTCACACGGTGCGGCTCAGAGCTTGACGCGGACGTCCCCGCGCAGGTCGGCGGCGACCTTGGCCGAGTCGTCGAGGCTCATCGTCTCGGTCGCGCCGTCGGCGGGGACGACCAGACCGATCGTGCTGTGATCCGCCCACAGGCACATGTACTGCCGAACGGTCTTGCCCGTGGTGGAGTTCGGCGCCTCGACCTTCTGGCACTTCATGACCGCGCCGTCGAGCGAGTCGGGCTCCACCGCCTGCGGGTCGCCGAGCAGCGTGAGCTTGTCGTCGTCCTTGGACTTGCGCATCTCGGCGAAGGTCGCGTCCACCGCCCCCTCGGGGTCCTTCACCTTGCCGAACAGCCCGACGAAGGACAGCGCCTTGCCGGCCGCGGCCTCCTCGGGGTCCACGTTCGACGGGTCGCTGAGGTCGACGGTCGTGTACGTCGCGCTGACGGCCTTGGCATCGCTCACCCCGCTGTTCGCGAGGTCCTTCGCGTCGCTGTCCGAGGCGGGCTCGGGGTCCTTCTGCGGGGTGAAGCGCTGGTAGTCGCCCAGTACCTTCGCCGGGGTCGTCAGCTTGTGCGGACCGTCGTCCGCGACCGAGTCGCCGTCACCGCCCGCGAACGCGAACCAGCCCCCCACGGCGATCGCCACGACGAGGGCGGCCCCGCCGATGATCAGTCCGGTCCGCTTCCCGTTGCCGCCGCCCGAGGGCGGCGGGATCTGCGGTCCGCCGTACACCGGCGGGGCGGGCGGCTGCTGCCCGTAGGGGCCGGGCGGCTGCGGGCTCCCGTAGGGGTTGGGCTGATCCGGGTTCCCGTACGGGCCCGGCTGCTGCGGGGCGCCGTAGGGCCCCGCCTGTCCCGGCTGCCCGTAGGGGCCCTGCTGCGGTACGCCCTGCGGTGCCTGCTGCGGGTAGCCGTACCCGGGCTGTCCCTGCGGGGGAGTGGGCGGCTGCTGTCCGTAAGGGCCGGGCTGTCCCGGTTGCCCGTACGGGTTCGGCGGCTGCGGCTGCTCTCCCCCGTAGGGGCCCTGCTGGTCGCTGCTCATGACTGGGGTCCCTCCGTAGCTGTCGCGTCCCCGACATCCTGACCGAGTGGACACGCGTACGGTGTTCCCGGTGCCGCACTGTTACGAAGACCGCCGTGATCGGAACGCGTCCGTGACCCCGAGAACCCGTTTCTGCCCAGGGCCCCGGGACCTCTAAACTGGCCGCGTGACCGAGAACTCTCAGCAGACTCCAGCGCCCACCTCCGAACTGCCGACCCAGTACACGCCGGCCGACGTAGAGGGGCAGCTGTACGAGCGCTGGGTGGAGCGGGGCTACTTCGAGGCGGACGAACACAGCGAGAAGCCGCCGTACACCATCGTCATCCCCCCGCCCAACGTCACCGGTTCCCTGCACCTCGGCCACGCCTTCGAGCACACGCTGATCGACGCCCTCACCCGCCGCAAGCGCATGCAGGGCTACGAGACGCTGTGGCAGCCCGGCATGGACCACGCCGGTATCGCCACGCAGAACGTCGTGGAGCGGGAACTCGCCAAGGAGGGCAAGTCCCGGCACGACCTCGGCCGCGAGGCCTTCGTCGAGCGCGTGTGGCAGTGGAAGGGCGAGTCGGGCGGCCAGATCTCCGGGCAGATGCGCCGCCTCGGCGACGGCGTCGACTGGTCCCGTGAGCGCTTCACGATGGACGAGGGCCTGTCCCAGGCCGTCCAGACCGTCTTCAAGAAGATGTACGAGGACGAGCTGATCTACCGCGCCGAGCGCATCATCAACTGGTGCCCGCGCTGTCTGACGGCCATCTCCGACATCGAGGTCGAGTACCAGGACGACGACGGCGAACTCGTCTCCATGCGCTACGGGGACGGTGAGGACAGCATCGTCGTCGCCACCACCCGCGCCGAGACGATGCTCGGCGACACCGCCGTCGCCGTCCACCCCGAGGACGAGCGCTACCGCCACCTCGTCGGCCGGCAGATCAAGCTGCCGCTGACCGACCGCACCATCCCGGTCGTCGCCGACGCGCACGTCGACCCCGAGTTCGGCACCGGCGCCGTGAAGGTCACCCCCGCCCACGACCCCAACGACTTCGAGATCGGCCGCCGCCACGACCTGCCGATGCTCACCGTCATGGACGAGCGGGCCGTCATCACCGCCCCCGGCCCCTTCGAGGGCCTGGACCGCATGGAGGCCCGCTCCGCGATCGTCGCCGCCCTGCGCGCCGAGGGCCGCATCGTCGCCGAGAAGCGCCCCTACACGCACTCCGTGGGCCACTGCTCGCGCTGCAAGACGACCGTCGAGCCGCGGCTGTCCATGCAGTGGTGGGTCAAGGTCGGCCCGCTCGCGAAGGCCGCCGGTGACGCGGTCCGCGACGGCCGGGTCAAGATCCACCCGCAGGAGATGGAGAAGCGGTACTTCGACTGGGTCGACAACCTCCACGACTGGACGATCTCCCGCCAGCTGTGGTGGGGCCACCGCATCCCCGTCTGGTACGGCCCCAACGGCGAGACGGTGTGCGTCGGTCCCGACGAGCAGCCGCCCACCGGTGAGGGCTGGCACCAGGAGACCGACGTCCTCGACACCTGGTTCTCCTCGGGCCTGTGGCCCTTCTCGACCCTCGGCTGGCCCGAACAGACCGACAGCCTCGCGAAGTTCTACCCGAACTCGGTCCTGGTCACCGGCTACGACATCCTGTTCTTCTGGGTCGCCCGGATGATGATGTTCGGCCTGTACGCGATGGACGGCACCCCGCCGTTCCACACCATCGCGCTGCACGGCATGGTCCGGGACCAGTTCGGCAAGAAGATGTCGAAGTCCTTCGGCAACGCGGTCAACCCGATCGACTGGATGGACAAGTACGGCTCCGACGCGCTGCGCTTCACCCTCGCGCGCGGCGCCAACCCGGGCGTCGACGTGCCGATCGGCGAGGAGTGGGTCCAGGGCTCGCGCAACTTCACCAACAAGCTCTGGAACGCGACCCGCTTCGCGCTCATGAACGGCGCCACGGTGGAGGGCGGACTGCCGCCCGCCGAGCGGCTGTCGGCGACCGACCGGTGGATCCTCTCCCGGCTCGGCGAGGTCGTCGCGCAGGCCGACGCGTACTACGAGGACTACCAGTTCGCGAAACTCTCCGACCTGCTCTTCCACTTCGCGTGGGACGAGGTCTTCGACTGGTACGTCGAGCTGTCCAAGACCACCTTCCAGGCCGGCGGACAGCCCGCCGAGGACGCCCGCCGGGTGCTCGGCGAGGTCCTCGACGTCACGCTGCGGCTGCTGCACCCGGTGGTCCCCTTCGTCACCGAGACGCTGTGGACGACGCTGACCGGCCGCGAGTCCCTCGTGATCGCCGAATGGCCCGCCGACTCCGGCTTCCGGGACACCGGGGCCGAGGCCGAGATCGCCACCCTCCAGCAGGTCATCACCGAGGTCCGCCGCTTCCGCGCCGACCAGGGCCTCCAGCCCGGCCAGCGGGTGCCCGCGCGCCTCGGCCTGGACGGCACCGCGCTCGCCGCGCACGAGGCGGCCATCCGCCAACTGCTGCGCCTGCAGCCCGAGGGCGAGGGCTTCACGGCCACCGCGACCCTCCCGGTGTCCGGCGCGCAGGTCGCCCTCGACCTGTCCGGCACGATCGACGTGGCCGCCGAACGCAAGCGGCTCACCAAGGACCTCGCCGCCGCCGAGAAGGAGAAGGCCCAGGCCGAGGGCAAGCTCGGCAACGCCGAGTTCCTCGGCAAGGCCCCCGAGAAGGTCGTCGACAAGATCCGCACCCGGCTCAGCAAGGCGGAGGCCGACATCGAGCGCCTCCGCAAGCAGCTGGAGGGGCTGCCAAAGGCCTGATCCCGCGAGGCCCCGCACACGCGTGAGGGCCCCGGCCGCCTCGGGGGCGGCCGGGGCCCTCACGCCTGCGCGGAGCGCTCAGGTCCCGCGCAGGCCCAGGCGCGCCAACTCCGCGTCCGCCAGGGCGTCCAGGGTCTGCGGGTCGGCGTCCCGCCAGCCCTCCGCGAGGGCGCCCGGGGTCGCGCCCGCGAGAGAGGCGGTGCGGGCCACGTCGTCCAGCGGGCGCATCAGGGACCGCAGGGCCAGCAGCTCCCGGCCGTCCGCCGAGGCGGCCAGTTCGTGCGCCGCCGTCGCCCTGCGGTGCCAGCGCAGCCGCCGCGGCAGCCACCAGCCGACGACCGGCACCGTCAGCAGCAGGAACACCGCGACCCCGGCCACCGACACCACCAGGGGCCACAGCGAGGGGTCCAGGAGACCCAGCAGCTCGACGGGGCCGGGCAGCCCGCGCACCGCCTTCGCCACGTCCCCGCCGAACAGTTCGGTGATCCGGCCCGACGTACGGTGCACGACGGCTGCCGCCAGGGCCCAGCCGGTGACCCACAGCAACACGGCGAGGTCCCCCGCGAGCTGACGGACCGCACGGCCCGGATTCTGCGCGTACCACATGGGGCGAATTGCACTATTAGTCCACGTGCATACCGGGTCACCGCGCCGCGTACGTGGCGCCGTGTCCCCTCAACGGCCCAGCGAGGGCCCGCCCCGCTTGCGCGAAGGTGCCGCTCAGCCCAGGGTCAGCACCCGGTTGAGGGTGTCGAAGTCCTCCACACATCGGCCGCAGCCCAGCGCGACGCTGTCCAGCGGGTCGTCCGCCACGAACACCGGTATCCCGGTCGCCGAGGCCATGCGCAGGTCCAGGCCCGGCAGCAGCGCCCCGCCGCCGGTCAGCACGATCCCGTACTCCATGAGGTCCCCGGCCAGCTCCGGCGGGCACTCCTCCAGGGTCTCGCGCAGCGCCCGGATCATCGCCTCCACCGGCTCGTCCAGCGCCCGCCGTACGTCCGGGGCGGTCAGCTCCAGCATCTGCGGCAGGCCCGCGACCTTCTGCCGGCCGCGCACCTGGTAGGTCCGCTTCTCCAGCTCCGGGTCCTCGGGTACCGGCCAGGCCGAGCCGATCGCGATCTTGACGTCCTCGGCGGTGCGTTCACCGATCAGCAGGCCGTGCTCCTTGCGCACGTGGTCGGTCACCGCGAGGTCGAGCCGGTGCCCGCCCACCCGCAGCGAGCGCGCCGTGACGACCCCGCCCAGCGAGAGGACCGCGACCTCCGTCGTACCGCCGCCGATGTCCACGACCATCGAGCCGCGCGGCTCCGAGACCGGCAGGCCCGCGCCGATCGCCGCCGCCATCGGCTCCTCGATCACGTGCACGGTACGGGCCCCGGCCTGCCGCGCGGCCTGCACGATGGCCCGGCGCTCCACCGGCGTCACCCCGCTGGGCACGCACACCACCAGACGGATACGCGTGGAGCGGCGCGGGGCCACCTTCCGGATGAAGTACCGGATCATGTCCTCGGCCGCCTCGAAGTCGCTGATCACCCCGTCCTGGAGCGGCCGGATCGAGGTGATGGAGCCGGGGGAGCGGCCGAGCGTCGCCTTCGCCTCGGTGCCGACCGCGAGGCTCGGGCCCTTGCGCCCCTGCCGCACCGCCACGACCGAGGGTTCGTTCAGCACGATGCCCTGACCCCGTACGTACAGCAGGGTGTTCGCGGTCCCGAGATCAATGCCTATGTCCATGATCGCCAAGTGTGCCTGATTGTGGGCGAGAACGGGGACGGAGAACCGGCCGTGGAGCGGAACCGGCCGTAAAGAGGGGGTGGCCGTGAAGGAGGGCGGGTCCTACGGCCGGGGCCCGGGCGGTGATCGTCGCGCGCTCCGTAGACTGGCCCCGTGAGTGAGCTCCCCCCGCACGACGACCACAGCGCCGAGGCCGAGGACGCGTCCGGCCCCCGCGACGACTTCGAGGCAATCGTCGGAGCCGAGACCGAGAGGGACCCGGACCTCGCGGTCATCGAGGCCGGCAGCCGTACCCTGCGCACCCAGGCGGGTCCGCCCGAGTCCGACATCCCGGCCAGGCCCGAGGACCCGGCGGTGGACCGGGCGCTGCGCGAGGTCGAGACCGAACTCGCGGGCCGCTGGGGCGAGACCAAACTGGAGCCCTCGGTCACCCGGATCGCGGCCCTCATGGACGTCCTCGGCGAACCGCAGCGCGCCTACCCCTCCATCCACATCACCGGCACCAACGGCAAGACCTCCACGGCCCGCATGATCGAGGCCCTGCTCGCCGCCTTCGACCTGCGCACCGGCCGCTACACCTCGCCGCACGTCCAGTCGATCACCGAGCGCATCTCGCTGGACGGCTCACCGATCGCCGCGGAGCGCTTCGTGGAGGCGTACCGCGACATCAAGCCGTACGTCGAGATGGTCGACACCAGTCAGGAGTACCGGCTGTCCTTCTTCGAGGTGCTGACCGGCATGGCGTACGCGGCCTTCGCCGACGCGCCCGTCGACGTCGCCGTCGTCGAGGTCGGCATGGGCGGCAGCTGGGACGCGACCAACGTCATCGACGGCGACGTCGCCGTGATCACCCCGATCGACCTCGACCACACCGACCGGCTCGGCTCGACCACCGGCGAGATCGCCGGGGAGAAGTCCGGGATCATCAAGCAGGACGCGACCGTCGTCCTCGCCCAGCAGCCGGTGGACGCGGCGCAGGTCATCCTCAAGAAGTCCGTCGAGAAGAACGCCACCGTCGCCCGCGAGGGCATGGAGTTCGGCGTCGCCTCCCGGCAGGTCGCCGTCGGCGGCCAGCTGCTGACCCTGCGGGGCCTGGGCGGGGAGTACGAGGAGGTCTTCCTCCCGCTGCACGGGGCGCACCAGGCGCACAACGCGGCCGTCGCCCTCGCCGCCGTCGAGGCCTTCTTCGGGGTCGGCTCCCAGCGCCCCGAGCCCCTCGCCCTGGACACCGTGCGCACCGCCTTCGCCGCCGTGTCCTCCCCGGGCCGCCTGGAGACCGTACGGCGCTCCCCGACCGTGCTGCTCGACGCGGCGCACAACCCGGCCGGGGCCCGGGTCACCGCTGAGGCGATCAGCGAGGTCTTCGACTTCAGCCGGCTCATCGGTGTGATCGGCGTGAGCGAGGGCAAGAACGCGCGCGGACTGCTGGAGGCCTTCGAGCCGATCCTCGCCGAGGTCGTCGTCACCCGGAACACCAGCCACCGCGCGATGGACCCGGACGAACTCGCCGCCCTCGCCGTCGAGGTGTTCGGCGAGGACCGCGTCCAGGTCGAACCCCGCCTCGACGACGCGCTGGAGGAGGCCATCACCCTCGCGGAGGAGGAGGGCGAGTTCTCCGGCGGCGGCGTCCTGGTGACCGGCTCCGTCATCACGGTCGGCGAGGCCCGGCTGCTCCTCGGAAAGAAGGGCTGAACGCCGTGCGGATGCTCTGCTCCTCGACCCTGATCGGCGAGTTCCTCATCATCGGCTTCGCCGGTCTCGTCGCGATGAAGGACGACGACCTCACCCAGGCCACGGTCTGGACGGTCAGCGGGATCGCGATGCTGCTGTGCGTCCTGCTGTGCGGCTTCGTGACCCGCCCCGGCGGGGTGCAGCTCGGCTGGGTGCTCCAGATCGCACTGTTCGTGAGCGGACTCGTCGTCCCGATGATGTTCATCCTGGGCGCGGCCTTCGGCGGACTGTGGTGGGCCTCGGTGCACTACGGCCGCAAGATCGACGAGGCGAAGGCGCGCTGGGCCGCGCTCGCCGAGGCGGAGGGCGAACCCCAGCCCGGGTGAACCGCGGGCAGCCTCTCGCACCCACCGGCCCGGCCGAAGGAAAAGCTTCGGCCGGGCCTGCGTGTGTCGCCTTGCGCCGCTCCGTATAACCTCTGGACCACCGCACCACCGCCGGACCACCGCGTCCGTACTCCCGGGCCCCGCGTCCGCACCGCACCCGTGTCTTTCCTGTTTTCAAGGAGCCGTACATGTCCCAGCGCACCCTCGTCCTGCTCAAGCCCGACGCCGTACGCCGCGGCCTGATCGGCGAGGTCGTCGGCCGGATCGAGCGGAAGGCCGGCTGGAGCATCACGGCCCTGGAGCTGCGCACCCTGGACCTGTCAACCCTGGAGACGCACTACGCCGAGCACATCGGCAAGCCGTTCTACGAGCCGCTGGTCGAGTTCATGCTGTCCGGGCCGGTCGTGGCGCTCGTCGTCGAGGGCGAGCGCGTCATCGAGGGCGTCCGTACGCTCGCCGGGCCGACCGACCCGATCGCCGCCGCCCCCGGTTCCATCCGTGGCGATTTCGGCACCATCGTCCGCGAGAACCTGATTCACGCCTCGGATTCCGAGGAGTCCGCCGAGCGCGAGCTGCAGATCTTCTTCCCGGGCCGTTTCTGAGCGGTCGCCCATTCGGTCCCGCGCACCGCGGGCGACACGCGCCCCGGACGGTCCGCGTATCGAAATGGAAAAAAATACTGACGCGCCCTCAGCCCATTCCGGGCGGAGCGCGGCGGAAGGCGACCGGAAATTCCGGTCGCCTTCTGGCATATGCGGCCCCGATCGGGGGAACCCACGCCCCGGATGGCACGTCTCCACAGGCGAGGCGTGCACCCATCGGCGCAGAATGCCGACAATGGCGCGGACCCTTGCGCCGTGTCGCCGCAGGCGAGACTACGATGGAAGCCTCCACTCCCACAGCACCCACCTCGCCGTCCTGAAAAGCCGTCAACGCTGGGAAGGCCAGACGATCTCATGGGGAACTCAATGTCGTTCATCGGCCGTGATATGGCTGTCGACCTCGGGACCGCCAACACGCTGGTGTACGTCAGGGGGCGCGGAATCGTGCTCAACGAGCCCTCCGTGGTGGCCATCAACACCAACACCGGCGGAATCCTCGCGGTCGGCGCCGAGGCGAAGAAAATGATCGGACGCACGCCCGGCAACATCGTCGCGGTGCGTCCACTGAAGGACGGCGTCATCGCCGACTTCGAGATCACCGAGCGGATGCTGCGCTACTTCATCGTCAAGATCCACAAGCGCCGCTACCTGGCCCGCCCCCGGATCGTCGTGTGCGTGCCCTCGGGCATCACGGGCGTCGAGCGCCGCGCGGTCATCGAGGCGGCCACCCAGGCCGGGGCCCGGCAGGTGCACATCATCGAGGAGCCGATGGCCGCGGCGATCGGGGCCGGCCTCCCGGTCCACGAGGCCACCGGCAACATGGTGGTCGACATCGGCGGCGGCACCACCGAGGTCGCCGTGATCTCGCTGGGCGGAATCGTCACGGCGCAGTCCATCCGGGTGGCCGGGGACGAGCTGGACAACGCGATCATCCAGCACATCAAGAAGGAGTACAGCCTCCTGCTGGGCGAGCGCACCGCCGAACAGATCAAGATCACCATCGGTTCGGCCTACGACCTCGACAACGACGAGCACACCGAGATCCGCGGCCGGGACCTCGTGTCCGGGCTGCCCAAGACCGTCGTGATCTCGGCGGCCGAGGTGCGCAAGGCGATCGAGGAACCGGTCAACGCCATCGTCGACGCGGTCAAGACGACCCTTGACAAGTGCCCGCCCGAGTTGTCGGGTGACGTCATGGACCGGGGCATCGTGCTCACCGGCGGCGGCGCCCTGCTGCGCGGCCTCGACGAGCGGCTGCGTATGGAGACCGGCATGCCGATCCACATCGCGGAGGACCCGCTCGACTCCGTGGCCCTCGGCTCCGGCAAGTGCGTCGAGGAGTTCGAGGCGCTCCAGCAGGTGCTGGACGCCCAGCCGCGCCGCTAGCAGTTCCCGTTCCACCCCGACGGCGCGCCCGGAGCGGACGCGCCGTCACGCTCCGGCCCTGAATGACCGCCGGGTGCCCGCGCGGCACCCGGCGCAGAACAGAATTCCGACGAGGAAGGCACGGCCGCCGCACGTGAGGGACACACGAGAGAGCCGGCTGCTCCTGGTGCTGCTGATCGTCATCGCGTTCGCACTGATCACGATCGACATCCGCGGTGGCGAGGACTCTCCGGTGGACGGCGCCCGCCAAGCCGCCGCCGGCGTATTCGGACCGGTCGAGAACGGCGTCTCCGGCGCCGTCGACCCGGTGGGCAACGCGGTCAGCGCGGTCCGCGACTCCGACACCAGACACAACCGCATCACCGCCCTGGAGCGCGAGAACGCGGCGCTCAAGCAGCGGCTCGGCAGCGAGGACCGCAACGCCAGCCGGGTGCGGCAGCTCGACACGATGCTCGCCAGGGCCGGGGCCGGCCAGTACGGCATCAAGGGCGCCGAGGTCATCGGCATAGGAGCCGCCCAGGGCTTCTCGTGGACCGTCACCATCGACGTCGGCACCCGCGACGGCATCAAGCGCGACATGACGGTGCTCAACGGCGAGGGACTCGTCGGCCGGGTCACCACCGTGGGCCCCTCCACCGCGACCGTGCTGCTCGCCAACGACCCCGACTTCACCGTCGGCACCCGGCTGGAGAAGACCGACGAACTCGGCTTCGCCGCCGGGCGCGGGGACCGGCCGCTCGCCGTCCAGCTCCTCAACGGCAAGGCCAAGGTCAAGAAGGGCGACCGGCTCGTCACCTTCGGCTCGCAGGCCGACAAGCCCTTCGTGCCCGGCGTCCCGGTCGGCCGCGTCGTGCGCGTCGACCCCTCGGGCGGCGACCTGACCCGCAATGTCTACGTCGAGCCCTACGTCGGCTTCACCAAGCTCGACCTGGTCGGCGTCGTCGTCGAGGCGCCCCGCAAGAACCCGCGCGACGCCGTCCTGCCGGCCAAGCCCAAGCCCGCCCCGACCGTCACCGTGACGGCCACCCCCTCGGCCCCGGCCGACCCCTCGGAACCCGCCGATCCCACGGCGCCGGACGCCCCCGCGGCCCCGCCCACGGGCGCGGCCGGCGCGAACGAGCAGGAGTAGCGGACACATGCGCGTCAACCGGATTCTGCTCTCCACCGCCCTGGTGGTCGTCGCCCTCATGATCCAGGTCAGTGTCCTGGCCCGGCTCCAACTGCCCGGCGCGGTACCGGACCTGCTGCTGCTCACCGTGCTCGGCCTGGCCCTGGTCTACGGGCACCTCGCCGGTGCCTTCATCGGCTTCGGCGCCGGGCTCCTCGCCGACCTCGCCCCGCCCGCCGACCACGCGGCCGGTCGCTACGCCCTCGTGCTGTGCGTCGTCGGCTACGCGGCGGGCCTGGCCCGGCCCGAGAACGGCCGGCTCAAGTCCATCGCCGGTCCGCTGCTCGTCGTGGTCGGCGCGGCCATCGGGTCGACCCTGCTCTACGCCGGTGTCGGCGCCCTCGTCGGGGACACCGCCGCGCGCCACGTGGGCCTGAGCGGACTCCTGGTCAGCGCGACGATCTACGACCTGCTGCTCGCGCCGTTCGCCGTGCCCTTCGTGATGTGGCTGGCCAGACGCTCCGAGAACGACCCGCTCGGGGAGAACGCGCCCACCCGCGGCTCCGCGAAGGGCGCCGACGTCGCGACCGGCTGGATCAGCTCCGGCACCGGCCTGAACATCGGCGGACAGCGCGGCGGCCGGCTGCGCACCCGGGCCCAGCGGGTCCGGATCTCCCGCGCGACCCGCAACAGCAGCCGTATCAAAGGGGTGAAGCGGCTGTGACCCGCGGCGTTCCCCGTCTTTTGGGCCGCCCGAGCGGCCCGTCCCGTCACCGCCGTCACCGCCGTCGCTAAAGGGGGGCGCAGCATGTCCAACATCCCGGAGACCGGGCGCACCCCCCGGGTGCGCATCCGGCTCGTCATCATCCAGGTACTCGTCTTCTCCCTGCTGCTCACGCTCGGCGGCCGGCTCTGGTACCTCCAGATCCGCAACGGCGACGAGTACAAGGCCGAAGCCTCCGGCAACCACGTCCAGCAGGTCGTGGACCCCGCCGTCCGCGGAGCGATCCTCGACGCGCGCGGAGTGCCGCTCGCCGACAACCAGACCCGGCTCGTGGTGTCCGCCTCGCGCACCGAACTCATGAAGATGCCCGACGACGGGAAGTCCGCCCTCACCAGGCTCGCCTCCGTCCTCGGCATGAAGCCGCAGGACGTGCGGGACAAGGTGCGGCTGTGCGACGCGAAGACCCCGCAGCCCTGCTGGAACGGTTCGCCCTACCAGCCGATCCCGATCACCGACGAGGCCACCCCGCAGCAGGCCCTGCAGATCCGGGAACGCGCCGAGGACTTCCCCGGCATCACCGCGGAACCCACCGCCGTACGCCGCTACACCGCCCCCGGCGGGGCCAACACCGCGCAGGCCCTCGGCTATCTCTCACCGGTCACCGACGACGAGATCGAGCAGGCCAAGGACAGCGACTCCCCGTACCTGCGCTCCGACATGGTCGGCCGCAACGGGCTGGAGCGCGAGTACGACAAGCAGCTGCGCGGCAAGGCCGGTGTCACCCGCTACGAGGTCGACAACCTCGGCCGGGTCATCGGCAAGGCCAAGTCGGACCGCGCCGAGCCCGGTTCGAACATCGTCACCAGCATCGACGCGCGGGTGCAGTCCGTCGCCGAGTACGAGCTGAACGAGGCGATGAAGGCCGCGCGCCACGAGTTCGACAAGAACACCGGCACCAACTACAAGGCCGACTCGGGCGCCGTCGTCGTCATGGAGGCCAAGACCGGCCGGGTCGTGGCGATGTCCTCGCTGCCCGACTACGACCCGAACGCCTGGGTCGGCGGGATCTCCGGCAAGGACTACGCGAAGCTCACCGGCAAGAAGTCGAACTACCCGCTGCTCAACCGCGCCATCCAGGGGCAGGCGGCGCCCGGCTCGATCTTCAAGGTCGTCTCCACGACCGCCTCGGTCAACGCGGGCTACGACTTCAACGGCAACTACGACTGCAGCAGTTCGTACTCGATCGGCAACCAGGTCTTCAAGAACTTCGAGTCGGAGAACTACGGCCCCATCAGCCTCGGCCGGGCCCTGGAGGTCTCCTGCGACACCGTCTTCTACGGCATCGCGCACAACGAGTGGAAGAAGGACGGCGGCACCAGGCCGAAGAAGAACGCGCACGACTGGTTCTACAAGACGGCCCACCAGTTCGGCCTCGGCAAGACCACCGGCATCGACCTGCCGAACGAGGTCAGCGGACGCGTCCCCGACCGCCAGTGGAAGAAGGACTACTGGAAGGCCAACAAGGACGCGTGGTGCAAGTCCGGCAAGAAGGACGGCGACTACGCGCAGCAGATCGCCTACGAGAACTGCCTCGAAGGCAACCAGATGCGCGCCGGTGACTCGGTCAACTACTCGATCGGCCAGGGCGACACCCTCGTCACCCCGATCCAGATGGCCACGATCTACTCGGCGATCTCCAACGGCGGCACCCTCTACGACCCGAGCATCGGCAAGGCCGTGGTCAGCCCCGACGGCAAGAAGGTCGAGCCGATCAAGCCCGCCTCGCACGGCAAGCTCCCGATGGACGGCAAGCTGCGCGACGAGATAGACGGTGCGCTCGCGGGCGTCGCCACCCAGGGCACCGCCGCCTGGCGGTTCCAGGGCTGGCCGCAGGACAAGATCCCGATGCACGCCAAGACCGGCACCGCCGAGGTCTACGGCAAGCAGACCACCTCGTGGTTCGCTACCTACACCAAGGACTACTCGATCGTGATGACGATCTCCCAGGGCGGCACCGGCTCCGGCGCCTCCGGTCCGGCCGTCCGCAAGATCTACGACGCGCTGTACGGAGTCGACGGCGGCGGCGGGATCAACAAGAAGAAGGCGCTGCTGCCCAAGCCGCAGGCCGCGCTGCCGAAGATCCAGCCCGACGGCTCGATCGACGCCCCGCGCATCAAGTCGAAGTTCGCCCCGTACAACCTGGAGGTCAAGCCCTCGACGCCCGCGCTCGACCCGGGCACCGGCCTCGCGGGCACCACCGGGACCACCGGCGCCACGGACCCCGCCGGGGCCACCGATCCGGCGGGGGCGACCGACCCGGCGGGCGGCACCGGGCAGACCGGCGGCGACCAGCAGACCGCCGGCACCCCCGTGACGTACAACGGGAGGCGCGACTGATGGCCGGCAGCCCCTCGTTCAGCGTCTCCGGCTACGGGCCCGAGCGCTCCCACTGGTCCCGGCTGCTCGCCAAGGGCTCCCTCGTACGCCGGCTCGACTGGCCGATACTGCTCGCGGCCCTCGCCCTGTCCGTCCTGAGCTGCGCCCTCGTGTACTCCGCGACCCGCGGACGCACCGAACTCGTCGGCGACGACCCGTACGCCTTCGTGTTCAAGCACGTCGTCAACATCGGGATCGGGCTCGGCCTCATGGCCGGCACCATCTGGCTCGGCCACCGCACCCTGCGCACCGCCGTGCCGATCCTGTACGGCCTCTCGGTCTTCCTCGTCCTGCTCGTGCTCACCCCGCTCGGCGTGACCGTGAACGGGGCGCACGCCTGGCTGATGGTGGCCGGCTTCTCGTTGCAGCCCTCCGAGTTCGTCAAGATCACCATCATCCTCGGCATGGCGATGCTGCTCGCCGCCCGCGTCGACGCGGGGGACCGGGACCACCCCGACCACCGCACCGTCCTGCAGGCCCTCGGCCTCGCGGTCGTGCCGATACTGATCGTCCTGATGATGCCGGACCTCGGCTCGGTCATGGTCATGGCGATGATCGTCCTCGGGGTGCTGCTCGCCTCCGGGGCCTCCAACCGCTGGGTCCTCGGACTGCTCGGCGCGGGAACGGTCGGCGCGATCGCCGTGTGGCAGCTCGGCGTCCTCGACGAGTACCAGATCAACCGCTTCGCCGCCTTCGCCAACCCCAACCTCGACCCGGCGGGCGTCGGCTACAACACCAACCAGGCGCGCATCGCGATCGGCTCCGGCGGCCTCACCGGCACCGGACTGTTCAAGGGCACCCAGACCACCGGGCAGTTCGTCCCCGAGCAGCAGACCGACTTCGTGTTCACCGTCGCCGGCGAGGAACTCGGCTTCGCCGGGGCCGGGCTCATCATCGTGCTGCTCGGCGTCATCCTGTGGCGCGCCTGCCGCATCGCGCGCGAGACCACCGAGCTGTACGGCACGATCGTGGCCGGCGGGATCATCGCCTGGTTCGCCTTCCAGGCCTTCGAGAACATCGGCATGACCCTCGGCATCATGCCGGTCGCGGGGCTGCCCCTGCCCTTCGTCTCGTACGGCGGCACCTCGATGTTCGCCGTGTGGATCGCCGTCGGCCTGCTCCAGTCCATCCGCGTCCAGAAACCGCTGTCCGCCTGAGCCGAGGGGCCCCGGCCCGGCCGCTCGTCCACATCCGGCTCCCGCAACCGGTTTGAAACGCCCGTTCGCGTCTACCTTCCAGACATGACGGAGACCGTGCGCGAGACGGAACGGAAGTACGAGGCCGAGACCGACGAGAGCGGCGCCCTCCCGCCGCTCCCGGAGCTGAGGAAGCTCCCGGGAGTGGCCGGTGAGGCGGACACCGGCGTCCAGGAGCTGGACGCCACGTACTACGACACCGAGGACCTCAGGCTCGCCGCCGCGCGCATCACCCTGCGCCGCCGCACCGGCGGCGAGGACGCCGGCTGGCACCTCAAGCTCCCCGTGTCCCGGGACGTGCGCGAGGAAGTGCGCCTCCCGCCGGGCGACGCCCTCCCCGCCGCGCTCGCCGCCCTCGTACGCGCCCGCACCCGCGGCGCCGCGCTGCTGCCCGTCGTCCGGCTGCGGAGCCGGCGCACCGTGCGCACGCTGTACGACGCGAAGGGGGCGACGCTCGCCGAGCTGAGCGCCGACGAGGTCGAGGCCGAACGCCTCACGGGCCCCACGAAGGGCAGGCGCGCCGCCTGGGCCGAGGCCGAACTCGAACTCGGCGCGGGCGCGGACCCGAAGCTGTTCGGGCCCGCCGGGAAGCGGTTCGCGAAAGCCGGGTACCGGCGCTCGTCCGCACCGTCCAAACTCGCCCGCGCCCTTGAGGAGACCGGGGCGGGGCCCGCACACCCCGTCGGGCCCGACGTCGGGGAGGCGACGGCCGGCGCCGAGGTCCTCGCCTACCTGCGGGCCCAGTACGAGGAACTGCTCGCCCGCGACGTCGCGGTGCGCCGCGAACTGCCCGGCGCCGTCCACAAGATGCGGGTCGCGCTGCGCCGCACCCGCAGCGCCCTGCGCTCGTACCGCCCGGTCCTGGACGCCGCCGTCACCGGCCCGCTGCGCGCCGAACTGAAGTGGCTCGCGGGCGAACTCGGCGCCGACCGCGACCGCGAGGTGCTCGCCGGACGGCTCCAAGCGCGCGTCGCGGAGACCGACACCGCCCTCCTGCTGGGCCCCGTCGAAGCCCGGCTGCGGCAGTGGGCGGTCGCCGAGGAGCAGGAGTCCCGGGCCCGGGTGCGCGCCGCCCTCGACAGCGAGCGCCACCTCCGCCTGCTCGACGCGCTCGACGCCCTGTTCGCCGCCCCGCCGCTGCGCGAGAAGGCGGCCCGCCCCGCGCCGAAGGTCCTGCCCAAGGCCGTCGCCAAGGAGCACCACCGGCTCGTCGGCCGCATGGAACGCGCCCTTGAGCTCCCGCCGGGGCCCGTCCGCGACCGGGCGCTGCACGAGGCCCGCAAGAAGGCCAAACGCCTGCGCTACGCCGCCGAGGCCGCGAAACCGTCCTGCGGGAAGCCGGCCAAACGCCTCGCCAAGGACGTCAAGGCCCTCCAGTCCCTGCTCGGCGACCACCACGACAGCGCCGTCGCGCGCGCGACCCTGCGCGAACTCGGCATCCGCGCCCACACGGCGGGGGAGACCGCGTTCACCTGGGGACTGCTGCACGGCCGGGAGGAGGCCAGGGCCCTCGACCACGAGCGGGAGCTGCCCGGCGTCTGGGCGGGGCTCGCGGACCGTGACGCGCGGGCCGAGCTGAGCTGACGCGCGGGCCGAGCCGGGCTGAACGGCGCGGACGGGGCGGTGGCCCCACGCGCGGGCCGGGCCGCAGTCCCGCACCGCCCCACGCCGGCGGCGGCTCACCGCACCCGGTCCGGCGCCGGGCCCCGTCACGCTACGCTGGAGGATCACGCCTCTTTCCCGGAGGCGGCCCGTGTCCGCACGCAAAAGGTCAGCGAGATGTCTGCTCAGTCCGCCCCATCGGTGTTTCCGCAGCTCGAAGCCCTGCTCCCGCATGTGCAGAAGCCCATCCAGTACGTCGGTGGCGAGCTGAACTCCACGGTCAAGCCGTGGGAGGAGTGCGACGTGCACTGGGCGCTCATGTACCCCGACGCCTACGAGGTGGGGCTGCCCAACCAGGGCGTCATGATCCTCTACGAGGTGCTGAACGAACGCGAGGGCGTCCTCGCCGAGCGCACCTACAGCGTGTGGCCCGACCTCGAAGAGCTGATGCGGGAGCACGAGGTCCCGCAGTTCACCGTGGACAGCCACCGCCCGGTCGGCGCCTTCGACGTGTTCGGCCTCAGCTTCTCGACCGAGCTGGGCTACACCAACATGCTCGCCGCCCTCGACCTCGCGGGCATCCCGCTGGAGGCCAAGGACCGCACCGAGGACCACCCCGTGGTCCTGGCCGGCGGGCACGCGGCCTTCAACCCCGAGCCCATCGCGGACTTCATCGACTGCGCCGTCATCGGCGACGGCGAACAGGCCGTCCTGGAGATCACCGACATCGTCCGCGCCTGGAAGGCCGAGGGCCGTCCCGGCGGACGTGACGAGCTGCTGCTGCGCCTCGCGAAGACCGGCGGCGTCTACGTCCCGCGCTTCTACGACGTCGAGTACCTGCCCGACGGCCGGATCGCCCGCACCGTGCCCAACCGCTCCGGGGTGCCGTGGCGCGTCTCCAAGCACACCGTGATGGACCTCGACGAGTGGCCCTACCCCAAGCAGCCGCTCGTCCCGCTCGCCGAGACCGTGCACGAGCGGATGTCCGTCGAGATCTTCCGCGGCTGCACACGCGGCTGCCGCTTCTGCCAGGCCGGGATGATCACCCGCCCGGTGCGTGAGCGTTCCATCACCGGCATCGGCGACATGGTCGAGAAGGGCCTCAAGGCGACCGGCTTCGAGGAGGTCGGCCTGCTGTCGCTGTCCTCCGCCGACCACTCCGAGATCGCCGACGTCGCCAAGGGCCTCGCCGACCGGTACGAGGAGGACAAGATCGGCCTGTCCCTCCCCTCCACCCGCGTCGACGCCTTCAACGTGGACCTCGCCAACGAGCTGACCCGCAACGGGCGTCGCTCCGGTCTCACCTTCGCCCCCGAGGGCGGCTCCGAGCGGATGCGCAAGGTCATCAACAAGATGGTCTCCGAGGACGACCTGATCCGCACGGTCTCCACCGCGTACGGCAACGGCTGGCGCCAGGTCAAGCTGTACTTCATGTGCGGACTGCCCACCGAGACCGACGAGGACGTCCTCCAGATCGCCGACATGGCGACCAGCGTCATCGCCGAGGGCCGCCGGGTCTCCGGCAAGAACGACATCCGCTGCACCGTCTCCATCGGCGGGTTCGTGCCCAAGCCGCACACCCCCTTCCAGTGGGCCCCGCAGCTGTCCGCCGAGGAGACCGACGCCCGTCTCGGCAAGCTCCGCGACAAGATCCGCGGCGACAAGAAGTACGGGCGCTCCATCGGCTTCCGCTACCACGACGGCAAGCCCGGCATCGTCGAGGGCCTGCTCTCGCGCGGCGACCGCCGCGTGGGCTCGGTCATCCGCGCGGTCTACGAGGACGGCGGCCGTTTCGACGGCTGGCGCGAGTACTTCTCGTACGACCGCTGGATGGCCTGCGCCGCGAAGACGCTGCCCGGCTTCGGCCTCGACGTCGACTGGTACACGACCCGCGAACGCACCTACGAGGAGGTCCTGCCCTGGGACCACCTCGACTCCGGTCTCGACAAGGACTGGCTGTGGGAGGACTGGCAGGACGCCCTCGACGAGACCGAGGTCGAGGACTGCCGCTGGACCCCGTGCTTCGACTGCGGCGTGTGCCCCTCGATGCAGACCGAGATCCAGATCGGCCCGACGGGCAGGAAACTGCTGCCGCTGATGGTGAAGTGACGTACCGACACCTTCGGTAACGACTCGGCCACCGTGCCCCGCGGACGGGATACGTTCCCGCGCGGGGCACGTCTGTGTGTGCATGGACCTTGAGAAGGCGCCCCCGCCGGCCGCCGAACCGGCCCCCGGCGGATGTCTGGTCGCCGTGATCCGGATTCCGGTCAGGATCTTCGCGCTCCTCGTCCTCGTGCCCGTGCGCCTCGTGTGGGACGCGGCCGTGGCGGGCGGCCGGTTCCTGCACCGGCGCGTCCTGCTTCCTCTGGGGCGCGGACTGCGGCTGCTCGCGTACGGGGTCCTGGTGTGGCCCTTCCTCGCGCTGTGGCGGTACGGGTGCGTGCCGGCCGGCCGGGGGCTGTCCTGGCTCGGGCGGACCCTGTTCGTCGTTCCGGCCGGGTGGCTGCGCCGCCGCGTGTTCGACCCGCTCGGGCGAGGGCTGCTGAGGGCCTACGCCGGGCTGGGCCGGGGCGTGTGGGCGGGGCTGTCGCGGACCGGCGCCGGTTTCGCGTGGCTCGGACGAGGCGTGGGCGGCGCGCTCGCGGGGGCGGGACGCGCGGTGTGGTCCGGGGCCTCGTGGCTCGGGCGGGGCGTCTGGGGCGGCCTCGCGTGGTGCGGTCGCACGGCGGGCAACGGGTTCGCGTGGGCCGGGCGGTCGGTGTGGGCGGGTGTCTCCTGGGCGGGGCGCGGGCTCTGGGCGGGCCTGTCCTGGGCGGGGCGCGGGCTGTGGGCTGGTGTCTCGTGGACTGGGCGCGTCCTGTGGGCGGGTGTGTCCTGGGTGGCACGAGGTGTCTGGGTCGCGGTCTCGTGGGCGGGGCGGACGGTGTGGACCGGTCTCTCGTGGGCCGGGCGCACCACGTGGGGCGGCGTCGCACGGCTCGGGCGCGGGCTCCGGTCGGGCCTCTCGTGGGCGGCGCGCACCGTGTGGTTCGGGGTCTCGTGGGTGGGGCGTACCGCGTGGGCCGGTGTGGCGTGGGTCGGTCTTGGCCTGTGGGCCGGGGTCTCGTGGGCCGGTCGGGGTGTGTGGGCCGGGGTGTCCTGGGCGGGGCGCGCGGTGTGGGCGGGATGTTCGGTGGTCGGGCGGATCGTGTGGGCGGGGCTGGCCTGGACGGGGCGGACGGTCTGGACCGGGGTCTCGTGGGCCGGGCGTACCGTCTGGACCGGGGTCTCCTGGGCCGGGCGGGCTGCTGGTGCCGGTCTCGCGTGGGTCGGCCGGACGGTCTGGGCCGGTCTCGCGTGGGCCGGGCGCGCCGTGGGGGCCGGGCTCGTCGGGGCCGGGCGCGGGGTGCTCGCCATCGGGGCCTTCCTGCTCCGGTGGCTCGTGCTCGTACCGGCGCTCGCGCTGTGGCGCTGGGTGCTCTCCCCGCTCGGGAGGGGCCTCGGGTTCCTCGTCCGGGAGGCCGCGGAGGCCGTGGCCCTGGGCTGGCGGCTCGCGGGGCGGGTGTCGAACGCGGCGGGGCGGTTCCTCGTACGCCTGCTGCGGTGGACCCTCGTCGAACCCGTCCGGTGGGCCTTCGCCCGCGTGCTCACCCCGATGGGGCACTTCGTACGCGACGAGGTGTGGCGGCCCTCGGCGCGGATCGCCCGGGAGGCGCTCGGCACGGCCGGACGCACCGTGCGGCAGGCCGTGGCCACGGCCCGGCAGACCGTGCGGGAGACCCGCGCCGAACTGCGCAGAGCCGTGTTCGGCGGGCCGGCGGCGGTTGACGCCGCCCCGTCCCGGGAACCCGAAGCGCCAGTGGCACGTACTCTAGGCAGTAGTAAGACCGCACTCACGAAGGACTGACTCCCCTGGGCAAGCGACAGCCCGAAGGCCCTCCGCCGGCGCCAGTAGTGCAGCGCATCAGACTGCGTTACACCAAGCGCGGCCGCCTCCGGTTCACCAGTCACCGCGACTTCCAGCGCGCGTTCGAGCGGGCCCTGCGCCGCGCCGAGGTACCCATGGCGTACTCGGCCGGCTTCACCCCGCACCCCCGGGTGTCGTACGCCAATGCCGCACCCACCGGCACCGGCAGCGAGGCCGAGTACCTGGAGATCGCCCTCGCGCAGTCCCGCGATCCGCAACCGCTGCGCGCCCTGCTCGACGAGTCGATGCCGCAGGGCCTCGACATCGTCGACGCCGTCGAGGCCCGCACCTCCGGCCTCGCCGAACGGCTCCAGGCATCCGTCTGGGAGCTGCGCCTCGACGGGGTGGACCCGGAGGACGCCCGCAGCGCCGCCGAACGCTTCATGGCGGCCGAGTCCGTCGAGGTGCAACGCCGTACCAAGAACGGAATGCGCAGCTTCGACGCGAGGGCCGCCGTCGCCCGGCTCGGCCTGGAGGCCCAGCGGGCCGATGGGCCCGCCGGACGCCCCTGTGCGATACTGCGCCTGGTTGTACGGCACGTGACGCCTGCCGTGCGCCCTGACGACGTCCTGTCCGCTCTCCGAGCCGTGGCCGACCTGGCGCCGCCGGTCCCCGTCGCGGTGACCAGGCTGGCGCAGGGGCCCCTCGATGAGGAGAGCGGCACGGTGACCGACCCGCTCGCGCCCGACCGCGAGGCGGCCCCGGCCGTCGTGGCTCCCGCCACGACCGCCGTACCCGCCGCCGCGACGGCGTCCGCGCCGGAAGGCCCCGCGTAAGGAACGTCGTGCAGCGCACCGCCCTCGCACTCGGGAGCCACCTGGGTCGGGCGGAGCGATACGACCACAAGACTTTCGCCAGGCCGTACGCATCCCGCGTACGGAACCGGCGAGACAGACACTGAAAGCTCCCGAGCGGCGCCCGCGCCCCGGACGGCGGCCCCGCGTACAGCGCGGGCCCGCGGACGTCACCGGAACAGGCGCGGCGCCCGGGAGCCCGACGGGAGAACCGCCCGCAATGCTTGAACCGACCGAACCCGGAACCGCCGGACCCACGAACGGCGAGGACTCCTCGCCCAGCGACACCCTGCCGCCGCGCCGCAGGCGCCGCGCCGCCTCCCGCCCCGCGGGCCCGCCCGTGAGCGGCGCCGCCGAGCAGGCCGAACCGGCCACCACGGCCGAGGCGAAGGACGACACCACTACCACCCCCGCCGCCGCCGAAGAGGCCGCTCCGGCCCGCCCGCGGCGTCGCGCGACCCGTAAGGCCACCGCTCCGGCCGGCTCCCCGCCGCCCGCCGAGCCGGCCGCCGTCGAGACGGTGCCCGAGGCCGCGGCCCCCCAGCCCGAGGCGCCCGCCGCGCAGGAGGCCGCTCCGGCCCGCCCGCGCCGCCGTGCGACCCGTAAGGCCACCGCTCCGGCCGGCTCCCCGCCGCCCGCCGAGCCCGCCGCCGAGAGCACCGCTTTGGCCGCCGAGGAGACGCCCGCCGAGTCCGGCGCCGCCGACACCGGACCGGCCCCCGCCCCGCGTGCCCGGCGCCGCGCCACCCGCAGGGCCACGGCCCCCACCGGCAGCCCCGAGCCCACCGAGGCGACCGAGGCCGTGGAGAGCGCCGAGGAGGTGCCCGCGGCCGAGGCCCCGGCCGCCCCCGCCACCGAGGAGCCCACCGCCCCGCGCGCCGCCCGCCGCGGCTCGCGCCGCAAGGCCGAGCCCGTCACGGCGGAGCCCGCCGAGGAGAACACCGCGACCGAGCAGCACGAGCCCGCCGGCACCGGCGCCTCCGGTGCGGAGGAGGGCGGCCAGCGTCGCGCCCGCCGTCGCCCCGCGCGCAAGGTCACCTTCTCGGAGCCGCAGCCCGGCAGCCGGCGCGCCGCCGCCGACGACGCCGAGGCCGACCGCAAGACCGCCCGCCCCGCCGTGCCGGTCTTCCGCGCCCCCGTCTTCGCCGAGCCCATGTTCCAGACCCCGGAGCGCGCCGCCATCGCGGCCGCCGCCGGCTACGCCGAGGCCGACGAGGAAGCCCAGGAGCAGCCCGCGCAGCCGCAGGAGGCCCCCGAGTCCGGCTCGCGCGGCCGCAAGCGCCGCCGGGGCGGGGAACCGCAGCAGGCCCCCGCCGCCGAGTCCCGCCAGGACCGCAGGAAGCGCGGCGCCGCCCAGGACACCCCGGCCCGCACCGAGGCCGAGGACACGCAGCCGGCGCCCGAGGCCCCGCAGGCCGCCGTACCGGCCCCCGAGAGCACGGACGAGACCGCCACCGAGGCCACCGCCTCCGCCGACAGCGAGCACGGCGAGCACGAGGACGCGGGCGAGCGCCCGAGCAGGCGCCGTCGCCGGGGCGGCCGTCGCCGTCGCCGGGGCGAGTCCGCCGAGCAGGACCAGTACGGCGACCGGTACGAGAACGACACCGAGCAGGGCGAGACCGAGGACGCGGACGAGTCCGCCGAGGCCCCCCAGGACTCCGCCGTCCCCGCGCCCTCCGGCGCCGGTGAGCGCCGCCGCGAGCGCGAGGCGGACACCGTACGGGCCGAGGACGACGAGGAGCCGGCCGGGCAGGAGGCGGACGAGTACCCCGCCGAGCGCGGCGAGGACGACTACTCGGGCTCCTCCAGCAGCCGCAGGCGGCGCCGTCGCAGGCGCCGCGCGGGCGACGCGAGCGCCGACCACGACCCCCGCCCCGGGGCCGACGACCCCGAGCGCACCGTGGTCAAGGTCCGCGAGCCCAAGGAACGCCGCAGGGAGACCGACCCCAGCGACGAGGTGCAGTCCATCAAGGGCTCCACCCGCCTGGAAGCCAAGAAGCAGCGCCGTCGCGAGGGCCGCGAGCAGGGCCGTCGCCGCGTGCCGATCATCAGCGAGGCGGAGTTCCTGGCGCGCCGCGAGGCCGTCGAGCGCGTCATGGTGGTCCGCGAGAACGGCGAGCGCACCCAGATCGGCGTGCTGGAGGACGACGTCCTCGTCGAGCACTACGTCAACAAGGAGCAGTCGACCTCGTACGTCGGCAACGTCTACCTCGGCAAGGTGCAGAACGTCCTGCCCTCGATGGAGGCCGCCTTCATCGACATCGGCAAGGGCCGCAACGCCGTGCTGTACGCCGGTGAGGTCAACTTCGAGGCGCTCGGCCTCTCGGGCGGCCCGCGCCGCATCGAGACCGCCCTCAAGTCCGGCCAGCCGGTCCTGGTGCAGGTCACCAAGGACCCCATCGGCCACAAGGGCGCCCGTCTCACCAGCCAGGTCTCCCTCCCGGGCCGTTACCTCGTGTACGTGCCCGAGGGCTCGATGACCGGGATCAGCCGCAAGCTGCCCGACACCGAGCGGGCCCGGCTCAAGACCATCCTCAAGAAGATCGTCCCCGAGGACGCGGGCGTCATCGTGCGCACCGCCGCCGAGGGCGCGAGCGAGGACGAGCTGCGCCGCGACGTCGAACGCCTCCAGGGGCAGTGGGAGGAGATCCAGAAGAAGGCCAAGAGCGGCAACGCGCCGACGCTGCTCTACGGCGAGCCCGACATGACCGTCCGGGTCGTGCGGGACATCTTCAACGAGGACTTCACCAAGGTCGTCGTCAGCGGCGACACCGCGTGGCAGACCATCCACGGCTACGTCTCGCACGTCGCCCCCGACCTGGTCGACCGGCTCTCGAAGTGGACCTCCGAGGTCGACGTCTTCGCGACGTACCGCATCGACGAGCAGCTCGCGAAGGCCCTCGACCGCAAGGTGTGGCTGCCCTCCGGCGGCTCCCTCGTGATCGACAAGACCGAGGCCATGATCGTGGTCGACGTCAACACCGGTAAGTTCACCGGCCAGGGCGGCAACCTGGAGGAGACCGTCACCAGGAACAACCTGGAGGCGGCCGAGGAGATCGTGCGCCAGCTGCGGCTGCGCGACCTCGGCGGCATCGTCGTCATCGACTTCATCGACATGGTCCTGGAGTCCAACCGCGACCTCGTGCTGCGCCGCCTCCTGGAGTGCCTGGGCCGCGACCGCACCAAGCACCAGGTCGCCGAGGTCACCTCGCTCGGCCTCGTGCAGATGACCCGCAAGCGGGTCGGCCAGGGGCTCCTGGAGTCCTTCTCCGAGACCTGCGTGCACTGCAACGGGCGCGGCGTCATCGTCCACCTCGACCAGCCCACCGCGGCCGGTGGCGGCGGGGGCGGCAAGCGCGCCAAGAAGAAGGGCAAGGGCGACTCGGGCCACGAGCACGAGCACGCCGTGACGGCCGAGCCGGCCCACGAGCACGAGCCGCAGGCCGCGACGGAGACGGAGGCCGAGGTGGCCGCCGAGGCCGCCGAGCCCACCGCGCTCCCCTCGCCGCAGTTCACGCCCGACGAGGAGCTGTACAGCAGCGCCGCCGAGGCCGAGGCCGCCGCGGGACGCGGTGGCCGGCGCGACCGCTCCCGGCGCCGCGCCTCCCGCAGGGCCTCCGCGCCCGCCGGGGCGCCGCGCGGCAGCGAGGAGCAGACCTCGCAGGACGCCGTCGGCAACTACGACCCCGAGGTGCTGAAGGACGGAGCGGACGGCGGGGCCGAGGCGAAGGCCGAGACCGTCGTCGAGCCCACCCCCGCTCCGGTCGCCGAACCGGTCGTCGAGGCGGTGCCCGAGGCCGAGGCCGCGCCCGCCGAGTCCGCCGCCCCGAAGGGCCGTACCCGGCGCCGCGCCACCCGGAAGGCCACGGCCCCGGCCGGTGCGCCCAAGGAGTCCGCGGAGCCGGTCGAGGTCGTCGTCGCCGTCCAGGAGACCGAGCCCGCCCCGGCCCCCGAGCCGGAGCCCGCCGCCGCGTCCAAGCCGGAGCCCGCTCCGGCCCGCGCCCGGCGCCGGGTCGTGCGCGAGGTGGCCGCCCCGGTGTCCACCGCCGCCGACGAGGCCGCCGTCGTGGTCGTCTCCGCCCCCAAGGCGCAGACCGGGGCGGAGCCCGCCGAGGCCCCCGCCGAGGAGAGCGCCGAGCCCGCGAAGAAGACCGCCCGCAAGACGGCGGCCAAGAAGGCGACGACGGCGAAGAAGGCGGCCACCGCCAAGAAGGCCCCGGCCAAGAAGGCTCCCGCCAAGAAGGCGGGCACCAAGAAGGCGACGGGGAAGAAGACCGCCGCCGAGGAGCCCGCCGCACCGGAGGCCGCCGAGGCCCCCGCCGCGCAGGAGCCGGCCGCCGAGGAGGCGCCCGCCAAGAAGGCCCCGGCCCGCAAGGCGGCGGCGAAGAAGACCGCAGCCAAGAAGGCCGCCCCCGCGAAGACCGCCGCCAAGAAGACGACGGCCAAGCGGACCACGAAGCGGACGGCGGCGGCGGAGCAGTCCGCCACCGGTGTCTCCGCGCAGGCCCCGGAGACCTCCGCGGCCGTGGACTCCCAGGAGTCCTGACGGCCCGGGGGCCCCGCGCCCCCGGCCGCCGTGATCCCCCGATCACCGGGGTGACGGGGCCCGGTTTGACCCTTCGGACCGGGCCCCGTAGCCTTGACCCTCGGCGTCTCTACGCCACCTTCTGAGCACCCCACCTCCTGGTGGGAGGCGCATTGCCGCCTCATCACCCGGGGAGGCCGCTCACCGTCCTTCCGGTTGACCGGGGGCCCTTCACGGCCTTCGACGGAGCGGCTGGCATCAGAAGTCCCGTTCGAGCACAGAGAGTGAGATCCGCGTGTACGCCATCGTGCGCAGCGGTGGTCGCCAGCACAAGGTTGCTGTCGACGACATCGTTGAGGTTGACAAGATTTCCACTGCCAAGGTAGGCGACACGGTCGAGCTCTCGACCCTGCTGCTCGTCGACGGCGACGCCGTCACCAGCGACCCGTGGGTGCTGGCCGGCCTCAAGGTCACGGCCGAGGTCGTGGACCACCACAAGGGCGCCAAGATCGACATCCTGCGCTACAAGAACAAGACCGGCTACCGCCGTCGTCAGGGCCACCGCCAGCAGTACACGGCGGTCAAGGTCACGGCGATCCCCACGGCTGCGAAGTAAGGGACTGAGAAGACATGGCACACAAGAAGGGCGCATCGTCCACTCGGAACGGTCGCGACTCCAATGCTCAGCGGCTCGGCGTGAAGCGCTTCGGCGGTCAGGTCGTCAACGCCGGTGAGATCATCGTCCGCCAGCGCGGCACCCACTTCCACCCGGGCTCCGGCGTCGGCCGCGGCGGCGACGACACCCTGTTCGCGCTGAACGCGGGCGCCGTGCAGTTCGGCACCCACCGTGGGCGCAACGTCGTGAACATCGTCCCGGTCGCCTGATCCAGGCACCGCACACGGTTTTCCCGCGAGGGCGGACTCCTTTCCCTACGGCACAGCCCGTACGGGAAGCGGGTCCGCCCTTCGTGTGTTGAGACCTGTGAGAGCGCGCGTGTTGCGCGCAGCGGTGGAACAGGCCGTCTGTACCGGCCGCCCCCCGCCGCACCCTGTCGTGAAAAGCCGTACGGGACGTTCCGTACGCGAGAACCGCAGTAACTGGAGGCACCCACCATGACCACCTTCGTGGACCGCGTCGAACTGCACGTCGCCGCGGGTAACGGAGGCCACGGCTGTGCCTCCGTCCACCGGGAGAAGTTCAAGCCGCTCGGCGGCCCGGACGGCGGCAACGGCGGGCGGGGCGGCGATGTCGTCCTCGTCGTCGAGCAGTCCGTGACCACCCTCCTGGACTATCACCACAGCCCGCACCGCAAGGCCACCAACGGCAAGCCCGGTGAGGGCGGCAACCGCTCCGGCAAGGACGGCTCGGACCTCGTCCTGCCCGTCCCCGACGGCACCGTCGTCCTCGACCGCGCCGGGAACGTCCTCGCCGACCTCGTCGGCCAGGGCACGACCTACGTCGCGGCGCAGGGCGGTCGCGGGGGACTGGGCAACGCGGCGCTGGCCTCGGCCCGCCGCAAGGCGCCCGGCTTCGCGCTGCTCGGGGAGCCCGGGGACCTCGGCGAGGTCGTCCTGGAGCTCAAGACGGTCGCCGACGTGGCGCTCGTCGGCTTCCCGAGCGCGGGCAAGTCCTCCCTGATCTCCGTCATGTCGGCCGCCAAGCCGAAGATCGCGGACTACCCCTTCACCACCCTCGTCCCCAACCTGGGCGTCGTCACCGCCGGTTCGACCGTCTACACCGTCGCCGACGTCCCCGGCCTCATCCCCGGCGCGAGCCAGGGCAAGGGCCTGGGCCTGGAGTTCCTGCGGCACGTCGAGCGCTGCTCGGTACTCGTGCACGTCCTGGACACCGCGACGCTGGAGTCGGACCGCGACCCGCTCTCCGACCTCGACATGATCGAGGAGGAGCTGAAGCAGTACGGCGGCCTCAACCGGCGCCCGCGCGTCGTCGTCCTCAACAAGGTCGACATCCCGGACGGCAAGGAGCTGGCCGAGATGGTCCGCCCCGACCTGGAGGCCCGCGGCTTCCGCGTCTTCGAGGTGTCGGCCGTCGCCCACACCGGTCTGCGGGAGCTGTCCTTCGCGCTCGCCGACGTCATCGCGAAGGCCCGCGCCGCCAAGCCCGACCAGGAGGCGACCCGCGTCGTCATCCGCCCCAAGGCGGTCGACGACAGCGGCTTCACCGTCGTCTACGAGGAGGCCGAGGACGTCTACCGGGTGCGCGGCGAGAAGCCGGAGCGCTGGGTGCACCAGACCGACTTCTCCAACGACGAGGCCGTCGGCTACCTCGCCGACCGGCTCAGCCGCCTCGGCGTCGAGGAGCAGCTGATGAAGGCCGGCGCCCGCGCCGGGGACGGCGTGGCCATCGGCCCCGAGGAGAACGCCGTGGTCTTCGACTGGGAGCCCACGATGCTGGCCGGCGCCGAGATGCTCGGCCGCCGAGGCGAGGACCACCGCCTGGAGGCCCCCCGCCCGGCCGCCTCCCGCCGCCGCGACCGCGAGGCCGAACGCGACGAGGCCCAGCGGGAGTACGACGGCTTCAAGCCGTTCTGATCCCGGACAACCCCGGAGGGGCGGCGGGAGAGTGAGTGTCACTCGCCCGCCGCCCCTCCGCGTTGTGCTGCGGCGACTCAGCCCTCGTGCCGCAACTGTGAGCCCAGTTCCAGCATCCGGTCCGCCACCCGGTGCGAGGCGCCGCCGTCGTCCTGGGCGCAGAAGCGCTCGTGGAAGCGGCGGTAGCGGTCGCTGTAGGTCTCCGAGACGACATCGACGTTGCGGATCGCCGTGATCAGCTCCTGCGAGTCCGACAGCATGGGCCCGGGCGCCTCCCGCTCGAAATCGAAGTAGAAGCCGCGCAGGGTGTCGCGGTAGTGCTCCAGGTCGTACGTGAAGAACAGCATCGGCCGCTTCAGGTGCGCGTAGTCGAACATCACCGAGGAGTAGTCCGTCACGAGGATGTCCGCCGCCAGATAGAGGTCCGCGATGTCCGGGTAGTCGGAGACGTCGAAGACGAAGCCGTTTCCCGCGCCCTCGACGCTGTCGACGACGTTGGAGTGGCGGCGCACCAGCAGCACGTGGTCGGCGCCAAGCCGGCGCTGCGCCTCCTCGGTGTCGAGCTGGAGATCGAGGCGGAACTGTCCCCTTCGGTGGGCCTGGTCGTCGCGCCAGGTCGGCGCGTACAGCACGACCTTCTTGTGCGCGGGGATGCCCAGCGCCTCCCGCGTCCTGCGGGCGCGCTGCTCGCGGTCCGGCGCGTACAGCTGGTCGTTGCGCGGGTAGCCGGTCTCCAGGACCTCGCCCCGGTAGGCCATGGCGCGGCGCAGGATCGGCGTGCTGAAGGGGTTCGCGGAGACGAGGACCGACCAGTTGGGGGACTCCTGGAGCAGCCGCTCGTGGTACTTCGGGTCGAAGGCCGGGGCGTCGATGTCGAGGCCGATCTTCTTGAGCATCGTTCCGTGCCAGGTCTGTACGATCACCTGCCCCGGGCGCCGTTCGACCCAGTGGGGGAGGTGGGCGTTGGTGACGATGTAGCGGGCGCGGGCCAGCGCGTCGTACCACTCCTTGCTCCAGTACCGTACCGGGGCGACCGTGGAGGGCAGCTCGACCTGGTTGTCCCGTACGGCCCACAGCTGTTCGAGGTCGCTGCCGCGGCGCAGCAGTTCCTCGTGGACCGCGCGCGGGCTGTCGGAGAACTGGCGGCCGTTGAAGCTGATGAACAGCACCGCGTCCCGCAGCGGCCGCTCGCGGCCCGCCTCGTACACCTCGGTGCGCATACGTGCCTGGTTGTACGGGCCCTGGTCCCGGACATCGAGGTCGGAGCGGCAGTTGAGCTGCGGGAAGTTGTACCAGCGCGCCTCGAAGTCGAAGCTGTCGCGGCCCACCTCGCCGCGTACGGGGAAGGAGTCGACGGCGAGCCGGTCGATGACGGTGGGAATGTCGAGCGGCCGGCCCGGCACGCGCAGGAAGAAGTTCCAGCGGCCGCCGCGCAGCGGCAGGTTCTGCCGCGGTCCCGACATACGGGCCGGGGTGAAGGAAGCGACGAACCCGCCGTCCGGGAGCAGCCGCAGCGAGGCGGTCTTCTCGTCGAAGCGGTCCCGGGCCTTGACCAGGAACTGGGCGCCGTCCAGGCCGATCGGCGACCGGCCGTGCACGACGAAGCGCTCGCCGTCCCACTCGACCTTCGTGATGGCGGCCTGCACCGGTCGGCCGGTGAACTTGAGATAGCCGTTGCTGCCCGCGTAGAGGCCGACCTCATAGCCTTCGGCTCCCGGGGCCAGTTCCGGGGGCAGGGTGAACTGCCCGTCCGCGAGCCCCTCGCGTACGACCGTGGACAGCTGCCGGGACTTTCCGTCGGGCGCGGTGACGAGGAGGGCGGTGCTCCAGTTGCGGCGGGCGGCGAGCACATCCGCCCCGGCCTCGGTCCGCTCGGTTGTCTGATCCTGATCCTGATCCGGCATCTCGGGGGGAAGGAGGGCCACGTCGGCGAGTGGGACCAGAACCCGGAAGGTGTCGTCGCCGCCGACCTGCGGGCGGATCGTCGCCGGGTACTGGTGGATCTCGCCGGTGTTGCGGTTGGTGACCTTCAGGGAGAGGGTGTCCTCGTCGCGGAGCCGGTCACGGACCTCGCCACTGATCTCGACCGAGCCGCCGATCAGCGCGTAGCCGGTGACGAGCGCGCGGACACGTTCGACACGCAGCCGCAGCGCGTTCTTCTCGGCGAAGGGCAGCAGCCGGTAGTCGCGGTCCAGCCACTGGTAGGGCGGGGCGCCGGGGCTGTCGGGGCCCTTCGCGCCGATGGAACGCTTACGCAGCAGGCCACCGGAGGCCATCGCCATGCCCACGCGCCAGACGCCCTCTTCCCAGGTTCCGCCCTTGCGCAGCTTGCGCGGATCGAGGCTGACCTCCCAGCCGGCCCAGTCGTAGTTGGTGTCGGCGCGCTTGGCGACGGCTGTCGCCTCGGGGCTGTACACGTTGCGCAGCGGGATCAGGAGGGGGCGGCGGCTGCCCTCGCGCTGGAGAGCGAGGACCTTGACCGAACTGTGCTTGGAGGACTGGTTCATCCGCTGGATGGAGGCGTGCCCGGCCAGCCGCAGGTGGCCGCCCTCCCACGCTATCTCGCGCAGGGTGGTCCACAGCCCCAGGTCCTGGTCGATGCGGCGCACGCTCTTGGGCAGCAGTCCGCGGGCCGCGCGCAGCGCCGGGTAGCTCGCGTACTTGCGTACCAGCCCCTCGACCTCGCCGCGGTCGCCCTGGCGTTCGGCCTCCATGATGGCGACCAGTTCGTCCATGGCGTGCTTGCGCACGAGAAGCCATTTGATGCGGGGCTGCGTGGGCAGTCCCATGACGGCCTCGGGGTCGATTCCGTCGAGGTAGCGGTTGACGTGGTGCAGGAACTCGGCGCGGAACTCCTCGCCGGCGTCCGGCAGGACGTTGAGGAACAGCCTCAGATCGTCGGTGAGAGCGGAGCGGTCATAAGCCCGCTTGAGTTCCGCGGCCTCCGGCTCGGGGCGGGCGGCCAGGAAGTGGCTGACGCCCTCGACGGCGGCGACCCGGTCGCGCAGCCCGCGCACCTCGGTGCGCCGCTGGGTGATGGAGGCGTTGCCCTCGCCCTGGCGCAGTCGCCAGTAGTAGACGGTCTCCCCGATCACGTCCACGGCCTCGGCCAGGAAGTGCGCGGGGATCGTCGCGGGGGTGTCCTCGTACAGGACCCCCTCCGGGAAGGACAACTGGTGCTTCTCCCAGAAGCGCCTGCGGAAGACCTTGTTCCAGGCGGTGCGGTCGCGCAACAGCCGCTTGTCCTCGGTGACATGGGTGCGCTTGGCGTTGTAGCCCGCCAGGAAGCGGTGCATGGGGGACTGCCACACCTTGGCGCTGTTGAGGTGCTGCACGTTCCCCAGGGCGAAATCGGATCCGCTCTCGTCCAGGCTCGTGACCATCAGCCGGTACGCGTCCGGCGGCACCGTGTCGTCGCTGTCCACGAAGGTGATGAACTCGGAGGCCGGGTGCAGGTGCTCGCAGCCCGTGTTGCGAGCCGCGCCGAGCCCGGCGTTCTCCTTGCGCACCAGTCGGAAACGCGGGTCGGCCGCGGCGTACTCGGCGGCGATGGTGGCCGAGTCGTCGGGGGAGCCGTCGTCCACCATGATGACCTCCAGCTCCCGCAGCGTCTGCGCGCGCAGCGAGTCGAGGCAGGCCGGGAGGTATGCCTCCACGTCGTAGATGGGGACGATGACGCTCAGGCGGGGGGCCATGCGAAAGTTCCTCTCGGTCAAGCCCGCTGAACCGGTGCGGTGGCGGCCGGTTGCTGAAGAAGTGCGGAGGGGGAGGGGGCGGGGACGCGCTCCTCGAACGGGATGTGCGGGAGTGGTTGCTCCTCGCCCAGGAACACCTGACGCACCACGCGTTCCGCGGCGCGGCCGTCGTCGAACTCGCAGAAGCGGCGGCGGAAGGCCGCGCGTCGCGCTGTCGACTCGTCCCTCTCCCACTCGCCGGACGTCAGGATGTCGAGCAGTTCGTCCTCGGAGACGGCCACCGGGCCCGGGGCCTCGTTCAGGAGGTCGAAATAGGTGCCTCGCACGACCGAGTAGATGTCCCAGTCGTCCGCGTAGACGATGATCGGCCGGTCGAGGTTGGCGTAGTCGAACATCGCCGAGGAGTAGTCGGTGATCAGCGCGTCCGACGCCAGGTACAGGGTCTCGACCCTCGGGTGAGCGGACACGTCCACGACCCGTCCCGCCCCGTCCGGGGTGGAGAGTACCGCTCCGGCGTCGTAGAAGTAGTGCCCCCGTACCAGCAGGACTGAGTCGGGGCCCAGTCGCTGGGCCGTCCTCGCCAGGTCGAGCCGGGAACGGAAACCCGCCTCGTACTCGCGGTGGGTCGGCATGTAGAGGAAGACCTTGGTGCCTTCCGCCAGCCCCAGCGAGGCCCGGGCCTTGAGGACATCGGCCGCTGTGGCGTTCACGAGGACGTCGTTGCGGGGGTATCCGCTGTCGAGAGAGGCGTAGGAACAGGGATAGACCCGTTCCCAGATGGCAGTCGAGTGGCCGTTGGAGGACAGGCTGTAGTCCCAGCGGTCGCAGCGCCGCAGAAGCTGCCCGAAATCCATTTTGGTGGAGGCCGGGTAGTTGCGCTGGTCGAGCCCCATGGTCTTGAGCGGGGTGCCGTGGTGGGTCTGCAGGTGGATCTGGCCCTCTCGCTTGACCAGGGCGTCACCGAAGTTCACGTTGTTGACGAAGTAGGTGGCACGTGCCGCGATGTTCCAGAACTCGCGGGAGCCGAGGCTGACCGCCTCGACCCCCTCCGGTATCCGGTCCCGGTGGTCCGGCCGTACTGCCCACACGCGGCGGATGTGGGGGGCGGTGCGGCCCAGCTCCGCGTCGATGGCGGCGGGATTGCAGGAGACGCTCTTACTCCAATACGCCGAGAACAGTGCGAGATTGGGGTCGAGCGAGCCGCGCAGCTGGGACCGGTACAGCAGCCCCATCGCCGTGCGCTTGGACTGGTTGACCGTCTTCTTGGTCTGGCTGCGCACCTTGCGGCGGGTGCGGGCGGCGGTACTGGTCCCGGCCATCACGGAGTACGAGTCGCGCTCCAGCATCGCGTACTTGTAACCACGCCTGCCGGTCGGCCGGCTGAAGTCCTTCGGCAGCCGCGTGCGGTAGTCGGCGGCCGCCCGGTGGAAGAACTCCGCCCGCGCGGACTGGGGCAGCCGTCCGGGACGTTCCAGGATGGTCAGGTAGTGGTCGATCATCTTGCGGAACAAGGCACTGCGCCAGCGCGCCAGTTCGGGACGCCGGTCCAGGAAGTCGAAGACCCTCGCGTACTGGTCGAAGGCGTCGAAGTGCTTACGGCTGACGGTCTGGAGGATGTTGCCGCCCTCGCGTCGCTGCCGGTACAGGACGCAGACCCGGTCGAGGACGGCTATCGACTCGGCACCGACCAGCGCGCAGTACGTCCACGGCGCGTCCTCGTAGTACCCCGGCGGGAAGGTCAGCCCCAGGGCGTCCACGAACTCGCGTCGGTAGGCCTTGTTCCAGACGATTTGCAGGAGTTCGAGCAGTTGCGGTCTTTCGGACAGCGCGAAGGAGGCCGGGCCCGACTCGTCCAGCAGCGAGGACAGGGTGTTGCGAAGCTTCCGGCCGTTCCAGTAGGTCCGCGCGTAGTCGTAGATCAGGATGTCGGGCTGCCCGGCCCGGCCGATCCGCGCGTCCAGCGCCTCCAGCGTGCCCGGAGTGAGGGTGTCGTCGCTGTCGAGGAACAGGATGTACTCGCCCCTGGCATGGGCCAGTCCGGCGTTGCGGGCGCGGCCCAGACCGACGTTCTCCGGCAGGTGGATCACCTGAAGTCGTGCGTCCCGCTCCGCGTAGGAGTCCAGGATCCTGCCCGAGGCGTCGGGAGAGCAGTCGTCGACCGCGACGACCTCGAAGTCCCCGAAGCTCTGTCCCAGTACGGAGTCGAGGCATTCCGCCAGGTAGCTCTGCACCCTGTAGACGGGCACGATCAGGGTGAATCTAGGCATCTCTCAACCTGTTCCAGGGGCAAGGAGACGGACAACGAATCAGCCTCTGCTGTCAGGGGCAGGTCAGCGCCGCCGAAGCCTAGCGATTCATCAGATGTTTTATCGGAGACAGTAGCGCCGTGCACAAGGGTGATGTTGGTCAGGGAGAGAGGAAAACTAGTATCAAATGCTGCTTTAAATGGTCGAAGGTGATCACTGGTGGCGTGAATTCGTGTGGGTGATTCAGCTCACTCATGCAGAAGGAGAGGGGAAGCGCCGGACCGCGCCGGCGCAGGGGAGGAGAAGGGCCGACGCTCCGGCCCGGGGCCCGAACGGACAGAAGAACGCCCGGGCTCACGGCGGTTCGCCGAGAGCCCGGGCGTGTGGGCGCGGTGTGCGGAAGGTTCAGTCCGCCGTCGTCTCCAGGGCCTCGGCCTCCGAGGCGAACTCCGCCTGAGCCTCCTCGGCCTCGGCGCGGCGGCTGACCGCCCTGGCCGGGGGCTGGGAGGGGACGAGCGTGGTCACGGCGGCGGTGTCGCGGTCGGCCATCCGCACCCGGCGGGCGTCGGCCGCTGCCGACAGCGCCGTGACGGCCCGGCCGAAACGCACCTGAGAGCTGGGCTCGGAAGGGCCGAGCAGCCGCTCCTTCAGCTGGATCCGGTCCTCGGTGAACTCGTCGAGGGAGGGATCCCGGACGGCCGCCAGCAGCGCGGGCACTCCCTGCGCGTCCGGGGTCAGGATGGTCGCCGCTCCCACGGTCGGGAAGCCGATGCGGAACTCCTCCTCGCCCACCCCCGAGGTGTTCGCCACCGCGTACGGCTTTCCGCTGGCCAGGTAGTCGGACACGACGCTGGAGACGTCGCTGATCAGCAGGTCCGCCTGGTTGAAGCAGGAGTACAGCGAGGGTCGCGGGCCGGTGATGATCTGGTGGCGGCCCTCGGGCAGTGAAGCCCAGTAGGCGGTCTCCCACTCCTCGGTGGCCCGGGTGACGGCCAGGCTGCGACCCTCGCGCGGGGTGCCCTGGACGAGCATCCGCTCCAGTTCGTCGGCGCCCCGGCGGTAGTCCGCGGCGGTCAGCCGGTCCAGCTCCGCGGTGAGGCGGTCCAGCTCGGCCGAGGCCGTGCCCGAGGGGCCCTGGGCGGCACCCGCCTGCTCGATCATGGCCTGGATGCGCTGGTCGGCCGCGCCCGCGCGCGGGTCCACCGAACCGGTCATCGGGTGCGGCTTGTAGAGGAGGCGGACCCCGGGGTCGGCGAGCAGCTCGCGGACGATGTTCTCGCCCGCCTCGATGACCGAGGTGTTGCCCGGATTGCCGTCCCAGCCCTCCCAGGTGGGGGCGTACAGCACCGTCGTGACGGAGCCCGGGGCGCCCTTCGCCGGGTCGATGCCCCGCAGCTGCGGACGGCCGATCTCCACGATGTCCCGGTCGTCGACGCCGACGTCGGCGAGGGCGTACCGCTCGCGGGCGGCGGGACCGGCGACCCACACCTCGTCGTACGCCTTCGCGTACGGGTTGCAGCTCGACAGCTTGTCGCTCTCGCCGTGGTTGACGAAGGCGTGCTTGATGGACGGAATGCGCAGGACCTGCGAGGTCTTGCCCGAATTCGCCGGGTGGAGCAGCGTGTTGAGCGTCGAGTGCTCAAGGCGCATGAGGTGCGCGACCTTCGGCAGGCACAGGATCGGCAGGTCCGTCGCGCCGATCTTCTGCACCATGAACCGCTCGCGCAGCACGATCAGCGGACGGCCCTCCAGGCCGGCCAGCGGTTCGAGCCACATGTTGGCCTGGTACGCGGAGGAGGCGCCGCCCGAGAAGTACATCCCGGTGGTCGGCCGGTAGTCCGCGAGCCAGTTGTCGAGCCAGGCGAGCGCCTGCTCGTCGCCCAGCGCCCGCCGCGAGGGCAGCAGGTGCACGAGCAGGCGTACGAGGCCCGCCACCGAGAGCAGCAGGGACACCGCGAGGCCCGCGACCCCGGCGGCCGGCGCGTCGGCCCCGGCCATGACGATCAGCCCGACCGTGGCCGGCAGCCCGAAGCCGAGCAGCCGGTGCCCGGGACGGCGCAGCAGCAGCGCCGGGGGGGCCGGGGTCAGCCGCAGACCGCTCGTGTCGATGTTGCGGGTCGCGAAGGGCAGCGTCCTGGACCGGCGCACCAGGATCGCCCCGGCCTGCGAGACGGAGTGCAGCGCGTAGACGAGCAGGAGCCCGCACACCACCGTCAGGTAGTAGCCGTCCTGAGCGATGTCGTCGATCCGCACCAGCCCCACGACCAGCAGGAGATCGCGCAGTACCTGGCGCAGGGTGACGTCGGCCCGCAGCCGGGTGAGCGTGGCCAGGGCCGGCTTCTGCCAGCGATGCATGATCAGCTCGACGGCCAGCCCGACCGAGGCCGCCGCGACCAGCAGAGCGGTCTGCGGCAGCAGGGCGCCCAGCGCCAGAGCGACGAAGGACAGGGCCAGAACCCCGGTAGTCAGGAGTCGACCGGCCTGACTACGGAGGTGGCGGTAGGTGGGGGGCACTACTCAGACTCCAGGGACTCGGATCGGCGGGTAGGTGAGAGGGCAGGAGAGAGGCACTCCGCGCGAGGGCGGCCGGCAGGGACAACGGTAAAGCCGTAGCCCAGGTACCGGCTGTGAGGGAGTCGACATCGCTGCTGTGGGGGAAGCCGACGAAGGCGACCGGGGCCTGTCTGCCCGCAGTGAGCGTCTGCATGCCTGTGGACAAGGTCACTCCACCATTCCACGCGCCTCCCGTCACTCCACGGCACGAGAATGACAAGAGTGGGAAAAGATTACTGCTGACGGGGCATGAGTATCGCACGTAGTGTCCAGACCCTCACGGCAGGTCGATCGCTTGTTCACATCACCGCCGGGCACCCCGTCCAGCAGGCGAAATACCCCGCTGCCTCCCGCCGCCGCTCCCGTAGATTGCGGGACGCACGGCAGGAAAGAACGAGCGCGGAACAGACGAGCAGAACAGGGGAAGGGCGCGTGTCAGCGGGAAGGCGAGGAGCGGCGGCGGGACCCTACGGACCGGACGGCAGGACGCAGCCGGGTCAGGGAACGGAACCAGGACATATAAGGGGACAGGGCGTGGCGGCGGACCGGGCGCTGACCGCCCCCGTGCGCACGGCCGCGAGGCAACGCGTGACCGAGGCCCGCAGGATCGTCGTCAAGGTCGGCTCCTCCTCTCTCACCACCGCCTCCGGCGGACTCGACGCCGACCGGGTCGACGCCCTCGTGGACGCGCTCGCCGCCGCCCGGACTCCCGGCACCCGGGACGTCGTCCTCGTCTCCTCCGGCGCCATCGCCGCCGGGCTCGCCCCCCTCGGGCTGCGCGAGCGCCCCCGCGACCTCGCCCGCCAGCAGGCCGCCGCGAGCGTCGGGCAGGGGCTGCTGGTCGCCCGGTACACCGCCTCCTTCGCCCGCTACGGCGTGCGCGTGGGGCAGGTCCTGCTCACCACCGCCGACACGAGCCGCCGCTCCCACTACCGCAACGCCTACCGCACCCTGGACCAGCTCCTGACCATGGGCGCCCTGCCCGTCGTCAACGAGAACGACACGGTCGCCACCGACGAGATCCGCTTCGGGGACAACGACCGGCTCGCCGCCCTCGTCGCCCACCTCGTCCACGCCGACCTCCTCGTCCTGCTCTCCGACGTCGACGGGCTCTACGACGGCGACCCCGCACGGCCCGGCAGCACCCGGGTCGAGCAGGTGCGCACCCGCGCCGACCTGGCCGGGATCGAGATCGGCAGCACCGGCAAGGCCGGGGTCGGCACCGGGGGCATGGTCACCAAGGTCGAGGCCGCGCAGATCGCCGCGGCGGCCGGCATCCCCGTCGTCCTGACCTCGGCGGTCCGCGCCGCCGAAGCCCTCGCGGGCCGGGACACCGGCACCTACTTCCACCCCACGGGACGCCGCTACGCCGACCGGCTGCTGTGGCTGCAGCACGCCTCCACCCCGCAGGGCGCGCTCAGCCTCGACGAGGGCGCGGTGCGGGCCGTCGAGTACCGCAGCGCCTCGCTGCTGCCCGCCGGCATCGTCGGCGTCGAGGGCCGGTTCAGCGCGGGAGACCCCGTCGAACTGCGCGACCCCAGCGGCCGGCCCGTCGCCCGGGGACTCGTCAACTACGACGCCGAGGAACTGCCCCGGCTGCTCGGCCGCTCCACCCGGGAACTCGCGAAGGAACTCGGCCCCGAGTACGAGCGCGAGGTCGTCCACCGCGACGACCTCGTCCTGCTGCGCCGGCCCTGAGCCCGGGTGGTCCGCGACCCCGTGCTCCGTGCCGTTCCGGACCGGGCTGACTGCGTCCTCCGCCGTAGCCGGCCGTCCACCGGAGTACCAGGACGGCCGCGCACACCGGCGCGCGACGCGTACAGCTGTACGCAGGGTCTCGCGCCGGGGGAGCGAACCCGGCACGCGGCCGTACCGAACGGCCGAAAGCGCTCACCCCGCGCGAGGGACCTTCCGGGAAACGGCCCCATGGCGCCGCCCGGCCTGTTCCACTGTGTTACGGCGGTCCGTCGTGTCCCGGTACCCGAAGGTCCGCCGAGGTCCGGCGCAGGGACCGGGCCGAGGACGCCGGTACGAGGGAGGCCGTGGTGGCACGAGCGCACCCCGGGGCGCGGCCCCGGGCACTCACGAGTGTCAGGAGCACCGACATTCGCCGGCGTGAACGCGCCACGACCGAGCCGGACGGGGACCACACCGTCCACCCCGAACCCGAACAACTCCCCAGACTGTGGCACGTGACGCTCAGCGTCTCCGGTGAGAAGGCCCCGCTCGCCGACCTGCGGCGCGCTCTGGAGCAACTCGCCCACGACCACCCCTTCCTCCTCACCAGCAGGTACGCCGCCGACCACGCCGAGATCCGGTACTGGGAGGAGGCCCGCGACCTGCACGACGCCGCCGCCGTCGCGCTGCGGCTGTGGGGAGAGCACCGGCTGACCGCCAGGCTGCCGCCCTGGGAGATCGTCGGCCTGGAGGTCGTCGACCGGGAGACCTACCACCACCGCGTCGCCGAGGGCGCCGGACCGCTGCCGGTGGCACCGGTGGGTGTGCACCCGTTCTGAGCCGTGTGCCGGTGGGCCGTGCGGGGCAGGGCCTGTGCGCCGCGGGGCCCGCGCGCCGGTGAGCCCGTGCGCTGCGGGGACTGCGCGCCGGTGAGCCCGCGGAGGCCGGTGCGCTCGGGAGTCCGCACGTGCGGGCGGCCCGCCCCCGGGCCGTCCCCCGTGCGTGTCTCGGCCCCCGGAACATCGGCCGGGGCCCGGGCGCGCGCCGCTACGCTTCCCCCATGACCTCCCTCTCCCCGTACGACACGATGTCTCCCGTCGCCCAGGCCGCCTACCGCGCGCGGGCCGCGGCCACCGATATCGCCGCGCTGCCGCGGTCGGTGAAGGACGACGTACTGCTCGCCATGGCGGACGCCCTGGAGGTACGGGCCGCCGAGATCGTCGAGGCCAACGCGCTGGACGTCGCCCTGGCCCGGGAGAAGGGCACCGCCGAGTCCGTCGTCGACCGGCTGAGCCTGAACCCCGAGCGGGTCCGCGCCATCGCCTCCGACGTACGGGAGATCATCGCGCTGCCCGATCCGGTCGGCGAGGTCGTGCGCGGGTCGACGCTGCCCAACGGGATCGACCTGCGTCAGGTCCGTGTCCCGCTCGGCGTCGTCGGCATCATCTACGAGGCCCGCCCCAACGTCACCGTCGACGCCGCCGCGCTGTGCCTGAAGTCGGGCAACGCGGTCCTGCTGCGCGGCTCCTCCTCGGCCCGCGAGTCGAACACGGCCCTCGTCCGGGTGCTGCGGGACGCGATCGGCGGCGCCGGACTGCCCGCCGACGCCGTCCAGCTCGTCCCCGGCGACAACCACGAGTCGGTCACCGAACTCATGCGCGCCCGGGGCCAGGTGGACGTGCTCATCCCGCGCGGCGGCGCCGAGCTGATCCGCAACGTCGTGGAGAACTCCACCGTGCCCGTCATCGAGACCGGCACCGGGAACTGCCACGTGTACGTCGACGCGGACGCCGACGTGGACATGGCCGTCGAGATCCTCGTCAACTCCAAGGCGAGCCGCCCCAGCGTGTGCAACGCGGCCGAGACCCTCCTCGTGCACCAGGACATCGCGCCCGCCTTCCTGCCGAAGGCCCTCGCGGCCCTCGCCGAGGCCGGGGTCACGGTGCACGGCGACGACCGGGTCCTCGCCCACGCCGAGGGCTCCGGCGCCGCGGTCGTCCCCGCGACCCCCGAGGACTGGGAGACCGAGTACCTGTCGTACGACATCGCCGCGGGCGTCGTGGACAGCCTGGACCGGGCCGTGGCCCACATCCGGCTGTGGTCCTCCGGGCACACCGAGGCCATCGTCACGAACTCCCAGGCCGCCGCGCGCCGCTTCACCCGGCTGGTCGACTCGACCACGGTCGCGGTCAACGCCTCGACCCGCTTCACCGACGGCGGGCAGTTCGGCTTCGGCGCCGAGATCGGCATCTCCACCCAGAAGCTGCACGCCCGCGGGCCGATGGGCCTGCCGGAGCTGACCTCGACCAAGTACATCGTCACCGGCGACGGCCACGTGCGCTGACCGGCGCGTACCGGTGCCCCGGCGGCCGCCGGGGCGCACGGCCCGCCCGGCAGCCCCGGCCGGTCCCCGGGCCGTCCCCCGGAAGGAGCAAGCTCCCCTCTTTCGGCCCAGGCACCGGACGCCCGGATAATTCCCCGACGCCCTGCCCAAATCGCCCGCCCCGGTCTACTCTGGACGCGTGCCGGAGGACGTGGGGGGCATGCCGTTTCCGGACGGCAGGGAGCCCGACGACGACCGCGACCACGGACGAGCGGACGAGGAGTTCGCCGCCGTGGTCTTCGACGAGGACTTCGTACGGGGCGCCCGTATCCACGAGCCCTCCGCCGTGGAGCGCCTGCTCGCCGCCGCCGAGGCCCGCGCCGAGGCGGAGGCCAAGGCCCGCGCCCGGGGCCGCACCCCGGACGGGGAGTACGAGGAAGGGCCCGGATTCGGCCCGGCCGGCGAGGACCGCGGCCACGACCCGTACGCCGCCTACGACGTCGGCGAGGAGTACGACGAGTACCGCGACGGCGGTCACCGGCGGTTCGGCGGCCACAGCGGCCGCATCCGCTGGCACCGGCCGGTCGCCTGGATGCTCGCCCTGCTGCTCGGGGTCGGCATGGTGGCCCTCGCCGTCTCCGCCGTCTACCGGGGAGCCTCGGACCCGAAGGACCCCGGCGTGCGGCCCCCCGCCCCGACCGGCGTCGAGCAGGGCGCCGAACAGAGCGCCCTCTCCTCCGCCGAAGCACCCTCCGCCTCACCCGGCCACTCCCGTCCCGTGGCCTCCGCCGCGCCCCGCACGCCCTGAGCCGCGCGCAGCGGTCCGGCCGGAAGCCGACCCCCACCGCCGCGTTTACCGCCACCCGCGGGGACCTACTCTGAAGGTATGGCAGGGGCAGCGGAACCCCCCGAGGGCATACCCCCCGAGGGGAGCGAGGAAGAGTACCGGTCCGTCGTCTTCGACGAATCGTTCGTCAACGCTGCCCGGCTCCAGGAGTTCTCCGCCAACGAGCGGCTGCGCGAGCACGCCCCCGCCGTCCGCCGCCGCGTCGGCCGGGGGCTCAACCGGCAGCTGGTCGTGCTCGTGGTCCTCATCGCCCTGGCCTTCGGCACCGCCGTGTTCATGGGCGTGCGCACGGGCGAGGTCACCGCGAACTCCCCCTCCGCCCGGCGCGCCGAACCGCTGCGCACGACCGTCATCCCTCTCGTCCCGCAGGACACCGTCCCCGGCGTGGCCGACGTGAGGAGCCTCTACGCGCACAGCCCCGCGGCCTCCTTCGGGGTGGGCGCGGCCGGCATCACGCTGCCGACCCCGCGCGCCACCGAGCACTACACGCAGGTCCAGGTCCAGTCGGCGCTGACCATCGCCAAGGACTACCTGGTCCGCTCCTCGCTCGACCCGCAGGTGCTGTCCGGCCGCAGCGACCGCCGGGTGCGCATGCTGCTGGACTCCCGTCAGCTCGACCAGTTCGACCACAGCCTGCAACGCCCCCGCGCCGACGGCCGGCACGCGGCGACCGGCTGGCTGACCCGGCTCGACCCCCACCAGGCGGTCCTCGCCGACCCGCACGTCCCGGCCCGCGTCCAGGGCACGGTGCGCTTCGAGGAACGGGGCGGGATGCTAGAGATCACCTCGGACCACACCTTCGCCTACGCCGTCCGGCCGGCCGGGGCGGACGCGCGCGAGGCCGGCGCGGGGGGCAAGGACCCGGCCGCGGCGGGCCTGGCCTCCCTGCTCACCGTGCGACGGGAGATGCACTTCCGCTTCGACCCGACGGATCTGCGCAGCCACCGCACCGAGCTGCTGATCTCCTCGCTCCAGGCCGGACCGCTGGACTGCGCCGCCGACTCCGCGAGCCGGCTCCGGCCGGTCCTGGCCGGGCACAAGGCCACGAGCGGCGGCCCCTCGGAGGGCACCAACCCCTACGCCCCGGACGGCTCCGCCGCCCTGTGCGGGACGCTCGCGGACGCTGCCCAGCCGGTCCTGCCAGGAGGGCACCGGGCGGGGTGAGCGGGGCGACCCGCTGTGGCCGGTGGGCTGGGGCGGAGCCGCGCGGGGCGGGCCGTCCTCAGCCGTCCGTCGCGCCGTCGCCCCAGGAGCCGTCGCGGCCTTCCTTGCCCTCGCCCGGGGCCCCGCCGCCCTCGTCGGAGGAACCGCGCCGGCCGCCGAAGCCGCCGAAGCGGTCCCGGACCTTCCCGCCGAGATCGCCCGCCCCGCCCGCGAGATCGGAGACCAGCTTCATGAGCGGGTCCTTGCTCGTGCGGACGTCCTCCGCGTAACTGCTCGCCGACTGCCGGAAGGACTCACCGACCGAGGTCGTGCGGTCCTCGTCCCGGCGCGGATAGTGCCCGTCCATGATCCGCTGGTAGTCGCGGGTCGCGGCCCAGCGCTTCAGCTCCGCGGCCCGGACCGTGGTGAACGGGTGCGAACGCGGCAGCACGTTGAGGATCTTCAGGACCGAGTCCCGCAGGTCACCGCCCGCCTCGTACTCCTCGGCCTGCTTGAGGAACGCCTCGGTGTTCATCTCGTGCAGATGGTTGCCGCCGGCGATCTTCATGAGCCCGCGCATCGAGGCGCCGAGATCCTGACCCACCAGCAGACCCGCCCGGTCCGCGGACAGCTCGGACTTGCGGAACCACTCGCGCAGCGCGGTGACGAGCGCCATGATCGCGACGTTGCCGAGCGGGATCCACGCGACCTTGAGCGCCATCGTGGTCAGGAACAGCAGGATCGTGCGGTAGACGGAGTGGCCGGACAGCGCGTGCCCCACCTCGTGGCCCACGACGGCCCGCATCTCCTCCTCGTCCAACAGCTCGACGAGGCCCGTGGTCACCACGATGATCGGCTCGTCCATCCCCACGCACATCGCGTTCGGCCGCGGGTCCTGGCTCACGTACATCGGCGGGACCTTCTCCAGGTCCAGGACGCGGCACGCGTCCGTGAGCATCAGGTGCAGATGGGCGAACTGCTCCTCGCCCACGCGCACCGAGTCCGAAAGGAACAGCAGCCGCAGACTGCGCTCGGGCAGCAGACCGCTCAGTGCCTTGAAGACGGTGTCGAAACCGGTCAGCCGCCGCAGCGCCACCAGGGCCGAGCGGTCCGCCGGATGTTCGTAGGCCCGGGCCGAGATCCCCGGGAAGGCCCGGCGTTCGCGCGCGGGTACGTGGGTGTGCTGGCTGTCCGTCATCGCGGTCCCCCTGGTCGCGTCGTACCGGCCGCCCCGGGAGCGCCGCACGCCCCGGGAGCCCTCCCACCCTAGACGGCACCGCCGACAGCGGAGAGGCATCGAACAGGACAGCCCGTCTCCGGCGGCTACGGCTACGGCTCGGAGTCCGGCTCCGGCTCCGGCTCGGGCTCCGGCTCAAAGATGAAGGCTCCGGAGGCGGAGGGAGGGCGGCCGCGGTGCCCGGGTCAGGGAGGTCGTGGAGTTCAGGGAGGTCAGGGAGGTCATGGAGGTCATGGAAAGGAAAAGTGGGGCGGGGCGGCCGGAGCGATCCATCCGTCGCGGTCTACCGTGGGTGCGCAGCACACCGAAGGAGTCACCCTCATGGCGTACACAGGGCACAGCGGCACCACGTTGCTGGCGGTGGTCTCGGACCAACCGGGGGCCGGTAACTTCCTGCGCATCCTGCTCGTGGTCATGATCCTGGGCGCGGTCTTCATGGCCTGGCTCCTGCTCCACGGCTACCGCAGGCCGCCCGGCGGCACCGAGGAGCCCGCGCCGGACGAGGCCCCCCGTACCGCCGCCGACCCCGGCCCCGTCCCCGGGCAGGCGACCGCGCGGTCCGCCGCCGCGACGGCGGAGCCCGGGACGACGGCCGGACCGGACGACTGAGCCGCACCCCCGCCGGGTCCGGCGGGGCGAGCACGCCCGCCGCGCCCGCACCGGCGCTCCGGCCGCCCGGAGCCGTCTGGCGCACCGGTCGCCACGCGCCGGAGCCGTGACGGGCCGTCGGCATTCGGCCGACCCGCGCGGCAGGACACCTGAGTCGGCGTGAGCAGCCGCGAGGGCCCCGCTTACGATGGGCCACAAGTTACTGCCCGCCCCCACCACCGGATAGGTCCTGCCGACGATGAGCCTCCACAGCACCGCTGCCCAGCTGGTCACCCTCGCTGCCGAGGGGGGCGAACACGGCGGCAACCACGAAAGCCTCAGCCCGTACGTCACCGGCGGCGGCGCGTTCATCGCGCTTCTCCTGCTGCTGTGGATCACCACCCGCTTCAACCGCGACCGCTGAACCGCGCTGCGGGGGCCGGGAGACCGGGACAGTAGGCTCTGCACGCATGGGAGAGCAGGACATGCCCACTGGCCCGGTCAGCAGTCCGGCAGGCGGCACGATCAGCACCGTGAAACGCCGGCTCGGCGTCATGGGCGGCACCTTCGACCCGATCCACCACGGCCACCTGGTGGCCGCGAGCGAGGTCGCGTCGCAGTTCGGTCTGGACGAGGTCGTCTTCGTCCCCACCGGCCAGCCCTGGCAGAAGAGCCACAAGAAGGTCACCCCCGCCGAGGACCGCTACCTCATGACGGTCATCGCGACGGCGGAGAACCCGCAGTTCTCGGTCAGCCGGATCGACATCGACCGCGGCGGACCGACGTACACCAACGACACCCTGCGTGATCTGCGCGCGCTCAACCCCGGTACCGAACTGTTCTTCATCACCGGGGCCGACGCCCTGGGACAGATCCTGACCTGGCGGGACGCCGAGGAACTGTTCTCCCTCGCCCACTTCATCGGCGTGACCCGTCCCGGCCACCAGCTCACCGACGCCGGGCTCCCGGAGGGCGGCGTCTCCCTCGTGGAGGTCCCGGCGCTGGCCATTTCCTCCACGGACTGCCGGGCGCGAGTCGCCAAGGGGGCTCCGGTCTGGTATCTGGTGCCGGACGGCGTGGTGCGTTACATCGACAAGCGAGAGCTGTACCGCGGCGAGTAGCCGAGAGGGGCACCGGTGAACGACCGAGACAACCCGTACCCGCCGTACGACGGCGGTGACTACGGGGCCGACAGCTACGAGATCGTCGGCTACGACGAGTACGGCCGCCCGGTCTACCAGCAGGTCCCGCCCCCCGGACAGTCCCAGACCGGCGTACAGGACCGGCGCCCGCAGTACGGGGGACCCGAGGGGTACGAAAGCCAGGGGGGCTACGACGGCGGCCAGGGGGGCTACGACCCCTACGCCACCGGGCAGCAGCCCCGAGTACCTCCCCAGCAGCCCGGACCGCCCCCGCAGGACTCCTACGGCTCCTCGTACGACCCGTACGGGACCGGACAACAGGGCGCGCGGTACGGGGGACAGGAGGGGTACGAGTCGTACGGACCGTCCTACGGGACGTCGTACGGCCACCAGGTCCCGGCCCAGGGCACGCCGCCCTACGGGAGCGGCCCCGGCGACGCGCCGTACGGGAACGGCCCCGGCACCCCCTACGGCCGGGAGGGCGACACCGGCGGGGCCGGGGCCCGGCAGGAGGGTGCGAACGGGCCGCATTCCGGGGCCGCCGGGCCCCCCGCAGGGACGCGTGATCCGGAGGCCGGGCTCCAGGAGCCCGGGTACGCGGGTTCCCCTGGGACGGGGGGCGGTACAGCGGGCGGCGGCCCGGCCGCAGGCGCCGCCGAGTCCTTCGCGCCGACGAAGCGAGGGCGCACCGGTTCCGCCGGTTCCACGGGTTCCGCCGGTTCGGCCACGGACACCGACGAAGAGGCGCGCGACTACCGCACCGAGATGTTCTCCTTCATCGAGGAGCCCACGGAGCAGTCCGAAGACGTCATCGACTGGCTCAAGTTCACCGAGAGCCGCACCGAACGCCGCGAGGAGGCCAGGCGAAGGGGGCGCAGCCGGGTCATAGCCCTGGTCGTCGTCCTCGCGCTCGTCGTGGTGGGAGGCGTGGGCTACCTCTGGTACGCCGGAAAGCTTCCCGGCACGTCGAGTCCGGCCGGCGGCGGCGCCGACGCGACGGGCCCGCAGAAGCGCGACGTGATCGTCGTCCACCTGCACAACACGAAGAAGAGCGGTACCTCGACCATGCTGCTGGTCGACAACACCACGACGAAGCGCGGAACGGGCGTCCTGCTGCCCAACGACCTCGCGCTCAGCGACGAGGACGGCAACCCGACGACGCTCGGCAAGTCCGTGGACGACGACGGCTCCAGCGGCACCGGCGAGGCGCTCGACGGACTGCTCGGCACGGACATCCAGGGCACCTGGCGGCTGGACACCCCGTACCTCAACAACCTCGTGGAACTCGTCGGCTCGATCGAGGTCGACACCGACACCGACGTCCCGGACACCAAGAAGGACGCGGAACCGCTCGTCCACAAGGGGCGGGCACAGAGCCTGAGCGGGGCGATGGCCGTCGCGTACGCGACCTACCGGGCGCCCGGTGAACCGGAGAGCGCCCAGCTCAAGCGCTTCGGGGACGTCATGCGCGGAGTGCTGCGCAAGATCTCCAGCGACCCCAAGTCCGCCACGGTCACGGTCCAGTCGCTGGCCCAGATCCTCGACCCCTCCCTCACCGAGAAGGACCTGGGCGCCTTCCTCGCCAAGCTGTCCGGACTGGCCAAGGCCGGTGACTACAGCTCCAAGGTCCTGTCGGTGCGCGGCGACGGCTCCCTCAGCGAGTCCACGACCGAGGACATCGTCAAGGACGTGCTCGGCGGCACCGTGAAGCCCGCCCCGGACGGGGCCTCGGACAGCATCCGGGTCGGCGTGAAGAACGCGACCGGCGACAAGTCCGCCACCCAGAAGGCCCGGGTCACCCTGCTCAACGGCGGCTACACCTTCCTCGACGGCAGCACGACCGGCACGGTCGCCGACTCGCGGGTGCTCTACGCCGACGCGAAGAGCAAGGAGCAGGCCGTCGAGGTCGCCCGGACCCTGGGCCTCCCGGACTCCGTCGTCACTCAGGGCAAGGTCACCAACGGCGACGTGTCGGTGGTCCTCGGTTCCGACTACAAGCCCGAGGCGGACTGAGCGGAGCGACGGGGCGCGCGGGCGACCGGAGCCACTCAGTGGTGTGCCTGCCTCGGGGCCCATGCGCCGGGTCCCACGTGCCGGGGCCTACCGGGGACATCCGGTGGGCCCCGGTCCCGTTTGCCCGCTCCCGTGGCCCCTGTGTGCCGCCCGCCGAAACGGGCGGGAGGCGCACGTCCGGAGCGTGAGACCCTGGGAGGGACTGTCCTCCTACCCGAAAGCTGTGCAGTGACCGCTACGGACCGCTCCACCGAGCTGATCAAGGCCGCCGCCCAGGCCGCCGCCGACAAGCTCGCCCACGACATCATCGCTTACGACGTCAGCGATGTGCTGTCGATCACGGACGCCTTTCTGCTGGCCTCCGCCCCCAACGACCGCCAGGTCAAGTCGATCGTCGACGCCATCGAGGAGCGCCTCTCCAAGGAGCTCGACGCCAAGCCGGTCCGCCGCGAGGGCGACCGCGACGCCCGCTGGATCCTGCTCGACTACGTCGACATCGTCGTGCACGTGCAGCACGCCGAGGAGCGGGTCTTCTACGCGCTCGAACGGCTCTGGAAGGACTGCCCCGAGATCGACCTGCCCGCCGAGGCGAAGGCCACGCGCGGCAAGGCCGCCGAGTACGCGGCCCAGCGCTCCGTCGCCGAAGAGGCGTCCGAGGACTACCCCGAGTACCAGAACTTCGACGGAGTGGAGCTCGACGGAGGGGTGCGGTGACCGCAGCCACCGAGCCGAGGGGCCGCCGGATCATCCTCTGGCGGCACGGCCAGACCGCCTGGAACCTGGAGCGCCGCTTCCAGGGCGACACCGATGTCCCCCTGACGGTGACCGGCGTCTCCCAGGCGCGCCGCGCGGCCCGGCTGCTCGCCTCGCTCAACCCGGACGCGATCATCGCCTCCGACCTGGGCCGGGCCGTCGCCACCGCCGACGAACTGGCCGCCGTGACCGGCCTCACCGTCACCCACGACAAGGGACTGCGTGAGACCTACGCGGGTGACTGGCAGGGGCTGACCCACGACGAGATCATCGCCCGGCACGGCGACCAGTACGCGGCGTGGAAGCGCGGCGAACCGGTCCGCAGGGGCGGCGGCGAACTGGAGACCGAGGTCGCCGACCGGGCGGCCCCCGTCGTCCTTCGCCACGCCGAGAAGCTTCCGCGGGACGGCACCCTCGTGGTCGCCAGCCACGGCGGCACCATCCGCACCACGATCGGCCGGCTCATCGGTCTCGATCCCTTCCACTGGGAGGGCCTCGGCGGCCTCTCGAACTGCTGCTGGTCGATCCTGGGCGAGGGCGCCCGCGGCTGGCGGCTGCTGGAACACAACGCCGGCACCCTGCCCGAGCCGGTCCTCGGCGACGACACCTGACCTCGGTCATGAGCCGGTCGGCGGCCCCGCACGGGGCCGGTCCCGCAGCGGTCCGTGCCGGTGGCGGACGCCGCGGCACCGGATTTCACTTTCCGGCAGGTCACAGGCTAAAGTTCTTCTTGTTCGGCCCGCAGGACGGGAAGAACACGCGGGGCTATAGCTCAGTTGGTAGAGCGCCTGCATGGCATGCAGGAGGTCAGGAGTTCAATTCTCCTTAGCTCCACAGTGATGGACGATCCAGCCTCATCCGACAGTGTCGGGTGGGGCTGTTTCGTTTCCCCGCCGATCGTCGGCGGACGGGGGTGGCAGGGATGCGCGTGCGCAGTGCGGCACGGTGCGGGCTTCGGGCTGAGGCCCAGGGGCCGGCTCGGTGCCCGGAGGTTCGCATCAAGATCCTTCTCCTTGGGCAAGTCGGGGGATGCATCCCTTCCCTCATGGGTAGTGTCCGGAGGCCGGAGGGGCCCGACACCCTCCATACCGTGTCCTGACTGGTATTTCATCGCCGCTGCCCCGGCCGTGGTGGCCGTGGCAGAATCGGACGGCCGGTAGGGGGACGGGCCTGACGGGAGGGAGCGCGGAATGCCTGTGCACGTCTACGGGAAGCCGCGAGGCGTTCCCGGCGCCGGGACGCGCACTCTCGACTCCACCGCCTTTCGCCCCGCCCGCGCCTGTGTTCCTGCCTGTGCCTGCGGTGGCGGGCTCCCCGGCCGTGACTCTGGCCGGTGTTGAGGGATGGGTGCTCACCGCAGGACCTGTGACTGGTGCGGCAGTGGTACGCCCATCGTCCGTGACATGGAACCCGTCAGCAGCCGCTATCAGTACTGGTGCGAGGACTGCGCGCGCGCCCTGATCATCACCGGCGACCCGATCGAGACCTACCGCGAGCTTGAGGGCGAGCCGATCTACGGCCGACTGCTCGACGAGCACTGCACGCTCAAGCGTTTCTACTCCTTCGCTTCGGCCTGAGGTCTGAGGTCTGAGGCCTGAGGCCTGAGGCCTGTGTCCGGTCGGCCCGAGGCCTCCTTCTGGCGTTTCCGCCGGTGTCCGCGCCGGGCGCTGGCGGGCCTCTCCCCGGCCGCTCAAATCGGACAAAGGGGCCGCCCGGGGAATCGATTTGGTGGACGGCGGGAGGACCCGCTAATGTTCTCGATGTCGCCACGGGAAACGGCACAAACCGGAACCCCGAGGCAGTGCACGAAGACCGTGGAGCAAGCGTGCGGTACATGTGCGCGGGGCTATAGCTCAGTTGGTAGAGCGCCTGCATGGCATGCAGGAGGTCAGGAGTTCAATTCTCCTTAGCTCCACAACAGTTCCTCCTTCGAGGAGATCAAGCGGGCCACCCGGTAGGGGGCCCGCTTTTTCGTCGCATTGAATCCGCCTCGATCCGCCTCGATCCGCCTCGTGGCGTGCGGACCACCAGCCAGGGCCGCCCGGCCCGCCCCGGACTCCAAGGGGCCGTCTCGCTCGCCCGGGGTGCCGTGAGGGCTGCCGCACCCGCCGTCCCCCGTCCGGGAGCCGGCAGGCCCGTGCGGGCGCTGCGTTCCCTGCGGTACCCTGACGCCATGCGTGCCGTACGCCTTCTGCTTAGCGAGCCGCGCTGAACCCTGCCGGTCACCGGAGTCTCCCGAGAACTCCACGACAGAGACCGGAATCGGCGCGGCGTCCCCTCCTGTGCGAGGGGATTTTTCATTTCCCGGGGCAGATGCGATCGATGGAGTTTTGAGAACCCATGAGTCAGACGATTTCCTCCGCAGCCGCCGGGGCGGCCGGCCCCGCCGCCGAGACGACCGCCCCGCACCGCTACACGGCTGCCCTGGCCGCGGACATCGAGGCACGCTGGCAGGACTTCTGGGACGCGAACGGTACCTACGAGGCCCCGAACCCCTCCGGTGACCTGGCGGGCGACGCCGAGCTGGCGGCCCGCCCCAAGAAGTACGTGATGGACATGTTCCCGTACCCCTCCGGGGCGGGACTGCACGTCGGCCACCCGCTGGGGTACATCGCCACCGACGTCCACGCGCGCTACCAGCGCATGACCGGGCACAACGTCCTGCACACCCTCGGGTTCGACGCTTTCGGCCTGCCGGCCGAGCAGTACGCCGTGCAGACCGGCACCCACCCCAGGACCTCCACCGAGGCCAACATGGCCAACATGCGCAAGCAGCTGCGCCGGCTGGGCCTCGGGCACGACCAGCGCAGGTCGGTCGCCACGATCGACCCGGAGTTCTACCGCTGGACCCAGTGGATCTTCGTGCAGATCTTCAACTCCTGGTACGACCCGGAGGCGGACCGCGCCCGGCCGATCGACGAACTCGTCGCCCAGTTCGCCTCCGGCGAGCGCCCCACTCCGGACGGTCGTCCCTGGGCCGAGCTGGACGCGGCCGAGCGCGCCGACCTGCTGAGCGAGTACCGCCTGGCCTACGCCTCCGATGCCCCCGTCAACTGGGCACCGGGCCTCGGCACCGTGCTGGCCAACGAGGAGGTGACCGCGGACGGCCGCTCCGAGCGCGGCAACTTCCCCGTCTTCAAGGCCAAGCTGCGGCAGTGGAACATGCGCATCACCGCCTACGCCGACCGGCTGCTGAACGACCTGGACGGCCTGGACTGGCCCGAGGCCATCAAGCTGCAGCAGCGGAACTGGATCGGTCGCTCCGAGGGTGCCCGCGTCGACTTCCCCGTGCACTCCGCGGCGGACACCGGCCGCGAGTCCGCCGGGGCCGAGCACATCACCGTGTTCACCACCCGCCAGGACACCCTGTTCGGCGCCACCTACATGGTGCTGGCGCCCGAGCACGAGCTGGTCGCCTCGATCGTGCCGGCCGCGTGGCCGGAGGGAACCCGGGACGCGTGGACGGGGGGACACGCCACCCCCGCCGAAGCCGTCGCCGCCTACCGGGCCCAGGCCGCCGCCAAGTCCGACGTCGAGCGGCAGGCCGAGGCGAAGGACAAGACCGGTGTCTTCACCGGCGCCTTCGCGACCAACCCGGTGTCCGGCGAGCCGGTACCCGTGTTCATCGCCGACTACGTCCTGATGGGCTACGGCACCGGGGCGATCATGGCCGTGCCCGCGCACGACAGCCGGGACTTCGCCTTCGCCCGCGCCTTCGACCTGCCGATGCGCTGCGTCGTCGAGCCCACCGACGGACGCGGGACCGACCCGGCCGCATGGGACGAGGCCTTCAGCTCGTACGACGCGAAGCTGCTCAACTCCGCCAATGAGCAGATCTCCCTGGACGGCCTGGGCGTGAGCGAGGCGAAGGCGCGGATCACCACCTGGCTGACCGAGCGCGGTATCGGCCGCGGGACCGTCAACTACCGGCTGCGTGACTGGCTGTTCAGCCGGCAGCGCTACTGGGGCGAGCCCTTCCCGATCGTCTACGACGAGGACGGCATCGCCCACTCCCTGCCGGAGTCGATGCTGCCGCTGGAGCTGCCGGAGGTCGACGACTACTCCCCGCGCACCTTCGACGCGGACGACGCCGACACCGAGCCCGAGACGCCGCTCTCCCGCAACGAGGACTGGGTCAACGTGACCCTGGACCTGGGCGACGGGCCGCGCGCCTACCGCCGTGAGACCAACACGATGCCCAACTGGGCCGGCTCCTGCTGGTACGAGCTGCGCTACCTGGACCCGCGCAACGACCAGAAGCTGGTCGACCCCGACGTGGAGCGCTACTGGATGGGCCCGCGCGAGGGCGTCCCGACGGGCGGAGTCGACCTCTACGTCGGTGGGGCCGAGCACGCGGTGCTGCACCTGCTGTACGCCCGTTTCTGGTCGAAGGTGCTGTTCGACCTGGGGTACATCTCCTCCGCCGAGCCCTTCCACAAGCTGTTCAACCAGGGCATGATCCAGGCGTTCGTCTACCGCGACAGCCGAGGCATCGCGGTGCCGGCCGCCGAGGTGGAGGAGCGCGACGGCGCGTTCCACTACCAGGGTGAGAAGGTCTCCCGCGTCCTGGGCAAGATGGGCAAGTCGCTGAAGAACGCCGTCACCCCGGACGAGATCTGTGCCGAGTACGGGGCGGACACGCTGCGGCTCTACGAGATGGCGATGGGCCCGCTGGACGTCTCCCGTCCCTGGGACACCCGTGCCGTGGTCGGTCAGTTCCGGCTGATCCAGCGGCTGTGGCGCAATGTCGTGGACGAGGGCACGGGGCAGGTCACCGTGGTGGACGCCGAGCCGGACGAGGACACGCTGCGTGCGCTCCACAAGGCGATCGACGGGGTGCGGCACGACCTGGACGGGCTGCGCTTCAACACGGCCATCGCCAAGATCACCGAGCTGAACAACCACCTGACCAAGTCCGGTGGGGCGGTTCCGCGCTCCGTCGCCGAGGCCCTGGTGCTGATGATCGCTCCGCTGGCCCCGCACGTCGCGGAGGAGCTGTGGCATCTGCTGGGGCACAGCGAGTCGGTCGTGCACCACGACTTCCCGGTCGCCGATCCGGCGTACGTCGTCGACGAGACCGTGACCTGCGTCGTGCAGATCAAGGGCAAGGTGAAGGCGCGACTGGAGGTGTCTCCCTCGATCACGCAGGAGGAACTGGAGAAGGCCGCGCTGGGCGACGAGCGGGTGGTCGCCGCTCTCGCGGGCGCGGGGGTACGGAAGGTCATCGTGCGCGCCCCCAAGCTGGTCAACATCGTCCCGGCCTGAGCCGGGAAGGTGTCGTCGGCTCCGGCGATGGTCACTCTGTGTAGTCATGGAGTGATCGTGACAGTCAGTCACCGATCCTGTCCATAGGGGATTTCCCTTAGGGGTGTGGTCCGGGTTCCGGGGGAACCCGGACCACACCCCGGGCGTTTACGGTGGAGGGACGGCCGGTGAAGGCCGTCCGACTGGAGGAGCAACGATGGAAGCCGTGCTCATCGTCGTCGCGTTGATCTTCGTGCTGTGCGTCGTGGCCGGCCTCTACGCGACCGTGCGCGTCGCGCGCACCGCGAAGAGGGGTGTGGACCGCACGGTCTCGCAGGCCAGGCGGGCCGTCGAGGACACCACGCTCAAGGCCAAGTCCCTCGCTCAGCCGGGCGCCGTCGGGGAACTCGCCGCGCTGCGTCTTTCTCTGCGCTCCTCCATGCGCTCGACGCAGGACGCGCTCGCGGCCGAGGCCGCGCAGGACGGCGGTCTCGCGGAAGCCGTCTCCCTCTTCGAGCGGCTGAGCACGCACGGCCGTCGGCTGGACGACGAACTCAGGCGGCTGGAACGCGACCCCGACAAGACGGGGCTCGCGGTCGAGCTGGCCCCGCTGCGGGAGCGCACGAAGCAGATCGTCCACTCGGCGGAGGCCCTGCGCTGGGCGGCGAGGGACCGGGCCCACCGGTTCTCCGGGGACGAGCTGGACGATCTGCGGGAACAGATCGACCTGGAGGCCGGCGCTCTTCGGCACTGGACCTCCGCGGGCCATCCCGGCGGGCCGGCCACCGCGCCCCCGCACGGAGCGGACCCGTCGGGAGCGCCCGCCGACGCGGTCTCCGCACCCGCTCTCGACGGGAGCGGGGCGGAGAGCCCCGGCACCTGGGACCGGCTCCTCAAGGAGCCCCGGCGCGAGAAGCGGCGGAGGAGCTGACCGTCGCACCACAGCCGGACTCCTCCCGGTATCTCCCGCCCGGCGAGTGCGGGCGGAGGGCCCGAGCCACCGACCGGCCGCCCGGACAGGTAATCTCCAGCCCATGTCACGCCATGTCGCGATCGTCACCGATTCCACGGCCTACCTGCCGCAGCGGACGGTGGAGCGACACGGCATCACCTCCGTCCCCCTCACCGTCGTCCTCGACGGCCGGGCCTGGGAGGAGGGCACCGAGATCTCCGCGCGCTCCCTGGCCCAGGCGCTCCGCAAGCACCAGCCCGTGACCACCTCCCGGCCCAGCCCCGCCGCGTTCGCGCAGACGTACGCCCGGCTCGCCGAAGCAGGGGCGAGCGCGATCGTCTCCCTGCATCTGACCTCGGAGTTCTCCGGGACCTATGACGCGGCCGTACAGGCGGCACAGGACGCGCCGGTGCCGGTGCGGGTCGTGGACACCGGCATGGTCGCGATGGCCCTCGGCTTCTGTGCCGTCGCCGCCGCCGAAGCGGTGGAGGAGGGCGGGACGGCGGAGGAGGCCGTGTCCGCCGCCGAGAAGCGTGCGGCCGACACCTCCGCCTACTTCTACGTCGACACGCTGGACTACCTGCGCCGGGGCGGCAGGATCGGCGCCGCCCAGGCGCTCCTCGGCTCCGCGTTCGCCGTGAAGCCGCTGTTGCAGCTGGTGGACGGGCGCATCGAGCTGCGGGAGAAAGTACGGACCGCCTCGCGGGCGGTGGCCCGGCTGGAGGAGATCGTCGCCGAACAGGCCGGTGGGGGCCCCGTCGACATCGCCGTCCACCACCTCGACGCCGCCGACCGCGCGCAGACGCTCGCCGACAACCTGCGCAAGCGGGTGCCCGGGCTCGTGGAACTACAGGTCAGCGAGGTGGGAGCGGTGATCGGGGCGCACACCGGGCCCGGGCTGCTGGGCGCGGTCGTCTCTCCGCGCTGAGCCGTCCGTCGTGGCCGGCCACCGATGCCCTCACTCCTGAGAGTGACGGAGTTATCCACAACTGGCGAGTAATCCACAGGAATGGCCGCTCGTCAGCGAGAAATCCGGAAAGTCCTTACCGTCCGTGACATGGGACGAGAAACTCTTGAAGAGACGAGACCGGCGTACGGCCCCACGCGAGCCGCCGCCGGCACCGCGCGCCTGGGAACCGCCCGGGCGGACACGCTGACGAGGCGTCGGCGGTTACGCGAGCAGGACCGTGAAGCGCTGCGGCTCCGGCTCGAAGGGCTGCTGCCCGGCAGGAGCGGGGGCCCCGGGCTCGCGGGCCCGGACGAGGCGGTCGTCCCCGCCTCCCGTGCCACGGACCGTACGGGAGAGAACTGTCGTACGTACGTGGACGGGGAGAGGCCGGCCCCCTCGGTGGCCGCTCCGGCCGCGCTGTCCCCGCTGTCGCGGTGGGCCGGGGCGGTGCGGGACCGCCTGCCGCTGTGGGTGAGGACCCGGTGCGCGGTGGAGCGCAGGAGCGTGCTCGCCCTGTCGGCGGTCCTCCTCGTGGCTGCGGGGCTCGCGGGCCTGCACCTCTGGTCGAGCAGGCCTGAGCCGGTCGAGGTGCCGCGAGACGTGGGCGGCGCAGGGGAACGGCGGGAGCGCACGGTGCTGCTCCCTTCGGAGGAACCCGGCGGGGCGGCGAAGCGGCCACAGCCCGCGGGGGAGCCCGAAGCGGAGGCACCGGTGCCCGGGCAGGGCGGGCAGGCCCTGGTGGTCGATGTCGGCGGCGAGGTGCGCCGTCCCGGAGTGCGGCGGCTCCCGTCCGGTTCACGTGTCCAGGACGCGCTTGAGGCGGCCGGCGGGGTCGAGAAGGGGGCTGATCTGGCGGGCCTGAACCGGGCGCGGCCTCTCGTGGACGGCGAACTCGTGTGGGTGGGCGCCCCGCCGCCCGGCGGGGTCCCGCCCGGCGGGGTCCCGCCCGGCGGGGGAACGCCGGGGTCCGGTGCGGCCGTTGGCGGCGGTGGGGGTGGTGCGCTTGTGGCGGCGGCCGGCCCCGTGCCGCTCAACGCCGCGTCGGTGGAGCAGCTCGACGCCCTGCCCGGAGTGGGACCGGTCCTGGCGCAGCGCATCCTCGACTACCGCACGGAGCACGGCGGCTTCCGTTCCGTGGACGAACTGAGAGAGGTCAGCGGAATCGGCGAGCGCCGGTTCGAGGACCTCAGGGAGCAGGTGCGGCTGTGACGGCCGTACGAGAGGCGGTACGCCGGGCGGGGCCGGCGACCGGCGGCGACCGGCCGGAGGTGCATGCGCGCTCCGGGCACCGGCTGGGGGCCGCCGATCCGCGACAGGAGGGGCCCGCCGATCTCCGGTTGGTGGTCCTGGCCCTGGTGACCTGGGCGACGGCGGCCCTGTGCCTCGGCCTGCCGGCCGGCTGGACGGCGACCGGCGCGGCGATGTGCGCGGGGGCCGGGGTCTTCCTCCTGTGGCGCTCCGGGCGTCGCACAGCCACCGTCCTGCCGGGAGTCCGGGCCCCGGAGGCGGAACGGGAGCGGCGTCGGCGCATGTCGGGAGGGGCGGTCCTGATCGCGGCGATGCTGTTGTGCGCCGCGGCGTCCGCGACCTCGGCGGCGGCCCGCCGGGCGCAGGTGGAGAGCGGGCCCGTGCCGCGACTGGCCCAGGAGCACGTGGCGTCCGAGGCCGAATTGGAGATCGACGGGGATCCGCGGCTGATCCGGGCCTCGGTGCGCGGCGGCCGTCCCGTACCCGAACAGATCCTGGTCGACGTGCACGTGGTGCGCCTCGCCGGTCACGACGGCCGGGAGACGGCGCTGCGGACGCCGGCGCTTCTCGTGCTCCGCCTTCCGGAGGAGAGCACGGGGGAGAAGAACGCGAACGGCCGGGGAAGGAACGGGGACGGGGAGCACGCGGCTGGTGGGGCCTCGGCGCGGTCGGCCTGGCTGGGGCTGCTTCCCTCGACGCGAGTGACCGCGCGGGTCCGGTGGGGCCCGCCGTGGACGGAGGACGGGCCCGCCGCGGCGGTGGCGAGGGCCGAAGCGGGCGAAGGCCCGCGAGTGGTCGCCGGGCCGAGCCGCGTGCAGCGCCTCGCGGGCGGCCTGCGCCGAGGACTGCGGGAGGCCGCGGACGGACTGAGTCCGGACGCCAGGGCGCTGCTGCCCGGGCTGGTCGTCGGGGACACCTCCCGCGTGACCCCTGAACTCCAGGAGGCCTTCAGGGACACGGACCTGACCCACCTCATGGCGGTCAGCGGGTCGAACTTCACCCTCCTGCTCGCGGTGCTGCTCGGCCCGCCGGGGCTCGCCCGCAGGGCCGAGCGCGGTGGGCTCGCTCCCCGGCTCGGGCTGTCCCTGCGGGCGACGGCTGTGGCCGGCGGGGCGCTGACCATCTGCTTCGTGACGGTGTGCCGGCCGGAGCCGAGCGTGGTGCGTGCCGCGGCGTGCGGGGCGGTGGCCCTGGTGGCGCTCGGGACGGGGCGGCGACGTTCGATGCTGCCCGCGCTGGCGGCGACCGTCGTGCTGCTGGTGCTGTGGGACCCGTGGCTGGCCAGGAGCTATGGCTTCCTGCTGTCGGTCCTCGCCACGGGGGCGCTGCTGACGGTGGCACCGGGGTGGAGCGCGGCACTGCGGCGGCGCGGAGTCCCGGCGCGTGCGGCCGAGGGGATCGCCGCGGCGGCCGCCGCCCAGGCGGTGTGCGCGCCGGTCGTGGCCGTACTCGCCGCGCGCGTGAGTCTGGTGGCCGTGCCGTGCAACCTGCTGGCCGAGGTGGCGGTGGGACCGGCCACGGTGCTGGGCTTCGCCACGCTGGCCGTGGCACCGATCGCGCTGCCCGCGGCGCGGGCCCTCGCCTGGTGCGCGGGCCGGCCGACGGAGTGGATCGCCCTGGTGGCGCGTACGGGGGCGGGGCTGCCGGGCTCCGGGATCGAGTGGCCGGGAGGCTGGACGGGAGGCGGACTGCTCGCTCTGGTCACGATCGTCGCGATCCTGGTGGGGCGGCACAGGGCGGTCCGACAGCCCTGGGTGGTCTGTGGTTGTGCGCTGGTACTGGTCCTCGCGGTGTTGCGCCCGGTGCCGTTGACGCGGGCGGTGGCCGGCTGGCCGCCAACGGGGTGGCGGTTCGCGATGTGCGACGTGGGGCAGGGCGACGCGACCGTGCTCGCGACCGGCCCCGGTACGGGCGTCGTGGTGGACGCGGGGCCGGACGCGCGCCGCGTGGACCGTTGCCTGCGGTCTCTGGGGGTCACGGGTGTGCCGCTCGTCCTGCTCACGCATTTCCACGCCGACCACGTGGCGGGGCTCGCCGGTGTGCTGCGCGGCAGAGCGGTGGGCGCGGTGCAGACGACGGGGTTGCGGGAGCCCCGGAACCAGGCGGAGTTCGTCGAGCGGACGGCGGCGAAGGCCGGGGTACGTGTCATCGGCGCGGGGCAGGGTGAACAGCGCCGGTCCGGTCCGGTGAGCTGGCAGGTGCTGTGGCCGCCGACCGGCGCGACGGGCGCGGCCGGGCAGGGACCCAACGACGCCAGCGTCGTCCTGCTCGTGCGCACCGCGGGGCTGAGCCTGCTGCTCGCGGGGGACCTGGAACCGTTGGCGCAGCGAGCCCTGCTACGAGGGCCCGGCGGCGTGCCGCGCGTCGACGTGCTCAAGGTCGCGCATCACGGGTCGGCCTATCAGGAACCGGAGCTGCTGCGGCGGACCGCTCCTCGTCTGGCCCTGATCTCGGTCGGCTCCGACAACAACTACGGGCATCCCGCGCCCCGCACGATGCGGGCACTGAACCGCGCCGGGGCGCTCGTCCTGCGCACCGACCGGCACGGTTCGATCGCCGTCACGGGCGGGACGGGCCCGTCAGGTTCCGGTCTCCGCCGGGGACCCGCGCTGGGGGTGGTCACGGAGCGGGGCGTGGTCGGGCGGTGAGGGGCCGCAGGGGGTGCTGCGCGGGCGCACAGGGCGGCATGTGGGAAAGCCGCACGCCCTGCGGGAAACCTTGTAAAGAAACCTTTCTAAAGATAGCTTTACATGCATGAGAGAGCAGAGTGAGGCAGGGCGGGAGGGCCCCGCGCAGGAGCGCGGGACGGCGGCAGCCGGGACCGGTCCCGGACGCGAGGCCAGACTGACCGACCCGGGCGCGCTGCGGGCCTACGCGCACCCCACGCGCCTGCGGCTGGTGGGACTGCTGCGCTCGGAGGGGCCGTTCACGGCCACCAGGGGCGCCGAGCTGACCGGGGAGTCCGTCGCGAGCTGCTCCTATCACCTGCGGATGCTGGAGAAGTACGGACTCGTCGAGCAGACCGGGGGAGGGCGGGGCCGGGAGAAACCGTGGCGGGCGACCGCGACGTACACCTCGTGGCCCGAGTACTCGGAGGACCCCGCGACGGCCGCCGCTTCCGCAGTACTCGGGGTCTCGGTCGCCGAGGCGTACTTCGAGCAGACGACACGGGCCCTCGAACGGCGTCACACCCTGCCGCGCGCCTGGCAGGAGGCGGAGGAACTCGGCGACAGCCAGCTGTGGATGACGCCCGGCGAACTCCGTGAAGTGCGCGACCGGATCAGGGAGTTGCTGGGCTCCTACGAGGAGCGCGACACCGATCCGGCGCTGCGGCCGGCCGAGGCGAGACGCGTCACGTTCCTGCGCGTCGCCCACCTGGCCGACCAGCCCGGGACACGACGGCCGGCGCACGAGGACTGACGGACGACTGACGCACGACGGATGGCTGACACACGACGAGGTCACGGACGGGGGAGGGCGTGTGGTGAGGGCGAGGGATGCGAGCGGGGTGGCGCGGCGGCTGCGGGAGCGGGGGGCCGCGAAGGTGCCCGCGCTCCTGCGGGAGCGGGCGTTCCGTACGTACTGGACGGGGCAGACCGTCTCGCTGGTCGGCGACCAGATCTCGTTGCTGGCGCTGCCGCTGGTGGCGGTGCTGGTGCTCGGGGCGGACGCGGCCGAGATGGGCTGGCTGAAGACGGTGGAGCTGCTTCCGGCGCTGTTGCTGAGCCTGTCGGCGGGCGCCTGGGCGGACGGGCGGGCGCACCGGAAGCGGATCATGATCGTCGCGGACCTGGTCCGGGCGGCGCTGGTGCTGTCGCTGCCGGTGGCGTACGCGTGCGACGCGCTGACGCTGGGACAGCTGTACGCGGTGGCCTTCGGGATCGGCGCGTGCACGGTGGTCTTCGACGTGTGCAACGCCACCGTGCTGGTGGCGCTGCTGCCCGTCCGGCAGTACGTGGCGGGGAACGCCCTCGTCAACGGGGCCAGGTCGATGGCGTGGCTCGGTGGTCCGGGCCTCGGCGGGCTGCTCGTCAGGCGCTCACCGCGCCGGTGGCACTGGTGGCCGACGCGGTGACGTACTGCTGGTCGGCGCTGTGGCTGACCCGGATACGGCCCGTGGAGCCCGCACCTGCCCGCCCGGTCAAGGGGCACTTCACCGCCGGAATCCGGTGGGTCTTCGCCCAGCCGGTCATGAGGGCGCTGTTCGCTGCGTCGGCGACGGTGCAGTTCTGCAACTTCGCCTTCCATACGATCTTCGTGCTCTACGCGACGCGGGAACTCGGGCTCTCGCCCGGGCTCCTGGGCCTGGTCCTGAGCGCGGGGGCGATCGGCGGACTGCTCGGGGCGGCGGCGACGTCCCGGATCGTCGTACGCGTCGGCGTCGGGCCGGCGATCGTGGCGGGCTTCGCACTGTTCTCCGTGCCCCTGGTGCTCGTGCCGCTCGCGCGGGGCGGTGAACCGTTCGTCGTGGCACTCCTGTTCACCGCGGAGTTCGTCTCCTGCGCGGGCGCGATGCTCGTCGACATCACCTCGGGCTCGCTGCAAATGGCGCTCATACCCGACGCCCTGCGCTCTCGGGTGACAGGTGCCTTCCGGACGCTCAACCACGGGTTCCGTCCACTGGGGGCGCTCGCCGGGGGTGTGCTGGGCTCGGCCCTCGGGCTCAGGCCCACGCTGTGGATCGCCACGGTGGGCGGGACGTTCTGCGTGCTGTGGGTCATCCGCTCGGCCGTCTCCCGGACGCGGGCCCTTCCGGTGGCCGCCGAAGAGGGGGAGCGCCCGGAGGTCGCAGGCGCAAAGGAGGCCCCGGTGAGCGCAGCGGTGGTCAGCGCGGACGGTGCGACCGCTGGTAACGGGTCTGAGCTGGGAAAACGCTAAACGGAATGGAAAATTCAGGCAACTTCGCCCAGGTGGGCAGGTTCCGCTGATTCCGCTGGTGGGGGCTCTGTTTGCTCGAAAGCCGCAACGATGGTCGAATGCATATTCGTCAAGCAGTCAGCGGCGAAGTGCAGGGGTGGGTGTCCAGGGGATGTTCGGCCTAGGAACGAAAAAGCGTACGGACAACGCGCGGCGCAACGGGCCCCTCGCGGGACTCGAACCTCCGGCCGGGGCCGGGGTCATCAGTTGCCGGGCCGTGGACCCGGTGAGCGGTCCGCTGACCTCGGCGGAGTTCACCGTCACCGACGCGCGGGGCCGTGTCGTCGTCAAGTCCGGCGCCGACCCGTTCGGTTCCTTCATGGTGACCGTGCCGCCGGGTGAGTACCGGCTCGCGGTGTCGGCCGACGGCTACACCCCCTACCGCACGGACGCCGTGGTGACCGCGGAGACGGGTGCGGTGCTCGGCGAGGTCACGCTCCAGGTCGCCGCCCCGCCGCCGTTGCCGTCCCCCGGGGACTGGGACGTCGAGCCCAGCCACTCCTCGATCGCGTTCACCGCGCGGCACATCGGGCTCGCCCGGGTGCACGGCCGGTTCAACACCTTCGCCGGGGCCGTGCGGATCGCCGAGCGCATGGAGGACACGGCGATGCACGTCGTGATCGACGCCGCGTCCATCGACACGAACGTGCGGATGCGGGACGACCACCTGCGCTCGGCGGACTTCCTGGACGTGGTGCAGTATCCGACGCTGGAGTTCTACAGCGACCGCTTCGTGCACCGCGGAGGCGCTCGGTGGGCGGCCACCGGGGCGCTCTCGCTGCACGGTGTGACCCGGACCGTGACGCTGGACGTCGACTACCTCGGGGTCGGCAACGGCATGGAGGGCGAGACGCGGGCCGCGTGCCGGGCCACCACGGAACTGCACCGGGACGACTACACCATCAGCTGGCAGACGATGCTCGCGCGCGGCATCGCGGTCGTGGGGCCGAGCATCACCATTGACCTCGACATCCAGATCGTCCCCAAGGGCTGAGATCGTCGTCTGTCGCCGTGCCCGGAGCCTGCCGTCCTCGCGTCGCTGTGCCGCGTCTCCGATACGGGAGAATCGAGGGGTGAGTGACGTGAGACATGTCCTGGTGTTCCCCGACCGTGACGCGGCGGAGGAGGCGCTGGAGGAGCTGGGCAGGCGGTTCGCCGTCATGCGGGAGCCGGAGCTGGTCCGGGACGCGCTCGCCGGGGAGGACGACGCCGAGGACGCGCAGTGGCTGCTCGTGCTCGCCGATCCGGAGGGTCGTCTGGACGGCGGGGAACTGGACGCGTTCGCTGCCGAGTGGGACGGGTGGCGCGAGGAACCCTGAGAGGCGGGGAGCGGAACGCGTTCCCCGTCGGCTCCCCGCCGTCCCCTCCCTCTCCCCTGAGCGTCCCCCTCCCCTCCCACCACGAGTGCCCTGGGGCCGGGTTTTCGGCCTTTCGGCAGCGCCTGGACGTAGGGCCCCTCTGCGAGGCTTGACCGTCGCGGCCCTTGTACGCGGTCCTTGCGGGGAGCGGCCTCTCCGGAGTGCCGCTCCCCGCAGGGGTGTCGTAGGGGCGTGGGATGCTGGACGGCGATGCCCAGGAAACCCGCACTCGACGATCCGCTCGCCCCGCTCACGCTCGCCGTGGGCCAGGAGGAGTTGCTGCTCGACCGTGTCGTGCAGCAGGTGGTGGCCGCGGCCCGCGCCGCCGACGCCGACACCGACGTACGCGATCTCGCCTCCGACCAGGTGCAGCCCGGCTCCCTGGCCGAGCTGACCAGTCCCTCGCTCTTCGCCGAGCGCAAGGTCCTGGTGGTCCGCAACGCGCAGGACCTCGCGGCCGATTCGGTCAAGGACGTCAAGGCCTACATCGCCGCGCCCGTGGAGGAGATCTCGCTCGTCCTGCTGCACGCGGGGGGCGCCAAGGGCAAGGGGCTGCTGGACGCCGCGCGCAAGGCGGGGGCGCGTGAGGTGGCCTGCCCCAAGATGACGAAGCCGGCCGACCGGCTCGCCTTCGTACGCGCCGAGTTCCGGGCCACGGGCCGTTCCGCGACCCCCGAGGCCTGTCAGGCTCTGGTGGACGCCATCGGCAGCGATCTGCGCGAGCTGGCGAGCGCGGTCACCCAGTTGGTCGCCGACGTCGAGGGCACCATTGACGAGGCGGTGGTCGGGCGGTACTACACCGGGCGGGCCGAGGCGTCGAGCTTCACCGTCGCGGACCGGGCCGTGGAGGGCCGGGCCGCGGAGGCCCTGGAGGCGCTGCGGTGGTCGCTGTCCACCGGGGTCGCGCCCGTCCTGATCACGAGTGCGCTCGCACAGGGCGTCCGGGCGATCGGCAAGCTCTCCTCGGCGCGCGGCGGACGCCCCGCCGACCTCGCACGGGAGCTGGGGATGCCGCCCTGGAAGATCGACCGTGTACGGCAGCAGATGCGCGGCTGGGGGCCGGACGGCGTGGCGCTCGCGCTCCGTGCGGTCGCCGAGGCCGACGCGGGCGTGAAGGGCGGGGGCGACGACCCGGAGTACGCCCTCGAAAAAGCGGTCGTCACCATCGCCCGCGCGGCCCGGATGGGTTCGGCACGCCGGTAGCCCCTGTAGCCCCGGTAGCCCCCTTCGTCCCGCGTCCCGCGTCCCGGTGCTCCGGCGTCCCGGTGCTCCGGCGTTCCCGCGTCCCGCCGTTCCCGTAATCCCGGCAAAAGATCCCACGGCCTCCGGGAAAGCTGAAGCTCCCACGCTCCCGAGTAGGCCCGCAGTTTCCGCGCCTCCGGGTGGGCCCGAAGGCCCCGGGCCCCCGGAGCAGGCCCCCAGCTCCCACGCCCCGGGCGAGGCCGAAGGCCCCGGGCTCCCGAGCGAACCGGTAGCTCCCCCGCCCCCGGGCGAAGCCGAAGCTTCCCGCTCCCGAGCAAGCCCCCAGCTCCCACGCCCACACCCCCGGGCGAAGCCGAAGCTTCCCGCTCCCGAGCAAGCCCCCAGCCCCCGCGCCCCACCTGGGCGGAGCCCCCAGGCCCCCACGCCTCCCGGGCGGAGCCCCAGGCAAAGCCGAAGGCCGCCGCCTCCCGTGGGGAGGCGGCGGCCTTGGACAGGTGCTGCTGGGTGCTGCTCGGGTGGCTCCACGCCCGCGTGGCGAACGCAGGTCGCGCGTGGAGGCCGGGGTGCCGGGTCAGGAGCGGTAGAGAGGGCCCGCTGAGTCCTGAACGCCGGCGGTTGTGTCAGTCAGGTCGTAGTCAGGTCAGAGAGGAACAAGACGGGACCTTCCGGCCGCGCGGTCCGGGGACCGTGGCCGGGTGAAGGGGCTCAGCCCTGGAGGCCGGCGACCTTCGCCGCGAGCGCCGACTTCTTGTTGGCGGCCTGGTTCTTGTGGATGACACCGGCGGAGGCGGCCTTGTCGAGCTTGCGCGTGGCGACACGCGTCAGCTCGTTCGCCTTCTCGACGTCACCCGCGGCAGCGGCCTCGCGGGCCTTGCGGACCGCGGTCTTGAGCGAGGACTTGACGGACTTGTTGCGAAGGCGGGCCTTCTCGTTCGTCTTGTTCCGCTTGATCTGGGACTTGATGTTCGCCACGAAGAACCTTTTCAGCTACAGGTACAGATGAATGGTGCGGAGAGTGGTGCCCGGCGAGCACGGCCGACCGCCGAAGGAGCGGAGGGGGAGTCTCACCGTCGTGCGCCTCGAAGCCGAGAGGGCTGTGAGACACACAGTGGACCAGGCTAGCAGCCCCTTCATGAGCGGCCCAAACCCGTCGCTGTCCGTCGCTCGTGGGACGATGGAGCCTGCGTATCGATCCGACCGACCCAGCCCGAGCCAGAGCCGGCTGCCGACATCCCGCCGGCCGTCTCAAGAATCAGGACCCTGCGTGCCCGCGACCCCCATCAATGTGCCGGAGCCGAGCCGTACCGACCCGGCGCTGATCCGCAACTTCTGCATCATCGCGCACATCGACCACGGCAAGTCCACGCTCGCCGACCGGATGCTCCAGCTGACCGGGGTGGTGGAGCAGCGGCAGATGCGCGCCCAGTACCTCGACCGCATGGACATCGAGCGTGAGCGCGGGATCACGATCAAATCGCAGGCCGTGCGTCTGCCCTGGGCCCCGCGCACGGGCCCCGACCTGGGCAGCACGCACATCCTCAACATGATCGACACCCCGGGCCACGTGGACTTCACCTACGAGGTCTCCCGCTCCCTCGCGGCCTGCGAGGGCACGGTCCTGCTGGTCGACGCGGCCCAGGGCATCGAGGCGCAGACCCTCGCCAACCTGTACCTGGCGATGGAGAACGACCTCACGATCATCCCGGTGCTCAACAAGATCGACCTGCCGGCCGCGCAGCCCGAGAAGTTCTCCGAGGAGCTGGCCAACCTCATCGGCTGCGACCCCTCGGACGTGCTGCGGGTCTCCGCCAAGACGGGCGTGGGCGTCGAGGAGCTGCTGGACAAGGTCGTCGCCTCGATCCCCGCCCCGGTCGGGGTGGCGGACGCGCCCGCCCGCGCGATGATCTTCGACTCGGTCTACGACTCGTACCGGGGCGTGGTCACCTACGTCAGGGTCATCGACGGCCAGCTCAACAAGCGCGAGCGCATCAGGATGATGTCGACCAACGCGACGCACGAGCTGCTGGAGATCGGCACCAACTCCCCGGAGATGCTGCCCGCCGACGGCCTCGGGGTCGGTGAGGTGGGCTACCTCATCACCGGCGTCAAGGACGTGCGCCAGTCCAAGGTCGGTGACACGATCACCACGCTGTCCAAGGGGGCCACCGAGGCCCTCGGCGGCTACAAGGACCCGAAGCCGATGGTGTTCTCGGGCCTCTACCCGCTCGACGGCTCCGACTACCCGGAGCTGCGCGACGCGCTGGACAAGCTCCAGCTCAACGACGCGGCGCTGGTCTACGAGCCGGAGACCTCGGCGGCTCTCGGCTTCGGCTTCCGCGTCGGCTTCCTCGGCCTGCTGCACCTCGACGTGATCCGCGAGCGGCTGGAGCGCGAGTTCGGCCTCGACCTGATCGCGACGGCGCCCAACGTCGTCTACCGCGTCGTGATGGAGGACCGCAGCGAGACCACGGTCACCAACCCGAGCGAGTTCCCCGAGGGGAAGATCGACCAGGTCTTCGAGCCGGTCGTGCGGGCCACGATCCTCGCGCCCAGCGAGTTCATCGGCTCGATCATGGAGCTGTGCCAGAACCGGCGCGGCGTCATGCTCGGCATGGACTACCTGTCCGAGGACCGCGTGGAGATCCGGTACACGCTGCCGCTCGCCGAGATCGTCTTCGACTTCTTCGACCAGCTCAAGTCCAAGACGCGCGGCTACGCCTCGCTGGACTACGAGCCCACCGGCGAGCAGACCTCCAGCCTCGTCAAGGTCGACATCCTGCTGCACGGTGACAAGGTCGACGCGTTCTCCGCGATCACGCACAAGGACGCGGCGTACGCGTACGGGGTGCGGCTCGTGGCCAAGCTGCGCGAGCTGATCCCCCGGCAGGCCTTCGAGGTGCCCATCCAGGCCGCGATCGGCTCCCGGGTCATCGCCCGCGAGACCATCCGCGCCATCCGCAAGGACGTCCTCGCCAAGTGCTACGGCGGTGACATCTCCCGTAAGCGGAAGCTGCTGGAGAAGCAGAAGGAGGGCAAGAAGCGCATGAAGATGGTCGGCTCCGTCGAGGTGCCCCAGGAAGCCTTCATCGCGGTGCTCTCCAGCGACGAGAGCGGCGGCAAGAAGAAGTAGCGGCCAATACCGGAGAAAAGTAGCGGCCAGTACCGGAGAGAAGTAGCGGTCGGTACCGGAGGAGCGGCGGCGGCAGGGGAAGCAAGGACCGGCCGCCGGGCCTTCGATGACCTCCGGTGAACCGCGGGCCCGTCACGTTCCGGCGTGGCGGGCCCTTCGTCGTCCCCGGGGCGGGTCACCGTGGACGAGAGGCTGGTGGGGCCCGTGGGGCGGGTGTGAGGAATTGTGCTCAGGTCACCCCTTACATGCAGGCCACGCGGGCTCTACTCTGATCACCATCTGATAGTTACTCGCCAGTTAAACAACGATCGATCGTTACCAGTCGCACGCAGAGGCGCGGGCCCGGAGGTTGTCGTGAGCGACACACAGACCAAGATCGAGAACCGTCCGCCGTCCGTGGCGAACCTCTTCCTGGAGCGGGTCGCGGCGACCCCGGACGCGGAGGCGTACCGGTACCCGGTCCCCAGCTCCTCCGGGAGCGGCCCCGACGACTGGGCCTCGCTGAGCTGGGCGCAGGCGGCCGAACGGGTCGAGGCGATCGCGGCCGGCCTGATCGCCCTCGGGGTGCGGCCCGAGGAGCGGGTGGCCCTCGCCTCCGCCACCCGCGTCGAATGGGTCCTGGCCGACCTCGGCATCATGTGCGCGGGGGCCGCGACGACCACCGTCTACCCCTCGACGAACACGAGCGAGTCGGCGTTCATCCTGGCCGACTCCGACAGCCGGGTGCTCATCGCGGAGGACGCGGCGCAGCTCGCCAAGGCCCGGGAGAAGCGCGCCGAGCTGCCCGCGCTGCGGCACGTCGTCGTCCTCGACACGGAGGGCGTCGACGCGGACGAGGCCGATCCGGAGGGCTGGCTGCTCACCCTCGCCGACCTGGAGAAGAACGGCGCCGAACACCTCGCGAGCCACCCCGAGGCGGTCCGGGACCGGGTCGGCGCCATCACCGCCGACCAGCTCGCGACCCTCATCTACACCTCCGGCACCACCGGTCGCCCCAAGGGCGTCCGGCTGCCGCACGACTGCTGGTCCTACCTGGCGAAGGCGATCGCCGCGACCGGCCTGGTGCGGCAGGACGACGTCCAGTACCTGTGGCTGCCGCTCGCCCACGTCTTCGGAAAGGTGCTCACCTCGGGGCACATCGAGGTCGGGCACGTCACCGCCGTCGACGGCCGCGTCGACAAGATCATCGAGAACCTGCCGGTCGTACGGCCCACCTACATGGCGGCCGTCCCGCGCATCTTCGAGAAGGTCTACAACGGGGTCGCCGCGAAGGCGCGGGCCGGCGGGAGCGCCAAGTACCGGATCTTCCAGTGGGCCGCGGGCGTGGCCCGCGAGTACGCCAAGGTCTCGCAGGACAACTTCCGCCGCACCGGCACCGCGCACGTGCCCTACGGGCTGCGCTCCCGGCACAAGGTCGCCGACGCCCTCGTCTACTCCAAGCTCCGCGAGGCCTTCGGCGGCCGGCTGCGCGCCGCCGTCTCCGGCTCCGCCGCGCTCGCCCCCGAGATCGGCTACTTCTTCGCCGGGGCCGGCGTGCACATCCTGGAGGGCTACGGACTCACGGAGACGAGCGCCGCCTCCTTCGTCAACCCGGGGGAGGCGTACCGCACCGGCACCGTCGGCAAGCCGCTGCCCGGCACCGAGGTCAGGATCGCCGAGGACGGCGAGATCCTGTTGCGCGGCCCCGGCGTCATGTCCGGCTACCACGGGCTGCCGGAGAAGACCGCGGAGGTCCTGGAGAGCGACGGCTGGTTCCACACCGGGGACATCGGCGAACTCTCCGTCGACGGCTACCTGCGGATCACCGACCGCAAGAAGGACATCATCAAGACCTCCGGCGGCAAGTACATCGCGCCCGCCGAGGTCGAGGGCCGCTTCAAGGCCGTGTGCCCGTACGTCTCCAACATCCTGGTGCACGGCGGCGACCGGAACTTCTGCACCGCCCTCATCTCCCTCGACGAGCCTGCCCTCACGGACTGGGCGAAGGAGAACGGGCTGGGCGACCGGAGCTACGCCGAGATCGTCGCGGCCGAGGAGACCGTGGCCCTGATCGACGGCTACGTGCGGGAGCTCAACGCCGGCCTCCAGCGCTGGGAGACGATCAAGAAGTTCCGGCTGCTGCCGCGCGACCTCGACATCGAGCACGGTGAGCTGACCCCGAGCCTCAAGCTCAAGCGGCCCGTCGTGGAGCGCGAGTACGGCCACCTGCTGGACGAGATGTACGCCGGGGCGCGGGAGGCGTGAACCGGCCGGCCCGGGATGCGGACGACGGACCGGCACGCGATGCTCGGGGCATGGCCGGATCAGGACCGCACGTGACAGTGGACCCGCCCGCCCCGGACGGAGGCAGGCGGGTCCGGGCCGACGGCGAGAACCTGGGTGTGGCCCACGGCACTCGCGACCTCGCCGAGTTCCTGCGCCGGGCCGGTCTGGAGGACGCCGACGAGTCCGTCGCCGAGTCGAGCGGGCTCATCGAGTGGCGCGGCGGCGGTCCCGAGACCTGGGAGGGGTAGCCGGGCGGGGCCGGGGCGCCTCGCGCGGGCCCCGGCCCTTCCGCGCGGAAGCTCACTCCCGGTGACCTTCGCGGGCCTGGGACAATGGACCCCATGCCTTCCGCACTGCCTGACGGCGAGCCCGTGCCCGAGACCGGGGAGCTGCCCCCGTACGCCCTCGAAGGCGCGGGGGAGCGCCCGCTCGGGTTCTACCTGCACGTCCCGTACTGCGCGAGCCGCTGCGGGTACTGCGACTTCAACACGTACACCGCCACCGAGCTGCGCGGCTCCGGCGGGGTGCTCGCCTCGCGCGACAACTACGCGGACACCCTCGTGGACGAGGTGCGTCTGGCCCGCAAGGTGCTCGGCGCGGACCCGCGCCCGGTGCGGACGGTGTTCGTCGGCGGCGGTACGCCCACGCTGCTCGCCGCCGCCGACCTCGTCCGGATGCTGAGCGCCGTACGCGAGGAGTTCGGGCTCGCCGAGGACGCCGAGGTGACCACCGAGGCCAACCCCGAGTCCGTCGACCCGGCGTACCTGGCCGAACTGCGCGAGGGCGGGTTCAACCGCGTCTCCTTCGGCATGCAGAGCGCGAAGCAGCACGTGCTGAAGATCCTCGACCGCAACCACACGCCGGGGCGGCCCGAGGCGTGTGTGGCCGAGGCGCGCGCCGCCGGTTTCGAGCACGTCAACCTCGACCTGATCTACGGGACCCCCGGCGAGAGCGACGAGGACTGGCGGGCCTCGCTGGACGCGGCGATCGGCGCGGGTCCCGACCATGTCTCGGCGTACGCGCTCATCGTCGAGGAGGGAACGGGGCTCGCGCGGCGCATCCGGCGCGGTGAGATCCCGATGACCGACGACGACGAGCACGCGGACCGCTACCTGATCGCCGAGGAGGCGCTCAGCCGCGCCGGTTTCTCCTGGTACGAGGTCTCCAACTGGGCGACGACCGAGGCCGGTCGCTGCCTGCACAACGAGCTGTACTGGCGCGGCGCCGACTGGTGGGGGGCCGGGCCGGGGGCGCACAGCCACGTCGGCGGGGTGCGGTGGTGGAACGTCAAGCATCCTGGCGCCTACGCGGCGGCCCTGGCCGGGGGACGCTCGCCGGGGGCCGGGCGGGAGATCCTGAGCGAGGAGGACCGGCGGGTGGAGCGCGTCCTGCTGGAGCTGCGGCTGAGCGAGGGCTGCCCGCTGTCGCTGCTGCGGCCGGACGGGCTCGCGGCGGCGTCGAGGGCCGTGGCCGAGGGACTGCTCGATCCGGCGGCGCATCGCGCGGGGCGGGCCGTGCTCACCCTGCGGGGGCGGCTGCTGGCGGACGCGGTGGTGCGGGATCTGGTGGACTGAGGCTCGCCTGCGGCCTCGCTCGGTCCTCAAGCGCCGGACGGGCTTCATGGGGCTGGTGCGATCTGGGGGTGTCCTCAAGCGCCGGACGGGCTCGAAGGGGCGCGCGTCCGAGGCGCGGGTCAGCTCGACGTACGGGCGAACATGCCGGGCTCGTACGAGCCCCCGGGTTGTGCGCGATCACGTTCACGCGCGTCGCGGTGTTGATCAGGGAGACCAGGCAGACCAGCGCGCCGACCTGGTCGTCGTCGCAGTGCTCGCGCACCCGGGCCCACGTCTCGTCAGACACGCCGTGGTCGCCGAGCCGGGCGCCCTCTTCGGCGAGCGCCGGCGCGGCCCGTTCGGCCTCGGTGAACACCGTGCTGTGCCGCCAGGCGGCTCCCGCCGGGATCCGGCTACGGTGCCGTCACGAAGTCGATCAGCTCCTCCACCCGGCCGAGCAGGGCCGGTTCCAGGTCCTTGTAGGTGTGGACGTGGGACAGGATGTGCTGCCAGGCCGCCCCGGTGTTCTCCGGCCAGCCCAGGGCGCGGCACACGCCGGTCTTCCAGTCCTGGCCGCGGGGGACGCGGGGCCAGGACTCGATGCCGAGGGAGGACGGCTTCACCGCCTCCCACACGTCGATGAACGGGTGGCCGACGACCAGGGCGTGCGCGCTCGTCACCCCGGCGGCGATGCGTGACTCCTTCGAGCCCGGGACGAGGTGGTCCACCAGGACGCCCAGGCGGGCGTCGGGGCCCGGGGCGAACTCGGCGACGATCGAGGGCAGGTCGTCGACCCCCTCCAGGTACTCCACGACCACGCCCTCGATCCGCAGGTCGTCGCCCCACACCCGTTCCACCAGCTCCGCGTCGTGCCGGCCCTCGACGTAGATACGGCCCGCCCGCGCCACCCGGGCGCGCGCCCCGGGCACCGCGACCGATCCGGAGGCCGTACGGGAGGGCGCGGCCGGTGTGGTGGAGCGCGGGCGCACGAGCGTCACCGCACGGCCCTCCAGCAGGAAGCCGCGCGGGGCCAGCGGGAAGACCCGTCGCTTGCCGAAGCGGTCCTCCAGCGTCACGACGAGGCCCTCCGCCGACTTCTCCCAGGACAGCACCGCCCCGCAGAAGCCGGTCGTCACCTCCTCCACCACGAGGTCCCGCTCCAGGGGAACCTCGGGAGCGGGCCGCTGCTTCTTCCACGGCGGGGTCAGGTCGGAGGAGTACGCGCGCATTCCTCAGACGATAGGAAATGCCGCCGTTCGGGGGATCACGACACGCCGTGCGCCGCGTCGAGTTCGGCGCGCTGGGCCCGGACGAAGGCCGCGTCCACCACCGCTCCGTGCCCCGGGACGTACAGCGCGTCCTCGCCGCCCAGGTCCAGCAGCCGGTCCAGGGCGTCCGGCCAGCGGGCCGGGACCGCGTCCGGTCCGGCCTGCGGGGGACCCGACTCCTCGACCAGGTCGCCGCAGAACACGACGGTGGGCGCGGCCGGTCCGGCGCCCGGTACGACGACCACCAGGTCGTGGCCGGTGTGCGCCGGGCCCACGTTGGCGAGCAGGACCCGGCGGCCACCGTCCAGGCCGAGCGTGAACTCGCCCGACACCGTGTGCTCCGGGGCGCGCGCGAGGTCCGCCGCCTGCGCCGCCTCGTCCTCGTCGAGCCCGTGCCGCACCGCGTCCGCGTACAGCGCCGCACGGCCCTGCGGGGAGCCGAGCAGCCCCTCGACGCCGACCGCCCCGTACGTCGTCACCCCCGCGAAGGCCCCGGCGCCCAGCACGTGGTCGAAGTGCGGATGGGTCAGTGCGAGATGCGTCACGCGCCCGCCGCCGAGCAGGGACTGCGCCCCGGCACGCACCGCGCCGCCCTCCCGCACGCTCGCGCCCGCGTCGACCAGCAGGGCCGTGCCGCCCGCCGTGACCAGGCCCACGGTGCAGTCCCACGCGGGCAGCCGCAGCCGGGCCACCCCCGGTGCGAGCCGCTCCCATCCGCCGTCGGTCACCGCTCGCTCCCGTTCCATGTGCGCCGCCTCCCGTGCCCGGGCGCCCGGCGAAACCGTCCACCGGCGCTCCGGGCCCGTCCCTTGGTGACAGCCGCGGCTGTCCGTTCGTGGTCTTCGGCCCTACCCTGCCCCGTCCTGTCCTCCTCAGCCGTGCCGGGGGCGCACGACCTGCCGTGCCACCGCCCTTGCCGGGGGCGTACCTCACGGCCGTACACTGGCCGGGGAAGTGCTGGCACTCAGACAGGGCGAGTGCCAAGCCCGGACCGGTGATCGCCGGCCGGCGACCAGGGAGGTGTGCGCGGTGCTCAGTGAACGCAGACTCGAAGTGCTGCGCGCCATCGTCCAGGACTACGTCGGGACCGAGGAGCCGGTGGGCTCCAAGGCGCTCACCGAGCGGCACCGGCTCGGGGTCTCCCCGGCCACGGTGCGCAACGACATGGCCGCGCTGGAGGAGGAGGGGTACATCGCCCAGCCGCACACCAGCGCGGGCCGTATCCCGACCGACAAGGGCTACCGGCTGTTCGTCGACCAGCTCGCCGACATCAAGCCGATGACCGCCCCCGAGCGGCGCGCCATTCAGAACTTCCTGGACGGCGCCGTCGACCTCGACGACGTCGTGGGCCGCACGGTGCGGCTGCTCGCGCAGCTCACCCGGCAGGTCGCCGTCGTGCAGTACCCCTCGCTGACGCGCTCGACGGTGCGTCACGTGGAGCTGCTGGCGCTGGCCCCGGCCCGGCTGATGCTCGTGCTCATCACCGACACCGGCCGGGTCGAGCAGCGCATGGTCGACTGCCCGGCGCCGTTCGGTGACACCTCCGTGGCCGATCTGCGGGCCCGGCTCAACAGCCGGGTCGCCGGACGCTGGTTCGCCGACGTCCCGCAGCTCGTGCAGGATCTCCCCGAGTCCTTCGAACAGGACGACCGGGGGACCGTCTCGATCGTGCTCTCCACCTTGCTGGAGACCCTCGTCGAGGAGACCGAAGAACGGCTGATGATCGGCGGCACGGCCAACCTGACCAGGTTCGGGCACGACTTCCCCCTCATGATCAGGCCGGTGCTGGAGGCGCTGGAGGAGCAAGTCGTGCTCCTGCGGCTGCTCGGCGAGGCCAAGGACTCGGGCATGACGGTCCGGATCGGTCATGAGAACGCCTACGAGGGGCTCAACTCCACCTCGGTGGTCTCGGTCGGCTACGGTTCGGGCGGCGAGGCAGTCGCCAAGCTCGGCGTGGTCGGACCGACCCGCATGGACTACCCCGGAACGATGGGAGCGGTACGCGCAGTGGCTCGTTACGTCGGACAGATCCTGGCGGAGTCGTAAGTGGCCACGGACTACTACGCCGTACTCGGCGTGCGCCGCGACGCTTCCCAGGACGAGATCAAGAAGGCGTTCCGGCGTCTGGCGCGGGAACTTCACCCCGACGTCAACCCGGACCCCAAGACGCAGGAGCGGTTCAAGGAGATCAACGCCGCCTACGAGGTGCTCTCCGACCCGCAGAAGAAGCAGGTCTTCGACCTCGGCGGGGACCCGCTGTCCCAGGCGGGCGGTGGCGGGGCCGGCGGCTTCGGCCAGGGCGGCTTCGGGAACTTCTCCGACATCATGGACGCGTTCTTCGGCGCCTCCTCGCAGCGCGGACCGCGCTCGCGGACCCGGCGCGGCCAGGACGCCATGATCCGGCTGGAGATCGACCTCAACGAGGCGGCCTTCGGCACCACCAAGGACATCCAGGTCGACACGGCCGTCGTCTGCAACACCTGCAACGGCGAGGGCGCCGCCCCCGGCACCTCGGCGCAGACCTGCGACATGTGCCGCGGTCGCGGTGAGGTCTCCCAGGTCACCCGGTCCTTCCTGGGCCAGGTCATGACCTCCAGGCCCTGCCCGCAGTGCCAGGGCTTCGGCACCGTCGTGCCGACGCCCTGCCCGGAGTGCGCGGGCGACGGACGGATCCGCTCACGGCGCACCCTGACCGTGAAGATCCCGGCCGGTGTCGACAACGGCACCCGCATCCAGCTCGCCGGGGAGGGCGAGGTCGGCCCCGGCGGCGGCCCCGCCGGTGACCTCTACGTGGAGATCCACGAGGTGGCCCACGCCGTCTTCCAGCGGCGCGGGGACGACCTGCACTGCACCGTCACCATCCCGATGACGGCGGCGGCGCTCGGCACGAAGGTGCCACTGGAGACACTGGACGGGACCGAGGACGTCGACATCCGGCCCGGCACCCAGTCCGGGCAGTCCGTGCCCCTGCACGGCCGCGGCGTGACCCACCTGCGCGGCGGCGGGCGCGGCGACCTCATCGTGCACGTCGAGGTCCAGACGCCCGGGAAGCTCGACGCCGAGCAGGAGCGACTGCTGCGCGAACTCGCCGAGCTGCGTGGCGAGGAGCGGCCCCTCGGGCAGTTCCAGCCCGGACAGCAGGGCCTGTTCTCCCGGCTCAAGGACGCGTTCAACGGCCGTTCCTGAGGCTGCCGCCCGCCGAGGGCGTACCCGTGCGGCCCGCGTGAACTTCTCGCGCGGGCCGCACGGCCGTGTCCGGCTCCCTCCCGGCCGCCGCCCGAGGGCTCGGGTGGCGGGCGGCGCCCGGCGGGCTCGTGGGACGATGCGGGCATGTCCTCAAGTCTGACCGAGCTTCTGCGGCACCCGATCGTGCAGGCTCCCCTCGCGGGCGGTGCCTCCTGCCCGGCGCTGGCCGCCGCGGTGTCCGGCGCCGGCGGCCTCGGGTTCCTCGCCGCCGGGTACCGCGGCGCCGACGACGTACGCGACCAGGTCAAGGAGACGAAGGAACTCACCTCGCGCCCCTTCGGCGTGAACCTGTTCCTCCCGCAGCCCGCCGGGGACCCGGAGGCCGTGGCCGCCTACGCAGGGCACCTCGCCGAGGAGGCGGACCGCTACGCCGCGCCGCTCGGCCCCGTCCCCGAGGGCGCTCTCGACGACGCGTACGAGGACAAGGTCGAGGTCCTGCTCGCCGACCCCGTGCCCGTCGTGTCCTTCACCTTCGGCTGCCCCACCCGCGACGTCCTCGACGCCTTCCAGCGGGTCGGCACCGTCACCGTCGTCACCGTGACGACGCCCGAGGAGGCGCGGGCCGCCCAGTGGGCGGGCGCCGACGCCGTGTGCGTCCAGGGCGTCGAGGCGGGCGGCCACCAGGGCACGCACCGCGACGACCCGGCCTGCGACGGCGCCGGGATCGGTCTGCTCGCGCTCGTCAGCCAGGTCAGGGAGACCGTGCCGCTGCCGTTGGTCGCGGCCGGCGGGCTCATGCGCGGCGCGCAGATCGCCGGGGTGCTGGCCGCCGGGGCGCAGGCCGCGCAGCTCGGCACCGCCTTCCTGCCCTGCCCCGAGTCGGGGGCCTCGCCGCTGCACAAGGCGGCGCTCACCAACCCGCTGTTCGTGCGCACCGAACTGACCCGGGCCTTCTCCGGCCGGCCCGCGCGCGGACTCGTCAACCGCTTCGTGCGCGAGCACGGACCGCAGGCCCCCGCCGCCTACCCCGAGGTGCACCACCTGACCTCGGGGCTGCGGAAGGCCGCCGCGACCGCCGGGGACGCGCAGGGCATGGCGCTGTGGGCGGGGCAGGGCCACCGGATGGCCCGTACGCTGCCCGCCGCGCGGCTCGTCGAGACGCTCGCCGCCGAGACCCGTACGGCCGCCGCCGCCCTGGGAGGTGCCGCGTGACCGCGCCCGTCTTCCTCGCCGAGGACCTCGCCGCGCGCGCCCGCGAGGGCGCCGCCTACGTGCTCGACGGGCCCGAGGGGCGGCACGCCGTGTCCGTGAAGCGGCTGCGGCCGGGGGAGGACGTCGTCCTCACCGACGGCCACGGTCACTGGGTGCCCTGCGTCGTGCTGTCCGCCGAGGGCAAGGACCGGCTGACCGTCGAACTCGGCGCGCTCGCCGAGGAGTCCGTGGGCAGTCCGCGCATCACCGTCGTCCAGGCGCTGCCCAAGGGCGACCGGGGCGAACTCGCCGTCGAGACGATGACCGAGACCGGCGTCGACGCCGTCGTCCCGTGGCAGGCGGCCCGCTGCGTCACCCAGTGGCGGGGCGAGCGCGGCGCCAAGTCCCTCGCCAAATGGCGGGCCACGGCACGCGAGGCGGGCAAGCAGTCGCGCCGCCCCCGGTTCCCCGAGGTCGCCGAGGCGATGACCACGAAGCAGGCCGCCGCCCTGCTCGCCGAGGCCGACTTCGCGGCCGTCCTCCACGAGGACACCGCGACCCCGGGCGAGGCCCTGGCGAGCGTGGAACTGCCCGACCGCGGCGAGATCGTCCTCGTCGTCGGCCCCGAAGGCGGCGTCTCCCCCGAGGAGTTGGCGGCCTTCACCGCCGCGGGGGCGCACGTGTGCCGGCTGGGCCGCAGCGTCCTGCGCACCTCCACGGCGGGAACGGCGGCCGTGGCGCTGCTGATGGGGCGCACGGGACGCTGGGGCTGAGCACGCCCCGGCCCGGGCCCGCTCAGGCGGGCTGCCCCCGCAGCAGCCACCGGCGCACCCGTACCTCCAGCAGCGCCCGCGGTTCGCCCGGGCGTTCCGGGATGGCCGGGTCCCAGCCGTACTTGGCGAGGAAGCCCTCGCGCACGGAGTCGGGGAAGCGGGTGTGGTGGACGCGGGCCTCGCCCTCCGCGACGAGCGGGTGCTCGCCGTCCTCCAGGGCCAGCGAGACCTTCGGGGACCGCTCGGCCAGCCGCGCCTTGACCGAGTTCGCGCCCGTACCGATCCACCACACGCCTTCGGGGCCGCGCGGGCCCTCCTCCTGGCCCCCTCGGTCCCGCTGTCGCGGCCGGAAGACGAACCAGACGGGGGTCACGTGCGGGGGCCCCTCGGGGCGAGCCACGCACAGCCAGACATTGCGTGCACGGTCCAGGCGTTCGGCGACGGTCTCCATGGGCCCATCCCACCCCCGCCGGGGCCGTTTCGGGAAGTCTCCGGACCCGGCGGGCGGCGCGCGCGGAGCGAGGACCCCTGTCCCGAGCGGGGCCCCGCTGCTTAGGGTGGCCCTTGTGACACAGCCTGCCTATCTCCGTTTTCCGCACATCCACGGCGAGTTGCTCGCCTTCACCGCAGAGGACGACGTCTGGCTCGCCCCGCTCGACGGGGGACGCGCCTGGCGCGTCAGCGCCGACAACGTGCCCGTGCACCACCCGCGGATATCTCCCGACGGCACCACGATCGCCTGGACCTCCGCGCGCGACGGCGTGCCCGAGGTGTTCGTCGCGCCGGTGGACGGCGGTCCCGCGCGCCGGCTCACGCACTGGGGCAGCCACAAGACCTCCGTGCGCGGCTGGACCCCGCAGGGCGAGGTCGTCGCGGTCACCGCGCACGGCCGGGCCTCGCTGCGCCGCACCTGGGCCCACGCGATCCCCCTCGACGGTTCGCCGCCCCGGGTCCTGCCCTACGGGCCGGTCGGCTCGCTCGCGTACGAGGGCGAGGGGGAACTGGTCCTGCTCGGCACCGTCACCATGGGCCGCGAGGCCGCCTGGTGGAAGCGCTACCGGGGCGGCACGGCGGGGAAGCTGTGGATCGGGCCGGACGACGACGGTTCGTGGGCGCGGGTCCACGAGGGGATCGACGGCAACATCGAGGACCCCCTGTGGGTCGGCGGGCGCATCGCGTTCCTCTCCGACCACGAGGGCGTCGGCGCCGTCTACTCCTCGCTGCCCGACGGGAGCGACCTGCGCCGCCACACCCCCGTGGACGCCGACGGGTTCTACGCGCGCCACGCCGCCGGCGACGGCCGCCGCGTCGTGTACTCCAGCGCCGGTGAACTGTGGCTGCTGGACGACCTCGACGGGGCCGAGCCCCGCAGGCTCGACGTGCGCCTCGGCGGTCAGCGCGCCGACCGCCAGCCCTATCCGGTCAGCGCCGCCCGCTGGTTCGCGGGCGCCGCCCCCGACCACACCGGACGGGGCAGCGCCGTGCTGGTGCGCGGCGCCGTGCACTGGGTCACCCACCGCGACGGGCCCGCCCGCGCCCTCGCCGTCGAACCCGGCGTACGGGCCCGGCTGCCGCGCACCTTCCGGGTGGACGGGGAGGAGTGGGTGGCCTGGGTCACCGACGCGGAGGGCGAGGACGCCCTGGAGTTCGCGCCCGCCACCGGCAAGGCGCCGGGCTCCGCGCCGCGCCGGATCGCGGCCGGCCGCCTCGGCCGGGTCCTGTCCCTCGCGGTGTCCCCCGACGGCAGCCGGATCGCGGCCGCCGCGCACGACGGCCGGGTGCTGCTCGTCGAGCGCGAGTCAGGAGAGGTCCGCGAGGTGGACCGCAGCGAGGACGGCGACGTCTCGGGCCTGGTGTTCTCACCGGACTCGGCGTGGCTCGCGTGGTCGCACCCCGGCCCCGACCCGCTGCGTCAGCTCAAGCTCGCGCACACCGCCGACCTCACGCCCGTCGAGGCGACGCCGCTGCGGTTCAGCGACTACAGCCCGGCGTTCACCCCGGACGGCAAGCACCTCGCGTTCCTGTCCGACCGGGCCTTCGACCCGATGTACGACGCGCACAACTTCGACCTGGCCTTCGTCGGCGCGACCCGCCCCCACCTGATCACGCTGGCCGCGACGACGCCCTCGCCGTTCGGCCCGCAGCGGCACGGCAAACCCTTCGAGGCCCCCGACAAGGACGGCACCCCGGAGGCCGAGACCGGGGGCGGCACGCAGACCCGCATCGACCTCGACGGGCTCGCCGACCGCATCGTGCCCTTCCCCGTGGAGGCCGGGGAGTACTCCTCGCTGCGCGCCGCGAAGGACGGCGTGCTGTGGCTCTCGCACCCGCTGCACGGAGTGCTCGGCACCTCGGGCGCGACCCCCGCGTCGGAACCGCCCAAGTCCCGCCTGGAACGCTGGGACTTCGGCCAGCACCGGGTCGAGGAACTGGCCGGGGAGGCGAGCGGGTACGCGGTGACCGGGGACGGCAGGCGGGTCCTGCTGTGGACCGGCGAGAAACTGCGCGTCGTGCCCAGTGACCGCCGCGCCTCCGGCGACGAGGACAGCGACTCCAACATCACCGTCGACCTCGGCCGGGTACGGCAGAGCGTGGACCCGGCCGCCGAGTGGCGGCAGATGTTCGACGAGACCGGCCGCATCATGCGGGACAACTTCTGGCGCCCCGACATGGGCGGCGTCGACTGGGACGGCGTCCTCGACCGCTACCGGCCGGTGCTGGAGCGGGTCGCCACCCACGACGACCTCGTGGACCTGCTGTGGGAGGTGCACGGCGAACTCGGCACCTCGCACGCGTACGTCACCCCGGCCGGCGGCGGGGGCCACGCGGCGACCCGCGCCGGACTGCTCGGCGCCGACATCTCCCGGCACGAGGACGGGGTGTGGCGCGTGGACCGCGTCCTGCCCTCGGAGACCTCCGACCCGCACGCCCGCTCCCCGCTCGCCGGGCCCGGCGTCGCGGTACGGGCCGGGGACGCGCTGCTCGCGGTCGGCGGCCGGCCCGTCGACCCGCTGCTCGGCCCCGGTCCGCTGCTGCTGGGCACCGCCGGGCACACCGTCGAACTGACCGTGGCCCCGGCCGGCGGCGGCGAGCCCCGGCACGTCGTGGTCGAACCGCTGCGCGACGAGGAGCCCTTGCGCTACCACGACTGGGTCGCCGGGCGCCGCGCCCACGTCCAGGAGAAGTCCGGCGGCCGGCTCGGCTACCTGCACGTGCCCGACATGGTCGGCTCGGGCTGGGCGCAGATCCACCGCGACCTGCGCGTGGAGATCGGCAAGGACGGGCTGATCGTGGACGTCCGTGAGAACCGGGGCGGCCACACCTCGCAGCTCGTCGTCGAGAAGCTGGCCCGCCGCATCGTCGGCTGGGACGTGCCGCGCGGGATGCGGCCCTCCAGCTACCCGGAGGCGGCCCCGCGCGGACCGGTCGTCGCGGTGGCCAACGAGTTCTCCGGCTCCGACGGCGACATCGTCAACGCCGCGATCAAGGCGCTCGGCATCGGCCCGGTGGTCGGCACCCGCACGTGGGGCGGGGTCGTCGGCATCGACAACCGCTACCGCCTCGTGGACGGCACCGCGATCACCCAGCCGCGCTACGCCTTCTGGTTCGAGACGGTCGGCTGGGGCGTCGAGAACCACGGCGTCGACCCGGACGTCGAGATCGTCACCGCCCCGCAGGACTACGCGGCCGACCGTGATCCGCAGCTCGACGAGGCGATCCGGATCGCCCTCGCCGCCCTGGAGGAGAACCCGCCGAAGACGCCCCCGCAGCGGCCGGGGGAGTAGACGCGAGAAGGACCGGGGCCCGCCCGCACTCCTGGTGCGGGCGGGCCC